>NZ_JBITXB010000004.1:0-664827 GCF_044544295.1 Streptomyces sp. NPDC053750 | reverse complement strand
TTCCCTTTCCGGCGGTTCCGACTCTATCAGATCCTTTCGGGCCCTGATTCCCCGTCAGAGGGGGTTGCCTTCCCGGCTGTTGGGCCGTTCCGACGTTTCAAACCTTAGCGGACTCTCTCGGCGATTCCTAATCGGAGTCGATCGAGCCGATGAACCCCCTTCGGAATTGAATTCGGACACGCCGAAGCCATTCCCATGGGGAGTCGTGCTGATGGTTTGGTGCCGCTGCTGCGGCGGGAGGTGATGCCGCAGAACCGTTACGGCTCCGTGGCAACCCGAAGAACTTTACGGATCCCGTGGGGGCCTGTCAAGAAGTCCTGTCAAGATCTTTAATCGAGGTCGCTGAGCCGACCGCCGGCGTCCGGCTGGGCGTGCTCCACCCTGCGCAGGAGGCGGGTGAGTACGTCGCCGAGCGCCGTCCGGTCGTCGGCGGAGAGGTCCTGGAGCAGGTCCTCTTCGAAGACCGTGGCCAGGCGCATGGCCTCGAGCCACTTCTCGCGCCCTTCGGCCGTCAGCTCGACGATGACGCGGACCCGGTTGGACTCGTCCCGGTCCCGGGTCACCAGTCCCTCCGCCACCATGCGGTCGATGCGGTGGGTCATCGCGGCCGGCGTCAGACCGAGGCGCTTGGCGAGGTCACCGGGGCCCAGGCGGTACGGGGCTCCGGACAGGACCAGCGCCTTCAGCACCTCCCAGTCGGTGTTGCTGATGCCGAGCTCGGCGGTCTGACGGCCGTACGCGACGTTCATACGGCGGTTGAGGCGGGAGAGTGCCGAAACGATCTTCTCGACCTGCGGGTCGAGGTCCTGGAACTCGCGCTGGTAGGCGGCGATCTGTTCTTCGAGTGTCGGCTCGCCGGCGCCGGAGGTGTCGCCCATGGCCGCAGTATGGCACGCGGCCTCTTTGCCTTGAAGTCCTTCGCTGTGTACTCTTTATCTTCGAACTTTAGCTTCTAAGTCTTCAGCTTTAACGGCTGGAGCATCGACCCAAGAGAGGGTGAACGTGACCAGGGCAATGGGCGCAGCGATGCGCCGGATCCATGTGGGCAACGCACTCAGCGCGTTCGGGCTCGGCTTCACCGTCCCCTACCTGTACGTCTATGTGGCGCAGGTACGGGGACTCGGTTCTGTCACGGCGGGTCTCGTGCTCGCCGTCTTCGCCGTCGCCGCGCTGATCGTGCTGCCGTTCGCCGGGCGGGCCATCGTCCGGCGGGGCCCGCTGCCGGTACTGCTCGTCGCCCTGGTCACCGCCGCGCTCGGCGCGCTGAGCCTGGGGCTGTCGGCCTCGGCGGCCACCGTGCTGATGTCCGCCGCCGCGCTGGGTGCGGGGCAGGCCGTGATGCAGCCGGCGCTCGCGACGATGATCGTGGACTGCTCCTCGTCCGAGACGCGGTCGCGGGCCTTCGCGATGCAGTTCTTCCTGCAGAACCTGGGTCTCGGCGTCGGTGGGCTCATCGGCGGCCACCTGGTCGACACCACGAGCGCCTCCTCCTTCACGCTGCTGTTCGCGATCGAGGCGGCGATGTTCCTGCTGCTGGTCGCGGTGATGGCGACCGTGCGCGCGCCGCGCGCGCCCCGTGTGGAAGGAGCCCCGGGGCAGTCCGGCGGGGGCAGCTGGAAGCAGCTGCTGGGCAACCGCGCCATGGTGCAGCTGTGCGTGCTGGGCTTCGTGCTCTTCTTCGCCTGCTACGGGCAGTTCGAGTCGGGGCTGAGCGCGTACGGCGTCGAGGCGGCCGGGATCTCGACGTCGGCTCTGGGTACGGCGCTGGCCGCGAACACGCTGATGATCGTGGTCGCGCAGTTCGCGGTGCTGAAGTTCGTGGAGCGGCGGAAGCGGTCGCGCGTGATCGCGGCCGTGGGTCTGATCTGGGCCGTGGCGTGGGCGGTGGCCGGATACGCGGGACTGGGGCACGGCAGCCAGACGATGGCGACGGCCGCGTTCATCTCGACGTACGCGCTGTTCGGGCTGGGTGAGGCCATGCTGTCGCCGACGCTGGCACCGCTGGTGGCGGACCTGGCGCCGACCGGGCTCGCCGGACAGTACAACTCCGCCTTCGCCCTGGTGAAGCAGCTCGCGCTGGCGATCGGGCCGGCGGTGGGCGGGCCGCTCGGGGCCTCGCTGCACGCGCCGTACATCGTGGTCTTCACGCTGTTCTCGCTGGGCATCACGGTGCTGGCGGTGCGGATGGGGCGGCAGCTCACGGACGTACAGAACCAGCCGTCGCTCGCCCGGAGCCGAGTGGTCACGCAGGGCGGGGCGCCGGCCGACACGGTGGCGGCCGCGGAAGCGTGAGCGAGGCCGTGACGGGTTCGGGCCCGTCACGGCTCACGTCACACGCCCCACGCGCCGCACCTCACACCTCACCTCTCAGGGCTTCGGCAGGAGGAACTCGCACCAGACCGCCTTGCCGCCCCCGGGCGTGCGTCTGGACCCCCAGTTGGAGGCGATCGTCGCGACGATGGCGATGCCCCGGCCGGACTCGTCGGCGGGCTCCGCGCGGCGGCGTCTGGGCAGGTGGTCGTCGCCGTCCGTGACCTCGATGATCAGGCGGCGGTCGGTGCGGCGCAGGCGCAGGCGCATGGGGGGTGTGCCGTGCTGGAGGGAGTTGGCGACCAGTTCGCTGGTGGCCAGGACGCCCAGGTCGTGCAGGTCGGCGGGGAAGCGCCAGCTGGTCAGCACGCCGGAGGCGAAGGCACGCGCGCGTGGGGCCGCCTCCACGCCGCCGAGCAGTTCCAGGGCGGCGTTGCGGAAGAGCTCGGCCTGCGCGCCCTTGCGGGCGGGGTGCTGGAGGACCAGGACGGCGACGTCGTCGTCGTGGTCGGGGGTGACGCCCGCCGAGCGGACCAGGCGGTCGCAGACCACCTGGGGGCTGCCGGTGGCACCGGACAGGGCGTGCTCCAGGGCGGTGATGCCCTCGTCCAGGTCCTCGTTCCGCCGCTCCACCAGGCCGTCGGTGTAGAGGACGGCGGTGGAGCCGGGGTTCAGGGCGATCGAGCCGGACGTGTGCATCCAGCCGCCCGTGCCGAGCGGGGGGCCGGTGGGTTCGTCGGCACGCTGGACGATGCCGTTCTCGTCGCGGACCAGGATGGGCAGGTGCCCTGCGGAGGCGTACACCAGTCGCCCCTCGTTGGGGTCGTGGATGGCGTAGACGCAGGTGGCGATCTGGTTGGCGTCGATCTCGGTGGCGAGGCCGTCGAGGAGCTGGAGGACCTCGTGCGGCGGGAGGTCGAGGCGGGCGTACGCCCGGACCGCCGTACGGAGCTGGCCCATGACCGCTGCCGCGCGGACGCCTCTGCCCATGACGTCGCCGATGACCAGGGCGGTGCGGCCGCCGCCGAGGGTGATCACGTCGTACCAGTCGCCGCCGACCGCGGCCTCGGTGCCGCCGGGGTGGTAGGTGGCGGCGACGCGCAGGTCGTCGGGCTCCTCGAGCTCCTGGGGGAGCAGGGAGCGCTGCAGGGTCACTGCTGTCTCACGCTGCCGGCGTTCACTCGCGCGCAGGCGGCCCGCGGCCTCGGCGTGGTCGGTGACGTCGGTGGCGAAGACCAGGACACCGCGGCCGTCACCGTCGCCGCCCTCGGTGACCGGGGTGCAGGTGAAGGTGTAGGAGCGGCCGTCGGGGGCCTTGCGGGACTTGAGGGTGCGGGGTCTGCCGCTGCGCTGGACCTGGTCCAGCAGGGGGAAGAGGCCCGGTTCGTCGAGTTCGGGGAGTGCCTCTCGGGCCCGCTCGCCCAGATCGCGCATGCCGAAGGCGGCGACATAGGCGTCGTTGACGTAGGCGAGGCGGTGGTCGGGGCCGTGGACGAGGGCGACGAGGGCCGGGACGCGGTCGAGGACGTCGCGCACGGGCAGGTCGTCGACGGCGGGTACGGGCGGGGCCTCGTCGGTCAGCTGTTCGGCGCGGGCGGCGGGTACGGAGCCGTCTCCCCGGCGGTCCGGGGAGAGAGTCGGGTCGGTCCGCGCTGCGGCGCGGCGCTGCGTTCCGGGGAGTCGGGCGCTCCAGCGCGTGAAGTTCACGAATCCTTGCCTCGTGTAGTTGTCGGCGGCCGGGGACCGGGACGGGCCGGTGACCGGCCGGGGCCCGGGGGCCGCGCGGGGGCGAGCGGCGGCGCGCCCGCGGTGGTGGACCAGTCTGGCAGGGTGCCGACCGGGCCGACATCCGTCAGACGCCGGACCGGCCCCGGGAGTTCCTGGGTCCGGTCAGGACGACCCCTTCGGGTTGCGCGGGGGTTCTGGAGAAGGCTTTCCACCGGCCGCGAGTTCGAACTCCGCTCGCGGATGTTCGAGTGAACCCAGGGAGACGACCTCCCGTTTGAAGAGTCCGGCGAGGGCCCATTCGGCCAGGACGCGCGCCTTGCGGTTGACGGTGGGGACGCGGCTGAGGTGGTAGGCGCGGTGCATGAACCACGCGGGATAGCCCTTCAGCTTGCGCCCGTAGACGTGTGCGACGCCTTGGTGGAAGCCGAGGGAGGCGACGGAACCGGCGTACTTGTACGCGTACGTCTCCAGGGGCTCCCCGCGCAGGGTGTGCGCGATGTTGTCGCCGAGGATCCTGGCCTGGCGGACGGCGTGCTGGGCGTTGGGGGCGCACGGCCGGCCGGGTTCCGGGGCGGTGACGTCGGGGACGGCTGCGGCGTCTCCCGCGGCCCACGCGTGCGTGGCGCCGTCGACGGAGAGCTGGGGGGTGCAGGTCAGCCGGCCTCGGTCGTCGAGGGGCAGGTCGCTGGCGGCGAGGACCGGGTGGGGTTTGACGCCGGCCGTCCAGACGACCGTACGGGTGGGGAAGCGGGCGCCGTCGCTGAGGACGGCGACGCGGTCCGTGCAGGACTCGAGGCGGGTGTCCAGGCGTACGTCGATGTTGCGGCGGCGCAGTTCGGTGACCGTGTAGCGGCCGAGCTCCTCGCCGACCTCGGGCAGGATGCGCCCCGAGGCCTCGACGAGGATCCACTTCATGTCGTCCGGCGTGACGTTGTGGTAGTACCGCGCGGCGTAGCGGGCCATGTCCTCCAGCTCGCCGAGCGCCTCCACGCCCGCGTAGCCGCCGCCGACGAAGACGAAGGTGAGGGCGGCGTCGCGGAGGGCGGGGTCGCGGGTGGAGGAGGCGATGTCCATCTGCTCCAGGACGTGGTTGCGCAGGCCGATGGCCTCCTCGACGGTCTTGAAGCCGACGCCGTGGTCGGCGAGGCCGGGGACGGGCAGGGTGCGGGAGACCGAGCCGGGTGCCAGGACGAGTTCGTCGTAGGTCAGCCGGCGGGCGCCCGTGCCCTCCTCCTCGGTGGCGAGGGTGGTGATGGTGGCGGTGCGCGTCGCGTGGTCGACGGACTGTGCCTCGCCGATGACGACGTGGCACTGGTCGAGGACGCGGCGCAGCGGCACGACGACGTGGCGCGGGGAGATGGAGCCGGCCGCCGCCTCGGGGAGGAACGGCTGGTACGTCATGTAGGGGTCGGGGGTGACGACCGTGATCTCGGCCTCGCCCCGCTTCAGTTCGCCTCTCAGGTTCCGCTGCAGACGCAGGGCCGTGTACATCCCGACGTAGCCGCCGCCGACAACGAGAATGCGCGCACGTTCCTTCACCATCCCATGACGCACCCGACGCTTGCGTTTGTCCACAGGCTCGGCAATTTGTGTGACCGGAGATCGCGGCGGCGCCGGGTCCGCCGTACCGCCGCAATCCTCCGCTGCCGCGCAGGTCAGCAGGGGTGGGGGCGGAGCCGGAAGGCGCCACATTCGGGACGTAGGTGATCCGTACTCCGATCGAGGGGCGCTCCGTGCGGAACGTCCCCCTTCTGAATTGACCCCCGCTCAACTATGTTCTTCCCACGGTGTGCAGGGGATGTGCCCATCGGGTCCGCGACGGGCGGACCTCGGAACCGGGCCCGTTCCACGCACTCCGGCTTTCGATGGCGGGGAGAGTCTCCGGGGGGAGACGTCATTACCGGGGGATTGTCTATGCATGTTCAGGACTCTCATTGGTCGTCCGCTTCCACAGTCACGCCCGGCGGTGCGGTGAGCACGGCGCCGGGCGGTGGACGCGGGGAAACGGCACGGAGCGCACCGCTGCGCGTGGACGCCCAGCGCAATCTGGAGCACGTGCTGCGCGCGGCGCGCGAGGTGTTCGGCGAGCTGGGATACGGCGCGCCGATGGAGGACGTGGCGCGGCGCGCCCGGGTCGGTGTCGGCACGGTGTACCGGCGCTTTCCCAGCAAGGACGTCCTGGTGCGCCGGATAGCCGAGGAGGAGACGGCGCGGCTCACCGATCAGGCCCGGGCGGCGCTCGGGCAGGAGGACGAGCCGTGGTCGGCCCTGTCGCGCTTCCTGCGGACGTCGGTGGCCTCGGGCGCCGGCCGGCTGCTGCCGCCGCAGGTGCTGCGGGTCGGCGTGTCCGACGAGGGTGACGGCGGCGTGGCCGGTGAGCCGCGGGTGCCGCAGCAGCGGATACAGCCGGCCTCGGGCGAGCTGCGGCTGGTCTCCACGGAGACCGGCGCGCCCGTCGTCTCCGTGGAGGACGACGCCGGGGCGGCGGCGCTGCTGGAGGTCGTGGGCCGGCTCGTGGAGCGGGCGCGTACGGCGGGTGAGCTGCGTCCGGACGTGTCGGTGTCGGACGTGCTGCTGGTGATAGCCACGGCGGCGCCCTCACTGCCGGACGCGGCGCAGCAGGCGGCGGCCTCGGCCCGGCTGCTGGACATCCTGCTGGAGGGACTGCGGTCGCGGCCGGCCTGATCCGGGACAGACGGGCGGGCGGTGCCGGACCTTCCGCACGTCCCGCTCGCCACCCGCCGGGCCGAAGCCACAACGGCAGCTCATCGTCCTACCCCGAACACCTGAGCGTTATTGCGACGTCAGGGCAAGTCCCCTCGGACGAGTGATGGTCCGCACCGGGGGGTCCTGACCAAAAGCCAATATGGCACGCTGCCCTGGTGTTCGAGTCAGGTCGGGCGGGTGGCGGGGGCTTTCCGGGATGAGCGTCAACGGGCGGGGCGAGTCACTCGGTGACGACGACGGACCGGCGGAATTCGGCGTCCCCGCACAGCGCGAGCTGCACGAGGACAGCATCCTGCCGCCACCGCGCGAAGTGCCGCCGTCCGACGCGGAGCTGATCGAGCGGATGCGCGCGGGCGACGACACGGCCTACGAGGACCTGTACCGGCGCCACGCGGACGCGGTGCGCCGGTACGCGCGCACCTGCTGCCGCGACGCCCACACGGCGGACGACCTCACCGCCGAGGTCTTCGCCCGCATGCTCCAGGCGGTGCGCGGCGGCTCGGGCCCGGAGCACGCCGTGCGCGCCTACCTGCTCACCGCGGTCCGGCGGGTCGCCGCCGGCTGGACCCGGTCGGCGAAGCGGGAACAGCTGGTCGACGACTTCGCGGTGTTCGCCACGCAGTCCGCGCACGCCTCCGAGACGCCGGACGACACCCTGGACCTCGGGGCCGACGTCCGGGCCATGCACGAGGCCGAGCAGTCGATGGCCATGCAGGCCTTCCGGTCGTTGCCGGAGCGGTGGCAGGCCGTGCTGTGGCACACCGAGGTCGAGGACGAGTCCCCGAGCAAGGTGGCCCTGCTCTTCGGGCTGGACGCCAACGGCACCCGGGTGCTCGCCAGCCGCGCCCGCGAGGGCCTGAAGCAGGCCTATCTCCAGGCCCACGTCAGCACGGCCCTCACCGCCGACGAGGAGTGCGCCCGCTACGCCGACCGGCTCGGCACGTACGCCCGCGGCAGGCTGCGGCCCCGGGCCGAACGCGGGCTGCGCCGGCACCTGGAGGAGTGCGCCAGGTGCCGGCTGGCCGCCGGTCAGATCGCGGAGGTCGCGAGCGGAATCCCCGCCGTGGTGCCGGTCGCGGTCATCGGATGGTTCGGTGCCGCCGGATACGCCAAGGCGGCGGGGATCATCGCCGGCGCGGGCGCGGCAGGCACCGCGGGCGCGGCGGCGGCGAGTGGCGGCGGGGCGGCGGCCTCCGAGGGACTGGGCGCGCCGGTGAAGGCCGGCATCGCGGCCGGCGTGGTCGCGGTGGCCGCCGCGGCGGCCCTGGCCCTCGCCCTGGCGGGCAACGACGCCCCCGCCGAGGCCCCTCCGAAGGCAGCCCCACCCCCACCGGTGGCCCACCCCACCCCGGCCACTCCTACCCCCACCCCCACGCCACCTCCACCCCGCCCCCAGGTGGCCGCCCCGAAACCGTCCCCGAAGCCCACACCACCCCCCACCAGCACCCCCGCACCAAAACCAACACCGACACCCACCCCCACTCCCACTCCCACTCCCACTCCCACCCCAACTCCACCCCCGCCCCCGACCTCGAAACCGACGCCACCCCCACCGCCCCCCGCTCCGACGGTCTACCAGTGGAACCAGCTGGCGTACGACATGAGCGGCGACGGCACGGGCCCCGAGATGCGGCTGGCGGAGAGCAGTTGGGTCTGGCAGCGATCGTCCCTGTCGATCGCCGACGAACGGCACACGCACGGCGTCACGGTGCACGCCCACTCCTCCGTCACCATCGACCTCAACCGCGCCTGCTCGTCCTACGACGCGCTGGTCGGCGTGGACGACCTGACGATGAAGCTGGGCAAGGTCCACTTCTCGGTCCACGCCGACGGCGTCCAGCTCTGGAGCTCGGGCCTGGTCAAGGGCGGGGACCCGGCCGTACCCGTCCACGTGGACATCGCGGGCCGCAAGACCGTACGACTGGTGGTCGAACCGCACAGCCCGGTCGACACCCTGGCACTGGCCGACTGGGCGGAGTCACGCTTCACCTGCGCGTAGGGGCACGGCCGGCAGTCGCGTACGGCGAGAAGGGGCCGTGTCGGGGGGTGTCCGCCCGCAGCGGTTGGCGCGTCAACGGAGAGCACTTCTGTGACCGACCGATTCCGCGCCGTTCCGAGGACGGACACCCCCCGGCGCGGCCCCGACCCACAACCGAACCGACCGCACAACGCGCACCCCCACCGAAGCGACACAGGCCGCCGCAGGCACGTCACCCCCGCTCAACCGCCGGAGGCACCCGCACAGCAGTCCCCGCCCCCGCCCCACCCAACGCCCCCCGCTGCGGCGCAATCCCCGCCGGCACCGCCCGCTGCCGCCCAGGCGTCCCCGTCCAGCAGGTGCCACGCCGGGCAAGAAGCCGACGCAGCCACAGCTCCAGAGAGACCAGGTCGGCCAGCCCGTCCAGCGGCAGCACCTCACCCGCCGCAGCCCCCCGCACCGCCTTCCGCACGATCCGCGCCTCGACCAGCCCCGCCTGCGCCAGCAACGGCGTGTCGAACAGCCCCAGCAGGGAGTCCGCGGCAAACCGCAGCCCCACCCGCGCCGCGGACGCCGCCACCGCCTGCGTCGGCGCCCCCCAGCCGCTCGGCAGCTCGCTCACCCCCGCCCCTTCCAGCACCGTCCGCAGGATCGCCGCCCGCGCCCCCGGCTTCACCCGCAGCGCCTCCGGCAGCGCACGGCACGCGCGGACGACCTGGTTGTCGAGGAACGGCGTGTGCAACCGCTGGAAGCGGATCTCCGCGGCCTGCTCCAGCACCCGCACGTCCGCCGCCTGCCGGGCCAGCGCCGCCCGCGCACGGAAGTCACCGGGCCGTTGCCCCGGCCCGACCCCCGACCGCTGGGACGACGTCTGCAGGCGAACCGATACTTCAGCCAGCGCCTCTCCGGTCAGCCACCGCGCCGCAGGCCCCGGCCCGGCCCAGGACAGCACCGCGAGCGACGCCTCCATGGCCCCCTCACCAGGCGTGTCGAAGCGCCGCCGCAGCAGCCGCTCGGCAAGCACCTCGAGACCCGACCGGTACGGTGTCCGGGCCAGCCGCCGCGCCGCGGCGTACACGCGCGCGGGAACCAGCACCGACCCGTCGGCCTTGGCGAGCGCGGCGACCGGCCGCACGAGATGGCGCCGCTTGCGGTCCATCAGCAGGTCTGCCAGCCGCGCCGGGTGCGCGTCCAGCACCTGCCGCGCGCCGTACCCGGCGAAGTGGTCCGCGCTGCCCGCGGCCAGCCGCGCCCGGTGCCGCGCCGCCGCGATCAGGGAGGGGCCCGGTTCATCCGTCAGTGGCCCGTCCAGCGCGGCGTAGGGCAGTACGTCCTCCTCCCCGGCGACCACCACGTGATGCAGCCGCGGGTTGGCCGCGAGGGCCCCGGCCCGCTCCAGCTCGGCCTCCTGCCCGCCGACGGCCAGGTCGTTGAAGGTGACGGCCAGCAGCCGCTCCCCCGCGCCCGTGCCGTGCCCGAGCACGGTGCCCGGCATCCCCGGCAGCCCGGCGGCCAGCAGCGCGAGCGTCCCCGAGGCCGGCCCGCCGGACAGGTCGGCCCCGATCCCCGGCACCGGCATCCCACGCGCCGCGCGCCGTTCCGCGGGCCCCATGCCCGGCACCGGCCCGGGATCGATGCCGTCCCCGGGAACGTGCCGCGGCGCGGCCAGTCGCGTCCGCACCGCCTCCACCAGCGCGTCCCGCACCCCGTCCACCGCCCGGTCGGGGTCGGCCGGGGGCGCCGCCACGGCGAGCGAGGCCACCGGCTCGTACCCGGCGATCTCGCGCGCCCCGGCGCGCAGGATCAGCGCATGCCCCGGCGGAATGCGTTTCACGCCGTCGTACGGGGTGGAGTCGTCCAGCGCGGCCGGCACGTCGGGGGCGGCGAGCAGCGCGGCGAGGTGTCCGAAGTCGAGGTTGGCCTCGACGAGGTCGGCCAGGGGCAGCGCGGCGGTCGCGTACGCCGTGCCGCCGTCCCAGGGGGTGTGGAACACGGGTCGCGCACCCGCGAGATCGCCGCAGACGGTGATCCGGCGCCCCACCTGGACGACGGCCGTGTAGCTGCCGGGCCACGCGGTCAGATGCCGAAGTGCCCCGCCGCGCGCGGCGAACAGCCCGACGCGCAACTGCTCGTCGGTGGCGCCGCAGATGCCGAGGACGGCGATCCGGGTCTGCGGGTCGGCGGTGACGACGCGCACCTCGTCGGGGCGCCAGTCGCCGACCGCCCACAGGGGGTCGGGGTCGCCCCACAACAGCTGGGAGCCCACGGGCTGCACGGTCTCACCGTCGTATCCGGTGGCCCCCGCGGAGCCGACCGCTCCGGCGACCGGCGCGACGGCGGCACTGCTCCACCCCACCAACCACCGCATCGACGCCTCCACAGGCTGGGGACAACCAGTGCACCGTACGAACTGGTTCCCCATGCTGCCATGAAGGGCGCGCCGCAGAGCATCGGCGGAGCCGCATGTGCTCCCTTGAATGCGCCCCCGCCCCGCCCCCGCGGAGACTCACGCGAGAACGCCGACCCCCTGTTCGAGGGCGTGAAGACGACGCGAATGCGCCCCCGCAACGCGCCGGTTGACCACTCAACGCGCCCTCAACACCCATGAACTCCCATGGTGAGAGCGGTAGTACGCCGACAACGCCGGGGTTGATTTTCAGCCAAATCGACACCACGTCGGCGTTACGCGGGTGCGTCCGAACACGCTCCGTGCGGGCTCTGCGCACCGCCCGGCGGCGCGCGGTCCGGGAGGCGAGGCAGGCCTCCCGGACCGGTCCGCCGCCCGCGGGGATGTAGGCGGCGGCGTCCCCCAGCCCACCGGATCCAGTACAGCGGGCCGACCCACGCACCATCCATGGAACCGCTCCCCGGATGGCCGGAGTAGAGCGCACGGACGGGCGCACGGCCACACAGCGGGAGCACGCCGCGACGCACCGTACATACCCCGCACTTCAGTACGGACCACAATCCCGCCATCCGGAACAATGCCTCTTAACGCATGGGATGCGGCGAACTACGCTGGGTTTACGAATGCCGCGTGGTTATGCCAGCGCGGCAGCCGTCTGTGTCGAGGGGTGGCGCATGTCCAGGGAGCAACGCGGGCCGAACGAAAAGCTCGGCACCGTTCTCGCCCTCGCGGGAATCAGCAACGCAGGACTCGCGCGGCGCGTCAACGACCTCGGCGCCCAACGCGGGTTGACGCTTCGCTACGACAAGACGTCGGTGGCGCGCTGGGTGTCGAAGGGCATGGTGCCGCAGGGTGCGGCGCCGCACCTCATCGCCGCCGCCATCGGCCAGAAGCTCGGCCGTCCGGTGCCGCTCCACGAGATCGGCCTGGCGGACGCGGACCCCGCCCCCGAAGTGGGCCTCGCCTTCCCGCGGGACGTCGGCCAGGCGGTCAGGTCCGCCACCGAGCTGTACCGTCTCGACCTCGCCGGCCGCCGGGCCGGCTCCGGCGGCATCTGGCAGTCGCTCGCCGGATCGTTCGCAGTGAGCGCATACGCAACGCCCGCATCGCGCTGGCTGATAACCCCGGCCGACAGCTCGGTGGCGCGCGAGGCGAGCCCGGCCGAGGGCTCCGGCGCACCGCTGAAAGTCGGCCACAGCGACGTGCAGAAGCTGCGCGAAGCCGCCGAGGACGCCCGCCGCTGGGACTCCAAGTACGGCGGCGGCAACTGGCGTTCGTCGATGGTCCCCGAGTGCTTACGGGTCGAGGCGGCCCCGCTGCTCCTCGGCTCCTACTCCGACGAGGTCGGCCGCGCCCTGTTCGGCGCCTCGGCCGAGCTGACCCGCCTGGCGGGCTGGATGGCCTTCGACACCGGCCAGCAGGAGGCGGCCCAGCGGTACTACATCCAGGCCCTGCGCCTGGCCCGCGCGGCGGCCGACGTCCCCCTGGGCGGCTACGTGCTCGCGTCCATGTCGCTCCAGGCGACCTACCGGGGCTTCGGCGACGAGGGCGTGGACCTCGCCCAGGCCGCCCTCGAACGCAACCGGGGCCTGGCCACGGCCCGCACCATGAGCTTCTTCCGCCTGGTCGAGGCACGCGCACACGCGCGCGCGAGCGACGCACCGGCGGCCGGCGCCGCCCTGAAGGCGGCCGAGAGCTGGCTGGAGCGCTCCCGCCCCGGCGACAGCGACCCGACGTGGCTGGGTTTCTACTCCTACGACCGGTTCGCCGCCGACGCGGCCGAGTGCTACCGCGACCTCAAGGCACCACGCCAGGTCCGCCGCTTCACCGAGCAGGCCCTGTCGAAGCCGACGGAGGAGTTCGTACGCTCGCACGGACTGCGTCTCGTCGTCTCGGCGGTGGCCGAGCTGGAGTCGGGCAACCTGGACGCGGCCTGCGAGCAGGGGGTCCGGGCGGTCGAGGTGGCCGGCCGCATCTCCTCCGCCCGCACCACCGAGTACGTCAGGGACCTCCTGCACCGCCTGGAGCCGTACGGCGACGAGCCGCGCGTGGTCGAGCTGCGCGAGCGCGCCCGGCCGCTCCTGATGACGTCGGCCTGACGCCGCCCTGACGCCGCCCACGGTCGGCGGCGGCCCGAAGCCCGCCGCATCCCGGGTTTGAAGGCATTGTCAGTGGCACAGTGCACTATCGAAGCCGGGAGGTGGGCCGGAGATGGAACGGGTGCGGGCCGAGATCGCATACGACTGCGACGTGCTGGTGATCGGCGGCGGAATCGTCGGTCTGTCCACGGCGTACGCGATCACCCGCGCCGCGCCCGGCACCCGGGTCACGGTGCTGGAGAAGGAACCGGGCCCGGCCCGGCACCAGACGGGCCGCAACAGCGGCGTCATCCACAGCGGCATCTACTACCGCCCGGGCTCCCTGAAGGCCCGGTACGCGGTGCGGGGCGCCGCCGAGATGGTCAAGTTCTGCGCCGAGTACGGCATCGACCACGCGGTCACCGGCAAGCTGATCGTCGCCACCGACCGGGCCGAGCTGCCCCGCCTGCACGCCCTCGTCCAGCGCGGCAGGGAGAACGGCATTCCGGTACGGGAGCTGGGCGCCGCCCAGATCGCGGAGTACGAGCCGGAGGTCCGCGGCCTGGCCGCCATTCACGTCGGCACGACCGGCATCTGCGACTACGTCGCGGTGGCCCGGCAGCTGGCCCGGGCGTCCGGGGCGGAGGTCCGCTACGGCGCGCAGGTGCTGCGCATCGACCGGCGCCCGGGCCTCGGGGTCGCCGTGCGCACCCGTGCCGGGGACGTCCTGCGCGCCCGCGTCCTGGTCAACTGCGCGGGGCTGCACTGCGACGAGATCGCCCGGGCGACCGGCGACGACCCCGGCATGCGGATCATCCCCTTCCGCGGCGAGTACTACGAGCTGGCGCGGCCGGAACTGGTGCGGGGGCTGGTCTATCCCGTGCCGGACCCGGCGTTCCCGTTCCTCGGGGTGCATCTGACCCGCGGCATCGACGGCGGCGTCCACATCGGCCCGAACGCGGTCCCGGCGCTCGCCCGGGAGGGCTACGGCTGGGGTGTGGTGCGGCCCCGCGAGCTGGGGGCGACGCTCGCCTGGCCGGGCTCGTGGCGGATCGCCCGGCAGCACTGGAGGTACGGGGCGGGCGAGCTGCGGCGGTCGCTGTCCAAGGCAGCGTTCACCACGGCCGTGCACAGGCTGCTGCCCGGCGTGACGGAGGGAGACCTGGTGCCCGCGGCCGCGGGGGTGCGGGCCCAGGCGGTGCTCGCGGACGGGACGCTGGTGGACGACTTCCTGATCCGCGAGGGCGCCCACGCCGTGCACGTCCTGAACGCGCCCTCGCCCGCGGCGACGGCGGCGCTCCCGATCGGCCGGGAGGTCGGGCGCAGGGCCCTGGCCATGCTCGCCCGGCCGTAAAATTGGGGGCACTGTGTCTGATTTCCGCAGCGCCTCCGACGCCCCCCAGCCAGCCGCCCCCCATGCCGGTGCCTCCCACACCGATGCCTCCGACGCCGAGGTCTCCCCTGCCGGCGCCTCCCTCCGGCACACCCGTGCCAAGGGCGAGCCCCGCTTCCCCGACGGGCCCAGGGCCGACCCGGCCGGGTCGCACTTCGAGCGGCGGATCCGGAGCTTCCAGCCCCGGCGGAGCCGGGTGACCGCCGGGCAGGCGGACGCGCTGCAGCGGCTGTGGCCCAAGTGGGGCCTGGACATCGACGGACAGCGGGTCATCGACCTCACCGAGCTGTTCGGGAACACCGCGCCCGTCGTCCTGGAGATCGGCTTCGGCATGGGCGAGGCCACCGCACAGATGGCCGCCGCCGACCCGGACACCAACATCCTCGCCGTGGACGTCCACACCCCGGGCCAGGGCAACCTGCTGGGTCTCGCGGACAGGAACGGCCTGTCCAACGTCCGGGTGGGCAACGGCGACGCGATCATCCTCCTGCGCGAGATGCTCGCCCCCGACTCCCTCGCCGGTCTGCGTGTGTACTTCCCCGACCCCTGGCCCAAGAAGCGGCACCACAAGCGCCGCCTGATCCAGCCGGAGTTCCTGACCCTGGCCGCGGCCCGGCTCGCGCCGGGCGCCGTCGTGCACTGCGCCACCGACTGGGAGCCGTACGCGGAGCAGATGCTCGAGGTGCTCACCGCGCACCCCGACTTCGAGAACACCGTGCGGGGCGGCGGTTTCGCGCCGCGCCCCGCCCACCGGCCGCTGACCCGTTTCGAGGGCCAGGGACTGGACAAGGGACATGTGGTGAACGACCTGCTCTTCCGCCGCGTACCGCATTAGGGTCCATGCCGTGACCACCAGTCCTCCGTGTCCGACGCGTCCGCCGACGTATCCGCATACGCATCCGCACTGGTGGCAGCGCCCCTGGGTGCGCTACGGCGCGCTGATCACCCTGCTCGCGCTCTCCGGACTGGTGATCCTGGCCCTGGTGCGCGAACAGACCGGCACACAGGGGTTCCTGGTGGGGCTCGGGCTGGCGGTGCTGCCCGTGCCGCTGCTCGTCGCCGCCTTCCGCTGGCTGGACCGCGTGGACCCCGGCCCCTGGCGGAACCTGCTGTTCTGCTTCGCCTGGGGTGCCTGCGCTGCGGCGCTGATAGCGATCGTCGCCAACAGCTTCGCGACGAGATGGATAGCGACGGCCACCGCCGACCCGGCCGGCGCGGACACCCTGGGCGCCACGGTCATAGCCCCGGTCGTCGAGGAGTCCGCCAAGGCCGCCGCCGTCCTGCTGGTCTTCCTCTTCCGCAGGCGGGACTTCACCGGCATCGTCGACGGCGTGGTCGTCGCCGGGGTCACCGCCACCGGCTTCGCCTTCACCGAGAACATCCTCTACCTGGGCACCGCCTTCGGCACCGACCAGCTCACCGGGGACAGCGGCATCGCCTCGGTCACCGCGGCGACCTTCTTCGTACGCATCGTGATGTCGCCGTTCGCCCACCCGCTGTTCACCGTGCTCACCGGCATCGGCTTCGGCTTCGCCGCGGTCCTGGCCGACCGCCACCACCTGCGCCGCGCCCTGCTCCCGCTGTCCGGCCTGCTGCTCGCGATGGGCATGCACGCGCTGTGGAACGGCTCGGCCGCGTTCGGCGAGTACGGCTTCTTCGCCGTGTACGCGGCGTTCATGCTCCCCGCCTTCGGTCTGCTGACCTGGCTGGTGATCTGGACCCGGCAGCGCGAGCTGGCCACCGTGCGGGCCGAGCTGCCCGCGTACGTCGCGGCCGGGTGGCTGGCGCCGACGGAACCGTTCGCGCTCGGCTCGATGCGCGCCCGCCGCATCGCCCGGCAGTACGCCCGTCGGCACGCCGGTAAGCCGGCGGCACGGGCGGTGGCGCAGTACGAGGCGTACGCGACCTCACTGGCCTTCCTGCGCCGGCGCGCACTCCGGGGCAGGGCGGGCGCCGACTACGTCGTACGGGAGCGGGAGCTGCTGGACGCCCTGTGGCACCGTCGCGAGGTGGCCCGCCCGGCCCTGGAGCACGCGGCCCGCGCCACGGCACCACCGCCCGCCCGCCCCTGGCCGGGACACTGGGCGTACGGCCCCCACCCCGGATACGGCCCGTACGGATACGCCCCCACGGCACCCGCACCGATCCCGGTCCCGGTCCCGACACCGATCCCGGTCCCCATGCAGTACCGGGCGCCCCACCCGTACCTCCCGTACTCCCCGCCCCAGCCCTACCGGCAGTAGCGCGCTCGGAGACCCCCCTCAGGCGGCCGAAGCCTGCGTCAGCCGCGTGACCTCCGCCTCCGTCAGGGTCAGCTCCGCCACCCCCAGCAGGGCCGGCAGCTGCGCCACCGTCCGCGCGGACGCGATCGGCGCGGCGACCGTCGGCTGCGCCGCCAGCCAGGCCAGGGCGACCGTGGCGACCGGAGCGTCCTGGGCCTCGGCGACCTCGTCCAGGGCGGCGAGGACCCGCTGCCCGCGCTCGGACTCCAGGTGCTGCGCCGCGCCGCCCGCCCGCGGACTGTCGACGGTGGCGCCGGGCCGGTACTTGCCGGTGAGGAACCCGGAGGCGAGGGCGTAGTACGGCACGGCGGCGAGACCGGCCTGCTCGACGAGGTCGCGCAGCTCGCCCTCGTACGTCTCGCGCGAGACCAGGTTGTAGTGGGGCTGGAGGGCCACGTACCGGGCGAGCCCCTCTCGGTCGGAGAACTCCAGGGACGCCGCGAGCCGCTCGGCGGAGATGTTGGAGGCGGCGATGTGCCGGACCTTGCCCGCCCTCACCAGCTCGTCGAGGGCGCCGATGATCTCCTCCACCGGCACCTCGGGCTGGTCGAAGTGGGTGTAGTAGAGGTCGATGTGGTCGGTGCCCAGGCGGCGCAGCGAGGCGTCGGCGGCGGCCCTGATGTTCGCGGCGCTCAGTCCCGGGTAGTCGGGGTGCTGGCTGACCTTGGTGGCGAGGACGACGTCGGCACGGTTGCCGCGCGCCGCGAGCCACTTGCCGATGAGGGTCTCGGACTCACCGCCGCTGTTGCCCTCGACCCACGCGGAGTACGAGTCGGCGGTGTCGAGGAAGTTGCCGCCTGCGGCCGTGTAGGCGTCGAGGACGGCGAAGGAGGTGTCCTGGTCGGCGGTCCAGCCGAAGACGTTGCCGCCGAGGGCGAGGGGGAAGACCTCGAGGTCACTGGAGCCGAGCTTGCGCAGAGAAGTCATGTCCTGCGTCAACGAACGTACCGGAGGGACGCATTCCGAACCCGCGCAAAGATCCCGCAAACCGGCTCCCGCGAACCGGCAGCCCTGACGTCGGGGGGTCGCCGTCAGGACCGCCGGGGATCAGAGGTGGCGGGGCCGGTCAGAACCTGAGGAGGCCGGAAAGGGCGCCGCTCAGGGGGTGAGCCCCTTGCTCTGCAGCCAGGCCATCGGGTCGATACCGCCGCCGTCGCCGGTGTGGACCTCCATGTGGAGGTGCGCGCCCGTGACGTTGCCGGTGGCGCCGACGCGGCCGATGACGTCTCCGGTGTTGACCTTCTGGCCGACGCTGACGCTGATGGAGGACTGGTGGGCGTACCAGATCTCGGTGCCGTCGTCGAGGGTGAGCACCGTCTTGTAGCCGTACGACCCCTCGTAGCCGGCCGACGTGATCGTGCCGCTGTGCACCGCCTTGAGCAGCGTGCCCGTGGGGGCCGCGAAGTCGAGGCCGGTGTGGTGGCCGGAGGACCAGTAGGCGCCGGCCTGGCCGTAGGTGGAGGAGATCGTGTACGAGGAGGTCGGCAGCGTGTACTGCTTGGCCAGCTGCGCGAGTCGCTCGGCCTCGGCCTTCTTCTTGGCCTCCTCCTCCGCCTTCTTCTTGGCGGCGGCGGCCTTGGCCTTGGCTTCCTTCTCCGCCTTGGCGGCGGCTTCCGCGGCCTGCTTCTCGGCGGCGGCCGCGGCCTCGGCGGCGGCCTTGCTCTCGACCTGGGCCTGCTGCTGCTCGGCCTGCGCCATGATCCGGGCCCGCAGCGTCTCACCGGCGTCGGTGGCGGTGCCCTCGGTGGTGTCGGCGGCGGCGACCGTGCCGATGCCGCTGAGCGGGGTGGCGGAACCCTCCGGCTCCGGCTCCTCGTCGTCCGAGATGAGCGAGCCGACGTTCGGCAGGTCCGGCATGGAGATCGACACCGGCGGCTTGCCGGTCTGCGCGCTGGCCATGCCGCCCGCGCCGACGGCCGCGATGACACCGACGCCGAGGACGGTGGAGCTGCGGGCGAGTCCGCCGCGCTGCTTGGCGACGCGGTGCCGGCCGCGTACGGGGCGGATGGATTCCGCGGTGGGGTTCCACTCCTCCCAGGGGCCCTCTTCGGCGCGGGGGGCGTCGTAGCCGAAGGTGTCGGTGCCGTGCCCGGTGGGCACGAACGGGGCCTCGGGGGCAGGCCGGTTGGACGCCACGTGGGCGTACTCCTTTCCTTCCTTCCGCCTACCGGGTTAGCTGACGGGTTCGGAGCAGGAAGGTCTCCTACGCGCGTATATCCGCCGTGTCTCCACGGCGTCGTACGAGCGATTCACCCCAAGGTGGTGGTTCCCCGGTTCCCTTGCGGGATTCGGCGCGTGCGCACGGAGCCGCCTTCTGTGACGGCTGGGACGACCGCGCTGCGTTATCGAACGTTAATAGACGGGGGGCTCGGATTCCAAGCCGTTCCGGTTGATCATTAACGAATCCCGTGGGGACGTAGGCCTCATGGGCGGTGAAAACCGGGCGACTTGACCGCCCTTCAGCGTCAACTCCCGCCTCATCACTTCCTGATGGTGTGTCAGTTGTTATGCGGAGGGCGCTCGCGCCGTCACGAAAAGTGATCAGTGCCGTCGGGCGTGGCGCACGGGCGGCGTACGGCGAGCAGGGCCATGTCGTCCGCCATGCCACCCCCGGAGTGGCGGCGCACATCCTCGGCCAGGGTGTCGAGCAGCCGGCCCGGATGCCGGAAGACGCGGCCGGCCAGCCGCTCCTGCGGCTCGTAGAACGCGCCCCGGGCGTCACGGGCTTCGGACAGGCCGTCGGTGTACAGCAGCAGCGTGGCCCCACCGGGGAAGGCGGCCTCCTCCGCCCGGTCGGGCCACACCCCCAGCTCGCCCATGCCGAGCGGCAGCGCCGACTCACGGGCGGGCAGCGGGAGCAGGGTGCCGTCGGCGTACAGCAGCAGGGGCGGCGGATGGCCCCGGTTGACGATGCGGACCACCCCGTCGCCGTGCGGGAGTTCGGCGAGGACGGCGGTGGTGAACCCCTCGAAGGCGTCCAGTCCCTCGCGCCGGGTGCCCTCGCGCGCCAGGGCCCGCTCCAGCCGCTGCGCCACCGCCTCCAGCGTCGCCTCCTGCTCGGCGGCCTCCCGGAAGGCACCGATCACGACCGCGACGGCGGCCACCGCGCCCATGCCCTTGCCGCGCACGTCCCCGACGATGAGCCGGACGCCGCGGGCGCTGTCCTGCACCGCGTACAGGTCGCCGCCGATGAAGGCGTCGGCCTGCGCGGCCTCGTAGCAGGCGGCGATCTCGAAGCCGCCGATCCGCTCGGCGGGCTCGGGCAGCACGGCGCGCTGGGCGGCCTCGGCGATCTCACGGACGGAGACGAGGCGCTCGCCGGTGCGGCGTACGAAGGCGTTGACGAGGACGGCGAGCGCCGCGACCGTCGCGATGGTGAGCAGCTCGGTGAAGGAGTCGACGTAGTGGATGACACCCTTGCCGAGCTGGAGCCCGACCACGGCGGCGACCACGACGACACCGGTGAGGATCGTGCCGCGCCGCGAGTAGAGGGGGGCGGCGACCAGGGGCGCGGCCGTGTAGAGGGGGGCGGCGGTGAAGTATCTCGGGGTGAGGACGTCGTACAGGACGGCGACGACGATCAGCAGCACGGGGAGCAGACGCACGAAGGTCCGCCCGTACCTGGTCCGCCACCGCTGCTCGGGTCTGGCGGACGGGAGGGGCGCCGCGATTTCGCCGAGGCCCGGGTCGGGCACGGGATCGCCGGGGAGCCGGCCGCCGGCCCTGGCGTACGGCTCCTCTTCGTCCACCTCACCTGGCCGCACCACTCGTCTCCCGCCACCCCGCACGTCCACGCCGCCTGCCGTCCCGTTGCTCCAGGCTTCCCGGAGCGGGGGCGGGGGGCGAGCCGTGGAGGGCCGACCGGGTGAACGCACCGAAGGCCGGAATCCTCATGGATTCCGGCCTTCGGTCTTGAGTAGCGGGGACAGGATTTGAACCTGCGACCTCTGGGTTATGAGCCCAGCGAGCTACCGAGCTGCTCCACCCCGCGTCGTTGTGTCTCCACTGTACGCCATCTCGGGGCCGGAATGCACATCCGTATCTCCCTACCCCGTATCTCCCTACCCCTCCAGGTGGCGGTTGGGCGCCTTCGCCCGCTCCTCGTACTCCGGCAGTACGACGACGGCGGTGCCCCCGGCGGCGAGCACCCCGCTGCCGTCGGCCCCCGGTACGAAGGTGTCCGGCTCCCGCCAGGCCGTGACCACCCGGCGCACCCCGGCGTCGAGGATCAGCCGGGCGCAGGGCGCGGGCCGGGAGGCGCGGCGGGCGCACGGCTCCAGGCTGCTGTACACGGTGGCGGTCGCGAGCCTCGGGTCGGCAGGATCGGCCTTGGCGAGCGCGGCCTCCTCCGCGTGTACGACGGGGTCGCCGCCCTCCCGCGAGTGCCCCCGCGCCAGCTCCGTACCGTCGGCGGCGACCACGACCGCGCCCACGCTGAACGCCGTCCGGGACGGCGGGCACAGCTCGGCCAGCTCGCACGCGAGCGCCAGCCAGTGCCGGTCGGCGGCGGACACGCGGTCGCCGGTGCCGGGGGCCGTCGGCAGGTACCGCATGAGCACGACGTCCTCGATGCGCCGCGTCTCCACCAGCCTGAGCCGCCCGGCCCGGTAGGCGCCGGGCCCGAACAGGCGGGGTGCGTCAGGGTCCCCGACGAACAGCGGGGCGAGGACGAGCTGCAGCTCGTCGGCGAGTTCCTGCTGCAGCAACTGGGTGTGCACGGTCCCTCCGCCCTCGACCATGAGCCGCCGCACGCCCCGAGCGGTGTGCAGGTACTCCAGCGCCGTACGCCAGTCGAGCGTGGCGCCGAGCGGCACGACGCCGGCGGCGATGCCCAGCGCGCGGGCCCGCCGGGCACCCTCGTCCGTGGTCAGCAGGACCTTCTCCCCGCCGGTGTGCCAGAACGGGGCCGCCGGGTCCAGCTCCCCCGTCCCGCTGACCGTGACCTTGAGCGGGTACTCCGCCTTCCCCGCCGCCACCCGGGCGGCCCGCCGCTCGGCCGAGTTGACCAGCAGCCGCGGGTTGTCGGCCCGGATCGTGCCGGCCCCGACCAGGATCGCGTCGACGGACGCCCGCACCTCGTCGACCCGGTCGAAGTCGGCCGGGGAAGAGAGCAGAAGCCGTTCGGGGCCGGTGTCGTCCAGGTAGCCGTCGAGGGAGACGGCGGCGGAGAGCAGGACGTACGGGAGGGGCATGGGCACGCTCCGGTGAGGCGGGCGGTGGGCGGTACGGGCGACGGGTCAACGCTACGTGCGGGTGCGGCGGGCGGGACCGTGCCTCCTCCGCCTTCTCCCGGGGAGGTCAAGTGAGCCCGGTGAGGCCGTTCATGAGGGCGGCGGCCCAGCAGCAGAAGTCGTGGCCGCCCGTGTAGACGTTCAGCGAGGCGTCGAAGCCCCTGGACGCCATGAGCGTGTGCAGCGTGCGCAGGTCGCCGACCATGAAGCCCTCGTTGCTGCCGACGTCCATACGGACCCTGACGCCGGTCATCGGGGCGGCGGCGGCCTGTTCGTACAGCCAGGTGTCGGCTGCGGGGGCCGGCGCCTGGGGGCGCGCGGTCATGCCGGGCCGCCACCAGGTGGAGGCCGAGTGGGCGAGCACGGTGCCGAACGCGTCCGGGCGCCACAGCGCCGCCGCGAGGGCCGTGAGCCCCCCGAGGCTCTGGCCGCACAGGACGGTCTGCCGCGGTCCCGGCCGGCGGGGCAGTCCGGCGGTGACGGCGGGCAGGATCTCGTCGGCGAGGGTGTCGACGAACCGGCGGCTGGCGCCGAGCTGCCGCATCCGCGCCGCCGGGTCGGCCCCCGCCTCGACGCCGACGACCGCCATGGGCGGGATCCGGCCCGCCTCGATCGCGCCGCCGACGGCGCGGACGATGTCGTAGCGGTCGAACCACTGCTCGCCGTCGCAGAGCACGAGCAGCCCGGATTCCCGGGTGGGGTCGAGGGCGGTCGCGGGGACGAAGCGCCGCAGACGGTAGGGGGTGCCGTCGGCCGCGGTCAGGTTGAGCGCGTCGGTACGGCCGCCGGGGGCCGGGCCCCGTGCCGTGATCCACTCCGCCAGCGAGGGCGCGCCGTCCAGTTCGATCATCGAGCCGAAGGGGCCTGCGGCGTGGCGGTTGAAGGGGTCCACACGGTCGTCCGGCAGGCCGCGCGAGGAACCGGAGCGGGGGCCGTCCGCGGTCAGGTGCGGGTCGTCCGGGCCGAACGGATGGATGCGGTAGGAGCAGCGCAGGCCGTGGGGCAACCGCAGGCTGACGTACCAGAGGCCGGTGCCGTCCAGGCGGCGCATCATGCCCCGGGGGGCGAGGTGCTTGTCGGTGACGCGGTTGAGCAGGGCGTAGACGCCGGTGACCGGGCGGTCCTCGCGCCACACCAGCGTCACCGTGCTTTCGCCGGGGGCGTCCGGGGCCGGTTCGACCAGGGGCGCGCCCCGCTCGGCCAGCTCCCGCCAGAAGCGGTCCAGGGCCGGGGCTCCCTCGCGGCGCACCTCGTCCAGGAGCCGCTTCAGCCGCGGGCTTTCGACTTCTGCGGCCGCTGTCGCGTTGCTCAAGGTGTCCGTCCTCCCATTGTCCCGAACTCGCCTCACCTGCCTCTGATACCTCTGAGCCTCAGAGATGGTGCGCCCGACGTTCCCGCAGCAGCAGCCACGCCAGGTACAGGCCGCCGCCGACGCCCGTCACCACGCCGACCGGCATCAGTGCCGAGCCGGTCACGCGCTGGGTCACCAGGTCGGCCGTGGTGACCAGCAGGGCGCCCATCCAGCCGGCGGCCAGGACGTTCGGCCCCGTCGCCCGGGTGAGGCGCCGCACCAGCTGGGGAGCGGCCAGCGCCAGGAACGGGATCGGGCCCGCCGCGGCCACGCCCATGGCGGCCAGGCCGGTGCCCGCGCCCAGCAGCAACAGGCGGCTGCGCTCCGGAGGCACCCCGAGGGCGCTCGCGGTGTCGTCGCCCATCTCCAGCATCGTCAGCCGACGCCCGCACGCCAGGACGACCGGGGCGCAGACGGCCAGGCCGAGCCCGGCGAGGCCGACCTCGCTCCACCCGCGGGCGTTGAGCGAGCCGATCATCCAGGACGCGGCCTGGGCCGCCTTCCCGATGTCGGCCCGCACGTACAGGAAGCTCGTCGCCGACCCGAGCACCGCGGCGGCGCCGATGCCGACCAGGACGAGCCGGTAGCCGTGCACGCCGCGGCGCCACGCCAGCAGATACACCGCCGTGGCCGTGGCGAACCCGCCGACGAGCGCGCCCAGCGCGGTCTGCGGTGTGCCGGCGTCCAGGAAGATGATCGCGACGAGCGCACCCGCGGACGCCCCGTTGCTGAAGCCCATGATGTCCGGGCTGCCCAGCGGATTGCGGGTCAGGGACTGGAAGACCGCGCCTGCCATGCCCGCTCCGAAGCCGACCAGCACGGCCACCAGGGCGCGCGGCAGCCGCAGGTCGAGCACGATGAACTCGGAGCCGGGCGGGCCGTTCCCGGCGAAGGTCCGCAGCACCTCCAGCGGCGACAGTGCGTAGGTGCCGGTGCCGACGGCGAGCACCACGACCGCCGCGGTGACCACGACCAGCGCGAGGCACACCAGGAAGGCGCGGGGGTCGAACCGGAGCGAGTACGGGCCCGCCCCCACCCGGCCCCGCCGCGGTTGTCCCCGCACGTGCCCCCGAGGCGCGCTGTCCCGCCGGGTGCCGTCCTCGACGAGACTCACAGCTTGGCCACCTTCCGTTGGCGTACGAGATGGATGAAGAGCAGACCGCCGAGGAACGAGGTGACGATGTCGACCTGGATCTCCGAGGGCGGCACCAGGACCCGGCCGATCACGTCGGACACGAGCAGCAGCGCCGGGGCGAACAGGGCGCAGCAGGGCAGCAGCCGGCGCGGGTCGGGACCGGTGAACGCGCGGACGGCGTGCGGGATCATCAGGCCGATGAAGCCGATCGGTCCGCACACCGCCGTGGCGCTGCCGCACAGCAGCGTGATGGCCACGACCGACAGGACACGGGTGCGCCGGACCGAGGTGCCCAGCGCGCGGGCGTGGTCCTCGCCCAGGGAGATCGCGCCGAGCGGCCGGGCCAGCGCGAAGGCCAGCAGGGCGCCCGAGACCAGCAACGGCAGTGTGGTGAGCAGCAGTTCGGGGTCGCGCTTCTCCAATGTGCCCACGGTCCAGTGCCGCATGGAGTCCAGGGTGCTCAGGTCCCACTGCTGCAGGCCGTTCACGTAGCCGAACAGGGCCGCGTTGACCGCCGTACCGGCCAGCGCCAGGCGCACCGGGGTGGCCGAGCGAGCGCCGCCCAGCGCGTTCACGGCGACGGCGGCGAGGGCCGCGCCGGCCAGCGCGAACCAGAGGTAGCCGGTGAAGGAGGTGATGCCGAAGACCGCGATGGCCGTGACCACGGCGGCGGACGCGCCCGCGTTCACGCCCAGCAGCCCGGGGTCGGCGAGCGGATTGCGCGTCAGGACCTGCATCACCCCGCCCGCGAGCCCGAGCGCGGCGCCGACCGCGATACCGATGAGGGTCCGCGGCAGCCGCAGCTCCTGGACGATGTTGTCGAAGCGCGTCCCCGAGGGCGAGAAGAGTCCCGACCAGACGTCGCCGACCGGTATGCGCTCGGTGCCCACCGCCAGCGACAAGGCGGCCGCTGCCAGCAGCAGCACCACGCCCAGCAGCAGACCGACCGCACGCGGAGGCCCGCTGCGTCCGGTGGCCGGGAGGGGCGGTCCGCCTGCTGGACGGGGTCGAGTTCGCATGGACATGCACTTAGCTTAGGCTAACCTAACCAGCGGCCGTTTTGCCCCCTCCCCCACGCGCCACCGTCTCGATCGCTCCCGCATTGGAGTTCCCCTGTCATGTCCTCCACCCGTTCCACCCGCCGGACCGCCCTGCTCTCCTGCACCGCCGCCGTCACCGGAGCCCTGCTCCTGACCGCCTGCGGTGGCGAGGACGACGGCGACGGCGGCGGCGAGGCGAAGGCCGCGTCGGACACGACACGTCAGATCACCGACGCCCAGGGCCGCAAGGTCGAGGTGCCCAGCGCCCCCACCAAGGTCGTCGCCCTCAGCGAGCCCACGCTCGACGCCGCCCTCGCGCTCGGCGTGGAGCCGGTCGGCGCCACCGCGGGCCGGGGTCAGAAGTCGGTGTCCACCTACCTCGCGGACAAGGCGGGCAAGGCGGAGGTCGTCGCCTCCATCGCCGAGCCCGACCTGGAGAAGCTGGCCGCACTGCAGCCGGACCTGATCCTGCTCGACGAGACGACCGGCTCGAAGAAGAGCGTCGACAAGCTCCAGGCGATCGCACCCACCGTGGTCACCGCGAAGCTGAACGAGGACTGGAAGAAGGCGTTCACCGACACCGCCGACGCCCTCAACAAGAAGGCCGACGCCGAGAAGTGGCTCAGCGGCTTCGACGCCGAGGTCGCGAAGGCCAAGCAGCAGCTCGGCGCCAACGCCGGCAAGTCGGTCTCCGTGATCCGCTGGCAGGACGGCGCGCCCTCCGTCGTCGGCAGGGGCGACGGCGTCGTCGGCTCCACCCTCGAGGCGCTCGGCCTGACCCGGCCGAAGGACCAGCAGGGCGCCGGCTCCGGACACAGCGAGCCGGTCTCCCTGGAGAAGCTCGACACCATCGACGCCGACTGGATGTTCTTCGGCACGCTCGGCGACAAGGCCGACGGCGAGAAGGCGTACGGCGAGGCGCAGAAGGTCACCAACTTCGGCAAGCTGAAGGCCGAGCAGAACAAGCACGTCGTGACCGTCGAGGGATCGGCGTGGAACAGCGCCGGCGGCCCGCTCTCCGCGGAGATCGTCCTCACCGACGTCGAGGCGGCGCTGGCCGAGTGAACAGGACCCCAGCTCGTACCTGCTGCGAGCCGGGGTCCAACCGGTAGGCCCTGTGGGACTCGAACCCACAACCAATGGATTAAAAGTCCACTGCTCTGCCAATTGAGCTAAGGGCCCAAGGGGTGTGGCGTGATGTTGCCACACCGAGCATAGCCCGCCGTGGCCGCATCTCCGATCGGGTATCGGGTACGCGGCCACGCCGGGCGGTGCGATCGGCGGAGCGGGCCTACGGATCCACCGGCTCGGGGGCGTTCGCACGGGCCGCCGTACGGGCCCGGGTGCGTTCGTGGTCGGGGTTGAGGAACCAGTGCCGGGCCGACGCCAGCCACCAGGTCGCGGCGAAGCCGAGGACGACCAGGACGGCGATCGGCGCGTAGTTGAAGGTCTCCCAGGTGACCGGGGAGACCTGGGGCAGCATGAACAGCACCGTGATGACCCCGACCCAGGCCACGGCCACCACACCCACCACCTGCGACCAGCGGCCCAGGTGCCACGGCCCCCGCTCGAAGGCGGCGCCCTTGCGCACCCGCAGCAGGGTCGGGATGGCGTACGCGATGTAGAGGCCGATCACGGCGATCGACGTCACCGCCGCGTACGCCGTGACATTGATCAGGTACGGCAGGCCCAGGGCGAGTGCGCCCAGCGCGGCCAGCCAGACCGCCGCGACCGGCGTGCGGGTGCGCGGGTTCACCGAGTGCCAGATGTGGGACCAGGGCAGCGCGCCGTCGCGGGAGAAGGCGTAGATCATGCGGCTGTTGGCCGTCACCGACGCCATCCCGCAGAACAGCTGCGCCCCGATGACGACGAGGAGAAGGAGCTTCCCGGCGGTCGCGCCGAGCGCGTCGAGCAGGATCTGGGCGGGCGGCGCGCCGGTCGGGGACGTGAGGGCGCCCTCGTAGGACTGGATGGCGAAGGTGAAGCCGAGCAGGAGGACGAAGCCCGCGATCCAGGAGGTCCAGATGGAGCGGACGATGCCCTTCGGGCCGGCCGTGGACGCGTCGTGCGTCTCCTCCGTCATGTGGGCGGAGGCGTCGTAGCCGGTGAACGTGTACTGGGCCATCAGCAGGCCGATCAGGACGACGTAGACGCCGCTGCCCCAGCCCGTGTTGTTCACGAACTCGCCGAAGACGAACGACGCCGACTGGTGGTGGTCGGGGGCGAAGGTCAGCGCGCCGACGATGACCGCCACGCCGACGACGTGCCACCAGACGCTGACGCTGTTCAGCAGGCCCACGATGCGGACGCCGAAGGTGTTCAGCAGGCCGTGCAGGATCAGGATGCCGGCGAAGAGCAGGATCGTGCGGCCCGGCGTGACCTCGAAGTCGAACTGGAGGTTCAGGTAGGCGCCCAGGAAGGACGCGGCGCCGAAGTCGATGCCGGCGGTCACCGCGACCTGGCCCAGCACGTTGAACCAGCCCGTGAACCACGCCCAGGCCGCCGCCGTACGGGGCGGCGCGAGGCGGTGCGCCCAGAAGTACAGACCCGCCGAGGTCGGGTACGCCGAGCAGATCTCGGCCATCGCCAGGCCGACGAAGAGGGTCATCAGGCCGACGGCGACCCAGCCCCACGTGATGACGGCGGGGCCGCCCGTGTTCATGCCGAAGAGATAGAGGGTCAGGCAGCCCGACAGCACCGAGATGATGGTGAAGGAGACCGCGTAGTTGGAGAACGCCGACATGCGGCGGGCCAGAACCTGGGTGTAGCCGAGCTGGGCCAGCCGTTCCTCGTCCGACAGCCCACTCGCCTTGGCGTCATCTGTCATGCCCCCAGCAATTCCCTTGCGGCGGGCGTGACATGCGTCACTCCGTGGCCGGAAAGCAGTCCGGTAGGAGGACCCCGGCAAGCGGCCCGGTGCAACAAAGCGCCGTGGCCTCCACCCGGTGGGGCGGAGGCCACGGCGCGTTCAGTCGTTCAGACGTCAGCCGTTGCGCTTCCAGCGCGGCTTGTCGTCACGACGGCCGAAGGAGGAACCGCGGTGGTCGTCACGACGGCCGTACGGACGGTCGTGGCCGCCGGAGCGGAAGCCCGGGCGGTCGCCCTGGCGGTCGCGGTTGAACGGACGGTCGCTGCCACGGTGCCCACCGCGCTCGCCGCGGTCGTCACGGCGGAAGCCGCCACGGTCGCCGCCGCGGTCGTCACGACGGTCGAAGGAACGCCCACCACGGTCGTCACGACGGTCACCCCGGTCGTCACGGCGGAAGCCACCCCGGTCACCGCGGTCGTCACGGCGCTCGAAGGAACGGCCGCCGCGGTCGTCACGACGGTCGAAGGAACGGCCTCCGCGGTCGTCACGACGGTCGCCGCGGTCGTCACGGCGGAAGCCACCGCGGTCGCCCCGGTCGTCACGGCGGAAACCGCCCCGGTCGTCACGACGGTCGAAGGAACGGCCGCCGCGGTCGTCACGACGGTCGCCGCGGTCGTCACGGCGGAAGCCACCGCGGTCACCCCGGTCGTCACGACGCTCGAAGGAACGCCCACCGCGGTCACGGTCGTAGGAACGGTCACGGTCCGCGAAACGCTCACGGCCGCCACTGCGCTCGACCTTCTCGACGTCCCGCGCGCCCGGCTGCTCGGGCAGCGAGACCTCGGCCTCGGAGGTGGCCGCTGCCACCTCCGCCAGCACCGCCTCCGGGTCCTCGCCGCGCTCCCGCGCGACCCGGGCGACCAGCCGGTCCGCCTCCTCTCGCAGCTCGTTGGCGCGCCGCTGGGCCCGCTCCAGCTCCTTGCCGAGCTGGGCGACCTCGCGCTCGGCCTGCTGCGCCGCGTTGCCCGCCGACTCCGCCTGGACCTCGGTCATCGACCGGGCACCGGTGATCTCGGCGACCTCCGGGTCGAAGGCCGCGCCGCCCTGGATGATGTGGCGCGTGGCGTCCACGCCCGCGTCCTCCATCAGCCGGAAGATCTGGCGCCGCTGGTGCGGCAGGGAGAGGGAGACGACCGTGCCGGTACGGCCCGCGCGCGCCGTACGGCCGGCACGGTGCAGGTAGTCCTTGTGGTCACCGGCCGGGTCCACGTTCAGGACCAGGTCGATGCCGTCGACGTGGATGCCGCGGGCGGCGACGTCGGTGGCGACCAGGACGTTGACGTACCCGTCCTTGAAGTCGGCCAGCGTGCGCGTACGCGCGCCCTGGGTCATGCCGCCGTGCAGCGCGTCCGCCTTCACGCCCGACTCGCGCAGCTGGTCGGCGACGCGGTCGGCGCCCAGCTGGGTGCGGACGAAGATGATGGTGCGGCCCTTGCGGGAGGCGATGGCCGAGGTGACCGGCGCCTTGTCCTTGGGCTTCACGACCAGGATGTGGTGCGACATGGTCGTCACGGCGCCCTGGGCGGCGTCGACCTCGTGGCTGACCGGGTCCTTCAGGTACCGGTCGACGAGGGTCTTGATCTCGTTCTCCATCGTGGCGGAGAACAGCATCCGCTGACCGCCCGCGGGGACCTGGTCGAGCAGCTCGGTGACCTCGGGCAGGAAGCCGAGGTCGGACATCTGGTCGGCCTCGTCGAGGACCGCGATCTCCACGTTCTCCAGGGAGCAGGCGCCGCGGTTGATGATGTCGCGCAGGCGGCCGGGCGTGGCGACCAGGATGTCGACGCCCTTCTCCAGGGCGTAGATCTGGTTGCCCATCGAGGTGCCGCCGCAGACGACCTTCATGCGCAGGCCCACGACGTCGCCGTACGGCTGGAGCGCGTCGGCCACCTGCATGGCCAGCTCGCGGGTCGGCGTCAGGATGACGGCGCGCGGCTTGTGCTTCTCGGTGCGGCCGCCGGCCAGCGTGGCCAGGGTCGGCAGACCGAAGGAGAGGGTCTTGCCGGAGCCGGTGCGGCCCCGGCCGAGGATGTCCTTGCCGGCCAGGGCGTCCGGGATGGTCGCGGCCTGGATCGGGAAGGGGGTGGTCACGCCGTTCTGCGCGAGCTTGCGCACGACACCCTCGGGCAGGCCCAGGTCGGCGAAGGTCACCTCGGGAGCGGCCTCGACGGCCTCGGTCCCGGGGGTCTCGACGGCCTCGGGGGCCTCGGGAGCGTCGGCGTTCTCGGGCACGACGACGTGATCAGTACTGATGATGGACATGCGAATGCGAAACCTTCCGGAGTCTCGTCGGCACGCGCCCGTCAACTCCGTGAATCGCGATTCGCAATACGACCGCCTCGATGCGGTCCACCACGGCAGGGGGAGAGTACGCGCCACACGGCGCGCTCTGCGGTGGCGCCGGGCAAATGGGGTCAAACGATCGACCACCATACGCACCCCGGGCCCTCGATGGCAAACCGAGTAGCACATGCCCAGGTCAGCCGGGGCGCCACCCCACACCGGCGCCCTCGCCCGCGCCCCGTCCGCACTACACCGGCACCCCGGCCCGGGGAGCCGGCTCCCGGTGCGCCAGCTGCGTCCCCGGCGGCTCGTGCGCCGACGAGGACGGCTCCGCCACCGTCGGCTCCGGCGTCGGTGAGGCGGGCGGCTCCTGGGGCGGCGTCGGCTCGGGCTCCGGCGTCCACGAGGGCTCCGCGGGCGGCGTCCAAGTGGGCACCGGCTCGTCCGGTCCGCCGCCGCCGTGCGCCGGAGCGGACCCGGTCGGACGCCCGGGCTCGGGAGCCGAGGGGGAGGTGTCCTTCCCCCGCCGGTCCCCGCCCTTGCCGCGGCCCCCGCTCCCGCCGTCGCCCTTGCCCTTGCCCTTGCCGCCCTTGGCCCGCCCGTGCCCACCGTCCGCCGCGGCCGCGCCGTACCCGGCGTTCCCGCCCGACGCATCCGGGCCGCCGCCCGGCGCCTCACCGCCCTGCTCGCCGGCGGAGTGCGACGGCCCGGCGCCCCCGCCGGACTCGTCGTCACCCACACTCATGCAGCCGGCGGCAGCGACGACGGCGACGACCGTGGCGGCCAGACGGACGGGTACGTACAAGGGGCGCACGGCGGCCACCTCCGGGGGTAAGGGAGTCGACGTACCCAACTCCCGTCACCCACAAGAGGACACGCGCCGCGCGAGGCGGACCTTGACCCGGGCGCGTCACCCGTATCCGAGGGCGTGCAGCCGCGCGTCGTCGATCCCGAAATGGTGGGCGATCTCGTGCACCACGGTCACCTCGGTCTCCGCCACGACGTCCTCGCGCGACTCGCAGAACCGCAGCGTCGGCCCCCGGTAGATGGTGATCCGGTCCGGCAGCACCCCCGCGTACCACTCACCCCGTTCCGTCAGCGGCGTCCCCTCGTACAGCCCGAGCAGCTCGGGATCCTCCGCCGGCGGTTCGTCCTCGACGAACACCGCGACGTTGTCCATCAGCCGCGTCAACTCCGGCGGGATCCGGTCCAGGGCCTCGGCGACCAGTTCCTCGAACTCCTCGCGCGTCATCTCCAGCACAGGCCCATTGTCGGGTACGACCGTGGGGTACGACCCGCATATCCGCCCCGGGCCCCGGGCATACGGGACCAATGGTCCGCGTCCCCGCCGCAGCCCCGCACGCCCTGGCCGAGGTGATGAACCCGATCCGCAACGCCCTCCGCGTCCTCACCCGCCGCCGCTCCCACCGGGCGTCCACGGCGCCCGAACTCGCCCCCCGGGCCCGCCCGTGGACCCGCGCCGCCGGCCTCGTCGCCGTCGTCCTGCTGGGAGCCTGGCTGGGCCTGCTGGTCGTGGGCAACGTCCGGGTCCCGGTCGGCCCCATGGACACGACCATGACCCTGCGCCCCTCCCTCGACGGCGGCACGAAGATCAACGTCTCCCCGCTGGGCGCACTCCAGCTCGACAGCCACGTCGCCCCCGTCCGCCTCGACGTCAACGTGGACCAACTCGACCCCGACCGCGCGCAGGCCCTGGTCGACCACCCCGAACGCCTCTCCGGCCTCCAGGACGAGGTGGCCCGGGACGTCGAACACGGCACCCTCGACCTCGCCGTCCGCTCCTGCGTGGCCGTCGTCACCGGCGCCACCGCCCTCGGCCTCGCCGTCTACCGCCGCCCCCGGCGCGCCCTGGGCGCCGGCGGCCTCGCCCTCACCCTCCTGCTCGCCTCCGGCGGCACCGCGTACGCCACCTGGAATCCCGACTCGGTGCTCGAACCGAAGTTCTCCGGCCTGCTCTCCTCCGCGCCCTCCCTCGTCGGCAACGCGCGCAGCATCGTCACCGAGTTCGACATCTACCAGCAGGAGCTGGCCCGCCTGGTCACCAACGTGACCAAGCTCTACGACGTCACCTCCACGCTCCCCGCCTACCAGCCCGACCCGAGCACCATCCGCGTCCTGCACGTGTCGGACATCCACCTCAACCCGGCGAGCTGGAAGATCATCGCCTCGCTGGTGGAGCAGTACAAGGTGAACGTGATCGTCGACTCCGGCGACACCATGGACCACGGCACGGCCGCGGAGAACGGCTTCCTGGACCCCGTCGAGGACCTCGGCGCCCCCTACGTCTGGGTCCGCGGCAACCACGACTCCCGCGTCACCCAGAAGTACCTGGAGGGCCTGAGGAACGTGCACGTCCTGGACGACGGCCGGGCCCGCACCGTCGCCGGCCTGCGCTTCGCCGGCATCGGCGACCCGCAGTACACACCCGACCGGTCCAAGCCGGCCGGCGCCGAGGCCTCCCAGGAACTCGCCGGCGCCCGTCTGGCCTCCGCCCTCCGCGACCAGACCGCGGCCGGCACCCCCGTGGACGTCGCCATCGCCCACGAACCGTCGGCGGCGCGCGAGGTGGACGGCGAGGTGCCCCTGGTGCTCGCCGGACACGTCCACCACGAGGACATGGAGGTCATGAAGTACGGCACCCGCCTGCGCATCGAAGGCTCCACCGGCGGCAGCGGCCTGCGCGCCGTCGAGGGCAAGCACCCCGACCCGGTCCAGGCGTCGATCCTCTACTTCGACCGGGACACCCGGCGCCTCCAGGCGTGGGACGAGATCAAGCTCGGCGGCCTGGGCCTGACGACGGCGGAGGTCAGCCGCCACCTGCCGAAGGAGAACCAGCCGGGCGCGACTCCCTTCCCCACCGGCACGGCCCCGTCCCCCACCGGCTCGAGCCCGTCCCCCTCCCGTGCGAGCCCGTCGGTCTCCGGCCCTCCGTAAACCGTTTTGGCGATACCTCCCGCCATCCCATATGCTTCTCACGTCCCCGACGCGCTGAGAAGCGCCCAGGCGGGCCGATAGCCCTCATCGTCTAGCGGCCTAGGACGCCGCCCTTTCAAGGCGGTAGCACGGGTTCGAATCCCGTTGGGGGCACGCAGTTCAATGTGCGACACTGTCGTACGAAGCTTGGTCCTGTGGAGCAGTTTGGAGTGCTCGCCACCCTGTCAAGGTGGAGGCCGCGGGTTCAAATCCCGTCAGGACCGCTGAGGTTTCACGTGAAACCTCGCGGCTGGGTAGCTCAGTTGGTACGAGCGATCGCCTGAAAAGCGATAGGTCGCCGGTTCGACCCCGGCCCCAGCCACAGCAAAGGCCCCGATCTTCGGATCGGGGCCTTGTTGTATCTGTCGTACCTGCGGCGACAAAAGCGTTCGCCAGGTTTTTCTCGAGGATGCGATCCTGGAGTCCGTATGTCTACGCACCCCGCCCCCGCCCTCGGCACCCTCGCTCCCCGGCTGACCGAGCTGTCCCTGCGCGACGCGCACCGGCTCGGCCGCAGGCTCGAAGGTGCGCGGAAGATCCGTAAGCCGGAGGCCCGAGCCGCCGTTCTCGCCGAGATCGAGGCGGAGGTGGCCAAGGCCGAGCAGCGCGTCGGCGAGCGCCGCGCGCGTGTGCCCGCGGTCAGCTACCCGGAGCAGCTGCCCGTCAGCCAGAAGAAGGACGTGATCGCGGAGGCCATCCGTGATCACCAGGTCGTCATCGTCGCCGGCGAGACGGGGTCCGGGAAGACCACGCAGATCCCGAAGATCTGTGTCGAGCTCGGCCGTGGCGTGCGCGGGATGATCGGGCACACACAGCCCCGGCGGATCGCCGCCCGTACCGTCGCCGAGCGGGTGGCGGACGAGCTGGACACCCCGCTCGGGGAGACAGTCGGCTGGAAGGTGCGGTTCACCGACCAGGTGAACCCGGAGTCGACCTTCATCAAGCTGATGACGGACGGCATCCTGCTCGCCGAGATCCAGACCGACCGCGAGCTGCGCGCCTACGACACGATCATCATCGACGAGGCGCACGAGCGGTCCCTCAACATCGACTTCCTGCTGGGCTACCTCGCCCAGCTTCTGCCGAAGCGTCCCGACCTAAAGGTCGTCATCACGTCGGCGACCATCGACCCCGAGCGCTTCTCCCGCCACTTCGGTGACGCCCCGATCATCGAGGTCAGCGGGCGGACGTACCCCGTGGAGGTGCGGTACCGACCCCTTCTCGAAGAGGACGGGGACGACGCCGACCGGGATCAGATCACGGCGATCACCGATGCCGTCGAGGAGCTGATGGGGGAGGGCAAGGGCGACATCCTCGTCTTCCTCTCCGGCGAGCGCGAGATCCGGGACACCGCGGATGCCCTGGAGAAGAAGAAGTACAGATTCACCGAGGTGCTGCCGCTGTACGCGCGGCTGTCGCACGCCGAGCAGCACCGGGTCTTCCAGCAGCACACCGGGCGCAGGATCGTGCTGGCGACCAACGTCGCCGAGACCTCCCTCACCGTCCCGGGCATCAAGTACGTCATCGACCCCGGCTTCGCCCGGATCTCGCGGTACAGCCATCGCACCAAGGTCCAGCGGCTGCCCATCGAGGCGATCTCGCAGGCCAGCGCCAATCAGCGCAAGGGCCGCTGCGGCCGTACGTCCGACGGCATCTGCATCCGGCTGTACAGCGAGGACGACTTCAACGCGCGCCCGGAGTTCACGGACGCGGAGATCCTCCGTACGAACCTCGCCTCCGTCATCCTGCAGATGACCGCGGCCGGCCTCGGCGACATCGAGAAGTTCCCCTTCATCGATCCGCCGGACCACCGCAACATCCGGGACGGTGTGCAACTCCTCCAGGAGCTGGGCGCGCTGGACCCGGCGCAGAAGGACGTACGCAAGCGGCTCACCGACACCGGCCGCAAGCTCGCCCAGCTGCCCGTGGACCCGCGGCTGGCCCGGATGGTGCTGGAGGCCGACAAGAACGGCTGTGTCCGCGAGGTCATGGTCATCGCGGCGGCGCTCTCCATCCAGGACCCGCGCGAACGTCCGGCGGAGAAGCAGGCCCAGGCCGATCAGCAGCACGCCCGCTTCAAGGACGAGTCCAGCGACTTCCTCGCCTTCCTCAACCTGTGGCGCTACGTCCGCGAGCAGCAGAAGGAGCGGGGCTCGTCGTCGTTCCGCCGGATGTGCAAGCAGGAGTACCTCAACTTCCTGCGGATCCGTGAGTGGCAGGACATCTACACGCAGCTGCGCACGGTCGCCAAGCAGATGGGCATCCATCTCAACGACGCCGACCACCCCGCGCCGGACGACCGCGTGCACGTGTCGCTGCTGGCCGGGCTCCTCTCGCACGTCGGAATGAAGGACGTGAAGGAGGGCGCGAAGAACGAGTACCTGGGCGCGCGCAGCGCCAAGTTCGCGATCTTCCCCGGCTCGGCGCTGTTCAAGAAGCCCCCGCGCTTCGTGATGTCCGCGGAACTCGTCGAGACCTCCCGCCTCTGGGCCCGTGTCAACGCGAAGATCGAGCCCGAGTGGGTGGAGCCGCTCGCCGGCCATCTCCTCAAGCGGACGTACAGCGAGCCGCACTGGGAGAAGGACCAGGCGGCGGTGATGGCGTACGAGAAGGTCACGCTGTACGGCGTGCCGATCGTGGCCCAGCGCAAGGTGAACTACGGGCGGATCGACCCGGAGGTCAGCCGCGAGCTGTTCATCCGCAACGCCCTGGTGGAGGGCGACTGGCGCACGCACCACAAGTTCTTCGCGGACAACCGCCGGCTGCTGACCGAGGTCGAGGAGCTGGAGCACCGCGCGCGGCGCCGGGACATCCTGGTCGACGACGAGACGCTGTTCGACTTCTACGACCAGCGGGTGCCCGAACACGTCGTCTCGGGTGCGCATTTCGACTCGTGGTGGAAGCACAAGCGGCACGAGCAGCCCGACTTCCTCGACTTCGAGCGCGAGATGCTCATCAACGAGAAGGCGGGTGCGGTCACCAAGGACGACTATCCGGACTCCTGGCGTCAGGGGCCGCTGAAGTTCCGGGTGACGTACCAGTTCGAGCCGGGTGCGGACGCGGACGGTGTGACCGTCCACATCCCGCTCCAGGTACTCAACCAGGTCACGGACGAGGGCTTCGACTGGCAGATCCCGGGCCTCAGGGAGCAGGTCGTCACGGAGCTGATCCGGTCGCTGCCGAAGCCGATCCGCCGCCACTACGTGCCGGCGCCGAACTACGCGCAGAAGTTCCTGGAGCGGGCGGTACCGCTCCAGGAGCCGCTGACCGTGACCATGGCGCGGGAGCTGAAGCGCATGGTGGGGGTCCCCTTCGACGCGGAGGACTTCGACTGGGCGAAGGTCCCCGACCACCTCAAGATCACGTTCCGGATCGTCGACGAGCGGCGTCGCAAGCTGGCCGAGGACAAGGACCTGGAGGCGCTGAAGCTCCGCCTGAAGCCGAAGGCGCGCAAGGCGCTGTCGCAGGCGGCCGCGGCCACCGCGGAGCGCAGGGGCGGTGAGTCGGTGGAACGCACCGGCCTGACGGACTGGACGATCGGCACGCTGTCCCGTGTCTTCGAGACGCGTCGGGCGGGTCAGCCGGTGAAGGCGTATCCGGCGCTGGTCGACGACGGGCCGACGGCCGGCACCGTCTCCGTGCGGCTCTTCGACACCGAGGCCGAGCAGGCGCAGGCGATGTGGCGGGGCACGCGTCGGCTGATCCTGCGCAACATCCCGGTCAACCCTGCGAAGTTCGCGTCCGAAAAGCTGACCAACCAGCAGAAGCTGGGCCTCTCCGCGAATCCGCACGGCTCGATCCAGGCTCTGTTCGACGACTGCGCGACGGCGGCGGCGGACCGGCTGATCGCGGACTTCGGCGGGCCGGCGTGGGACGAGGAGTCGTACCGCAAGCTCTACGACAAGGTCCGGGCGGAGATCGTCGACACGACCGTCCGTACGGTGGGGCAGGTGCAGCAGGTGCTGGCCGCCTGGCAGGCCTGTGAACGGCGCCTGAAGGCCGTACGGAGTCCTGCGCTGCTGCCGAACCTCCAGGACGTGCGGGCGCAGTTGGACGGCCTGGTGAAGCCCGGTTTCGTGACGGAGGCGGGCATCGGGCGGCTGCCGGACCTGATGCGCTACCTGGTCGCCGCGGACCGGCGCCTGCAGCAGATGCCGACCGGGGTCCAGCGGGACACGACCCGGATGGAGAAGGTCCACGAGATGCAGGACGAGTACGCGTGGCTGCTGGAGCAGATGCCGCAGGGCCGGCCGGTGCCGCGTCAGGTCCTGGACGTGCGCTGGATGATCGAGGAGCTGCGGGTCAGCTATTTCGCCCACGCGCTGGGCACGGCGTACCCGGTCTCGGACAAGCGGATCGTGAAGGCGATCGACGCGCTCGCGCCCTAGCGAAGTGCGTGGCGGGACGTGCACGGAGGGTGAGTTCGACCCGGGGCTCGCCCTCCTGTACAGTCTCTTCTCGCAGCGCACGCAAGAAAGCGCCGCGAAACCTGGTCCTGTGGAGCAGTTTGGAGTGCTCGCCACCCTGTCAAGGTGGAGGCCGCGGGTTCAAATCCCGTCAGGACCGCAACAAGAAGGGCCGCACCGACTGGTGCGGCCCTTCTTCATTGGCCCCCCTGACAAGGTGGAGGCCGCGCCCGCGGCGCAGCCGCAATCGGGTACAGCAAATCCCGTCAGGACCGCAACAAGAAGGCCCGCACCGATTTGGTGCGGGCCTTCTTCATGGGCCCGACCCTGTTGGAGTCGGCCTCTTCCCTGCATCACCCGCGTCACAGCACACCCCCAGCCGCGGCACCCCTCCGGCCACGGGGCCCCCAGAGGCCCTCTGAGGCCCTCTGAGGCCCTCAGTGGCTCTCAGTGGCTCTCTCGCGGCCTTGACGGCGTCACATTCGGTCGGTACTCCAAAGACACGGCACGTTGTTCGTACGGCCCCTGGAGGTGGCGTATGGCGGCTTCGGTCAGGCACGAGACGCGGGCCCTGCTCCGTGCGCATCTGTCGGCCGCGTTGTCGTACCGCCACCTGACACGCCACTGTCCGATCTGCCACCGACTGCTGCGGCTGGCACTGGACTCGCCGGCCCCGCCGGCCCCCTCTGTCCTGCTGCCACCGACGGCCCGTCAAGAGGGCGTCGAGGCCGAGACGGCCTCCACCGGGTGATCCCCGCCGACTCCCTGCCGGCTCCCCTTCGACCCCAACGCCCTTGCCACGCCGACCTGGTGGAACCTGCGCTTCCTCTAGCGCACACACGCCCGAGCCAACAAGCTCCGTGTCCTGTGACGGGTGTCACCGCATAAGTTTTTGAAACGGTGGCACTTACGCCTCCCCTACAACGAGTCAATTTAATATGTGCAATTGCACTCTCCTCCCACCCGTCGCACACAGCGGATCCGACAGCCCTCCCCAGACTCCGACAAGGGCGCTCACAGGACGCACGGGCACACAAAAAAATCGCGCTGGACCCGGCGGAGTCCAGCGCGATCGACGACGCACCCTGTCGGTGACCCGACGTGTTCGAACGGCGTGGGCGGGGGGCCTGTTGGGGCAGGTCCCGCGTCGTGTGGAGCTGTGGTTCCGGGCGGCCTGGCAGGTTGGGGGACCTGCCGTTGTGCCCGGTTATTCAGTTGTTCAGGCCTCGCTGCGCTGCTGCGGGATGCCCGCGAGCAGAGCGCGGACCTCGGCCTCGCGGTAGCGGCGATGCCCGCCGAGCGTGCGGATCGACGTGAGCTTGCCGGCCTTCGCCCAGCGCGTGACCGTCTTCGGGTCGACGCGGAACATGGTGGCGACCTCAGCCGGGGTCAGCAGCGGCTCGGCATCAGGGGTGCGAGCGGTCATGAGCGGCCTCCTCGGGAGAACCGAACCTTCTCGGTTCTTTCCTCTAAATTCTGCACCTTGACCCGCGTTGCCCGAAATGGCGGACGCGAGTCGAGTCGGTTATAGGACGAACGGCTTGTCCTCGGCACTACAACTACACCATCTGTCCAGCCGCGTCGGCCAAACCGATGGAATTGCCCTCCCAGGTGTTCATCAGCGACGGAAGCCGATGGACCGTGCCATAGCGGACAGTCACGCCACTGTGACGATCAGTCACAGGACGATCAGAAGCCACCAGACCCCCCAAAAGCGTGCAATGTGGAGATTCCGCCCACAGTGCATCACAGCAGGACGGAAGGAGCCCTCCCCGGGCTCCTTGTCCTATTTTGGCATGAGGAGAGGGAAGCGGCGCAAGAGTGATGAACGTGCGTTCCGTCACGCTTGACACATACGCCCGGATCAGGGCCTACGTCCCATGTTGACAAAGCATCAGCACAGGCGTCACCACACCCGGGGCGAGTGTCAGGTCGGAAGACGAAACCCCAAAACGGGCGGTACGTCAAACGTCAGTTCGCCGACCGTCGGTCCCGCACCGACCGCCACCGCTCCACCAGCCGCCCGTACGCCGCCCCCGCCGTGGCCCCGTCGCCGTGGCGCAGCGCCTCGATGCCCTCGGCGACGTCCGCCGCGGAGTGGTCGTCCTCCAGGTCGCCGGGCGGCAGCGCGTGCACGAGCCCGCCGTAGTCGAGCTCCACCAGTGAGCGCGGGTGGAACTCCTCCAGCCAGCGCCCCACGTCCACCAGGCCGTCGATCAGCGGCCCCTCGTCCATGGCCTCCTTCAGGGCCCTCAGGCCCCGGGCCACCCGGCGGCGGGCCTGCACCATCGGCGTCCGGTAGCGCAGGACCGGTGCCTGCGCCCCGGGGCCGGCGCCGCCCTTGTCGTACTCCCGCTCCGCGTCGGAGACCAGCGCGAACCAGTTGATCGGCACCTGCCAGGTCGCGGTGCGGATCCAGGGGCGCGCGTCCGGGTTGCGCTCTAGCCAGCGCTCGTAGTCCTGCGCGCTCTGGCGGCGCACGACCGGGGGGAGCAGCGCGTTCAGGACCGGTTCCGGGAAGTCCTCGGCCAGCTCCTCCAGGGCCTGCCAGCCGCGCAGCCGGGTCCGCCACGGGCAGACGCAGACCACGCCGTCGGCCTCGGTCACGAAGGCGTCGGCGCTCTCGTGCACCGGTACGGGAACCGGTGGGGTCGGCAGCAGGTCGGCCAGGGAGCGGCGGAGTTCGTCCTGGTAGGAGGGGAGGTCGGTGCGGCGGGCGTAGCGCGTCCAGTGGCTGCGCTCCGGCTCGGGGAAGGCGGTCAGCGGCTCGTACACGCGCAGGTAGGCCGCGTAGGGGACGATCACCGAGGACACCTTGGGCACGCCTGCTCCCTCCCCCGCGCACCGCCCCGAAAACCTGCCGGAACCGATCACAAACGCGCGGGAACCTCAGCAAATCGTCGCACGCCCGTACTCCGTGCGGAGGTGATCCTGAGCACTGTGCGGCGGGGGGACCCCGGCAGGCTCTAATCTCGTGCCACAGTCCCCGCCACCCGCACGGGGACAGGTCTCACCCGCCGCACCTACACAGGAGTCACCACCGTGACCGACGTAACCGGCGCACCTGCTGATGTACTGCACACCCTGTTCCACTCGGAGCAGGGGGGTCATGAGCAAGTCGTGCTCTGCCAGGACCGCGCCAGCGGTCTCAAGGCCGTCATCGCCCTTCACTCCACCGCCCTGGGCCCCGCGCTCGGCGGTACGCGCTTCTATCCGTACGCGAACGAGGCGGAGGCCGTCGCCGACGCGCTGAACCTCGCGCGCGGGATGTCGTACAAGAACGCCATGGCCGGTCTCGACCACGGCGGCGGCAAGGCCGTGATCATCGGCGACCCGGAGCAGATCAAGTCGGAGGAGCTGCTCCTCGCCTACGGCCGGTTCGTCGCCTCGCTCGGCGGTCGCTACGTCACCGCCTGCGACGTCGGCACCTACGTCGCCGACATGGACGTCGTGGCCCGCGAGTGCCGCTGGACGACCGGGCGCTCCCCCGAGAACGGCGGCGCGGGGGACTCCTCCGTGCTCACCGCCTTCGGCGTCTACCAGGGCATGCGTGCCTCCGCCCAGCACCTGTGGGGCGACCCGTCGCTGCGCGACCGCACCGTCGGCATCGCGGGCGTCGGCAAGGTCGGCCACCACCTGGTCGAGCACCTGCTGGCCGAGGGCGCGCACGTCGTCGTCACCGACGTGCGCAAGGACGTCGTCCGGGGCATCACGGAGCGGCACCCCTCGGTGGTCGCCGTCGCCGACACCGACGCGCTGATCCGGGTCGAGAACCTGGACATCTACGCCCCCTGCGCGCTCGGCGGCGCGCTGAACGACGACACCGTGCCGGTGCTGACCGCCAGGGTGGTCTGCGGTGCCGCCAACAACCAGCTCGCCCACCCGGGCGTGGAGAAGGACCTCGCCGACCGCGGGATCCTCTACGCGCCGGACTACGTGGTGAACGCCGGCGGTGTCATCCAGGTCGCCGACGAGCTGCACGGCTTCGATTTCGACCGGTGCAAGGCGAAGGCCGCGAAGATCTACGACACCACGCTGGCCATCTTCGCACGTGCGAAGGAGGACGGTATTCCGCCGGCCGCCGCGGCCGACCGGATCGCCGAGCAGCGGATGGCGGAGGCGCGCACCCGGCGCTGACCGGGCGGCACCCCGACTCTGTTCGAATGTTGTTCGAGCAAGGGTTCTCGAAGATTTGACCGGTACCCGCCGGGGGGCAGTTGGAGAGAACTCTCACTTCTCCCGGCGGGTCGACCGTCGAAAGGTGGTTAAAATCGCCGTTGACCAGCGAGGACAGGGCGCCTCGAAGGTCCTGGGCGTAGCCACGTCCTGCGGGCGACGTACCGTATGGGCGTGGGCTCAGGTACCGTGGAAGCCCTACGGACCGGTCTCTCCACGGAGAGCCCGTTCCGGACCATGAACGCGTGTCAAGACTCTGGGGCCGTCGAGCCCCGTCGTTGAGGGGGTCGAGCCATGGGGCGCGGCCGGGCCAAGGCCAAGCAGACGAAGGTCGCCCGCCAGCTGAAGTACAACAGCGGTGGGACTGATCTCTCCCGCCTGGCCGAGGAGCTGGGCGCATCGCCGTCGAATTCGCAACCGCCGAACGGCGAGCAATTCGAGGACGATGAGCAGGACGACGACGTGTACGCACGGTACGCCGACCTTTACGAGGACGATGACGAGGATGAGGACGGCCAGTCCTCACAACAACGTCGCGGCGCTTGACCTCGCACTGCAACACCCGCCCGGTCGGTGACTCAGGTCACCGACCGGGTTCTGTGCTACCCGCGGGTACCGCAGCGGCTCAGGCGGCGTAGTCGCCGACGAGCGCCGCGCCCGTCCCGTGGTCGCCGCGGTCGGTGATCTCGCCGGCCACCCAGGCGTCCACGCCGCGGTCGGCCAGGGTCGCCAGTGCCACGTCCGTCGACTCCTCGGGCACGATCGCGATCATGCCCACACCCATGTTCAGGGTCTTCTCCAGCTCCAGGCGCTCGACCTTGCCGGTCGTCTCGACCAGGTCGAAGATCGCGCCCGGGGTCCAGGTGGAGCGGTCGACGGTCGCGTGCAGGCCGTCGGGGATCACACGGGCCAGGTTGGCGGCGAGGCCGCCTCCGGTGACGTGGCTGAAGGCGTGGACCTCGGTGGTGCGGGTGAGGGCCAGGCAGTCCAGGGAGTAGATCTTGGTCGGCTCCAGGAGCTCCTCGCCCAGCGTGCGGCCGAGGCCGTCCAGGTGGGCGTCGAGCGACAGACCGGCCTCGTTCAGCAGGACGTGGCGGACGAGCGAGTACCCGTTCGAGTGAAGCCCGGAGGCGGCCATGGCGACGACCGCGTCACCCTTGCGGATGCGGTCGGGGCCCAGCAGCCGGTCGGCCTCCACGACGCCCGTACCGGCGCCGGCGACGTCGAAGTCGTCCTCGCCCAGCAGGCCCGGGTGCTCGGCCGTCTCGCCGCCGACCAGGGCGCACCCGGCCAGCACACAGCCCTCGGCGATGCCCTTGACGATGGCGGCGACACGCTCGGGGTGGACCTTGCCGACGCAGATGTAGTCGGTCATGAACAGCGGCTCGGCGCCGCAGACCACGATGTCGTCCATGACCATGGCGACCAGGTCGTGGCCGATGGTGTCGTAGACGCCCAGCCGACGGGCGATGTCGACCTTGGTGCCGACGCCGTCGGTGGCGGAGGCGAGCAGCGGACGCTCGTAGTTCTTGAGGGCGGAGGCGTCGAAGAGGCCGGCGAAGCCGCCGAGGCCGCCGAGGACCTCGGGGCGCTGCGTCTTCTTCACCCACTCCTTCATGAGCTCGACGGCGCGGTCGCCCGCCTCGATGTCGACGCCCGCGGCTGCGTAGCTGGCACCAGTTGTGTCAGACATGACGATGAGAACCTTTGTGTCGTACGGCAGGTGGTGCGGGCGGCGCTACGGGCGACGGATGGCGTCGGCGGCGGCCGTCGCGGCGGGCCCGGCGGCCAGCTCGGTCTCCAGGAGCTGCTTGCCGAGCAGCTCGGGGTCGGGGAGCTCCATCGGGTACTCGCCGTCGAAGCAGGCGCGGCACAGGTTCGGCTTGGCGATGGTGGTCGCCTCGATCATGCCGTCGATGGAGATGTACGCCAGGGAGTCGGCGCCCAGCGAGGTGCCGATCTCGTCGATGCTCATGCCGTTGGCGATGAGCTCGGCGCGGGTGGCGAAGTCGATGCCGAAGAAGCAGGGCCACTTCACCGGCGGGGAGGAGATCCGGATGTGGACCTCGGCGGCGCCGGCCTCGCGGAGCATGCGGACCAGGGCCCGCTGGGTGTTGCCGCGGACGATGGAGTCGTCGACGACGACCAGCCGCTTGCCCTTGATGACTTCCTTCAGGGGGTTCAGCTTCAGACGGATGCCGAGCTGGCGGATGGTCTGCGAGGGCTGGATGAAGGTGCGGCCGACGTAGGCGTTCTTCACCAGGCCGTTGCCGAAGGGGATGCCGGAGGCCTCGGCGTACCCGATCGCGGCGGGGGTGCCGGACTCCGGGGTCGCTATGACCAGGTCGGCGTCGGCGGGGGCCTCCTTGGCCAGCTTGCGGCCCATCTCGACGCGTGAGAGGTACACGTTCCGGCCGGCGATGTCGGTGTCCGGGCGGGCCAGGTACACGTACTCGAAGACACAGCCCTTGGGCTTCGCTTCCGCGAATCGGGAAGTGCGCAGACCGTTCTCGTCAATGGCGACGAACTCGCCCGGCTCGATCTCGCGGACGTAGGAGGCGCCGCAGATGTCGAGGGCGGCGGACTCCGAGGCGACCACCCAGCCGCGCTCGAGGCGGCCGAGGACCAGCGGGCGGATGCCCTGCGGGTCGCGGGCGGCGTACAGGGTGTGCTCGTCCATGAAGACGAGGGAGAAGGCGCCGCGCACCTGGGGCAGCACCTTGGCGGCCGCGTCCTCGATGGTCAGCGGCTTGCCGTCGTCGTCGACCTGGCCCGCGAGCAGCGCGGTGACCAGGTCGGTGTCGTTGGTCGCCGCGACCCGCGTGGAGCGGCCTTCCTGCTTGGGCAGGTCGGCGACCAGCTCGGCGAGCTGGGCGGTGTTGACGAGGTTGCCGTTGTGCCCGAGCGCGATGGAGCCCTGCGCGGTGGCACGGAACGTCGGCTGGGCGTTCTCCCACACGGAGGCGCCGGTGGTCGAGTAGCGGGCGTGTCCGACCGCGATATGACCCTGGAGCGAACCGAGAGAGGTCTCGTCGAAGACCTGGGAAACCAGGCCCATGTCCTTGAAGACGAGGATCTGGGAGCCGTTGCTGACCGCGATTCCCGCGGATTCCTGGCCCCGATGCTGGAGGGCGTAGAGCCCGAAGTACGTGAGCTTTGCGACCTCTTCACCCGGAGCCCAGACACCGAAGACGCCGCAAGCGTCCTGGGGGCCCTTCTCGCCGGGAAGTAGATCGTGATTGAGTCGACCGTCACCACGTGGCACGTTCCCGAGTGTAGGCGAGGTCGACCACTGGTCCGAATTGGGGATACCGGCTCAGATGTGGATCACTGGTCGGCGACGGCTCGGACGGTGGTGCCGTCTTCGCTGGTCAGCGTGAGGGTCTCCTGATCGATTCGGTAGTCGACCCGGCCCTCGAAAAGGCGCAGCATCCGCTTCTCGGCGTCCATGAGTGAGCCTTCGCACATCATTCGGGTGGTGGCCGGAGCGCCGAGGGTGATATGTCCGTCGCGGACGGTGGCCTCGGCGTTGACGTGGTTGCAGGGGAGGCGGCCGGAGACGGTTTTCGCGTCGGGGTCGAAGGTGAGGTGGGCGCGGCCCGCGGGACCCGGGGCGGTGACGGTCCACTTCGTGCCGTACAGGGAGGCGTCCTTCGCCCTGCTGAGCTGGACGGTGTCGCCGTCGGGGGTGGTGAGGGTCAGGCGTTCGCCCTCGGCCTCGGCGGTGAGCTCGGTGGTGAGGGTGCGTCCGAGGGACTTCTCGTAGTCGGCCGGTGTGTTCTCGCAGGCCTTCTCGGTGAACATGGCGTCGCTGAGCCGGATGCGCTCGCCGTCGATGTCGGCGCGGGCGCTGAAGCTGTTGCAGCCGGTGCTGCCGGCCGCGTGTCCCTGGTCGGTGATGTGGACCCGTGCCGTGTCCGGCGCCCGGTGGGTGGTGCCGTCCACGGTGACGCTGTCGATGCTCCACCGGACGCCGGTGACGGGTTCGCCCGCTCCGACGGAGCCGCTGCCGCCGTCCGCCTTCTCGCTGCCGCAGGCGGTCGCGAGCGGGACGAGCGCGGCCATGGCCGCCACGGTCAGGGTCATGCTGCGCTGCTGCTTCTGCCTGTACATGCCGATTCGACGAAGGCGCGGAGGAACCGGTTCCCCTCTGGTTCCCCTCTGGTCCCCTTCGCTGTTCACCTGAGCAGCGGCAGCAGGCCCCCGAGGTCGGCCCGCTCCCCGCTCGCGCTCACCTTCGCGTCGGCCACGGCGTCCTTCCAGGCCAGCCTCCCGGTCGCCAGCCGGACCCAGGTCAGCGGGTCGGTCTCGACGACGTTGGGCGGGGTGCCCCGGGTGTGCCGGGGCCCCTCGACGCACTGCACGACGGCGTACGGCGGGATCCGCACCTCCGTCGAACCGCCGGGCGCCTTCACGGCGAGCGCGTCGGCCAGCAGCCGGCTGGCGGCGGCCAGAGCCTGCCGGTCGTAGGGGATGTCGAGGCCGGGCACGGCGTCGGCCAGGTCGTCGGTGTGGACGACCAGCTCGACGGTGCGGGTGACCACGTAGTCGGCCAGCGGAAGGGCGCCCGCGCTGGTGGGCAGCAACCTGCTGCCCGGGTGGGTGTCGAGGCGTTCGGTGAAGCACCGCTCGACCTCGGCGAGGTGGGCGTCGAGGTCGGGGTGCTCGGCTGCCAGCCGGCGGGCGGTGCCGGCGATGGCGTCCGCGTCGGCGGCGATGGCGAACGGCCAGTCGAGCAGCCGCCCGTCCTGCCGCGCGGGCTCGGGCTCGCCGAGCAACCGGTCCACGGCGGTCAGCGCCATCCCGACGTGCGCGACCAGCTCCCGCACGGTCCAGTCCCCGAGCCGCGTGGGCAGGCCGAGTTGCTCGGGGGTGAGGGTGCGGACCGCCGCCCGTACGTTGCCGAACTGGGCGAGCACGGCGGCGCGGGTACGGGCGGGGTCGTAGGCGCGGGGGCGTTTTCTGGCGGGGGGCATGGGGTGAGCCTATGCGGGCGGCACTCACTCGTACGTGTGTCTGGCCAGGAAAGACCACCCCGGGGCGCCGAACCCCGGAAACACTGGTCCGCGCCTGGAAGGAGGTGCAACATGACGGTTATGGCCGAGCACACGTCTCAGATGTCGGTGGACGAGTTCGAAACGATCGCTTCCGCCGCTCCCGAGACCGTCACGTTGGAGTTCATTGACGGACGGATCGGGGTCAAGCAAGTGACCGACGGGGATCACGACACCATCGTGTCCTGGCTGGCCAAGCGCTGTATTCAGGCCCGGCCGGACCTGGACCTTTACCATGCGCGAGGCCTCCGCGTCGACGCGTACCGGCAGAGCAGGGCCCGGCCGGACGCCGTGCTCGTACCCGAGGCCCACTTCGCGGGATACGGCGAATGGGCCGATCCAGCCGGGGCGCTCATGGTCGTTGAGGTCACCTCGTACGACTCGGACACGGACCGGCGGGACCGACACGAGAAGCCGGCTGCCTACGGACAGGCGGGAATCCCCCTGTACCTACTGATTGACCGGGACAACTGCACAGTCACGGTGCACAGCGGCCCGGACCGGAAGGTCGGCGGCTACCGGGACGCCCGCGTCACGAAGTTCGGCGAGACGCTGGTCCTGCCGGACCCCGTCGGCATCGAACTCGACACGGAGATCCTCAAGAACTACGTGCGATAGCGACGAAGAACGCCGAGGCCCCGTCCGGAACCGGACGGGGCCTCGGCCGTGCGGGCCTGCTACGCCAGCAGCCCCGGGATCGTCCCCTCGTGGGTCTCGCGCAGCTCGGTCAGGGGCAGCGTGAACTCGCCCTGGACCTCGACCGCGTCGCCGTCGACCACGCCGATGCGGGTGGCGGGCAGGCCGCGGGCGCCGCACATGTCGTTGAAGCGGACTTCCTCCGAGCGCGGGACGGCGACGACCGCACGGCCCGCCGACTCCGAGAACAGGAAGGTGAAGGCGTCAAGACCGTCCGGTACGACCAGACGCGCGCCCTTGCCGCCGAGCAGCGCCGACTCGACGACCGCCTGGACCAGACCGCCGTCGGACAGGTCGTGCGCGGAGTCGATCATGCCGTCGCGGGAGGCGGAGATCAGGATCTCGCCGAGGAGGCGTTCGCGCTCCAGGTCGACCTTCGGGGGCAGGCCACCGAGGTGGTCGTGGATCACCTGGGACCAGGCCGAGCCGCCGAACTCCTCACGCGTGTCGCCGAGGAGGTACAGCAGGTGGCCGTCCTCCTGGAAGGCGACCGGCGTGCGGCGGGCCACGTCGTCGATGACGCCGAGGACCGCGACCACCGGGGTGGGGTGGATGGCGGCCTCACCCGTCTGGTTGTAGAGCGAGACGTTGCCGCCGGTCACCGGGGTGCCGAGCTGCCGGCAGCCGTCGGCCAGGCCGCGCACGGCCTCCGCGAACTGCCACATCACCGCCGGGTCCTCCGGTGAGCCGAAGTTCAGGCAGTCGGAGACCGCGAGGGGCTTCGCGCCGGTCGTGGCGACGTTGCGGTAGGCCTCCGCCAGGGCCAGCTGCGCGCCCGTGTACGGGTCGAGCTTGGCGTAGCGGCCGTTGCCGTCGGTGGCGATGGCGACGCCGAGGCCGGTCTCCTCGTCCACGCGGATCATGCCGGAGTCCTCGGGCTGGGCGAGGACGGTGTTGCCCTGCACGAAGTGGTCGTACTGCTGGGTGATCCACTTCTTGGACGCCTGGTTGGGCGAGCCGACCAGCTTCAGGACCTGGTCCTTCAGCTCGTCGGAGGTCTGCGGGCGCGGCAGCTTGTTCGCGTCGTCGGCCTGGAGGGCGTCCTGCCAGTCCGGGCGGGCGTACGGGCGCTCGTAGACCGGGCCCTCGTGCGCGACCGTGCGCGGGTCGACGTCGACGATCTTGCCGCCGTGCCAGTAGATCTCCAGGCGGTCGCCGTCGGTCACCTCACCGATGACGGTGGCGATGACGTCCCACTTCTCGCAGATCTCCAGGAAGCGGTCGACCTTGCCCGGCTCCACGACCGCGCACATGCGCTCCTGCGACTCGCTCATGAGGATTTCCTCGGGCGAGAGGGTGGAGTCGCGCAGGGGGACGTCGTCCAGGGTGACGCGCATGCCGCCGGAGCCGTTGGAGGCCAGTTCGCTGGTCGCGCAGGACAGGCCCGCGGCTCCCAGGTCCTGGATGCCGACGACCAGCTTCTCGGCGAAGGCCTCCAGGGTGCACTCGATGAGGAGCTTCTCCTGAAAGGGGTCGCCGACCTGGACGGCGGGGCGCTTGGACGGCTTGGCGTCGTCGAAGGTCTCCGAGGCGAGGATCGACGCGCCGCCGATGCCGTCGCCGCCGGTGCGGGCGCCGTACAGGATGACCTTGTTGCCCGCGCCGGACGCCTTGGCGAGGTGGATGTCCTCGTGCCGCATGACGCCGATGGCACCGGCGTTGACCAGCGGGTTGCCCTGGTAGCAGGCGTCGAAGACGACCTCGCCGCCGATGTTGGGCAGACCCAGGCAGTTGCCGTAGCCGCCGATGCCGGCGACGACGCCCGGGAGGACGCGCTTGGTGTCGGGGTGGTCGGCGGCGCCGAAGCGCAGGGGGTCCACGACCGCGACCGGACGGGCGCCCATCGCGATGATGTCGCGGACGATGCCGCCGACACCCGTGGCCGCGCCCTGGTAGGGCTCCACGTAGGAGGGGTGGTTGTGCGACTCGACCTTGAAGGTGACCGCGTAGCCCTGGCCGACGTCGACGACACCGGCGTTCTCGCCGATGCCGACGAGCATCGCGTCGGACTCGGGGGCCTTCTCGCCGAACTGGCGCAGGTGGACCTTGCTGCTCTTGTACGAGCAGTGCTCGGACCACATCACCGAGTACATGGCCAGCTCCGCGCCGGTGGGGCGGCGGCCGAGGATCTCCACGACCCTCTCGTACTCGTCCTTCTTCAGACCGAGTTCGGCCCAGGGCAGCTCGACGTCGGGGGTCGCGGCCGCGTGCTCGACCGTGTCCAGAGGCGTCCGGCTCATGCGTTGACCAGCTTCTTGAGGATCGAGGTGAAGAACGGGAGGCCGTCGGTGCGGCCGGTGCCGATCAGCGGCTCGACGGCGTGCTCGGGGTGCGGCATGAGGCCGACGACGTTCCCCGCCGCGTTGGTGATGCCGGCGATGTCGTTGAGCGAGCCGTTCGGGTTGAAGTCCATGTACCGGAAGGCGACACGGCCCTCGGCCTCCAGCTCGTCCAGCGTCCGCTGGTCGGCGACGTAACGCCCGTCCATGTTCTTCAGCGGGATGTGGATCTCCTGGCCGGCGGTGTAGTCGCTGGTCCAGGACGTGTCCGCGTTCTCCACCCGCAGCTTCTGGTCGCGGCAGATGAAGTGCAGGTGGTCGTTGCCCAGCATGCCGCCGGGGAGCAGGTGGGCCTCCGTGAGGATCTGGAAGCCGTTGCAGATGCCGAGGACCGGGAGCCCGGCCTTGGCCTGGTCGATGACCGTGTCCATCACCGGCGAGAAGCGCGCGATGGCGCCGGCGCGCAGATAGTCGCCGTAGGAGAAACCACCGCAGAGCACCACGGCGTCGACCTGCTTGAGGTCCTTGTCCTTGTGCCAGAGGGCGACGGGTTCGGCGCCGGCGACGCGGATCGCGCGCTGCGTGTCCCGGTCGTCGAGAGAGCCGGGGAAAGTGACGACGCCAATACGAGCGGTCACTTCGCGGCCCCCGCGACTACGTCTTCGGACTCGACCTTGACGGTGAAGTCCTCGATCACGGTGTTGGCGAGGAAGGATTCCGCAAGATCATGGATGCGGGCGAGGGCGGCGTCGTCGACCGGCCCGTCCACTTCCAGTTCGAATCGCTTTCCCTGACGGACGTCCGAGATCCCTTCGAAACCCAGCCGCGGCAGTGCGCGCTGCACCGCCTGGCCCTGGGGGTCGAGGATCTCCGGCTTGAGCATGACGTCGACTACGACGCGTGCCACTGGCACTCCCGGTGTGTGGTGCTGAGCAGGTTCCTTCAGACTACCCGTACAAAATTTCTACGCGCGTAGCCTTGGAGGAAAGTACGTGAGCCCTGTCACGATTCGGACTCGGGGGGAGGCCGTCACGAAAAGCTTCGGGAAAGATCTCGGATCAGGGCTGGACGCCTATTGCGCGACGGACACGCGGGAAGATTTAGTCGGGCTTCCCATTGCAATGCCGGGCCCTGTACAAATGAAATGTCATTAGCCGATACTTTGCCCAATTACAGGCGAACAGTCGGCATCATCGCGGCGTCTTGGCACGTTCGGGCACGTCATCGCGGAGATGCCGCACGAAGGGACCGATATTCGTGGCGCAGCGTGTCGTGGTCACTCTCTTTGACGACATCGACGGCTCGGAAGCGGCGGAGACGATCGCCTTCGGAGTCGACGGCCGGATGTACGAGATCGACCTGAACGAAGCCAATGCCCGGAAACTGCGCAAGGCGCTCGAGCCGTACGTGTCGGCCGGCCGCAAGCGGTCGCGCTCCGGCAAGGCGTACCGGCAGACGGAGGTCGCCCCCGACCCGGCGGCGGTCCGGGCCTGGGCCCAGGCGAACAGGATGGACGTGCCCGCGCGGGGCCGGATCCCGAAGAAGGTCTACGAGGCGTTCGCCGAGGCGCAGTGAGCCGTGGGCGACGAGCCGCGCGCGATGAGCGGTGGGCCACGAGCCGCACGCGACGAGCCCCTCGCGGCAACCGACTTGCGCAGCACCCCGGGTGATCAGCTAAAGTCTGGAGCACGCCGAGGGGCCAGGCCGAAAAGCCCAGCTCACGGAACATGCGGGTGTAGTTCAGTAGTAGAACATCCCCCTTCCAGGGGGAAGGCGCAGTGTGCAATTCCTGTCACCCGCTCTGCATCGCCGTACCGATCACGCAAGTCGATCAGGTAGGCTGGTGCTCGCACCGATCGGTGAAGGCCGGTCGGGGGCAATGCGGACGTAGCTCAGTTGGTAGAGCGCAACCTTGCCAAGGTTGAGGTCGCGAGTTCGAGCCTCGTCGTCCGCTCGGGAATCAGACCCCGGTCCTCAGGGACCGGGGTCTTTTCGTGCGCGTCCGACGCAGAGCAGATCGGGTGACTTCCGTTCTGACATTTGTCATGCCGGCCGATGACGGCCCGCACTGTCGGTCTTCCCGTCGGGCCGGAATGCTCGAGGCATGCGATCAAACGGACACGAACACGTGATTGAGGTCACCGACCTGCGACGTGTGTACGGGGGCGGGTTCGAGGCCGTGCGGGGGATCGACTTCTCCGTGCGCCGCGGAGAGATCTTCGCGCTGCTGGGCACCAACGGCGCCGGCAAGACATCGACGGTCGAGCTGCTGGAGGGCCTCGCCGCCCCGGCCGGCGGGCGGGTGCGCGTCCTCGGGCACGACCCGTACACCGAGCGGGCCGCCGTACGCCCCCGCACCGGCGTGATGCTCCAGGAGGGCGGCTTCCCGTCCGAGCTGACCGTCGCGGAGACCGCGCGGATGTGGGCGGGTTGTGTGAGCGGGGCGCGCCCGTCGGCGGAGGTGCTGGCGCTGGTCGGACTGGAGTCGAAGGCCGGCACCCGCGTGAAGCAGCTGTCCGGGGGCCAGCGGCGCCGGCTCGACCTGGCGCTCGCGCTGCTCGGTGACCCCGAGGTGCTCTTCCTCGACGAGCCCAGCACCGGACTGGACGCGGAAGGCCGCCGGGACACCTGGGAGTTGGTGAGCGCGCTGCGCGACCGCGGCACGACGGTGCTGCTGACCACGCACTACCTGGAGGAGGCCGAGAACCTCGCCGACCGGCTCGCGATCATGCACGAGGGACGGATCGCCGCCACCGGAACCCCGGCCGAGGTGACCGCCGCACAGCCCTCCCGGATCTCCTTCGAGCTGCCCGAGGGCTACTTCGTGGGCGACCTGCCGCCGCTCGGCGAGCTGGGCGTGAGCGACCACGAGGTCGACGGCCGGATCGTCCGGCTGCGCACCCGCGAACTGCAGCGCGCCGCCACCGAGTTGCTCGTGTGGGCCGGACAGGCCGGGGTGGAGCTGCGCCGCCTGGACGTGCGGTCGGCGTCGCTGGAGGAGGCGTTCCTGGGGATCGCGAAGGAGGCCTCCGCGAGGGCGGCCGAGGGCACGACGACGAAGGAGTACGCGGCATGAGCGCCACGACCACCAAGCACGCCGCGGTCACCACGCCGTTGGGGCGCATGACCGCCCTCGCCCGCGCCGAACTGACCCTGCTCGGGCGGAACAAGGGCACGCTCTTCGCCGCGCTGTTCGTGCCGCTGGTGCTGCCGGTGAGCGTGCGGTCGGCGGCCCAGGAGATGGACCTCGCCGAGGCCGGACTGACCACGGGCACGCTCGTGCTGCCCGCCGCGATCGGTTTCTCCCTGCTGTTCGCCGTCTACTCGGCGCTCGTCGGCGTCTTCGTCGTCCGGCGCGAGGAACTCGTCCTCAAGCGGCTGCGCACCGGCGAGCTGCGGGACGTCGAGATCCTGAGCGGGTCCGCGATGCCGGCCGTCCTCTGCGGGCTCCTGCAGTGCCTGCTGCTCGCGGTGGGCTGCGCCGTCCTCCTGGATCTGTCGGCGCCGTCCGCGCCTCACCTGGCGGTCCTCGGCCTGCTGCTGGGGCTCGTGATGTGCGCCGCGCTCGCGGCCGTCACCGCGAGCTTCACCCGGACCGGCGAGAGCGCGCAGGTCACGCCACTGCCGTTCATGTTCGTCTCGATGCTCGGCTCCGGCATGTTCGTGCCGCTGGAGCTGCTGCCCGACCGGCTGGCCTCCGTCTGCGAGCTGCTGCCGCTGACGCCCGTCGTCACCCTGGTCCGCGGCGGCTGGACCGGCGACCTGTCGGCCCCCGAGGCGCTGGGCGCCGTGGCCACGGCGGTGGCCTGGACCGTGGTCTCGGTGTTTGCTGTACGACGGTGGTTCCGCTGGGAGCCGCGACACTGATGCACGGTGACGGCTGGGAGAGCGGGGCGAGCGAGGACATGCGCAGGCCGGGGGGCTGGTGGCGGCGGAAGAGCACGCCCGCGAAGGTCGAGGCGTACACGCGGTGGTCCTTCCACTTCTTCGGGGTCATCGAGTTCCTCGTGATCGGGCTGTCGTCCTTCGACCAGGTGGGCCCGCGCCTGGCCACCGGGCTGTCCCTGTTGGTCGCCGTGCACGCCGTGGTCTGCATGGTGACCGCCTCCCGGTCGCTGGACTGGACGCGGGGCCGGCGGGCGCAGCCCCTGCGGATGCTGTGGGCCCTCGGCGTCGCCACGGCGGTGCTCGCGATCGGCGCCATCGGTCTCGCGGGACGCGGTCCGGGCGGCGAGGGCATCGACTCCGCGGCGGGCTCGGTCTTCGGAGGCGTCCTGTGCTTCGGCGCCGGCACCATCGCGCTCGGCGTGCGCAACCGGCGGCGCGTGAGCGCGATCGTCGGCGGCTTCGCGGTGGGTGCCGGGGCCGTGGCGTTCCCGCTGGGCCTGCCCGGCCCCGCCGCGCTCCTCACGGCCTGTTTCGTGCTGCTCGGCGCCGGTTTCGTCGCCTTCACCTCGGTGTTCTCCGTCTGGCTCCTCAACGCCGTCTACGAACTCGACGAGGCGCGCGAGACCCGGGCCCGGCTCGCGGTCGCCGAGGAACGGCTGCGGTTCGGCCGGGACCTGCACGACGTGATGGGGCGGAACCTGGCCGTGATCGCGCTCAAGAGCGAGCTGGCCGTCCAGCTGTCGCGGCGCGGTCGGCCCGAGGCGGTGGAGCAGATGATCGAGGTGCAGCGCATCGCCCAGGAGTCGCAGCGGGAGGTCCGGGACGTCGTACGCGGCTACCGGGAGGTCGCGCTGGAGGTCGAGCTCGCCGGTGCCCGGGGCGTGCTCTCCGCGGCCGGCATCGCCTCGGAGGTCAGCGGCGAGACGGCCGGGCTGCCCGCCGAGGTGCAGTCGGCGCTCGGCTGGGTGGTGCGGGAGGCGACGACGAACGTGTTGCGGCACGGGAACGCGGAGAAGTGCTCCGTGACGGTGCGGGTGCTGGAAGGGCGTGCAGTGCTGACGGTCGAGAACGACGGAGTGGCCGAGGCCACCGGAGCCGCTGGGGCTGCTGGGACCTCCGGTGGCTCGGGGGGCTCGGGCGGCGGTTCCGGGCTGGCGGGGCTGCGGGAGCGGCTGTCCGCCGTGGACGGCACGTTGGAGGCCGGGCCGGCCGGCAAGGGTGTGTTCCGGCTCACGGCCGAGGTGCCGCTGCCGTCGGCCGCCGCCACCGTGCTGGAGGTCGCGTCGTGACCACTCCCGTACGGGTGCTGCTCGCCGACGACGAGCACCTCATCCGCGGGGCGCTGGCCGCCCTGCTCTCCCTGGAGGACGACCTGATCGTGGTCGCGGAGGCCGCCACCGGCCCGGAGGCCCTGGCCATGGCCCGGGCGCACGTGCCGGACGTCGCCGTACTGGATCTCCAGATGCCCGGCGCGGACGGTGTGAAGGTCGCCACATCCCTGCGGGCCGAGCTGCCCGGCTGCAAGGTGCTGATCGTGACCAGTCACGGGCGGCCCGGGCATCTGAAGCGGGCGCTCGCGGCGGGTGTGCGGGGGTTCGTCCCCAAGACGGTCAGCGCCCAGCGGCTCGCCGAGCTGATCCGCACGGTGCACGCCGGAAACCGTTACGTCGACCCCGAGTTGGCCGCCGACGCGATCTCCGCCGGGGACTCGCCGCTGACCGCGCGCGAGGCCGAGGTGCTGGAGCACGCCGCCGACGGGGCGCCCGTCGCGGAGATCGCGGAGCGCGCCGCGCTCGCGGAGGGGACCGTACGGAACTATCTGTCGTCGGCCGCGAACAAGCTGGGGGCGGAGAACCGCCACGCGGCGGTGCGGCTCGCACGGGAGCGGGGTTGGGTATAGTGGCTGTCGCGCCACGGCGAAGTCCACGGGGATTCCGGGACGGAGTGCACGGCGCAGTGCGAACGTAGCTCAGTTGGTAGAGCGCAACCTTGCCAAGGTTGAGGTCGCGAGTTCGAACCTCGTCGTTCGCTCCACAGGAGAAAGCCCCCGGCTCCGGCCGGGGGCTTCTTCGTGTGCGCGGCGCTCCGGCTACGACCAGCTAAGACCGGTCAGGCGCTCGTACGCCTCGACGTACTTGGCGCGGGTCGCCTCCACGACCTGCTGCGGCAGGGCCGGCGGGGGCTGCTCGCTCCTGCGGTCCCAGCCGGACTCCGCCGAGGTCAGCCAGTCCCGCACGTACTGCTTGTCGTACGACGGCTGCGCGCGGCCCGGCTGCCACTGGTCGGCCGGCCAGAAGCGGGAGGAGTCCGGGGTGAGCACCTCGTCGGCGAGGACCAGGCCGTCGTCGGTGAAACCGAACTCGAACTTGGTGTCGGCCAGGATGATCCCGCGCTCACGGGCGACGTCCCGGGCGCGGGAGTACACGGCGAGGGTGGCCTGGCGCAGCCGGGCGGCGGTGTCGGCGCCGACCTGGCGGGCGACCTCCTCGTAGGAGACGTTCTCGTCGTGCTCGCCGACCTCGGCCTTGGTGGCCGGGGTGAAGATCGGGGCGGGCAGCTCGGAGCCGTCGACGAGGCCCTCGGGGAGGGCGAGGCCGCAGACGGTGCGGGTCTCGTTGTACTCGGCCAGCCCCGAGCCGGTGAGGTAGCCGCGGGCCACGCACTCGACGGGGACCATCCGCAGGGACTTGCAGACCAGGGTGCGGCCCTGCCAGTCGGCGGGGGCGCCGGGGGGCAGCTCGGTACTCAGCACGTGGTTGGGGACCAGGTCGGCGAGCTGGTCGAACCACCACAGGGAGAGCTGGGTGAGGACCCGGCCCTTGTCGGGGATCTCGGTCGGCAGCACCCAGTCGTAGGCGGACATGCGGTCGCTGGCGACCATCACGAGGTCGCCCGCCTCGTTCTGGTACAGGTCGCGCACCTTGCCGGTGTGCAGGTGCACCAGGCCCGGAACCTGGATCGGTTCGGGCTTTTCGACGAATCCGGACACGGTTCCTCCCCGTGGTTCTGTCCAATGCCTCGATTCTCCCGTACGACGGGGCAACCCGAGACCCGGGGTCGGTCCGGTGCGCGGGTCAGTCCCGTTTGCAGATGCGGTCCAGCAGGTTGGCGGTGGCGCGCTGGACGCGCGGGTCGACGTGGCCCGGGCGGTCGAGGGCCGGGGTCCAGGCGAACGTTCCGGACGCGAAGACCCAGGCGCCCGAGGGGGCCCGGTACAGCGACGTCTCCTGGTGGCGGCGGGCGCCGTCCACGTCCCGGTACGGGGAGTGGGCGAGCAGGACGCGTTCGTCGTGCCCGGGGAGCGCGGTGCGGGGGAAGTAGCGGTCGGCCTCGCCGGCGACCAGGTCCTCGATCTCGTCGCCCTCCTGGGCGCCGGTGGCCTCCCAGAGCCAGTGGCCGGCGTTGCGGACGATCATCGGGTGCGGTTCGGGGACGCGGCCGGCGTACTGGATGCCGAGTAACTGCTGTTCCGGGCGGTCGATCTCCCGCCACAGCACCGGCCGGCCCGGGCCCCGGCGTTTGCGGCAGGTCAGCAGGCGGTCGGGGGTGCCGGACGGGGAGGGGGCCAGCTCCACCTGCCAGTACATGGTGTTGGCGGAGAGGAAGACCAGGGACGTGCCGTGCTCGCGGGCGAGCTCCGTGGTGCGGCGCATGGCCGCCGACCAGTACTCGTCGTGGCCGGGGAAGACCAGGCCCCGGTAGCGGGTCGGGTCGACGCGGCCGGAGTGCAGGTCGCGGGCGTCGGCGTAGGCGACGTCGTAGCCGTAGCGCTCGGCGAAGCGGATGAAGTCGTAGGCGTGGCCGACGTGCAGGGGCAGGCCCGCGCCCGCGTACGGCCGGTCGAAGGAGACGGTCGTCGCGGCGTCCGACTCGCCCAGCAGTCGGCCCTCCTCGTCCCAGGCGTGGTAGAAGCTGGCGCCGGTGCGGCCGTCCTCCGGGTAGAGGTTGTACGCCTGCCAGGTGATGTCCGGCAGGACGAGGAGCAGGTCGGCCGGGTGACTGTCGCGGACGGTGAAGGGGACGTGGGAGCGGTAGCCGTCGGCGGTGGTGAGGACGGCGACGTACGCGCCGATGTTCCAGTACGAGGGGATCTGCAGCCGCCAGGACAGCCACCAGTGGTGGCAGGAGACGGTGCGGTCGGCGGTGAGCGGTGGGGGCTGGACGATGCCGGAGAGGCGGGGGCTGGTGGTGATCTTCGCGGCGCCGTCGCCGCCGTAGTGACCGATCCGGTAGACGTCGACGCCGAACTCCTGGGGCGGGTCGACGGTGATGTGGAAGTCGATCGCCTCGCCGGGGGCGGCGGCGCCGGTCGCCGTGAAGCCCTTGATCTGGCACCGGACGTCGTCGGCGGCGCGCGGGCCGCCGCCGTCGGTGCGGCGCGCGGGGTCCTGGCGGGCTTGCCGGGACTGCCGGGACGGGCGGGGCTGGTCCGGGTCCGCGTACCAGGGGACCACCTGGCCGGTGTCGCCGAAGTACGTCTCGCCGCCGCGCAGCCAGGGGACGGGCCCCTGGCCGAAGGGGTCGGTCACGGCATGCGCGAGTGCTCCCGACTCCCAGCGGCGGATCTGCTCGGGCCCCATGGGACAGTCCCCTCCCTCGTGCCCCCGTGGTCGTGCGTATGACGAACGCCTTTGCCATGTGCGCGATCGGTCCCAGCACATCACATATCGCGCGTGTGCTGTCACTGTTCGTTGCGAAGTGGCCGAAAGTGGAAGCGGAGGGTCCGGTTCAGGTGTCAGACCAGGCGTACCGGCTTCTCCGGGCGTATGCCGAGCTCGGTCAGCCAGGCGCGGAGCGGGCCGGGGTCGCCCCTCTCGACGAGGCTGAGGACGCGCGGCGCGAGGTCCGCGGCGCGGGCGCCGTGGATCAGGAGGGACGGTCCGTCGAGCCAGTCGAGCCCGGGCGTCGCGCCCGCGGTGTCCATGGCCGCGCAGCACACCATCGCGGTGATGTGGGCGGTCAGGATCTCGCGGCCGGTGCGCGGGGGCTGAAGGGGGAGGAGGGGGAGCGCACGGTCGTCCCAGAGGGCGGTGCCGAAGCCGGCCGGGCCCGCGGCTGCTCCCGGGGCGAGCGACGGGGGCTCGGTACTCGCCGCCTCCTCGCGGGCCAGCTGCGCGCTGAGCCCTGCGGCCAGCGCGGCACCCCGGGGGGTGGTGCCGGAGAGGTCGTCCTCGTCGACGGGGGCGGTGCGGGGAGTGGGGTCGGCGTCGGCGGCGGGGGCGAGGTGGGCGGCCGGGTCGGCTTGAGCCGCAGGGTCGATGGGGGCGGCCGGGGCGGCGGGAGCGAGGTGGTCCAGGACGCGGGACAGGGTGGGGCCGTCGGTGCCCGGTGGAGTGCTTTCGGTGGTGCGGCGGACGCCCAGGGTGTCCAGGACGCGGTGGAGGCGGGCCGCCTCCGTGCGCCAGGTGCGGTCGACGACCTCCTCGGGATACTCGTCCCACTCCACCGGCGACCAGTCCGGGCCGGTCTCGGCGGGCCCCCCGTGGAAGAGGCGCGCGGCGAGGAGGGACACCGCCTCGTCCATCGCCCCGGGCTCCTCCAGCAGGTCGCAGGCGGGACGCTCCCCCAGGCGGGAGGCGAACCCCTCGGCCAGGCGGTCCCGGCGGGACAGCTCCGTGAGCGCGGCGACGACACCCACGTCCAGCCGGGAGGGCCAGCGGCCCATCCGCCAGGCGGGCAGCGCCACCCGGGTCAGCAGCCGGTCCCAGCCCGCGTAGGCGAGCCCCACCTGCTCCTGCGCGACGATCCGCAGTCCGTAGTCCACAGCCTGTGCACGCTCGGCGGCCGCCGCCGCGACCCCGCGCTCCATCTCGGCCGCATGACCGCGGCAGCTGCGCAGCAGAAGCCGGGACACCCGGCCGAGGCCCGCGTACACCGCGCCGGACGGCAGGCGGCGCTTCCGCGTCGAGGCCACCGCCACGGCCGCGTCCAGGCCCCGTATGAAGCGGCGGGCCGCGGCTATGTCGGGGTGCGCCGAAGGCCCCGTACCGGCGACGACCGGGGCGAGCACCGCGCGCAGCTCACCGACGCGCATCCACCACAGGAAGGGGGAGCCGATGACGAGGACGGGGGCCGCGGAGCTCCGGCCGTGGGCGGCGGCGCCCGGACCGGTCGACGCGTCGTGCCGGTCGGCGCGCGGCGGCCCGTGGGCCGGGTGGGTGCGGTCCTCCAGCCAGCTGTCGCAGTCCGGCGTGAGCGCTATCGCGGAGGGGGCGGGGACCTCGAGCCGCTCGGCCAGGTCGCGCACCATCCGGTACAGGTCCGGGGCCGACTCCTCGGCGATCGTGACCGTCGGGGTCACGGCGGGCCGGGCGCGGCCGACGACCAGGGCGACACCGGCGGCGGCCACCAGCACGAGGACCGCCGGGACGGTCACGGCCCAGCGGGCGACGTCCCAGCCCCCGCCCACGAGATGGCCGGTGGAACCGCCCACGAGCAGCACCACGGCGACGGCAGCGGGCAACAGGGCGACGGCCACGGCCCGGGAGCGGACGCGCAGCACGGCCAGCGCCCGGGAGTGCGCGGCCTGCGCGCCCAGCTCCACACCACCGATACCGGTCACGGCCGGACCTCACCCCCTCCTCGCTGTCCTGGGCCGTCCTGCGGCCCTCCTGCTCGTGCTCACTCCCCCACTGTGGCACCCGCCACTGACATCGCAATGCCGGTGGGCCAAGTGCCGGAACGCTTGCGCGGCACCCTAGTTGGGGGCTTCGCGCCCGTCAGCCGTATGGCGCATCGGTCACTCGATGGAATGGCTTTGGGGAAAGGTGGATGACGGACAGCAAGGATCAGGCCCCGGCTCCTGAGACGGAGCCGGGGCCTGTCGGGTTCGGTGCGGACTGGGTCCCTCCGGGTCGGGTCGACGCCGGCTTACGCGCCCGCCGCCGCCTTCGCCGCGATGTCCGTACGGTGCTGGGAGCCGTCGAGGCCGATGCGGGCGACGGCGCGGTAGGCGCGGTCGCGGGCCTCGGTGAGGTCCGCGCCGGTGGCCGTCACGGACAGGACGCGACCGCCGGCGCTGACGACGGCGTCGCCCTCGCTCCGGGTGCCGGCGTGCAGGACGTAGGCGTGCGGGGCGTCCTCGGCGGCCACCTCGTCCAGGCCGGTGATGGGGTCGCCGGTGCGCGGGGTGCCGGGGTAGTTGTGGGAGGCGACGACCACGGTGACGGCCGCGTCGTCGCTCCAGCGCAGGGGCTCGAGGTCGGCGAGGTTGCCGGTGGCGGCCGCCATCAGCAGGCCGGCGAGCGGGGTCTTCAGGCGGGCCAGCACGACCTGGGTCTCGGGGTCGCCGAAGCGGGCGTTGAACTCGATGACGCGGACGCCGCGCGAGGTGATCGCCAGGCCCGCGTAGAGGAGACCGGAGAACGGGGTGCCGCGGCGGCGCATCTCGTCGACGGTCGGCTGGAGCACGCTCTCCACGACCTCGTCGACCAGCTTGGGATCGGCCCACGGCAGCGGCGAGTACGCGCCCATGCCACCGGTGTTCGGACCCTCGTCGCCGTCGAGGGCGCGCTTGAAGTCCTGGGCGGGCTGGAGCGGGCGGACGTTCTCGCCGTCGGTGATGGCGAAGAGGGAGACCTCGGGGCCGTCCAGGTACTCCTCGATGACGACCCGCTCACAGGAGTTGGCGTGCGCGCGGGCCGCCTCGATGTCGTCGGTGACGACGACGCCCTTGCCGGCGGCCAGCCCGTCGTCCTTGACGACGTACGGGGCGCCGAAGGCGTCGAGGGCCTCGTCGACCTCGGCCGGGTTGGTGCAGACGTACGAGCGGGCCGTGGGGACGCCGGCGCCGGCCATGACGTCCTTGGCGAAGGCCTTGGAGCCTTCGAGCTGGGCGGCCTGTCCGGAGGGGCCGAAGACCGGGATGCCCGCCTCGCGCACGGCGTCGGCGACCCCGGCGACGAGGGGCGCCTCCGGCCCGACGACGACCAGCTCGGCGCCGAGCTCGGTGGCCAGCGCGGTGACGGCCGCGCCGTCGAGGGCGTCGACCTGGTGCAGTTCGGCGACCTCGGCGATCCCGGCGTTGCCGGGCGCGCAGTGCAGCGCGGTGACGTCGGGGTCGAGGGACAGGGAACGGCACAGGGCGTGTTCGCGGGCGCCGCCGCCGATGACAAGGACCTTCACGGGGGTCAGCCTAATGGGAACGGGCCGGGACGGTTTGTGCGGGCTTCCGAAGGGACGGCACGCGGAGGCCTGTGGGTTTCTCCAGTACGGGTCCGGATCACGCGCCCTCGCTCGCCCCCTCCCCCTTCCTGCTTCCTACTCGCGCTACCAGGGTTCATTCGCAGTGCCTCGGGCTTCAGCCCGATGGTGAAGCGAATGTCGTGGCCGCGGCGCGGAACGTCGCAGTGGCGTTTCCGGCGGAGCCGGGCAATGCACTGTCACCGGGGGTGAGGTGGGGAACGAATGTTCCCGGTTACGGCCTGTGTGCGCCTATTCGTACGATCTCCGCATGCAGCTTCGATATGCGTTTCGGGTGTACCCGAATGCCGGTCAACGAGTCGCGTTGGCAAGGACGTTCGGGTGTGCCCGGGTCGTGTTCAACGACGCGGTGCGTGCTCGTGAGGACGCCCGCAGGGACGGGCGGGCGTTCCCGACGGCCGGTGAGCTGGTCGTCAAGGACGCGGCCGGCAGGTTCTTCGCCTCGTTTGTCATCGACGCCGACCCCGCCGCCGACGCCGCCCGGATGCCCGGAACCGACCGCACCATCGGTATCGATCTCGGCCTCACCCACTTCGCCGTACTGTCCGACGGCACGAAGATCGACTCTCCGCGTTTCCTGCGGCGCGCGGAGAAGAAACTGAAGAAAGCCCAGCGGGAGCTGTCCCGCAAGCGGAAGGGATCGAAAAACCGGGCCAAGGCCCGTCTGAAGGTTGCCCGCGCCCATGCCAAGGTGGCTGACGCGCGCCGTGAGTTCCACCACCGGCTCTCCACCAGGCTGATCTCCGAGAACCAAGGGATCGCCGTGGAGGACCTGGCGGTCAACGCACTGGCCCGCACCAGGCTCGCCAAGTCCGTCCATGACGCGGGCTGGGCACAGTTCCTCGGCATGCTGCAGTACAAAGCGGCACGGTACGGGCGGACCTTCGTGAAGATCGGCCGGTTCGAGCCCACCAGCCAGGTGTGCTCCGCCTGCGGCGCCGTGGACGGGCCCAAACCCCTCGACATCCGGGAATGGACCTGCACAGCCTGCGGAACGGTCCATGACCGGGATCACAACGCCGCGATCAACATCAAGACGGCCGCCGGACTGGCGGTATCGGCCTGCGGAGCGCCGGTAGGACCAGAACCCGTTCTGGCACAGCGCGAAGAAACAGGAAGCCACGGATTCCCGACCGAACCCCGTGCCGCGTAGCTGCACAGCGGCCGATCGAGAAGGCCAGAATCCCCGGGCTTCAGCCCGAGGAGCATGTCAATCGTGCGCGATCTCCTCCACCACGGTCGCCCCCAGCTCACGTACGAGCAGTTCCTTGCCGGAGAGGGCCGACTCGTCGAGGTCGGGGTCGTCGTCCTCCGGGATGTCGTCCTCCGGGGAGACCGGACGCGGCGCCGGAGGCTCGGGGGCCGCGGGCCGGGGTGCCTGGTCGGCCGCCGGGGAGGAAGACCGGGGCGCGGTGGCGGGCGAGGGAGGGGCGGAGGCCTGGGACGGGGGCGCGGGTGCCGGCGCCGCCGGTCGCTGCGCGGGCGCGCCCCCGCCGTACCCGCCGCCCCCGGATCCGCCGTAGCCACCGCCGCCGCCACCGCCCGCGGGACCGCCGCCGTAGCCGCCGGACGGGCCGGCGGAGGGCAGGGGTGCGGAACCGCCGGAGGGGTCGACGATCGCCTCGATCTTCCACTGCACGTTGAACTGCTCGGCCAGGGCCTGCCGCAGCACTTCCTCGCTGCCACTGCTCAGGAAGTTGTCGCGGGCGCCCGCGTTGACGAAGCCGATCTGGAGGGTGGTGCCGTCGAAACCGGTGACCTGGGCGTTCTGGCTGAGCAGGATCCAGGTGAACCTGCGGCGGTTCTTGACCGCCTCCAGGATGTTGGGCCACAGCGCGCGCGGGTCGGGGCCACCGCTCGGGGCCGGGACCGGGGCGGCGGGCGCGGCGGTGGCGGCCGGCACGGCTGCCGGGGCCGGCGCGGGGGCGGGGGCGGGTGCCGACGGGCCCGGCGGGGTCGTCGGGGTCGGTGCGGGAGGCTGCCCTCCGCCCGCGGGAGCCGCCGTGGGCCACCCTCCGGGCCGCCGTCCGCCGCCCGCGGGAGCCGCGGTGGGCCAGGCACCGGGCGCCGGTGCCGAGGTGGGAGTCGACGCGGGAGCCTGCGCGGGAGCGACCGGCGCCGGCGCCGGGGGCTGTCCGCCGCCCTCGCCGACACCGGCACCCTGAGCAGGAGCAGGAGCAGGGGCAGGGGCAGGGGCAGGGGCAGGGGCAGGGGCAGGGTCGGCCGCGGGAACGCCGGCACCCGGCGCCCGTACCGCCGCCCTGGCCGCGGCCGGACCGCTCCCCGGCGGAACCGGAGCGGCGGCCGGGGCACCACCGGCACCGGCATGCGCCCCGGGCCCCGGCACGTACGCCATCGCCGGCGCCCCCGCGCCCGTTCCCGCGCCCGCGCCCGCGCCCGCGGAGAACTGCACCCCGCGCTCGATCCGGTCCAGGCGCGCCATCACCGAGCGCTCGTCGCCGTATGCGGCGGGCAGCAGCACGCGCGCGCAGATCAGCTCCAACTGGAGGCGGGGCGAGTGGGCGCCGCGCATCTCCGTGAGCCCCTCGTTGACGATGTCGGCGGCGCGGCTCAGCTCGGCGGCGCCGAAGGACCGCGCCTGGGCCTGCATCCGCTCGACGACGTCGGCGGGGGCGTCGATCAGCCCCTTCTCCGCGGCGTCGGGCACGGCGGCGAGGATGACGAGGTCCCTCAGGCGCTCCAGGAGGTCGGCGACGAAGCGCCGCGGGTCGTTGCCGCCCTCGATCACCCGGTCCACGACCTCGAAGGCGGCCGAGCCGTCCCCCGAGACGAACGACTCGACGACGGAGTCCAGCAGCGAGCCGTCCGTGTAGCCGAGGAGTGCGGTCGCCATGGCGTACGTCACACCGTCGGCACCGGCGCCGGCCAGCAGCTGGTCCATGACCGACATCGAGTCACGCACGGACCCCGCACCGGCGCGCACGACCAGCGGCAGCACGCCGTCGTCGACGGGGATGTCCTCCTTGCCGCACACCTCGGCGAGGTAGTCCCGCAGGGTGCCGGGCGGCACGAGCCGGAACGGATAGTGGTGGGTCCGCGACCGGATGGTCCCGATGACCTTCTCGGGCTCGGTGGTCGCGAAGATGAACTTGAGGTGCTCCGGCGGCTCCTCGACCACCTTGAGCAGGGCGTTGAAGCCCGCCGACGTGACCATGTGGGCCTCGTCGATGATGTAGATCTTGTACCTGCTGGAGGCGGGCCCGAAGAACGCCTTCTCGCGCAGGTCACGGGCGTCGTCCACACCGCCGTGCGAAGCGGCGTCGATCTCGATGACGTCGATGGAGCCCGGCCCGTTGCGCGCGAGGTCGCGGCAGGACTGGCACTCGCCGCAGGGCGTCGGCGTCGGACCCTGCTCGCAGTTCAGACAGCGGGCCAGGATCCGGGCGCTGGTCGTCTTGCCGCAGCCGCGCGGACCGCTGAACAGGTACGCGTGATTGACCCGGTTGTTCCGCAGCGCCTGCTGCAGCGGGTCGGTGACATGCCCCTGCCCGATGACCTCGGCGAAGGACTCCGGGCGGTAACGGCGGTAGAGCGCGAGAGACGACACGTATACGAGGTTATAGGCGCCCACCGACAACCGGCCCGCCCCGCAAACACAGGCGCCCCCCACGCACCCGCCAGAGCCGACCTACCCTTGCTGCCTTCCGGCCCTGGGGGAGTTCAGTCAGATAGCGCCGCGTGAGGGGCTGAGCCACACGTTACCCGATGTGGGGCCCTGGGAACGAGTTCGCAAGCACTCTCCCACGTCATGTAATGTTCTCTGCGGAGGATTCGCCTAGAGGCCTAGGGCGCACGCTTGGAAAGCGTGTTGGGGGCAACCCCTCACGAGTTCGAATCTCGTATCCTCCGCCAGTGCCTCACCGGGCACGATGTCGAAGGGCCCCACCGTTCGCGGTGGGGCCCTTCGACGTACATGGTGGCGATGCAGTGGGACCGGGCCCCGGCGAGGAGGAGACGTAATCCATGACAGCCCTGCGGCGCCGGTCCCGGTGGGAGCAGGTACCGGTCGTGGCGGTGGTGGCTCTCGGCGGTGGCACGGGGGCGGCGGGCCGTTACGGGGCCTCGCTGCTCTGGCCGGTCGCGGCCGGGGGCTTCCCGTGGACGACGCTGGCCGTGAACGCGGTCGGGTGTGCGGTCATCGGTGTCTTCATGGTGGTCATCAGCGACGTGTGGGCGGCGCACCGGCTGGTGCGGCCCTTCTTCGGCACCGGCGTGCTCGGGGGTTTCACCACCTTCTCGACCTACGCCGTCGACATCCAGCGGCTCCTGGACGAGGGCGAGACGCGGAACGGACTGACGTATCTGGCCGCGACGCCGGTGGCGGCGTTCGCGGCCGTGTGGCTCGCGGTGACGGTGACGCGCCGCGTACTGGCGTGGAGGCGGGGTCGACAGACCTCCGTGAGCAGGGGGCACGGCGCGTGAACTGGGTGCTGGTGATCATCGGCGGCATGGTGGGCGCACCGCTGCGCTACCTCGCCGACCGAGCCGTGCAGCGGCGGCACGACACCGTTTTCCCGTGGGGCACGTTCGTCGTCAACGTCGCGGGGTGCTTCGTGCTGGGGCTGCTGTCGGGTGCCGTGCCGGCCGGTGCGGCCGGCTCCCCCGTGCAGCTGTTGCTCGGTACCGGACTGTGCGGGGCGCTGACGACGTACTCGACGTTCTCCTACGAGACGCTGCGGCTGGCCGAGGACGGCGCCAGGCTCTTCGCCGCCGTCAATGTCGTCGCCAGTGTGGTGGCGGGACTGGGGGCGGCGTTCGCCGGGGTGTCCCTCGCGGACGCGCTGTGGGCGTGAAGTCCGCTCGCCGGGCCACGTGGGGCTGTGCGCCCCTCACAGGAAGACGAACCCGAGTTTTCGCCAATCTTGTTCCGGTGGGCTGATGCCCATGCCGGTGGGCACTGTTCTCGGCGGTCGGTGCCGTTCTTCGTGTCCTGCCTGGTCGCGGGCGGTGAGGGCGCCGTTGCGCAGAGTCTCCCGAGGGGTGGGGCGGGGCGAGGTTCGACGGGTCGGTGGGGGCGCCTGCCTGGCGGTTCTCCCGCTACCGGGAAGTAGCTTGAATGTGGCGCAATTCACTCTCTCCGCTTCGTCACTCTGTCACCATCGACCATCCAGGAACCAGGCGTCCGGACTGCGGCGGGGGGCGTAGCCATGGGACTGCTCGGCGACGAGCTCGCGTTCGCGCAGGCGCTGACCGCCCAGGAGCACGAGGGCGTGATGGCTCTCGGAAACCGCAAGCGCTACCCGGCCGACACCCACCTTCTGACCGAGGGCGACCGGTCCAGTCACGTCCTGATCATCCTGCACGGATGGGTGACCGTTTCCGTCGCCACGGACCGGGGCGCCACCCGGCTGATACTCGGTCTGCGCGGCCCCGGTGAACTGCTCGGCGAAATGGCCGCGCTGGACCGGCATCCCCGCAGCGCCACCGTGCGCACCCTGGGGCCCACCGAGGCCCAGGTGATAGGCGGGGACGCGTTCCGCCGTTTTCTCGCCCTGCACCCCCGCGTCAGCGGCCTGGTGATCCGTCAGCTCACCTTCCGGCTGCGCAGCGCCGACCAGGAGCGTTCCGCCCTCGCCTCGCTCACCGTGCTGCAGCGCCTGGCCCACCGGCTCATCGAGCTGTCGACGCCCGACAGCTCCGGCCCCGCCGGCCCCTATGCCCCCTCCTCGGCGCGCCCCGCCACCTCGTCGAGTACCGCCACCGCCGGGAGCGTCGTCCAGCTGGCGCAGGACGAGCTGGCCGCCACCGTGGGAGCGACCCGGGAGGCGGTCGCCAAGGCGCTGCGGCTGCTGCGTACCCAGCACATCGTGCGGACCGGCAACCGGATGGTGGAGATCCTCGACCCCGCGCTGCTCGCGCTTCTCGCGGACGGCCATACGGAGTAGAGCCGCGCTCCGCCGTGTGTAAACGGCTACAGACGGCCCTCGTCCCCGGGCCCGAAGGTGAGGGGGGACGGCAAGCAGACGGACCGGCAGGCAGCAGGGGGCACGGGTGAACGACGACGTCATGGATCTCGGCGAGGCGCGCTACGAGTTGGTCATCAGCGTCGACGCCAGACGTTCCGGGGAGTACGACGACGTCGACAAGCCGCGCATGCGGGCCCGGATCTACCGCGTCCTGGAGACGGCGTTCACGCACGCCAAGGTGGCGCGGGACGCCGTGCACATGGAGGACCGCGGCGACGGCGTACTGCTGGCAGTGGCCGGCCGGATCGCGGTGACCCGGCTGCTCGGCCTCTGGCTGGTCGAGGTCCACGAGAACCTGCGGGACGAGAACCGCGGCCTGCGGGTGCCTCTCGGCCTGCGGATCGCCATGCACGTCGGCCCGGTCCGGCACGACGCCCGGGGCATCAGCGGACGCGCGGTCGACCTCGCCTGCCGGCTGGCCGACTCCCCCGTCGCCCGGCGGCTGCTGGACGCCGAGAAGGCCGACCTGGTGCTGGTCGCCTCGAACTCCCTGTACGAGGACGTGATCAGCGGCGGCGGGAAGTTCATCGAGGCCGCGCGCTACTCGCCGGCCCGGCTGGAGCTGAAGGAGGGCGAGGTCACCGCCTGGTTCCACCTTCCCGGGCGGCCCGCTCCCGAGATTCCGGCCGAATCGTCGACGTCCGGTGCGTCGGAGGCGTCCGTCGGTGCGTCGGAGGCGTCCGCCCGTGAGTGGGAGACGTCCGTCGACGTGGGAGGCGGCGATGACGACGCCGGCGACACCGACGCCGGGCTCCAAGGGGCCCGCTACACCGTCTACGGCGACATGTCGCAGCACCACGACAACGTCTACCAGCAGCCCGTGCACATCGGCCGGATCACCGACCGTGACCGCTCACGGAAGGAGCGGGGCGAGTGAGCGACGAGCAGCGGGCGGACGGCGCGGGCGCCGGGAGCGGCGGGGGCGGCGGGCAGGACGCGCCCCGGAAGCCGGACGCGCCCCGAAAGCCGGACACACCCCGGAAGCCGGACGGCGCCCGGGCACCCGGACGCGACGGGAAGGACCGGGACAGCGGCAGGAACCGGGACGACGCCCCCCGGGACGACGGCGGCAAGGACCGGGACGGTGCGGCGGCCGGCGGGGACGACGCCGCCGCCGATCAGGAGCGGGAGGAACGAGAGGAGCGGGAACGGGAACGGGAGCGCGCTGCCGGGCGGTTCAAGGAGCACACCCGGGACCCGCTCGCCGAGGAACAGGGCGAGGACGCGCCCACCGACCTCGCCGCCGCCGCACGGACGCGCCGTGCGACCCGCATGCTGTTCGACGCGGGCCGGGACCTGCACACCTTCGACCGCTCGTACTTCGCCAGCGCCCACATCGGCGACATCCACCTGCGGATGGACGCCCACCGGCCCGGCTCGGCGCTGCGCAGCGGTCCCGTGCCCGACGAGGAGTTGCGCCGGCTCCGCCGGATCCACGTGGAGCCCGCGGGGTACGTGCGGCTGCGCGAGGCGCTCACCGCCCGTCGGCTGCTGGTGCTGGGGGCCGCACCGGGTACCGGACGCACCAGCACGGCGCTCTCCCTCCTCGACGAGGTCACCGGCCCGGCGGCGAACGGCGCCGAGCCGCGGTCCGGGTCCTGGGCCCGGGTGCAGCGGGTCGACCCGGCCGGCGGGGTCCGGCAGCTGGCCGACTCCCTGCGCGACGCCGACGGCAACGGCAACGGCAACGGCAACGGGGAGGGGGACGAGGAGGCGGGTCGTCTCTCCGGCTACCTGCTGGAGCTCTCCCTCACCCGGCCCGGCGCGTCGGTCCCCGACGAGATGGACCTGGACGGACTCGCCGCCGCCCTGGCGCGCCACGACGCCTTCGCCGTCGTCGTCGTCCCGGTCGGCTCGGCGGCCGACCCGCTGCTGAACGGGCGGTACGGCGCCCTCTGTCCGCCCGCACCCACCGGGGAACTGCTCACCACCCGGCTGCGGGAGCGGCTGGAGGAGCACACCACCGCGACCGGGACGGACGGGACGGACGGTGACCGCGCCGCCGGGCTGCTGGCGGACGCGGAGGCGCTGTGGGCCCGGCCGGAGGTCAGGGACGCCGTCGGACTGGACGACCTGCGCCCCGCCGAGGCCGAGGTGCTCGCCTCCCTGCTGGCCGGGCACGTGCTCGGGGAGCTGCCCCGGGAGGAGTTGCTCTCCGGCTGCCGCAGCCTCGCCGCCCGTCAGGCCCAGGAGTGGTTCGCCGGTGTGGACCGGGCGCTCGCGGCACCGGCCGGGGACGAGCCGGACGGCGAACGGCCGGGCGCGGCGGGCCTGTTCCACCCCGTGGCGTTCCGGATCGCGCTCGCCGTGCTGGGCGGCGCCTCGCACAGTGCCGTGGCCGCCGCCGCCCACCTGCTGACCTGGGAACTGTCCGTGCAGGCCGACCCGGACCGCACCCCCGCCCGCCCGCTGTTCTGCGACGATCCCCGCTCCGACCTGGCGCTCAGCCGGGCCGAGCTCAAGGACGGCCGGGTCGAGGTGGCCGGTGCGGAGGTGGCGTCGCGGCTGATCTGGTACCGGGGGCAGGCCCTGCCGTCCGCGGTGCTCAGCGAGTTGTGGGACCGGCACTTCGCCGTCCGGGCCCCGGTGGTGCGCTGGCTGCGGCTGCTGGCCGACGACCCGCGCTCCCAGGTGTGGATGCGGGCCGCGGTCGCCGCGGGCGAGCTGTGCGTACGGGACTTCGACCACGGCCACGCGGAGTTGATCCGTCCGCTCGCCGAGGCGGCCACGCCCCGGCGGCGGGTCTTCGCGGCCACCGCGCTGGACCAGGCCGCCGGTCACGCCTCGCACCGCCGCATCGTGCACAAGGTGGTCGGCGACTGGAGCCGGTACGGCACCAAGTCGCTGCGCTGGACCGCGGCCATGGCCCTGGGCTACGGCAACTCCGCGGCCACGACCGGCGACACGCTGGACGCGCTGGCCCGGATCGGGGTCCGCGACGACGGGGACCAGCTGGCGGTCGCCTCCTTCAACGTCGTACGGCTGCTGGCGCTCCCGGACGCGGCGGCCGTGCTGCGGCGGGTGTCCGACTGGACCCACCACAAGCGCGAGACCCACCAGGACCTGGGGCTGGTGACCACCGTCCGGCTCGCGCTCACGACGGTGGACGAGGTGCTGGCCGACGACGCCGGCTCCCCGCTGGGCGACCGCGGTGACTGGCCGCTGCCGCTCGCCCTCGCCGCGGCCCGCCCCGAACTCGTACGCCCCATGGCCGACCTGCTGTGGACCGCGCTCAACACGCCGCGTTCCAAGGAGGTGGCGACGGAGGCGCTGGAGTCGCTGCTGCGGTCGGCCGTGCGCGGCAACGGCGACGAGTGGACCCGGCCGGGGCTGGCGGCGCTGCTGCCCGCGGTGACCGGCGAGGAGCACGACCGGCGGCGGCTGGACTGGCTGCTGCGCCGCATGATGAACGATCCGGAGGATCCGCTCCCGGAAGCGCAGGCGCGCGCCCTGTGGTGGCTCGCCGTCGCGCCGCGGGACCGGACGCGCGAGGAGGTCAGGCATGGCTGAGGACGTGGGCGGGGCGGAGGCCGGGAAAGCGGGCGCGGGTCCCGCGGGCCCCTTCCTGCGGGAGTACGCGCCGACCGGCGGACACCCGCAGGTCAGCGCCCAGCGGGCCTCGGTGCTGTTCTACCGCAACGGCGGGTACAGCGTGGTCACCGTCTCCGGCACCCGGCACGTCGACAAGCGGACGTGGGCGCGGCCGTACAACGTCTGCGAGATCGCGCTCGGGACCTATCAGACGCGGCTCCAGATGGACCTCCCGGCGGCCGGCGGCGCCACCTTCTTCAAGGCCGAGGTGGACATCCACTGGGCGGTGACCGATCCCCACCTGGCCGCCGTCGAGGTCGTGAAGGACGTCGGCGGGCGGCTCACCGCCCCGGTGCTCGAGCGGCTGCGCGAGGTCACCTCGACCTACCGGGTGACCGAGGCCGAACAGGCCGACCGCGCCCTCACCCGGGAGTGCGCGGGCGGCCGCTGGGACAGTCTGGGTGCCGAACTCGGCCTGCGCGTACGGCTGTACGTCCGGCTGCGGGTGGACGACCGGACCATCGAGCACATGGACGAGATCCGCAACGCACGCGCCTCGGCCGAGCTGACCGGCGTACGGCAGGACGCGTTCCGCGCCATGCTGCGCGGCGGTGACCTGGAGCAGCTCAGCTACATGCTGGCCGCCGAGCCGGACAACGCCAAGGACTTCCTGGAGAAGATCCGCCAGGAGGGCCGGCAGGACGAGCGGGAGCGGGTGGACCGGCTCTTCGACATGGTCGCCAGCGGCCAGATCCAGTCCAACGACGTGGAGACGCAGGCCCTGAACCTCCTCAACCAGGGCCGCGGACGCCCCATCCAGGGCCCCGTCGGCGCGGTGCCCGCCCGCCGGGAGCCCGCGCGGCTGGAGCCCGCCCCGGCCGAGCCGTTCACCCCGGACTGGGTGGCGGACGAGCCGTCGTACGGGCCCGGGCCGGAGGGGGACGCCGAGGACCGGACACCGCGCCGTCGCAGACGCTCGCGGGACGACGGCTGGGACTGGGCGGAGGACGACCGGTGACCGCGCAGGACGGCGAAGCCACCACGGGGAGAGGCGAAGCCACCACGGGGGGCGGGGAAGCGACCACGGTGAGCGGGGGGCGTGCCTCCCCCGACCCGGACGGGTCTGTGCCGCACGGGGGTCGGCACTGCCCGGACCGGGCGGGGGAGCGCATCGCGGAACTGCTGCTGAACACGGTCCGCGAGGACCTGGGCCGGGCCGACTCCAAGGCCGCCGTGCTGCTGTCCGGGACGCTGGCGCTGCCCGCGTTCCTGCTCGGCTGGCACGGCGCGCCCGGCTGGCGCGGGCTCGTCGACGTGACGCTGCTGCTCGCCGGGCTGCTCTGGGCGGTCGCGGTGGGCGCGCTCGTCGGGGCGCTGATGCCGCGCACCGGCACGGTCCGCGGCGAGGACGGGGTGACGTACTTCGGTGATCTGGCGGCCTCCCGCGATCTCGCGTGGCTGTCCGCCCGGATCGCCGAGGCCGGGCGGGATCCCGCCGGGTGGCTGCTCGTCCAGGCCGTGGACGTCAGCGCGATCCTGACCGCGAAGTACCGGGCCATCCGCTGGGGAATGGGCGCCCTCGTCCCCTCGGCGGCGCTGGCCCTGGTCTGGGGGCTGACCGCGCGCTGACCGCGCGGCCGCGCAAACGACGCAGAGACGATCCAAGAACCAACGAGAACGCCGAGAACAACGCGAACCGCCGAGAACCAACGAGAACCAAGGGGACGCCCGTGCAAAGAGCCTGGGGAAGACGGCGGACGGGAAGAGGCCGGGCGCACCGCGCCACGGTCCTGGCGCTGGGCGGCGCCGCGGTGCTCGTGTCCCTGCTGACACCCACCGGCCCCGGCACCGGCAGTGACACCGGCCGGGACGCGGTGCCGGTCGCGGACTCCGAACCGTTCCCGTCGGTCAACTACGCGGTCGCCGTGGACGAGTCCGCCAGCCTCGCGCCCGAGGACATGAAGGCCGAGAAGGCCGCCGCCGCCCGCATCGCGCTGGGCGACGTGTCCTCGTCCTCCCACATCACCGTCTTCGGATTCGCCGCCGCCGAGTCCGCCGGCCAGCGCGCGGTGGACCCGGTGTGCCCGCGCACCACCCTGGACGCGGCGGGCCGCAAGACGATCGGCGCCTGCGTGGACAAGCTGCGCACCCGCAAGGAGAGCGAGGGCACCGGCACCGACTTCCCGACCGCGATACGCCAGGGCGTGCACGAACTCACCACCGGCACCGACGCGTCGGAACCCCGTGTGCTGTTCCTGCTGACCGACGGCAAGATGGACGTCACCGACAGCGAGAAGTACGGCGACCCCGCGCACCGCGAGGCCGAGGGCGAGCGGCAGCTGACCAAGGAGCTGGAGAACGCCCGCGCCCAGAAGGTGCAGATCTGGCCGCTCGGCTTCGGGTCCGAACCGGACAAGGCGCAGCTGGACCGGATGGCCGCCGGGGGCTATCAGGAGGGCTGTGTGAAGCTGCCCTCCGCCGCCCCGAAGGCGTACAAGGTCGCCTCCGCGAAGGACGTCGCCACCACCCTGGGGAAGATCTTCGCCGCCGCGCACTGCCAGCGTTACGAGGAGGGCCCCAGCAACAAGCCGCCGGCCACTCTGGAGATCGACATCTCGCCCCTGGCGACCGTCGGCAGCATCGTGGTCGACAAGGGCGACCCCGAGGTGCGGATCACCTACCAGGACCCCAGCGGCAAGTCGGTGCCCACGAACGGCACCCAGGGCAAGTCCCGCTTCGAACTGGCTGGCGGCGGCACCGTGGAGGCCCTGAAGATCGTCGACCCGCTGCCCGGCACCTGGCGGGTGAAGGCCGAGGCCCCGGAGGGCCACCGCTCGCTGCCCGTCGCGGTCAGCGTGCTGTGGCAGGGGGAGCTGCGCGGCGCCATCACCATGGACCCGCCCTCGCCGAAGCCCGGGGAGAACGTCACGGTGACGATGCGGCTGCAGACCCGCGAGGGCTACCAGATCAAGGACCCCGCGGACTACGCGGGACTGCGCGTCAGCAGCGAACTGACCGGGGACGGCTTCGCCCCGCAGGCCCTGTCCCTCACCGACGACGGCAAGGGCCCCGACCCGGAGGCGAACGACGGCTCCTTCAGCGGCTCGGTGCGCATCCCCGCCGGCGCCGACGGGGCGTTGAAGGTGGACGGCACACTGACCGCGTCGGGGCTGCGGGCGGACACCCGCAGCGAGCTCGGCCAGATCGCGCCCGGCGAGCTGCCCGTCACCACCGCGCTGGAGCTGCCCGCCGGTGACACCCACCCCGGCGGCAAGGTCACCGGCACCCTCACCGTCCGCAACAACAGCGACGCCCCGCACACCCTGCGGCTGTCCGTGGCCGACGTGCGCTCCGGGCTGCTGTCGGTCAGCCCGGGCGAGATCCAGCTCGCGCCCGGCGATTCCGGCACCCGGAAGGTGACGGTCACGGTCGCCCCCGCCGACGTCTTCGGCGACCGCCTCGGCGACGACGGACTGCGTCTGTCGGGCACCGTCACCGCCGTCGACACCACCGACGGCGACCGGACGCTGGTCCGCACCCCGCTCTCGGTGCAGATCACCCCCGAGCCCGGCTTCTGGGACAAGTACTGGTGGGCGGTGGTGGCCGCCGCCGCGGTGCTCGTGCTGGCCGTCGTCGCGGTGCTCGCCTGGGTACGGCAGCGCCGCGCCCGCAGGGACCCGTACGGACTGGTGCTGCGCCTGGTCTCCGCGGACGGCGACGTCCTCGGCGGTGACCACCTGGCCGGGCACGGACACAAGCAGTGGTACGAGTTCGCGCTCGTCGAGCCGCACCGCGCCCCGCGCATCGAGCGCCGGCCCCACGGCGAGTACGCCGTCCAGCGCAACCCCGAGGGCGGAGCGGTGCTGCGCAAGCGCGGCGGCGGGCGGACGCCGCTGCCGGTGCGGGGGCAGGTCCCGCTCACCGACACGGTGAGCCTGACCCTCGGCGAGGACACCCGCGCCCCCCGCAACCGCAGGCCGGCGGCCACGGCCCGGAGCGGGTCGGCGGGCACCCCGGGCTCCCAGGCCGGTTCCGGGACCGGGCAGAGCGGAAGCACGGGTGGCGCCTACGACTCGTACATGTGACACGCGGGGGGCGGGCGCGGCGACTTCGCGCCCCCCTCGCGCGCCGCGCGCACTCCAGGACGTACCGAGCAGGCGTATCGAGCAGGCGTACCGAGCAATGAACGTACCGAGCACGAACCTGCGGCCGCGACGGCCGTCAGCGGGGAGGAAACCATGAAGATCTTCCAGCCGATGCTCTTCGTCGGTCTGGGCGGCACCGGAGGCCTGGTCGGCGCCGAGCTGGAGCGCAGACTGCGCGCCGAGCTGTGCGGTCCCGACGGCCTGGCGCTCACCGGGCTGAACGGCTACGCGCCCTACCAGCTGCCCGACGGCCTCCAGTTCGTGTACGCGGACTACAGCGAGAGCGACCTGCAGCGGCTGCCGCAGTTCAACGTGGACCCGTCGCTGCGGGCCGCGTACGCCCGTACCTCCCGGGCCACCCACAACCTGCTGCCGAACTTCGACGCCTCGCCGGAAGTCACCAAGATGCTCCGGGCGAGCATGCGCGAGGAGGTCGCCGAATGGCTGCCGCCGCGCATCGACGAGCCGAAGGTCACCCCGCTGCACAACGGCGCGGGCCAGCTGCCCACCGTCGGCCGCGCGGCCCTGTTCGCCACGCTCCGGCACGGCCTCGGCCCGGTCCTCGAACCGCTGCTCCAGGCGATCGACCTGATGGCCAAGTCGGCGGGCGGGCTGAGCGAGTTCGGCGGCGGCAAGACCAACGGCTGTGACGTGTTCGTCGCGTTCTCGGTCGCGGGCGGCACCGGCGCCGGCATCTTCCTGGACTATCTGCACCTGATCAACCACGCGTTCCAGCTGCGCCGCTTCGACGGGGTGAAGATCTACCCGCTGGTCGTGATGCCGTCGTCGTTCTCCGCGGCCTCCGGCGGCGGGCGCGAGGCGGAACTCAACGCCGCCCGCGCGCTGGTGGACCTGTTCCGGCTGGTCGACGGACAGAACGCGCCGACCGAGGGCGCGGAGATCGGCGACCTCGACCACGACTCGGGGATGGGCATCCGCTACCCGGGCACCATGCCGATCCGGCTGCGCACCGGCATCCTGCCCACGGCGTTCCTGTTCAGCCCCACGGCCGGCATCCGCGCGGACGACCTGCGCCGCTCCATCGTCTCCCTGGTGATGTCGCTGATCGGCACCGAGCTCGGCGACGGCCGCTCCAAGGGCCGGACGATGGCCGCCGACGACGACTACCAGACCTTCGCCGCGAGCTTCATCAACCGCGGCGTGCACCGCAGCGCCGTGTCCCCCACCGGCATCGGACGGCAGGGCGTCTCCACCAGCCTGGTCGCCTCCATGACCGCGCCCATGGACCAGCTGGCCGACCTGGTGGCCGGCCGGCTGCTGCGGGAGGCGGTCACGGACCTCGTGGAACGGCCGCGCACCCTCCTGCGGGACAGCACCGTGCCGATGATCCGCCAGCTGTTCGCCGACTCCCACCTCGAGGAGCTCTGGGAACGCAGGCAGTTGGACGTCCCCGAGCCGGATCCGCTGCCGCGCGGCAGCAAGAACATCGAACGGGCGCTGGGCGAACGGATCGCGGACATGCAGCGGCTGCTGTCCGACCTGCGGGCCGACGTCACCCGCCAGGCCGCCGTGCTGGCCGACCGGTTCGCCCCCCGCCCCGCCATCGACAAGCTGCTGCAGACCGTGGACCCCTTCCTCGCCGAGCGCGTGGTGCGGGGCATCCCGGACAGCGACGAGCCGATCGCCCGGCTCGGGTTCCTCGGCATGCTGGACAACCGGGCCCGCGCCCCCCAGCGTCCGCCGGGCGTGACCGAGCAGCCGCCCAAGGCGCCGCGGATCAAGGGCCGGCTGGCCGGCATGTCCCCGGCCCGCTGGGGCGACGAGGACGTGCAGGCGGCCGTCCAGGAGCAGGACGACTGGTACCGGTGGCGCTGCCGCACGGTGTGGCACGAGGCGTGGCGCGAGCAGCAGCAGCACTGGCAGCCGCAGGCCGACACCGCCGGGGCCGACCTCGGACGCCTGGTGAACGCCTTCCGCAGGCACAGCGACCAGGAACGCAAGGCGTCCCAGCAGAAGGGCCTGGAGCTCTACGAGGACCGCACGGGCATCTCGTACCTGCTGCCGCCGCAGCGCACCCTCAACCACTTCTACGAGGACGTCGTCACCCGGCTGATCCGCCGGGAGAACCTGCGTGAGAACGACGACGAGGCCGCGCTGCTGCTCCGGCTGGTCGGCGGGGACACCTGGCGCACGGTCCACGCGCTCAGCCGCCGCAACCCCGAGGGGGCGGTGGCGACCGTCAAGGCGGTGCTGGAGGCCCGCATCACCCGGCTGTTCGCGGAGAGCGGGAAACGGCTGGAGGAGCGTCCGCTGCTGCCGAGCATGGGCACGCTGCTGGCCGCCGCGGCGGGCGACGCGAGCGCCACGGACCAGGTCAGCAAGGAGGCGCTCGACCTGTTCGGCCGCAAGCTGACCGGGCTGCTGCCGGTGGGCTTCACCCCGGAGGGGACCGGACCGCTGCGGGCACTGGTGACGTATCCGCGGGTGCAGGCGGTCGAGGAGGTGAAGGAGTACCTCGGCAAGACGCTGCGGCTGCCGTCGGACGCCAAGAACTCCGTGGACTACCGCGGGGTGGAGAGCGACTCGGTCACCGTGGTCCTCTTCCGCAGCGAGATGAGCCTCACCCAGGTGCCCGAGGCCCGCAAGGTGCTGCGCCAGTGGGCCCGCGCGAAGGACTCCGAGCAGGCCCACGACGTGCTGCGCTGGCGTCAGCGGCTCGGCTTCCGGGACAGTTGGATGGTGAGCAGCGAGGAGGACCGCCGCACCATCCTGCACCGGCTGCTGTGCTGCATGTGGAACGGCCAGGTGGACGTGGTCGACGGCGACACGGCCTCGCCGGCCCGCATCCGGCTGCGGCTCTTCCCCGAGGAGGGCTCTCATGTGCCGGGCGTCCGGCTGCGGTTGGGGGACTTTCCCGGCGGCGTGTCGAGCTGGGCGGAGCTGCTGCGCTCGTACGAACGCTGGACGGTCCTCGACGACGAGCGGACCGTGGAGGACTACTGCCGCGAGCTGATGGGGGCGCAGCCGGCCGGGCTCGCGCGGGCGGGCAGCGACCCGCACCCGCTCTTCGTCGAGCTGGTCGAGAAGATCGCCCCGCGCCAGCTGGAACTGCTGGCGGACCGCAGGAGGCGCGGCGGTGAGCGGGTCGAGGGCTGGGTCCGGCCGCTGTGGGAGTTCTGGGCGGAGACGCTGCCGGCCGCGCTGGACACCGAGTTCGGCGACCAGCGCGCCGTCCAGCCGACGCTGCGCACGCTGCTGGAGCACGTCCGCTTCGGCACGGTGACGCCCCGCCTTTCCGAGGAGCTGCCCGCACCCCGGCGGACCGCCCACGATGACGACGACTGGGGCACGGCCCCGCCCGAGACCTTCGCCGCGTACCGCGCGCGGAGCGACGAGGCACTGGGCCGGGACGACGCCGATGCCGCCGCCGAGCGGGGGCGTGGGACCCGGGCCGGGACCGGGTCCGGGGGTGACGGTCACGCCGAGCGCGGGCGCGGCGGGGGTGCGGACGGCCATGACGGACGCGGGCGGCGCGCGGCCGGGGGCGACTACGACGAGCCGTACGGGACAGGCCCCCGCCGCACACCCGGGGACGACCACGACGAGCCCTACGGCACCGGACCCCGCCGCACAACCGCGGACCACCACGACGAGCCCCACGGCACCGGACCCCGCCGCACAGCCGCGGACGACCACGACGTACCCCCGCGGCGCACGCCCGCGAACGGCTATGGCACCGGGCCACGGCGCACGCCCGTCGCCGACCCCGACGAGCCGTACGGCACCGGCCGTGGTGAGCGGTACGACGATCCGCCGCGCCGCACACCCGCGAGCGACCGCGACGCCCCCTACGGCACCGGGGCCCGCCACACGCCGGTGGACGACTACGGCACCTCCGCCCGCCCCGAACCCGCCGACGACTACGGCACCTCGCCCCGCCGTGCACCCACCGACGACTACGACACCGGACCGCGCCGTGCACCCGCGGACGACTACGACACCGGGCCACGTCGCACGCGCGACGACGACTACGACGAGCGCCCCCGCCGTGCACCCGCCGACGACCGCGCCGAGCCCTACGGAACCTCGCCGCGCCGCATGCCCGTGAGCGATCGCGGTGAGTCGTACGGCGGCGGGCCCCGTGCGGAGCGGTACGCGGACGACGCGCGGGAGGACCGGGACGGCTGGGGCACGCGGCGCGCCGGTGCGAACGGTGCGCGGACGGACGACCGCCACCCCTACGGCGCGGACCGCGACGGCGGCGACCTGGCCGCCGCCGAAGACGGTGCCGAGGACCCCCGCACGCCGTGGGACAAGCCGGAGGACACCGGCGCCCACGACCGGGACCGCGACCGCCACAACCCGTGGGACGGTGACGCGCAGTGAGCACGCCCGAGGAGTTCGGCTCCGTCATCCACCTCGACCTGCGCTCCGGCGCGGCGGAACTCGACACCCCGCCGGCCCTGCGCGCCCGGGTCGCCCGGCAGTTGGGCCAGGCCGGCCTGCCGGATCCCGACGACCCCCTGTTCCTGGTCGTCGACACCCCGGCCGGGCTCACCGACCACCAGCTGCAGTACGAACTGCTCACCGGCTACCGCGCGGTGGGCGAGGTCAGGATCCTGGTCCTCCTGGTGGGCAGCGCGCCGGGCTCGTACGCGGGTGAGGACGAGGCGTTCCAGCCCGACCGCCGGCTGGTGCGGCCGGCGGTGCTGCGCGCCTCGGGCTGTGCGCTGCTGTGGGCGGGCGACCTGCGTTCCGCCCGTACGGCACTGGAGCAGCCCCTGCCGGACGACCCGGCGGCGCTCGCGGTCCTGGTCGACGTGCTGTCGGTGCCGGACGTCTACCTGACGGTCCTCGACCGCCTCGAGGACCTGCCCGACGCCGTCGCCGCACCCGGGGTGCGGCTGCTGGAGCAGGACCTGCCCCCGGAGGTGCGCGACCGGGCCTGGCGGGACGCGCTCGCCCGGTTCGCCGGTGAGGACACCGAGCTCGCGCCGGACGTCCTGGCGACCGCCTCGTCGGGAGCCGACCTGCCGGAGCCCCTGCGGGGCCTGGTGACCGGCCGGGGCGCCCGGGACCAGCAGCACCGCGACCCCGGCGGGGTGGCGGACGACGCGTACCGCGCGTGTGAGGACGCCATCGACCGGGCCGAGGAGGCGCTGGCCGGGCTGGGGTCCCTGCCGGGGCTGCTGCGGCCCGCCCGCCGGGAGGCGTTCGAGGCGGACGTCGACCAGGCGCGGCACGACCTCGACTCGTACCGGGAGCTCGTGGGCGCCGCGCTGCGCGGCGGGGGCGCGACGGCGTCCGCCGCCGAGGCGGCGGCCCGGCTCGCGGCCCTGGGGCTGCGGGTGCCCTCGGCGGAGGGCACGGGCGAGCGGATCGGCGAGGGCCTGAAGGAGTTCGCCGGGAAACTGCTGGGCCAGGGCCTGACCCTGCGGTCGGTGGCCCAGCGCTTCACCGGCCTGGCCGGGCGGGTGGAGCCCGTACCGGGTACGGCACTGCTGCCCAGGCTCGCCGCCTGCTCCTCCGGTGACGTGACGGGCGCCGCCGGTGACCGGAACGGACCGGGAGGCCGGGAGGGCGGCCCGGCGACCGGCGCGGAGGCCGTCGGTCCGGCGGCCGCGGCCGTCGCGGGCCTGCTCGGCGCGCTGTGGCAGGGGCCCCTGCTCGCGCTGGCGCTCGCCGTCCCGCTGCTGTTCATCGGCATGGCGGTGCTCGGCACGGCCCGGCTGCGGGACACCGGGCGTCCGGGCCGCTGGGCCGTGGCCCCCCGGGTCGCGGCCGTCGTCGGCGCGGCGGCCGGCGCGGCACTGGCGTATGCGACCGATCCCTCGCGCTGGGTGAGCACCGTGAGCCTGCTGCTGGCCCTGGGCATCGCGGCCGAGACGGTACGCCGGCTCTGGCGCGCGGCGGCCGGTTCCTGGGCCCCGGGCCACGCCACCGCCGCGCTCCGCCGCGCCCTGGAGGAACTCGACGCGCTGCTCGCCGAGGCGGTCCGGGAGCACTGGGCCGTGGAGGAGCGCCTGTACTGCGCGGACGCGGCCCGGTCCGTCGCCGGCATGCTGAGGGCCACGGCCGCCGCCGCGGAGGCCGAGGCGGCACCCGAGCCGGAGCGGCCCGTGACCGTCGGCGGGGCCGACACCGGCACGCTCGCCGAGGACGACTGGCTCTCCAGCACCTCGGTCCTGGAGACGGACGCCTTCGCCGGGGACGACGCCGACGCCGACTGGGCGAGCGCGTACGCCCGGCCCGCGTGGGACGAGCCGGCCGGGGAGAAGCCGGGTGGGGCCGTCGGGGCCCCGTGGGAGGACCGCGCCGCGAGCGCGCCGCGCTGGCTGGACCGGGAGAACGGCGAGGGCGGCCCGGAGCTGGTCGCCACGCTGGCCGCCGACCTGACGGACGCCGCGCTGGTGGCGATGGGCCCGTACTGGGGCGCCGTGGAGCGCGGTCAGGCCGGCACCCTCGCCGTCCGCCGCACCGAGGAACGGGTGCGGGAGCTGCTGTCGGCCGCCCGCCGGCATCTGCGGCACAACGGCGTACTGGCGCCGCCGCCGTTCGCCGCCTCCCGCCGCGTCCGCGCCACCTCGGCGAGCCTGCTGGGCACCGACCCGCGCGGGCTCGCCGAACTCGTCGGCACGGAGGCCGACCGGCAGGCCGTGGTGCAGCTGTCCTCGCCCGAACAGGGCACGCTGCTCAGCCGCGACCCGGCCGCCGCGGTGTGGATCAGGTTCGCCCCGCGGGCCGTGCGGGACGAGATCGAGAAGGCCTGGCAGGCGAGCGGCGCGACCCAGCCGGGGGTGCTGTGGACGTCGTCGGGACGGTACGCCGGCCTGCTGCGGCTCACCCCGCTGCGGATGGGCGTGGTCGACACCGTCCGGCCCCGCCACAGCCCCGGCACGGGCGGGACGGACCCGTACGGGCAGCCGGACCCGCCGTACGGCGCGCGGAACCCGTACGACCGGCCCGCCTCCTACGACCGCGCCCCTTCGTACGACGGTACGGCGGCCTCGTACGACCGATCTCCCTCGTACGACGGGACGGGAGCACCCCACGACCGGCCCGCCCCGTACGACCGGCCCGCCGCGTACGACGAGACGGACGCCTACGACCGGCCCGGCCCGTACGACGAGACGGACCGGTACGAGCGCACGGGCGACCACCACCCGCCGTACGACCGGACGGACACGTACGACCGGACGGACGCCTACGAGCGCACGGACACCTACGACCGTGCCAACCCGTACGAGAGCCACGACCCGGCCGACCCGGCCGACCCGCACGAGCGAGGGGACGGCGATCTCCGGTGACCAGCACTACCCACCGGCACACGACGGGGCCCGGCGGTCCGCGGGCGGCCACGCTCGCGTTCTCCACGCCCTCGGGGGCGCGCCGCGTCGCCCCCGTGCGCCTCGGGCCCGAGTCCCGTCGTGATCCCCTGCTGCCCCAACTGGTCCGCAACGGCCTGCTCGACGACGAGGGACAGCAGTGCGTGCAGGTACGCCTGACCACCGCCGACGCCGCGCACCCGGGGGCACGTGAGCTGCTGGACACGGAGGCCCGCACCGCCCTGTCCCTGCACCGGGCGCTCGACGACACCGAGTACGCGGGGCTGTTCCCCCGGATCATCGGCCACGACCTGGACGCGGCGGAGCCCTTCCTGCTGTACGCGGCACCGCGCGGCACCGCCGCCGCGCGGACCCACGTGATGTCCGCGACCGACCAACGGGGTTTCACCCGGGACCTGTTGCAGGCCCTGTACGTGCTGGAGCGCCAGGGCCTGGTGCCCTGCGGCGTCTCGCCCGCCACCGTGCTGTGGGACGGCGCCTCGGCCCAGCTCTGGGGGCTGGAGGGGGTGGCCCGGACCGGACGGCCGAGGCGGCCCTGGGGCCGGTCGCCCTACTGCTCGCCCGAACAGCGCCGGGGCGAGGGGCTCACCGACCCCCGGGACGCGGTGTGGAGCGCCGCCCAGGTGCTGTACCAGCTGGTGACCGGCCGGCCCGGCCACGCCGACCGGGCGCCCGCCGACCTCGACGAGCACCGGCTGCTCGCCCGGACGCTGCGCGACGCGTTCGCCCCGCGCGCCGCCGACCGGCCGACCCCCGCCGAACTGCTCGACCTCCTGGCACCGGGCGCCGCCCGCCGCGTCGCGCTCGCCACCCGCGCGGCGGCCGAACCGCGTTCCGGTCGGGAGGACCCCTTCGAGCAGGCGCTGCGGCTCAAGCGCCGGGCGTCCGCCACCGCCGCGGAGCCCGATCCGAAAGCAGCGGCCGGGGACGGTGACGGCGGCGTGCTCTGCCCGTACTGCCTGGAGACGATCCGGCTCGACCTCACGGCGCTGTACGTCACCGACAGCAGGATGCAGTACCAGCCCCTGGACCCGGCCGGCATCGGCAACCCCCTGCGCCGCCAGGACGTCATGCGCGGCGCCGTCCAGAAGTGCGCGGCCGACCCGGACTTCCCCGAGCACTTCATTCCGGTGCCGTACCTCACCTACGGGCGTCCGCTGACCGTCGCGATGGTCGGCCAGTCCTCCACCGGCAAGAGCCATCTGCTGACCCAGATGATCGCGGCGATCACCGACGGCGGCCTGGAGCCGTTCGGCCTCAAGTGGCAGTCCGTCAACCCGGAGCAGCACGCCCGCTTCGTACGCGAGCGCGTGCAGCCGTTGCGCAACGGCCAGGTCCTGGACCACACCGCCGGCGTCGGCCTGGACGGCTTCGCCCGCTTCGTGGAGTCCCTGCTGATCACCGACGCCCACGGGCGGGTGCGTCCGGTCGCCTTCTTCGACCTCGGCGGCGAGGACCTCGTACGGACCGACGCGGCACTGCGGTTCCTGCTCGGCATCGACGCCCTGGTCTTCGTCGTCGACCCGGCGCTGGCCCTCCCGCTGCCGCACCTCGACCATGCCAGGGAGCGGCTGGGGGTGGAGGTGAACCGGGACGGCGACCTCGCCTTCGGCACCGTCCTGGACCGGCTGCCCAAGAACGGCCCGTACCTGGACGTGGCGGCCGCGATGGTGCTCGGCAAGGCGGACCTGCTCCGGTTCCAGCCGCCCGTCGACCGGTGGCTGGACCGACCCCCGGCCACCTCCCTGGACACCGCGCTGGTGCGGGAGGAGAGCAGCGACGTCCACCGGCTGCTGCACCAGCACGCCGGCCCGGCGTGGCTGCGTCCCTTCGACGCGATCCGCCGCTGCACCCTGCACGTCGCCTCGGCCACCGGCGGCCAGGAGGACCACGGCCGCTACCCGGCCGGCGCCGGTCCACGGCGGGTGCTGGAGCCGCTGCTGTCGCTGCTCGCGATGCACGGACTCATCGAGGTGCCGGGCGGCGCCGACACGTTCACCGTGGGCGAGACGCCCGCGTTCGAGGCGGTGCCGGTGGAGGACGCCCGAGGAAGGGAGCGGACATGAGTGACGTGCAGAGCGGAAACCCCGGCCGCGGGGACTCGGTCACCGGACGGGCACCGGGCGGTGGCACGGACTCGGTGCACCAGGTCGTCTTCCGGTGGGACGGCAACCACGGCCGCCAGGGCACCGGCATGAACGCCGTCGCCCGTTCCTGCACGGCCGAGCGCGCCGAGGAAGTGGGCCGGGAGCTGGGCCCGCTGCTGTGGGTGTCCGGCGCCGCGGCCTCGCGGCCGAGCACCGTGCGTGTCCTGCCCCGCGACGGGGGCGTCATGCTGGTCCGCCGCTGGCCCACCACCGACCGGGGCGGCCGGCCCAGTACGGTCAGCCATGTCCTGGTCGGCGGGCCGGGGACCCTGAAGACGCGGCAGTGCCTCGCTCTGGCGTACGGCGGCTGGGGCCGGCAGGAGGTCGCCGAGACGGCGACCGGCCGGCAGCACCCGGTCGACTACGCGCAACTCGACCGGCTCGCGCGCCAGCGGCTGCCGGAGATGCTGGAGCGCCTGCCGACCGTCAGGGACACGCTGAGCGTGATCACCGCGGAGTGGCTGCGCGACCCGGCCCAGCGGGTGTCGTTGCTGACGGAACCCGGGGAGCGGCGGACCGGCCACCCGGACCGGGACGAGACCGCGCTGGTCTGTCTGGGGCTGTTCCTGATCTTCGAGCCCTGGCTGCGGCAGGACTGGACGTTCGCGACCTACGACGCGGTGGACACCCATCCGCTGCGGCTGACGTGCGTCCCGCGCTGGGAGCCGGACACCGGGGGCTCGGGCCCCCTGGCCCGGGTGACCGGCCGCCCCGTGCCCGACCCCGGTTTCGAGCACTGGGCGGCGGACCGGCTGGTGGACCACCTCCTCGCCCACCCGCAGGCCCGACCCGGGGTGCCGCAGCTGGTCGACGAGTTCGCCGACGGGGCGACGTGGGACTGGCCACGACGTCAGGAGCGGCTCCGGGAGATCCTCGGCCCGGGACGACCGTCTCCGTCCATGGGCCGGCCGTATCCGTCGATGAGCCGTTCGGAAGTTCCGGCGCACGCACCGGCGCCGGCCCCGTCTCCCGTCCCGGTCCCCGAACCGCTCCCCGAACCGGCTTCCGACCCAGCCTCCAACCCGGCCCCGGCCCCGGACCCGGACCCGGGCCAGGGAAGAGACCGGGCAACGGACCCGGCGACGCTCGCCCCCGACCCGTACTCCGGCCCCCCGCACGCGGTTCCGCGCCCCGCCGCCCCGTATCCGGACCACCAGCCCGCCCCGACCTCGCCGCAGTACGGCGACCCGTACTACTCGGAGGCACCCGCCCGGGAGCCCGGCCTCACGGGCCCCGGCGTCCCCCGGCACGATCACGACAGCACCGGCGACCGCGGCCCCGACCGCGACCAGGACCGCGACCGCGACCGCAGTCACGACCGCGACATGCACGCCCTGCGCCAGGAGCTGCGGGACGCCCAGCGCAGGGACCCCATGCGGCGCCAGGTGATGCGGACGCAGCTGCGCGCGCTGCCCGACGAGCCGCTGGTGCGGGAGCTGCGCGCCGAGGACCTGCCGCCGGACTCCGTCGACCTCCTGCTCGACGAGCTGGGCGACCCGCACCGCGTCGCCGCGCGGCAGGAGGCGACGCGGCACGCGCTGTGCGAGCACGTGCTCCGCAAGAACCTGTACTTCGCACCGCACGGCGAGCCCGGTGGCCCCGTGTCCAGGACGGCCATGGCCGACCGCGCGGCCCACCTCTTCACCTGGGCCGTCGCCCCGCTGGCCCGCGACAGCCGCTATCTGACCGACCTGCGGGAGCTGCTGCACCGCATGCTCCGGGACCCCAGCGTCACCGCGAGCAACTGGCTGCACAAGGCCATCGTCGCGCCCGCGGACGGCCAGGCCCCCGACCTGCCGCCCGCGCTGTGGCAGCAGATCGTCACCGACGCGCTGCAACGCCACACCGGCCCGTCCGCCGTCCCCCCGCAGCCGGCCCCGGCCACCGGTGCGGCGCCGTCCCTGCGGGCGCCCTCGTCCTCCGCACCGGCTCCGGAGCGGCCCGACTTCACGGCCCGGCTCACCGACCTGCTGTACAAGCCCGGTTGTGTCATGGGAGTCGGCGCGGGGGTGATCGTCGTCCTCGTCGTCATCACCCTCGTCGCGCTCTTCGGCTGACCGGCGCCCTTGCACCGTCCCCTCACCTCTCGACCCGTATCCGCCGCGTCTCGCTCACCTGGTCGATCTCCGACACCCGGACCGTCGCCTTCATCGTCCAGGTGCCGGGGAGCGGGAGGGTGAGGGTGTTGGCGCTCCAGTAGCCGCCCCGGTCGACCAGGTCCGCGTCGATGGGGCCGACGTCGCGGTCGGGGAGAGTGAAGGAGAGGCGCAGTTCGGGCACGGCGGCCAGGCTGCCGTCGGGGCCGAAGACCACGGCCTGCACCGCGTTGTCGCCGGTGCGGCCGGGGTCCAGGGTGATCTGGACCGTGCCCCGGCCGGAGGTGCCGAGGTCGAACGGGATCGTGGTGACGGACGCGGGCAGCACCCCGCCCGCCGGCACGGCCCGGGCCGCCTCGTCCGCCGCCCGGCCGGGCGGCGTGCCGGTGAGCACGGTCGTGACCACCAGCACGACGGCCGCGACGACGGCTTCGACCAGCACGGACCGGTACAGACCCCGACGACGGTCCGCCCCGACGCCGGGCGGCGGCCCCGACGACCCCGAGGGCCCCGACGGCCCCGACGCGGACGGCTCCGACACTCGCGCCGACGGCCCGCCCACCGTCTCCGGCACCCGCTCCCGTACGACCGTCTCCTCGACCACCGCGACCGCCGCAGCCGCCTCGCCCCTCGCCAGGGCCGACGTCCACCGACGCGACACCGCGGCCGCCGCCAGCAGCACCGCCACCCCGGTCAGCTTGGCGAGCAGCAGCCGGCCGTACGACGTCTCCGTGAGCGCCGACCAGGATCCGAGGCCGCGCCAGGACTGGTAGACGCCGGTGGCGACCAGGACGGTCACGGAGGCGAGCGCGACCCGGGAGAAGCGGGCGACCGTGCCGGCGTCCGGGCAGCGGCGCAGGGTGGCGAGCAGGGCCACGAGCCCGCCGAGCCAGACCGCCGTGGCGAGCAGGTGCAGCACGGACGAGGTCATCGCGAGGGGCACCTGGATCCCGGCGGAGGCGTGCTCGGCACCGGCCCAGGTCAGGGCGAGACCGACGGCCAGGGCGGCCCCCGTCGCCCCCGCGAGCGGCGTCCGCTCCCGGTGACGGTCCGCGCGGGACATGTACACCAGGAAGAGCGCCACCGGCACCAGCAGCCCCAGCCTGACCAGCAGCAGCGCACCCGGCCGGGTCGTGAGGGTGCCGCCGAGGGCGTCGAAGTCCAGGGCCGTCGACGGCCCCGTCCCCGCCTCGTACGGGGCGCGCAGCACCAGCAGCGCGACGGTGGCCGCCAGCAGGGTCCACCAGCCCGTCACCAGCGGCCGGCGCAGCGGGGCGGGGTCCGGCGGGCGGCACAGGGCGACGAAGGCGGCCGTGCCGATGAGCAGGGCGGCGGCGAGATACGCGAGGTAGCGGGCGGTCTGGTGGAGGCCGGCGGTCAGCGGGTCCTCGGTGGGGCCGGTGTCCACGGGCGCGGCCGTCGCGGAGGCCTTGCCGACGGAGAAGGTGAAGGCGCCGGAGACCGGGTGGCTGTCGGCCGACACCACCCGCCAGGCCACGGTGTACGTGCCCTCGGCGAGCTCGTCCGGCAGCGCGACGCGGGCCGTGTCGGACCGTCCGTCGGCCCGCCCGGCCTCTCCCGTGGGCACGCGGTGGCCGCCGGGGTCGAGGACGCGGAAGGAGTCGTCGCGCAGGCCGACGGACTCGGTGAAGGTCAGGGTGACGTGGCCGGGAGCCCGCTGGAGGACGGCCTTGTCCCCGGGGTCGGTGGAGCGCAGGGCGGCATGGGCGGACGCCGGCCCCGCGCCGCCGAGGAGGAGCAGGACCAATACGGCACCGAGCAGCACCAGCCCCCGGACTCCCCGGCGCCCCCGGGAACCACCGAGCCGACCTCCAACGCCCGCACCGCCACCACACCACACGTCGCATCTCCGTCGTCGGGACCCACTGCCTCGGGGATACGTACGGACGGGGCCGCCGCCGCGCTCACCCGCGCGCCCGGCGGACCCTCACCACGACGGACGTGCCGTCACCCCGCCGTCCACCACGAGGTCGTGGCCGGTGACCCAGGACGCCAGCCGCGACGCCAAAAACACGCACGCGTCGCCCACGTCCTCCGGTCGCCCCAGCCGTCCCGTGGGCGCCGCCCGCCGCCACCGCCGTACGCCGTCCGGCCACGCCTCGGCGAGCCCTTCCCGGTCGACGAGGCCGGGCGAGACGGTGTTCACCCGCACGCCCCACGGCCCGTACTCCAGCGCCGCCGCACGGGCGTGCATCACGACCGCCGCCTTGGAGGCGCTGTAGTGCGCGTGGGCGGGGGCGGGGGCGCCCGCCTCGATGGAGGCGATGTGGGTGACCGTGCCGCCGCCCTCCTGGGCCCGCATGACCCGGGCCGCGGCCTGGGTGCACGCGAAGACGCCGGTGAGGTTGGTGTCCAGCACCGCCCGCCACTCGTCGGCCGTCATGCCGGGCAGCTCCCGCAGCGGCTGCACGCCCGCGTTGTTGACCAGCGCCGTCAGCCGTCCCCCGCCCCAGTCGGCGGCCTCCTCGACCAGGCGCCGACAGGCGTGCTCGTCGGTGAGGTCGGCCCGCAGGACCGTGGCCCGTCCGCCGCGCTCCCGGACCCGCGCGGCGACGTCCCGCGCCGCCTCCACCGCCGTACGGCAGTGCACCGCGACCGCCGCGCCCTCCTCGGCGAACCGCAGCGCGATCCCCCGGCCGATGCCGCCGCCCGCGCCCGTCACCAGCGCCACCTGACCGTCGAGCAGGTTCATGGGCGGCACAGTTCCACGATGCGCGCGGCCTCGTCCGGGTAGCGCGCCGTGAGGTCGGTCGCGTCGCCGTGCTCGTAGTCCCCGTAGGTGAATCCGGGCGCCATCGTGCACCCGAAGAGCGACCACGCGCCGCCCGCCGTGACCCGGCCGCCCATCCAGGTTCCGGCCGGGACGGTGAACTGCACGTGCTGTCCGCCCAGGACGTCCGGCCCCAGCACGGCCGTGCGCGCGCTGCCGTCGGGGGCGAGGAGCAGCAGCTCCAGCGGATCGCCGAGGTAGAAGTGCCAGACCTCGTCGGCGGGCAGGCGGTGCAGCGCGGAGAAGTCACCCGGGCGGGCGGTGAGCAGGGCGACGATGGCCGAGCCCTCGGGGCGCCCGTCGGGGCGCTGCGGACCCGCCCAGGTACGCCGGAACAGGCCGCCTTCTCGCGGGATGGGCTCCAGCCCGTAGTGCGCGACGAGGTCCTCTGGGGTCACCGAAGTCACCCGGGGAAGGCTACCTCCCGGCGGAGGAAGGCCAGTTGCGCCTTCTTCTCCGGCAGGTACACGTCCGGCAGGTCGACCTCCGGGAGCACGACCGCCGGCCCCGCGGTGAAGCCCTGCTTGAGGAAGCGGGCGATCGCCTTCTCGTTGGCCACGTCCGGATCGACCACGATCCGCGTCCGGTCCAGGCCCAGCAGGACGTACGCCACGAGGGCACCCGCCAGCGCGGCGGTCCAGCCGGGCCGCGCGCCGTCCGGCGCGGCGGGGGCCAGCAGCAGGTGGACGCCGATGTCGCCGGGCTCGACGGCGTAGCACTCGCTCACCCGGTCGGCCTCGGGGTCGTAGGTCTGGAACAGCGCGACCGGCTCGCCGTCCTTGACCACCAGGAAGGCGTGGTGGGTGTCGAGCGTGTCCATGTGGGCGTAGACGTCGGCGACCTGCTTCCGGGTCAGGCCGTCCATGCCCCAGAACGCGGCCCGTTCCTCGCTCACCCAGCCGTGGATCACCTCGGCGTCCGCGGCGGCGTCGAGGGGGAGGACGCGGACGGTGCCGAAGCCGTCGAGTTCCTGCTCGTGGACGGGGGTGCGGGAGGCGTACGGGTCAGACATCGGTTGCGTCGCTTTCCTTCGTGAGCCGGGCGAAGTCGGTGACCACCGGGGCGAGTTCCCCGTCGAGCCACAGGGGTTGCTGGTCGCGGTGGTGCGGCGTGCCGGGGACGCCGCAGGCGCCGTGGGGCACCACCCAGCGGCTGTTCCGACGGTCGGCCAGGTCCCAGACGTAGCGGGCGGCGGGGCCGCGGGCGGCGCGGTCGGTGAGGCCGGGCACGGCGGAGGTGCACAGCACGCAGTCGTGGTCGCCGGACAGGCCGGGTTCCGCCTCCTGCAACTCCCGGGATCGCTGGGAGGTGTCCGGCAGTGCCCGCCAGGGGGCGAGGCGGTGGGTGTCGCCCCAGGTGCCGGTGGGGGGCGCCGCGGCCACCTCCTCCAGCGCCGCGCGGACGGCACCGGCGCGGTCGATGCCGTACAGGTCCTCGGCGCGCAGCAGGTGTTCGAGGGCGAGGCCGAGGCGCGGGACGAGCGCGAGCCAGGGCAGGAAGACCTCCGGGTACGCGGGCGGGACGGCCGCCGCCGCGAACGCCGGGTGCGCCGCCAGCCGCCGTACGACCGCCCCGCGCACCGCCGCGTACGCCGCCGCGTCGGTGCTGCCGGCGTCCATCCGCCGGTCCCAGGCGAGGAGGCGGTCGCGGAGGGCGCCGGCCTCGGGGCTCAGGGCGTCGAGGCGGGCCAGGTGGTCGAGCAGGGGCCCGGCCGAGCCGAGGTGGGTGTCCATGTGGATGGCGGGCATGTCGGCGGCCGACCAGCGCTCCCTTCCGGCGAGCAGGGCGGCGATGCGGTCGGCGCGGTGCGGCGGGGCGAACTCGACGCCGAGCGGGGTGGCCGGGCCGCGCTGGTTGGCCATCACGGCGACGCCGTCGGTGAGGCCGGCGCGGGGCGGGGTGTGCCAGCCGGTCCACTCGTGGCCGGGCTCCCAGGCCGGCACCGGACGCAGTCCGTTGGCGGCGGCCCGCACCGGCACGCGCCCCGCGACCCGGTGCAGCAGCCCGCCCTCGGTGTCCGCGGCCTGCACCACGTTGACCGGCTCGGCCCACGCGTCCAATGCGCGGTCGACGTCGGCGACCCGGCGGGCCCGCAGCAGCGGCAGCAGGGCGCCGAAGCCGAGGTCGGCGGTGACGCGGGGCGGGTAGCGCAGGCTGAGCGCGGCCGGGGTGCCGTCGTCCAGGCCCTCGGGCCCGCCGGCGACCACCGGGCCCCGGTCGGTCTCGATGACCTCGACCTCGACGCTCTCCTCGCCCGCGACGTCGATGGTCTCGGTGTGCCGTGCGGCGCGGTGCCAGACGCCGTCGGGGCCGAGCGCCTCCACCCCGGCGCCGGTGCGGCGCAGTCGCTCGCGGTAGAGGTCCTGGTAGTCGGCCATGGCGTTGGTGATGGCCCAGGCGACCGTGCCGGTGTGGCCGAAGTGGGCGATGCCCGGGACGCCGGGCACGGCGAGGCCGACCACGTCGAACTCCGGGCAGGACAGGTGGATCTGCTGGTAGACGCCGGGGTCCTCGATGAAGCGGTGGGGGTCGCCCGCGATGACGGCGTGCCCGGTCACGGTCCGCTCGCCGCCCACCAGCCAGCCGTTGCTGCCGGCGGTGCCGGGTCCGTCGGCGGCGAAGAGGGCGGCGGCGCCCGGGCCGAGGTGCGCGGTGATGTGCTCGCGCCAGAGCTTGGCGGGGAAGCCGGCGAAGAGGATGTGCGTGCCGAGCCAGACGCCGAGCGGGGTCCAGGGTTCCCAGCGGCCGGGGGTGAGGCCGGTGCGCGCGAACTCGGGGGCGGGGTCGTCGTCTCCCCGCCCCTCGGCCAGCCCTTCGTTGACGCCGTCGACGTACGCCCGCACCCAGGCGGCCGTCTCCGGGTCCTTCTCCTCCAGGGCGGTGAAGCAGCGGCGGGCGGTGTCCGCGAGCCGGGCCCGGCGGGCGAGGCGGTCCCAGGGCAGGGCCTCGGGGCCGAGGAAGGACGCGGAGGTGCCCTGCGCGCGGTGGCGCTCGACCTCCAGCTGCCAGGCGCGGTCACGGGCGGTCACCCGGCCCTGGGCGCGGGCGAGTTCGGTCACGCCGTCCGCGCGCAGATGAGGGATCCCCCAGGCGTCCCGGTATGTCTCCGCGCTCACCCCTGTGCCTCTACTTTCCTTTAGGTTAGGCTCACCTAAGTCATATGCCGTGGCCGAATAGTACGTGAAGGGTGAAGAAACGATGGGGCAGGGGCGGGGTTGGGAGGGCGCGGTCCTCAAGCTGATGCGCGCGAAGGACTTCGAGTTCACCGTGACGGCCGCCGAGGACGTCACCCCGCACTTCCGGCGGCTGCGCCTGACCGACGGCGGCATGCTGGCGGTGACCGGCGTCCACCCCACGATGTGGGTGCGGCTGTGGTTCGACAACGCCGGCAAGCCGCACCAGCGGGGGTACACGCTGGTCGACCCGGACCCGGCCACCGGCACGTTCGGCATGGAGTTCGCCCTGCACGAGGGCTGCGCGAGCGACTGGGCCCGGGCGGCGAAGCCGGGCGACACCATCGAGGCGACGGTCCAGGGCACCGGCTTCCAGGCCCCGGAGCCGGCCCCCTCCCGCGTCTTCGCGGTCGCGGACCCGGCGTCCCTGCCCGCCCTCAACTCCCTTCTCGACGCGATGGGTCCGGTCCCCGCGACGATCTGGTTCGAGGTCGGCGCGGACGACGGCCTGCCGTTCCGCACCGACCCCGACCGCCACGAGCTCCGTACGGTGCCGCGCCGCGACGCCGGCGCCCACCTGGTCGCGCAGGTGAAGGCGGCCCTGCCGGAGCTGCTGCGCTCGACGCCCGAGCCGTACGTCTGGATCGCCTGCGACACGGCGACGACCCGGGCGCTGGCCTCGTACGCCCGTAAGGAGCTGGGGGTGCCCAAGCAGCGGGTGAACGCGCTGGGGTACTGGCGCGCGACGTGAGCCCGCACGCGCGATCATCGGGGCATGGACGTCACACTTCACCTCGCCCAGGACCCCGAGGCCGACGAGCTCCTCGGCCGCAGTCCGCTCGCCGCGCTGGTCGGCATGCTGCTGGACCAGCAAGTTCCCATGGAGTGGGCGTTCAAGGGCCCGTCGACCATCGCCCGGCGCATGGGCGCGGAGGACCTGGACGCCCACGACATCGCGGCCTACGACCCCGAGGCGTTCGCGGCCCTGCTCTCCGAGAAGCCGGCCGTGCACCGCTACCCCGGCTCGATGGCCGGCCGCGTCCAGCAGCTGTGCCGGTACCTCGTCGAGACCTACGACGGTGACGCCGAGGCCGTCTGGCGGGGCGTCGGCACCGGCAAGGAGCTGCTGAAGCGGCTGCAGGAACTGCCGGGCTTCGGCAAGCAGAAGGCCCAGATCTTCCTCGCCCTGCTCGGCAAGCAACTCGGCGTCCAGCCGGAGGGCTGGCGCGAGGCCGCCGGCGCCTACGGCGAACCCCGCTCCTTCCGCTCCGTCGCCGACATCACCGGCCCGGAGTCCCTGACCAAGGTCCGCGCCCACAAACAGGAAATGAAGGCAGCAGCAAAGGCAGCGAAGGCCTCCGGCAAGTAGACCGTCAGCACCGCTGCGGGCAGTCGTGCTGCTGAGCGGCACGGGTGGGCGGTGGGGGTCCCCCCCCCGCTCGAGCGGAGCCGAGAGTGGGGGAGCCACCCCGCAGCGCCGGGCCGCGTCACCCACCCCCGGCCCGCACCGACGCCGAGAACCGCGTAACGCCCGCACCCGCGCCCCCCGTCAGCCCCGTGGACCACCCCAGGTGGCGCAGTCGGCGGCCCCGCTCCCAGCATGGAGCATGACCGAGCCACCTAGCGGCTCCCCCGCAGGGCAGCCGTACGACGACCGCGGGGTGCACGCCCGGTACGGGACGCAGGCGCACCGGCACGAGCCGGAACCGCCCTTCGAGGGCCCCCTGCACCTCCTGTCCCGTGCCGCATGGCAGACCGTACTGCTCACCGGCATAGCCTCCCTGATCCTGGGCGTACTCGTCCTGGTCTGGCCGGGCGCCTCCCTCCGAGCCGCCGGCGTGCTCTTCGGCCTCTACCTCGTCGTCAGCGGCGTCCTCCAACTCGCCGCCGCCTTCGGCACCCACCGGACGACCTCGCTGCGCGTCCTCGCCTTCATCAGCGGCGCCGTGTCGATCCTGCTGGGCCTCTTCTGCTTCCGCGGCCCGTTGCAGTCGGTGCTGCTGCTCGCCCTGTGGATCGGCATCGGCTGGATGTTCCGCGGCATCACGGAGATCGTCGCCGCCGTCCACGACCCTGCGATGCCCGCCCGCGGCTGGCACATCCTCCTCGGCGCCGTCACCGTCGTCGCCGGCATCGTCCTGATCGTCTCCCCGGTCGAGTCGGCCACCGTCCTGATGCTGGTCGGCGGCTGGTGGCTGGTCGTCGTCGGCGTGGTCGAGATCGTCACCTCCGTGCGCCTGCGCGGACGTGCCCGGCAAGTCCCCCACACCCTGTGAACGGCGCCCGGCCCCACCCGGCCCGCCCCCACGCCGAGCGAACCGTCCCGTCCCGGCGCGACGGGCGGCGTACGCCCGGCGGGGGCACCACATGGCGGGGGCACGAACCGACATGAGCCCCGCACCGCCCGCCGCCCCCGTCCTCCGCGCCGCACGCGCGGGACGCCGCGGCGCGTGGCTGCGGGCCCTGGTCCTCCTGCTCGCCCTGCTCGTGCCCTGCACCCACGCGGCCGCCCAGGCCCCGCCCGCCACGGCGGTGACGAACGGCGGCGCGGGAGCCGGTGGCGCGGGCGGCACGGCAGGTGAACAGGACCACCTCGACACCGTCGCCCCCGCACCGGCCCGCGACGCCCGGCGCACCCTCGCGGCCCGGCCGGTGCCGTCCCCGGCAATCGTCCGCCACGCCCACGACGGCCGAACCCTCGCACCCTCCGCTCCGACGGAGCCCCCGCCGCCCTCGCGCTGTCCGCGTTCCATGGTCCTTCGCTGCTGACGGGACCCGGACCGGCCGTCCCCGCCGGTCCGCCTGCCCACCGCGCAACGCGCGGCCCCACAGGAACCGGAAATCCGGAATCCCGGATCACGGAACACGGAACAGGAACGAGGAAACAGCCATGTCCCACGACCCCTACGCCGTCCTGCGCGCCCTCCTGCGCGCCGAGGCCGCCCGCCGCACCCCCAAGCCCGACACCGGCAGGCCGCAGGCCCCGAGCGAACCCCGGATGCCCGCCCCGGACGGGAGGCGTGACTGACGGAAGGCCGTACGGCGGGGCCGGTCCCCACCGCCTCCGCCGTACCGACGACCGTTTTGCACCCGTTTGCGGCATCTTCCCGACGCCGCACTCCGGCGCCATGGCTGCGCCCGCGACGTCCGGGCCGGTAGGCTTTCCGTGTGATCTTCAAGCGCATCGGAAACGGCCGGCCGTATCCCGACCACGGCCGGGAGAGCACCCGGCAGTGGGCGGATGTCGCGCCGCGCCCGGTCCGCCTCGATCAGCTCGTGACGACCAAGGGTCAGCTCGACCTGGAGACGCTCCTCGCGGAGGACTCCACGTTCTACGGCGACCTCTTCGCGCACGTCGTGAAGTGGCAGGGCGACCTGTATCTCGAGGACGGCCTGCACCGCGCGGTGCGCGCGGCGCTGCAGCAGCGCCAGGTGCTGCACGCCCGGGTCCTCGAACTCGACTGACGGGGCCAGTGACGGCCCCGATTGCTCCCTTCGGGTGGGATTGCGCCCAGCCGCGGAACGTCGACTGATCATCTAATAGGCATCGCTGTTCCCGCGCACTACGCTGCGCTCATGAGCATGCTCACTCCCCCTGGCATGGGCGGCCAGTACAAGATCACGGGGGACAGGTACCCGCGGATGCGCCCGGCCCGGCGGCGCGGCCGGTTCGCGTTCGTCGCCGTCGCCTGCGCCACCGTCGTAGGGGTGGCCGGCTGGGGCACGCTCCAGCTCATCGACGTCTTCACCGGCGGCGACAAGGCCTCCGCGGCCGGCGCCGCGGCGGGGTGCCGGACCACCGGCGCGAGCGCCTCGCCCGCCGCCGTGGCCGTGCCGAAACCCGCGCAGGTCACCGTCAACGTACTCAACGCCACGACCCGTGGCGGCCTCGCCCAGAAGACCGCCGACGAGCTCAAGAAGCGCGGCTTCCGCATCGGCGACGTGAGCAACGCGCCCAAGGAGTTCGACAAGAAGGTCGGCGGCGCGGGCGTCCTGCTCGGCCCGGCCGCCTCCCTGAAGACCTCGCTGTCCGTCCTCGGCACCCAGCTCCCCGCCGCCGAACGCCGCACCGACGCGGCCCGCAAGGGCGCCACCGTCGACCTGATCATCGGCGACGGCTTCAAGGGACTGGCAAAGCCCGCGGACGCCGACGCGGCGCTGACCGCGCTGGCCGCGCCGCAGCCGACGCCCTCCGGGGAGAAGAAGAACTGCTGAGCGGCAGCAGCGGTACGGGACCGCCGTACCGCTGCGCCCCGGGGCGTACTACTCGGCCGCCCCGTACATCCGGTCGCCCGCGTCGCCGAGGCCCGGGACGATGTACCCCTGCTCATTGAGCCGCTCGTCGACCGAGGCCGTCACGACCGTCACCGGGGTGCCGGCCAGCTCGCGCTCCATGAGCTCGACGCCCTCGGGGGCGGCGAGCAGCACGACGGCCGTCACGTCGTCGGCACCGCGCTTGATCAGCTCCTGGATCGACGCGACCAGGGTGCCGCCGGTGGCCAGCATCGGGTCCAGGACGTACACCTGGCGCCCGGACAGGTCCTCGGGCATCCGGGTCGCGTACGTGGAGGCCTGCAGCGTCTCCTCGTTGCGGATCATGCCGAGGAAGCCCACCTCGGCGGTCGGCAGCAGCCGGACCATGCCGTCGAGCATGCCGAGACCGGCCCGCAGGATCGGCACCACCAGCGGGCGCGGGTGGGAGAGCTTGACGCCGGTGGTCGGGGAGACCGGCGTGTGGATGTCGACCTGTTCGGTGCGCACGTCGCGCGTGGCCTCGTAGGCGAGCAGGGTGACCAGCTCGTCGGCGAGACGGCGGAAGGTCGCGGAGTCGGTGCGCCGGTCGCGCAGGGTGGTGAGTTTGTGGGCGACCAGGGGGTGGTCGACGACGTGGAGACGCATGTCCACCACAGTAGCCGGGCGCCCGGACAGCCGCTTCACTCGCTCGGGGGCGTCAAACCGCCCGGCCGGGGGAAGGTGGGAGGGACCGACGCTGGGTGGTGAGACTGTGTCTGACCGGGACTTCCACGACGCGCCGTCCTCGGGCGAGGAGCCGGGGGCGGGGCGCGCATCGAAGCGGAGCGCGGAGCTGGAGGCCGAGCGCCGTCGCCGCCGGGCGCAGTTCCTGCGCGACCTGGCCGAGGCCCGGGAGCTACGGGACCGCGTCCAGCCCCGCCGCGCCAAGACCGCCCGCCTACGCCACGCCATGCGCATGCGCACCTTCCGCTGGTAGCCCCGGCCACCCGCCCGAACAGCCCCCACCCCTGTTCCGACGGCGGCCGCCCCCGGCATGACGGCGCCCCGCCCCCGGGCCCGCCCGAGGTCCGCCCCTGCCCCGACGGCCCTACGCCCCCACCCGACGGCCTCCCCGCCCCGCCCGACCGGGATCCGTCCCGGCCCGATGGGGCCCCGGCCCTGACCCGACCGGGGGTGATCGTGCGCCGCGCCGATGTTGTGGGCGCGGGGGCGCGCGGGTGTCGTGGGAATCCGCGTACGATCCGCGAGTGGCCGCAACAAACGCGCTGTCGGGTGACGGTCCGGGTGCGTGCTCCCGACTCCCGGGCAAAACTGCCGGACACAGGGCGCCGAAGACGTCCCCTGAGTGCCTTGTTTCTGCCACGATTCCGAGTGGGTGGGGCTCGGAGCGCCGCTCCCCCACCCACTACCTCCGCCGGGGGGATCCCCAACCGGCACGCCTATGACCAGTGGGAGAGTCACGGTGTACTTCGCCGCACTGCTCGCGCGCACCGAAGACGGGTGGGAAGCGAGCGACACGGAGCTCGACGATGTGGAGACCCTGTCGGATCTGGCCGACCTGGCCCGGGAAGCCTCTCCCGACGAGGACACGGTGCTCGTGCTGATCGAGCAGGAGGACGCGTGGTTCGGAGTCGTCCGGGTGGACGGCGAGGACGACCCCCGCATCTACGTCTCGGACGCCGCTGCTGCCGCCCGCAGCAGTTACGGCGAGATCCTGCTCACCGACGAACTGCTCGGCCGGGAACCCGGTGACGACGACGACCTCGACGCCCTGGACCTCGACGGCACGGAGGACGGCGAATCCGACGACGACGACGATGCCGACGACGGCGACGCGGCCGCGGGCTCCGGTGAGTCCACCGTGCCGCACGGCCCGGTCGGCGACCCGGAGATCCTCGACGACCTCGGCCTGAGCGAGAAGGAGCTGCGCTCGATGTCCGGGGACGCGGTCGGCGAGATCGCCGAGGCCCTGGGCGCCTCCGACGTGCTGGAGACCGTCCGCTGACCGCGCCGACCGAGCAGGGCCGGGGCGAGGACCCCGCGGACCGCTCCGTACCGCCCGACCCGGTGCGCGACCCGTGGCGGGCCGCGATGCGGCTCGCCCTGGCCGAGGCCGGGCGGGCCGCGCGGGGCGGGGACGTCCCCGTCGGCGCCGTCGTGCTCGCACCGGACGGACGGACCGTGCTGGCCGCCGGGCACAACGAACGCGAGGCCACCGGCGACCCCACCGCGCACGCCGAGGTCCTCGCCATCCGGCGGGCCGCCCAGAAGCTCGGCGAGTGGCGGCTGTCCGGCTGCACACTCGTCGTCACCCTGGAGCCGTGCACCATGTGCGCGGGCGCGCTCGTGCAGTCCCGCGTGGACCGTGTCGTCTACGGCGCCCGCGACGACAAGGCGGGCGCGACCGGCTCCCTGTGGGACGTGGTGCGCGACCGGCGGCTCAACCACCGGCCCGAGGTCATCGAGGGCGTGCTCGCCGGGGACTGCTCCCGGCTGCTCACGGACTTCTTCCGCGACCGCTGACACCGTGCCGCCCCGCACCGGCCGCGGGCGCCCGTTATCGATTTCAAACCACGCCGCACTGTGCTGTAAGGTCTCTCTCGGTAGCGTGTCCGAGCGGCCGAAGGAGCTCGCCTCGAAAGCGAGTGTGGCGCAAGTCACCGAGGGTTCAAATCCCTCCGCTACCGCTCTTGAAGGGCCCCGTCGAAAGACGGGGCCCTTCGTGCGATCATGAGCGACCGAAGGCGTGCTCGAAGGGACAGGGGAGGCCGCGGTGGCGGTGAACTCGAAGAAGATCGCCGTCTATGCGCTCGTGGTCTTCGTGCTGTATGTGATCATCACGGACCCGGCGAAGGCCGCCGACTACGTGCAGATAGGTTTCCAGGGCATATCCGATGCGGCGAGCGCCGTCGGCGACTTCATGACCTGGGCCGCCAACGGAGGAAAGTGATGATCCGCCACCTGGTGCTGTTCAAGCTGAACGAGGGCGTGGAGCGCGACGACCCGCGCGTCGTGGAGGGCGTCGAGGCCTTCCGGTCCCTGGGGGACCGGATCGACGAGCTGCGCTTCTGGGAGTGCGCCTGGAACATCAGCGACCGGCCCATCGCCTACGACTTCGCCATCAACTCGGCCGTGGACGACACCGACGCCCTCAAGCGCTACCTCGAGCACCCTGCGCACCAGGCGGGCGTCGCCCTCTGGCGCGAGTTCGCCACCTGGGTGATCGCCGACTACGAGTTCTAGTACGGCCGCCCGTCCGGCCCAGTGCGTTCCGGCCCCGCACCCGTCCCCTCGGGTGCGGGGCCGCCTCGCGTTCACGCCCGCTCACCCCCGCGTTCACTCAACACGACGTTATGCGGTGCTTGCACACAGTGCACATGTCTTGTGATGCTATGACCGCTTTTGACGGTGAGTTGACGGAAGAGCGACGGATCACGAGGTGGAGTTGACCGTGCCGGCCAGTACTGCGCCTCAAGCACCGCCCGCACCGCCCGCCCAGGCCAAGGAGTCGCCCGCGCCGGAATCCACGCCGCAGCGCAGCCGGGGCGCGGACACCCGGGCCCTGACCCAGCTGCTCTTCGGCGAGCTGAAGGGACTGACGCCGGGCACGCCGGAGCACGACCGGGTCCGCGCGGCGCTCATCGAGGCCAACCTCCCGCTGGTGCGCTACGCCGCCGCCCGCTTCCGCTCCCGCAACGAGCCGATGGAGGACGTCGTCCAGGTCGGCACCATCGGGCTCATCAACGCCATCGACCGCTTCGACCCGGAGCGGGGCGTGCAGTTCCCCACCTTCGCCATGCCGACCGTCGTCGGCGAGATCAAGCGGTACTTCCGCGACAACGTCCGCACGGTGCACGTACCGCGCCGGCTGCACGAGCTCTGGGTCCAGGTCAACAGCGCGACCGAGGACCTGACCACCGCCTTCGGGCGCTCCCCGACGACCGCCGAGATCGCCGAGCGGCTGCGCATCACCGAGGAGGAGGTGCTGTCCTGCATCGAGGCGGGACGGTCGTACCACGCCACCTCGCTGGAGGCCGCCCAGGAGGGCGACGGGCTGCCCGGGCTGCTCGACCGGCTCGGCTACGAGGACCCCGCCCTCGACGGGGTCGAGCACCGCGACCTCGTCCGGCACCTGCTCGTCCAGCTCCCGGAACGGGAGCAGCGCATCCTGCTGCTGCGCTACTACAGCAATCTCACCCAGTCCCAGATCAGCGCGGAGCTCGGCGTCTCCCAGATGCACGTCTCGCGGCTGCTGGCGCGCAGTTTCCAGCGCTTGAGGTCCGCCAACCGGATCGACGCGTAGCCTCGACACGGGCTCGACGGGGAGTCGAAAGCCCGAGCGAGATGTCACCGGGGCGAGCGAATCGCTCACCAGGGCCGTTGCGGACCCAATGGGACTGAAAGGCCGTCAGACCCCCTGTTTCCAGGGGGTATTCGCGTCTTGCATGTCGACATGTCACTACAGCGCGTTGCCGACATGTGACATTCTGCCGGAGACGCGTTTGCCGGGGCTCCGGCGCCGGTATTCAGGTGAAGGCTGCGTTCCCGCCGTGGGAGCGCCCGCCACGACCGTCCCGCGACCCAAAGGGGGTGGCATGTCCGCAGACCAGGGCAGCTCGAAGGTGCTCGCGCTCGCGGAGAGCGAGACCGCGCCCGACGCGCTCGAGGCGCTCGGCCCCATCGACGACGTCCCGGCCGCCGAAGCCGTTCCGGCTCTCGACTCCGCCGGGACCGTCGATGCCGTTCCGACCCTCGACGCCGTGCCGGCCCAGGCCCTTCCGGCAACGGGGGCCATCGACACCCGCACCCTGTCCCGCTCCCTGTTCCTGCGGCTCGCCGCCCTCGACGCGGACAGCCCCGAGCGTGCCTACGTCCGGGACACCCTGATCGAGCTCAACCTCCCGCTGGTGCGCTACGCCGCCGCCCGCTTCCGCTCGCGCAACGAGCCGATGGAGGACATCGTCCAGGTCGGCACCATCGGCCTGATCAAGGCCATCGACCGCTTCGACTGCGAACGGGGCGTGGAGTTCCCGACCTTCGCGATGCCGACCGTGGTCGGTGAGATCAAGCGGTTCTTCCGGGACACCTCGTGGTCGGTGCGCGTCCCGCGCCGCCTCCAGGAGCTGCGCCTGGCCCTGACGAAGGCGAGCGACGAGCTCTCCCAGAAGCTGGACCGCTCCCCGACGGTCGGCGAGCTGGCCGCCGTGCTGGGCGTGTCCGAGGAGGACGTCGTCGACGGCCTCGCGGTCGGCAACGCCTACACCGCCTCCTCGCTGGACTCCCCGGCCCCGGAGGACGACGGCGGCGAGGGCTCGCTGGCCGACCGCCTGGGCTACGAGGACACGGCGCTGGAGGGCGTGGAGTACCGCGAGTCCCTCAAGCCGCTGCTGGCCAAGCTGCCGCCCCGGGAGCGGCGGATCATCATGCTGCGCTTCTTCGCCAACATGACCCAGTCGCAGATCGGCGAGGAGGTCGGCATCTCGCAGATGCACGTCTCCCGGCTGCTGACCCGCACCCTGTCGCAGCTGCGCGAGGGCCTCATCTCCGACTGAGCCCTCCGCCACCGCACGACCGTGCACGACCGCCGCGACCCTCCGGGGCCGCGGCGGTCGCCGTCGTACGAATGAGTGCCGATTCTACTTCAGCGCCAGCCAGGCCACGGCCGCGACGACCACCACGGCGGCCACGATGCCGACGATCAGGCCGATGCGGGGCCCGGAGGAGGCGGCGGGGGCCGCCTGCCGGGACTGGGGGGCGCCCTCGTCGACGAACGCGCGGAACATCTGGGTGCTGCCTGCGGGGTCGTAATTGCCCTGGGGGCCCTGGTTGTCAGCCATGGCCGAGACCCTAGCGAATCCGTGGGTGCGGCCCAAGTGCGGGGCTCCCCCGCCACTTTGACGGCGCTCCCCGCCCGCCACCTGCGCGTTTACTTTCGCAATACTTGCCTTTGCCAACTTTTTGGTCCCCGATGACCGTTTTTATTTGCCTGTAGCAACCAACGGAACCTATGGTTGCCCTAAGCAACGAAAACGGGAGGTGCGCATGGCCGAGAAGGCTCAGTACGAGGAGCTGATCCGCCAGTTCAGCGCCTTCGGCGCCGTGAAGCGGGAGATGGGACGGCTGCTGCCGTCCGACTGCCCCGGCGGATCCGCCGCCGTACTGACCCTGCTCGGCCGTCACGGGGACATGCGCATCAGCAAGCTCGCGGAGCTGCTGGCCGTGGACATGTCGGTGACCAGCCGCCATGTCACCCATGTCGCCGAACGGGGCTGGATCGAACGCTCCCCCGACCCCGCGGACAAGCGCTCGCGCATCCTGCGCCTGACGCCCCGGGGCCAGGACCGGCTCGACGAGATCGCCGAGCGGACCACCCAGCTGCTCGCCCACCGGCTGAGCGACTGGACCGACGACGAGGTCGGTCAGCTCTCCCGGCTCATGGCCCGCCTCAGGGCCAGCTTCGACGACTGCCGGAGCCCCGCGGCCCGGCCCCCCGCACCGACCGGGGACGAACAGTCCCCTCGTGAACCACTCGTACACCCCGTACACCCGTGATCACCACGTAAGCAAAGGAAGTCCATGGCAACGACCACACCAGCCGGTGTGCGGGCTCATGCCAAGCACGGGGGAGGCTCCTCGGGAGACGCTCCGATGACGCACCGGCAGATCATGGAGGCGCTGTCCGGGCTGCTGCTCGGCATGTTCGCCGCCATCCTGTCCTCGACCATCGTCACCAACGCCCTGCCCGAGATCATCGCCGACCTCGGCGGCGGCCAGAGCGCCTACACCTGGGTCGTCACCGCCTCGCTGCTGGCGATGACCGCCTCCACCCCCCTGTGGGGCAAGCTCGCCGACCTGGTCAGCAAGAAGGCCCTGGTCCAGATAGCCCTCTGCGTCTACGTCCTCGGCTCCGTCGTGGCCGGCCTGGCGCAGAACCCGGCGATGCTGATCAGCGCGCGTGTCATCCAGGGTCTGGGCGCCGGCGGTCTGTCCGCCCTGGCCCAGATCATCATGGCCGCGATGATCTCCCCGCGTGAGCGCGGGCGCTACTCCGGCTACCTCGGCGCGACCTTCGCGGTCGCCACCGTCGGCGGTCCGCTGCTCGGCGGCGTCATCACCGACACCAGCTGGCTCGGCTGGCGCTGGTGCCTCTACGTCGGTGTGCCCTTCGCGATCATCGCGCTGGTCGTGCTCCAGAAGACGCTGCACCTGCCGGTGGTCAAGCGCAAGGTCAAGGTCGACTGGGCCGGTGCCTTCTTCGTCACCGCGGCCGTCTGCCTGCTGCTGGTCTGGGTCACCTTCGCCGACGACAAGTACGCCTGGATGTCCTGGCAGACCGGTGTCATGGTCGGCGGCGCGATCCTCCTGACCCTGATCTTCTGCTTCGTCGAGACCAAGGCCAGCGAGCCGATCATCCCGCTGCGCCTGTTCCGGAACCGCACCATCACCCTGGCCTCGCTGGCCTCGCTGTTCGTCGGTATCGCGATGTTCGCGGGCACCGTCTACTTCAGCCAGTACTTCCAGCTGGCCCGGGACAAGTCCCCGACCATGTCGGGCGTCATGACCATCCCGATGATCGGCGGCCTGTTCGTCTCGTCCACGGTCTCCGGCATGATCATCACCAAGACCGGCAAGTGGAAGGGCTGGCTGCTGGCCGGCGGCGTGCTGCTGACGGCGGGCCTGGGCCTGCTCGGCACCATGCGCTACGACACCCCCTACTGGCACATCGCGATCTTCATGGCGCTGATGGGTCTCGGCGTCGGCATGATGATGCAGAACCTGGTGCTCTGCACGCAGAACCAGGTGGCCCCGAGCGACCTGGGTGCCGCGTCCTCCGTGGTCACCTTCTTCCGGTCCCTCGGCGGTGCGGTGGGCGTCTCGGTGCTCGGCTCCGTGATGTCCTCCCGGATCAGCCACTACGCCTCGGACACCATCGGCTCGCTCAGCCCGCAGGAGCAGGCCGCGGCCGCCAAGGCCTCCGGCAGCGGCTCGATCCCCGACATGGATCTGCTGCCCCCGGGCATCCGCGAGTGGCTGGAGAGCGCCTACGGGCACGGCATCGCCGACATCTTCCTGTACGTCGCGCCGATCGCCCTGATCGCCTTCCTGGTCACCCTGTTCATCAAGGAGGTCCCGCTGCGTACCACCGGCGCCCTCGCCCAGGCCGCGGAGGCCACCGCCGAGGCCGCCTCCCCGGTCGCCCCGGCCCCGGCCGAGGCCGTCCGGACCGCCCCCGAGCCGGTCCCGGCCGGTGCGCTCGCGGCCCCGTCCGTCGCCGACTCCGGCGCACGGACCGCCCCGCAGCCGCTCGCCGCGGTCGCGTCGGCGGCCGGCTCCGGTGAGCCGGTGGCACCGGTCTCCGGCGGCATCCCGGTCCGCGGCTTCGTCCGCGGCGCCGAGTCCGCGCCGGTCCCGCAGGCCGCGGTCACGCTGATCTCGCTGGCGGGCCGGCAGCTGGGCCGCTCGGTCGCCCAGGCCGACGGCTCCTACGCCCTCGACGCGCCGAGCGCGGGGTCGTACGTCCTGATCGCCTCCGCCGACGGCTTCCAGCCGCAGGCCTCGACGATCGTGGTGAACGACGAGCCGGTCGCCTACGACGTGCTGCTCAGCGGCACCAGCGGGCTGACCGGTCTGGTCCGGGCCGTGGAGAACGGGCTGCCGGTCAAGGACGCGATGGTGATCGTGACCGATGTGCGCGGGGACCTGCTGGCCACCGCAGCCACCGGTGACCAGGGCGAGTTCTCCTTCGCCGAACTGGTGCCGGGCACGGTGACCGTCGCCGTCAACGCCGTCGGGTACCGGCCGCGCGCCCTGCCCGTCGAGGTGGGCGGCACCGGCATCACCCGCGTCGAGGTCGACCTCCAGGCCGGCGCCGAGGTCCAGGGCGTCGTGCGGGCGCCGCACGGTCCGCTGGCCGACGCCCGCGTCACGCTGGTCGACGCGGCCGGCAACGTGATCGGCACCGCCACCACCGGTGCGGACGGCGCGTACGCCTTCACCGACCTGGACGCCGGTGAGTACACGGTCATCGCGACCGGTTACCCGCCGGTGGCGACCGCCCTGACGGTCACCGGCCAGGGTGCCGACGGCCACGACATCGAGCTCGCCCACCCCGGCGAGTAGCGAAACCCCGGCCCGTGGTGGCGTGCGCGCTCTGAGCGGAGGTGCGCCCGCCCCCACGGGCCGGCTGTTTTACGACCACTTTCTGAGCCTTTGCAGGGAGAAAACGGGATGGGACTGACCGCGAGGATTCGCACGCGGGACGGATGGGCCGTGTCGCACGCGGTCGTCACGGTGACCGACATGACCGGCACGCAGGTGCTGCGCGCCGAGGCGGACACCGAGGGCACCGTGCGGGACGCGACCCCGCTGGCGCCCGGGCCGTACACCGTCATCGTCACCGCCGTCGGCTACGCGCCCGCCGCCTCCAGCGCGATCGTCACCGCGAGCGGACGCGCCGAGGTCGGCACCGTGACGCTGGCCCGCCAGGGCGGCACCGAGCTGCCGCCGCCCGGGCCGTGGACCGTCGACCCGGCGCACTCCAGCGTCGCCGCGGTCGCCCAGCACCTGGGCATCTCCAGCGTGCACGGCCGGTTCACGGAGTTCGCCGGCACCGTGGAGATCGCGCCGGACGACGTCACCAAGTCCCGGGTGGAGGCGGTGATCAAGGCAGCCTCCATCGACACGGGCAACGGCATGCGCGACACCCACCTGCGCTCCGCGGACTTCCTGGACGTCGAGCGGTACCCGGAGATCACCTACCGGTCCACCGGAGTGAGCCAGGCCGGACCGGACCGCTGGACCGTCCACGGCGAGCTGGGCCTGCACGGCGTCGTCCGCCCGGTCGACCTGGACCTGTCCTACCTCGGCACCGGCGCCGACCCGTGGGGCGGCACCCGGGCCGCGTTCCGCGCGACCACCGAACTGCGGCGCGAGGACTTCGCGATGAACTACAACCAGGTCCTCCAGGCCGGCATCGCCGCCATCGGCACGACCCTCAGGGTCGAGCTGGACGTCCAGGCGGTCCAGGGGGAGTCACTGCCGGCCGCGTGAGGCGCCGCCGGACGCCCGGGCCACCAGCTCGTCGCACAGGTCCCGGAGCTTGACGTTCGTGTGCTGCGAGGCCCGCCGCAGCCGCTCCAGCGCGCGGTGGGCGTCGATCCGCTCCCGGGCCATGAGGATGCCGACCGCCTGGTCGATGACGCTCCGGGAGAGCAGGGCGGTGCGCACGTCGGCCGCCGAGGCCTGCTGCCGCTCCACCCGCAGGGCCTCGTTCACGGCGTCCGCGGCCCGCTCCGCGAAGGTGCGGGCCGCGTCGTGCGACGCGGCCAGGGAGCCGGGCTCGGGGCCGTAGAGATTGAGCGCGGCGCCCGTCTCGCCCTCGACGGACAGCGGCAGCGCCAGCACACAGCGCACGCCGGTGCCCAGCGCGTACCGCGTGTACGCGGCCCAGCGGGTCTCCGCGGCGAGGTCGGCGGCGTACTGCGTGCGCCCCGTCTCCGCGGCGTCCACGCAGGGACCCGAGCCGTTCTCGTACTGGCGCAGGTCCAGGCCGCTGGGCAGGCCCTCGCTGCCCGCCAGGGTCATCAGCCGGTCGGCACGACGCACCGTGACCGAGCAGGCGGCGGCCCCGGGCACCTGCACGACCGCGCGGTCGGTCAGGTCGCGCAGCAGGGTGTCGAGGCCCTGACTGCGCGCCATGGCTCCCTCGAGCGTGTCTTCGGTCTGCGAGGTCATGCCCCTACGGATGTCCCGTCAGCGCTCGCCCACGCCTCGCCCTCCGGCGCCGGTGTTGGCGTCGACGATGCGGCGGGCGAGGTCGCGCAGCTTCACGTTCTCCCGCTGCGAGGCCTTCACCAGGGATTCGAAGGCACCGGCCGCGTCGATGTCCAGGCGCTCCATGAGGATGCCGGTGGCCTGGCCGATCAGGTCCCGGGTGCGCATGGCCTCGGTGAGCTGCTCGCGCACGGTCGCCGAGTCCAGGGCCAGGCTGACGTGCGCGGTGAACAGGCGGCCGATGCGGGTGGCGTCCTCGTCGAAGACGCGGGGTCCCCGGGCGTACGCCGTCAGCACGGTCAGGCGGCGCCGGTCGGCGCGCAGCCGCAGCGACAGGGCCGAGCGGAGGCCGAGGCCGGCCAGGGCGTTGCCGCCGCCGTCGGCCTCGCTGTCGGCTATGCGCACCACGGGGGTGGTCCACAGGTTGTCCCAGTCCGGGTGCGGCGCGCGGGGGCCGCCGTGCCGGGGGTCGGCCGCGAACCGTACGACCTCGTCCGTCCAGGCGAGGGTGCGCAGCCGGCTGCCCCGCTCGAACTCCAGGATGCCCGCGTGCTCCGCACCGGGCAGCAGCCGCACCGCCAGCTCGACGGCCGTGCTCATGGTGCTGTCGGGGCTCTCCGTCCCGTGCAGGTGACGGGCCGCCGCCGTCAGAGCCTCGGCCAGCTCGAAACCCGCCGGAAAACGCGGCAAATCAGTAAATTCGGACGCAGCCACCACGAACCTCTTCGGCATGCGCGGCCACACGGCCGTGCGCAGGAGAGCTCCGCAGCACATTCCTGACTGCGAGCACAGGACGAACAGCACTTTAGCTGCTTGGTTGCCCGCCGGTGACGCCCGGCCGACGGAGCGGTGGGCACCTTCCGTCCCTGTCGGCCCCCGTGGTGGAATGGGGCCGGGTCAGGAAGTGGCCTTGCCGGAAGCCGGACGGACGACTGTCAGGTGAGTGCCGTGACCTTCCTCCCCCCACCCAGCGAGACGTGCGAGCCGTGTGATCCACCGGGCTGCGTCGTGCTCGCCCTGCCCCGCGAGATCGACTTCTGCAACGGAACGGGGCTGCTGCCCCTGATCATGACCGCGGTGGACCAGCGGTCCGACGGGCTGCGCCTGGTCGTCGTGGACCTGACCGCGACCCGCTTCATGGACTCCCAGGGCGTCCGCCTCCTCGACGAGGTCCGCCGCCGACTGCCCGGCGGCGCCCGGCTGCGGGTGGTGGCCGCGCCGGGCGGCGTGCCGAGCCGCGTCCTGGAACTGTCCGGCCTGCGCCGGGACGTGCCGGTGCACGACAGCGTCAAGGAGGCGCTGCGGTCGTAGAGCGGGACTTCGGACCAGTGGGGGCCTTGGTCCAGGGCCGGACAGGCCCTGGACCGTCATCCGCGTTCGACCATCGCCTCGATACCCGCCACCAGCAGGTCCAGCGCGAACTCGAAGTCCCGGTCCAGCATCTCGGCCACCGTGTCACCGCCACGCGCCGACATGATGGCCCGGGACTCCGCGATGACGTCGGGGGCGGTGTCCGGCGACTCGGCCACCGCGCTCATGGAGTCCTGGAAGTACTCGTCCGGGCTCAGGCCGGTGTCCGCCGCCCGCGCGAGGAAGTGGCCCTCGATGGTGCCGTAGCCGTAGACGAACTGGAAGACGGCGGCGATGGCACTGGCCAAGCGGTGCGCGGGCAGACCGCTGCGGCGCATGACGCCCTGCACCGCCCGGGAGAAGGCCAGCGAGTGGGGGCCGATGTTGAGGTAGGTGCCGACCAGCTGGGACAGCCAGGGGTGGCGCACCAGCAGCCTGCGGTTCTCCCGGGCCAGCGTGCGCAACTGCACGCGCCAGTCCTCGGCGGCCTCCGGGTCGGGGCGGCGCAGCTCGCCGAAGACGGCGTCCAGGGCGAGTTCGAGCAGCTCGTCCTTGGTGTCGACGTACCAGTAGACGGACATCGCGGTGACGTTCAGCTCGGCGGCCAGGCGGCGCATGGAGAACTTGGCCAGGCCCTCGGCGTCCAGCAGCCGGACGGTGACCTCGGTGATCCGCTCCCGGTCCAGCCCGGACGGCTGCCCCCCACGCCGCCCACCCGGCCGGCCTCCTCCCTCCAGCCACACACTGGCCCGCACCCCCTGCCGCCCCGCCTTCGCCATGCGCACCGTCCCTCGACTTCTCGAATGCCGGTCATGCTAAGCGCCCCGCCAGGGGCGCGGGACCGCATCGATGTGCGACTCCGCCGCGTGGGCGCGACCAGCCACAACGAGCCCGCAGCCGCACGACTACCCCACCACCCGAACTCTTAGGCGACCACCTTCTCCGCCCTCCGCAACAACACCGCCGCCACCACCCCACCCAGCAACACGGCCACCGCCCCCACCAACTGACTGCTCTCCACTCCGGAGGAGAACGCATCGATCACCCGCCCCCGCTCCTCCTCCCCCTCCGCCGCGGCCAACGCCGCCGGCAACGACGCCCCCGCGACCGGCACCAGCGCCGCGAACCGCGCGTTCAGCACCGCGCCCAGCACGGCCACCCCCAGCCCGTTGCCGAACTCCGCCAACGTGCCGTTGACGCCCGCACCGACCCCCGCCTTGGCCGGCGGTATCGAGCTCATGAGCGCGTGTGCCATGGCCGGGTTGCCGAGCGCACACCCCACGCCGATCAGCAGCAGGCCCAGCAGCGTGCCCGCGTATCCCTGGCCGGTCAGCGTGGCGATGGCCACCAGGCCCGCCGACATCAGCACCATGCTCAGCAGCACCGCCACCGGCGCGCCCAGCCTGGCCAGCCACTTCGCGGCCACCCCGGAGAAGTTCAGCAGCACCACCGTCAGGGCCAGCGGCGCGGTCCGCAGCCCGGCCTCCAGCGGGCCGTAGCCGAGGACGAACTGCAGGTGCTGGGTGAGCAGGAACAGCGCGCCGCCCATGCCGAAGGTGATCAGCACCAGGCCGGCCACCGCGCCGGTGAACCGCTGGTCGCGGAAGAACTGCAGGTCGAGCATGGGGTACGAAATACGGCTCTCCCAGTACGCGAAGAGCGCGAGCACCCCCACCGCGACGCCGGCCGTGGCCAGTACCCGGCCCGACGTCCAGCCGTGTTCGGGGCCGGAGATGATCGCGTAGACCAGCGCGGCCATGCCGAGCGTGGAGAGCACGGCGCCGAGCAGGTCCGGGCGGTCGCCCTGGCGGTTCCTCGACTCGGGGACCAGGGTCACGACGGCGACCAGGCCCAGCGCCACGACCGGCAGGTTGATCAGGAAGATCGCGCCCCACCAGAAGTGGTCCAGTACGAGCCCGCCGATCAGCGGCCCGCACGCGAAGCCGAGCGCGCTGACCGCGCTCCAGATGCCGATCGCCTTCGCGTGCTCCGCGGGCGCGAAGATCTGCATGACCACGGCGAGCGTGGTGGTCAGCAGCACGGCACCGCCGACACCCATGCCGGCCCGTGCCGCGATCAGCTGGCCGGTGGTGTCCGCGAGGCCGGCCGCCAGCGAGCCCAGGCCGAACAGGGCGAGGCCCGTGGCCAGCATCTTCTTGCGGCCGTAGCGGTCGGCGGCGCTGCCCGCGCTGAGCAGCAGGCCGGACTGGACCAACGAGTAGGCGTTGATCATCCACTGGATGTCCGAGGTGGTCGCGCCCAGTTCGCTGGTGAGCGAGGGGATGGCCACGTTCAGCACCGTGTTGTCCAGCACCACGGTCAGCTGGGCGAGGCTGATGACGCCGAGGATCAGCCAGCGCTGCGGGTGGCCCTGGACCGGGGGCGCGGTTTCCTGAGCTCGGGAGGACGTCGTCATGCTGTACAGCGTATGGGAGTTCTTATACGCTGTACAGCACACGATGTCCGGCCTGGCCGGCGCGTCAGCCCGTCGGCTGGGTGAGGTCGTAGAAGGTGGTCGAACCGGCCGTGACCTCCTTGAAGTTGGCCTCGACCCACGAGGTGATCTGCGACGAGGTGCCGGAGTCGCCGCCCATGCCACCCATGCCGCCGCCTCCGACGAAGTAGTGGATCCTTCCGTCCGCCACGTACTTCTTGAACTGGGCCAACGTCGGCGACGGGTCCGTGCCGTTGAAGCCGCCGATTGCCATCACCGGGTCGCCGGTGCTGAGCTGGTAGCTCGCGGCGTTCTGAGCGCCGACCGCCGCGGCGACCCAGGTGTAGTCGTCGGCGTCCGCCTCCAGCAGCTTCTTGGCCTCGGAGTCGACCTGGGCGCCGTTGAGCAGACCACCCATGCCGCCGCCTCCGCCACCGCCCATCGGGCCGCCCTCGCCGGTACGGCCGTTCGGAGCCGTCTGACCGTTCTGGCCGGTGCCAGGAGCGCCGTTGCCCTGCTGGTTCCCGCCGGGCACGCCTCCCGGGAAGCCTCCGCCCCCGGGACCACCCTGGCCCTGGCCTTGTCCCTGCTGCCCCTGGCCTTGTCCCTGCTGCCCCTGACCCTGCCCCTGCCCGGGTGCGGTGCCGCCGCCCGGGAAGCCGCCGCCCCCGAAGCCACCGCCCCGGCCACCGCCGCCCCCGCCCGGACCGCCGCCCCTCATGCTCGCGCCGGACGGACCGGCCGTCACGATGGAGCCGCTGTGCCCTTCCTGCACGGTGCTCAGCGTGTACGCGGTCGGCGCGGCCAGCGCCGCCACCAGGCCGAGGCCCGCCACCCCGAGCGCGATCCGCCGCCCCAGCCGCCCGACGAAGACGAGCCCGAGCGCGGCGACCAGGCCGCCGACGAGCACCAGCCACCTCAGCCAGGGCAGGTAGTCGGGCGTGCGGTTGAGGAGTACGTACCCCCAGGCCGCGGTCGCCGTGACGGCGGCGGCGAGGGCGAGCGACGCCCGGATCCGCTCGCGCCGCTCCCACAGCGCCGCCGCCCCCATGCCGGTCACGGCCGCGAGGTAGGGCGCGAGGGCCACCGTGTAGTACTGGTGGAAGATGCCCGCCATGTAGCTGAAGACCGCCGTGGTCATCAGCAGCGAGCCGCCCCAGACCAGGAGGGACGCGCGGGCGGCGTCGGTGCGGCCGGCCCGGCGCGTGGCGATCAGGCCCGCCACGAGCAGGATCAGCGCGGCCGGGAGCAGCCAGGAGATCTGGCCGCCGATCTCGGAGTTGAACATCCGGTCCCAGCCGGTCTCGCCCCACTGACCGCCGCCCCCGCCGCCCGTGCCGCCGCCACCGCCGCCGACGCTGCCGGTCTCCTCGCCGTTGAGCCGACCCAGGCCGTTGTAGCCGAAGGTCAGCTCCAGGAAGCTGTTGTTCTGCGATCCGCCGATGTACGGGCGGGACGACTCCGGCCACAGGTCCACGATCGCGACCCACCAGCCGCCGGAGACGACGAGCGCCACGGTCGCCAGCGCGAGCTGCCCCAGCCGCTTCTTCAGCCGCACCGGCGCGCAGACGCCGTAGACGAGGGCCAGGGTCGGCAGGATCAGGAAGGCCTGGAGGGTCTTGGCCAGGAAGGCGAAGCCGATCGCGACGCCGGCCCACACCAGCCACTTGGTCCGGCCGTCCTCCAGCGCCCGCACGACGAGGTAGCAGGCGACGGACATCAGCAGCGCCAGCATGGCGTCCGGGTTGTTGAACCGGAACATCAGCGCCGCGACGGGCGTGAGCGCCAGCACGACCCCGGCGATCAGTCCGGCCGCCGGGCTGAACCGGCGGCGCACGGCCGCGTACACGACGGCGACCGTCCCGACGCCCATCAGCACCTCGGGGACCAGGATCGACCACGAGTTCAGCCCGAAGATCCGGACCGCCAGCGCCATCGGCCACAGGGCGGCCGGGGGCTTGTCCACGGTGATGGCGTTGCCCGCGTCGAGCGAGCCGAAGAAGAACGCCTTCCAGGACTCGCTGCCCGCCTGCACGGCCGCCGAGTAGAAGGAGTTCGCGTAGCCGGAGGCGCTCAGGTTGTAGAGGTAGAGCAGGGCGGTGGCCAGCAGCAGGCCGAGGAAGGCCGGGCGCACCCAGCGGGGGTCCTCGGGGCGGCCCCGCCAGAGCCTGCCCAGCCGGGGCTGCCCGGACGCGGGCGGCGCCGCCGACGGCGGTCCCCACTCCTGGCCGTCCGGCGGGCGTGTGTCCCCCGCGTGCGCCGTCCGGTCGTAGTCCGTCGTCATCGTCCGTCCCTCGGGTCGGTGTCGGCGGGGGGCACCGGCTGCAGCCGCACGGTCTCGTCCCCCCAGGCGCGGTACGGGTCCGCAGGCCGGTGTCCCGGCATGCTCGCGCCCGACGAGGTGTCCGGGACGTGCGGCGCCGCCGTCACGGCGGGCGGCGTGTCCGGGAACACCCAGGCGCGGAAGAGCAGGAAGCGCAGCACGGTGGCCGCGAGGTTGGCGGCGATCAGCACCGCCAGCTCGGTGGAGTGGGCCGGGTCGGTCGTCGCCGCGTTCAGGGCGGCCAGCGAGCCGCTGGTCAGGACGAGACCGATGCCGAAGACGACCAGCCCCTGTGCCTGGTGTCGCACGGCGCCGCCCCGGCCCCGCACGCCGAAGGTCAGCCTCCGGTTGGCGGCCGTGTTGGCGACCGCCGAGACCAGCAGGGCCAGCGCGTTGGCGAGCTGGGAGCCGGCGAAGGGGCGGAAGCCGCTGTAGAGCAACAGGTAGAAGAGGGTGGACAGGACGCCCACGGCGCAGAACCCGACGAGCTGCCGGGCCAGCCCCTGCGGTACGTCCTTCAGGTCCCGGTCCCGCGGATCGTCACCGAAGGGCCGGGCCAGCCGGTCCAGCGGCAGCGAACCGGTGGCCAGCGCCTTGCCGACCCGCCACACGCCCTTGAGGTCGTCGGTCGCGGTCTTCACGATGTGCACGGTGGAGTCCGGGTCGTCGACCCAGTCGACCGGCACCTCGTGGATGCGCAGCCCCGCGCGCTCGGCGAGCACCAGCATCTCCGTGTCGAAGAACCAGCCGGTGTCCTCCACCAGCGGCAGCAGCACCTGCGCCACGTCCCGGCGGATCGCCTTGAAGCCGCACTGGGCGTCGGAGAAGCGGGCCTGGAGGGAGCCGCGCAGGATGAGGTTGTAGGAACGCGAGATGAACTCCCGCTTGGCGCCGCGCACCACCCGCGAGCTGCGGGCGAGCCGGGAGCCGATCGCCAGGTCCGAGTGACCGGATATCAGCGGGGCCACCAGCGGCAGCAGCGCGTTCAGGTCGGTGGACAGGTCTACGTCCATGTAGGCGAGGACCGGGGCGTCGGAGGCCGACCAGACGGTCCTCAGGGCCCGGCCCCGGCCCTTCTGCTCCAGCCGGGAGGACCTGACCTCCGGGAGTTCCGCCGCCAGCCGCGCCGCCACGTGCGGGGTGGCGTCCGTGGACGCGTTGTCGGCGACCGTGATGCGGAACCCGTACGGGAACGTCCGGGTGAGGTGCTCGTGCAGTCTCAGGACGCACGGCCTCAGGTCCTTCTCCTCGTTGTAGACGGGGATCACTACGTCCAGGACAGGCGTACCGGCTCCTGCGGCCGGGAGGTGCTCCCGCGCCGGCAGGGAGCCGGGAGAAGAGTCGGTTCGCATGGGACCGACTCTTCTCAAGTCCCCTGTCGCACCTGTGTGGTGACGCTGTGCTGTACCTGTGAGTGCGGGCGTGCGTACCCCTGGGCCGGCAGCGGGGGCAGGTACACGGTGAAGACCGTCCGCCCCGGCACGCTGTCGACCGTCACGCCGCCGCCGTGCGCGGTCGTCACGGCCTGCACGATGGCGAGCCCGAGGCCGGTCGAGCCGGTCGCCCGCGAGCGTGCGGAGTCGCCGCGCGCGAACCGCTCGAAGACGTGCGGCAGCAACTCGGCCGGAATGCCCGGCCCGTTGTCCTCGACGTCCACGCACAGCCAGGCACCGCTCGGCCGCACCCGCGCGGTGACGGTCGTCCCGGGCGGGGTGTGGTTGCGGGCGTTCCCCAGCAGGTTGACCAGCACCTGCTGGAGCCGGGCGGCGTCCGCGGACACCAGCGCCGGTTCGTCGGGCAGGTCGAGCCGCCAGGTGTGGTCGAGTCCGGCCGCGCGGGCGTCGCTGACGGTGTCCACGACGAGCGGTACGAGGTCGGTCTGCTCGAACTGCAACGGCCGCCCGGCGTCCAGGCGGGCGAGCAGCAGCAGGTCCTCGACCAGCAGGGTCATCCGCCCTGCCTCGGACTCGATGCGGCCCAGCGCGTGCCGGGTGTCGGGGCCGACCTGTTCCCTGCCCCTGCGGGTGAGTTCGGCGTACCCGCGGATGGAGGCGAGCGGCGTACGCAGCTCATGGCTGGCGTCCGCGACGAACTGCCGGACCCGCGTCTCGCTCTCCTGCCGTGCGTGCAGCGCCCCGTGCACGTGGTTCAGCATCCGGTTGAGCGCGGCACCGACCCGGCCGACCTCGGTGTGCGGGTCGCACTCGGACTCCGGGACGCGTTCGTTGAGGTTCACCTCGCCGGCGTGCAGGGGGAGTTCGGAGACGCGGGTGGCGGTGGCGGCGACCTTGCGCAGGGGGCGGGTGGCGACCCCGACGATGACGGTCCCGGCGAGGGAGGCGGCGATCAGACCGGCGGCGGTGACGCTGGCCTCGACGAGGATCAGGGTGTTGATGGTGCCGGTGACGTCGGAGGTCGGGAGGGCGGCGTAATAGCCCTTGTGGTACTTCACGCGGTAGTCGCCGAGGCCGGGGATCTCGACGGTGTGCGCCTTGTCGTCCTGGGGGACGGAGGCCAGCGCGGCGCGTCCCGCCTCGCTGAGAGAGACCGCGGTCGTCCTGCTGACGTCGGTGCTGTCGTCGTCCTTCTTGCCGTACTTGGCGTCGACGACCACGCCGTCCTGCACCTCGGCGACGATCGTGCCGCGCGGCTGGGGACCGTGGGTGACGAACTCGTCGAGGTCCACCCGCTGCGGGGCCCCGATGCCGACCTTGGGGTCGCCGGGCGGCCCGAAGCCGGACACCCGCGCCGCGACCTCGTGCACCTGCCCGTCCAGCTGCTCGTACAGATGCGACCGCAACGCCACCGTCGTCACCGTCCCGATCACCGCGCACACCACCGCGATCAGCGCGACCGACGCGACGACGAGCCGCGTCCGCAGCGTCCGTGGCCGCGGTCGTCGCCGCCCGCTCACGACGTCGCGGGCTTGATCAGGTAACCGGCGCCGCGCCGGGTGTGGATCATCGGCTCGCGCCCGGCATCGATCTTCCGGCGCAGGTAGGAGATGTACAGCTCGACGACGTTGGCCTGGCCGCCGAAGTCGTAGGACCACACGCGGTCCAGGATCTGCGCCTTGCTCAGGACGCGCCGCGGGTTGCGCATGAGGAAGCGCAGCAGCTCGAACTCGGTGGCGGTGAGGTGGATGCCGTCGCCGCCCCGGGTGACCTCGTGGCTGTCCTCGTCGAGGGTGAGGTCGCCGACGACCAGGAGGGAGTCGGAGCGCCGGTCGGCGGCGCCCGAGCGCCGGATCAGTCCGCGCAGCCGGGCGACGACCTCCTCCAGGCTGAAGGGCTTGGTGACGTAGTCGTCCCCGCCGGCGGTCAGCCCGGCGATCCGGTCCTCGACCGCGTCCTTGGCGGTCAGGAACAGCACCGGCACGTCGGGCAGGTCGCGGCGCAGCCGCCCGAGCACGCTCAGCCCGTCCATGTCGGGCAGCATCATGTCCAGCACGACGGCGTCGGGCCGGAACTCGCGCGCGGCCTGGACGGCGCCGTGTCCGTCGCCCGCGCTGCGGATCTGCCAGCCCTCGTAGCGCAGGGCCATGGACAGCAGTTCGGTGATGGACAGCTCGTCGTCCACTACAAGCACCCGGACGGGGCTCCCGTCCGGCCTCAGCAGTTCGGTGCGCCCCTGGGGCGAGGTCGTGGTCATACCGGACACGATGTCGGGGCGCTCTGAGAACACCCTTTCCCCAAGCTGTGATTTCTCTGAGAAACCCACAGGGGCTTCTCAGGGACAGCCGGTCAGCGCACCGACAGCCCGAACAGCCGGGCCGCGTTGTCGTGGCAGACGCCCCGCAGCCAGGCGTCGCCCAGCTCCAGGCGCTCCAGCGCGTGCAGCTGATGCAGGTAGGGGTACGGGATGTTGGGGAAGTCCGAGCCGAGCAGGACCCGGTCACCGAGGTCGGCCAACCGGGGCAGCGCCCGCCGCGGGAACGGGGCGAGCCGCTCGCTGAAGTCGGTGAACGCCATGGTCGTGTCCAGCCGCACCTCGCCGTACCGCTCGGCGAGGTCCAGGAAGTCCTCGTACTCCGGCATCCCGAGGTGCGCGACGACCAGCCGCAGCCGGGGGTGCCGCGCCAGGACCCGCGCGATCGGCTCGGGCCCGGTGTGCTTGCCGGGCGCCGGCCCGGAACCGCAGTGGACGACGACCGGGACCCCCGCCTCGGCGAGCACCCCCCAGGCCGCGTCGAGCAGCTCGTCGGCCGGGTCGTACGCCCCCACCTGCACATGCGCCTTGAAGACCCGCGCGCCCTCCTCGACGGCCCGGCGGACGTACGTCTCGACGCCCGGCTCCGGGAAGAGGGTGGAGGTGTGCAGGCAGTCGGGCGTGCGGCGGGCGAAGTCGACCGCCCAGTCGTTCAGCCACGGAGCCATGCCGGGCTTGTGCGGATACAGCATGGCCGTGAAGGCCCGCACCCCGAAGTCGCGCAGCAGTGCCGCGCGTTCGTCCTCCTCCTTCCGGTAGGTGATCGGCCACTCGACCCCGCCGGTCAGCGGACCGAGGGCGTCGAAGTAGCCCCAGACCTTGCGCAGCACGCGCTCGGGCATGAAGTGCGTGTGCACGTCGACCAGTCCGGGGAGCCCGAGCCCCTCCCAGAACCGGCGGACCTGCCCGGCCTCGTGATCACTCATGCGGCCACGATCGCGCCCGGCCCGCCGCCCCGGCAAGGGGGCGAGGCCGTCAGAACAGCCCGTCCTGGACCCCGGCCGCCGCCCCGGTGAACTCCCGCACGGGCACGGCACACGCCTCACCACTGACGGCCACCAGCTCCCACCCCGTCATCAGCCGCGTATCGAGCACGACGACCCCGCGCTCCGTCGCCAGATGCAGATCCGGCCCGGCGACGGCCACCAGCTCACCACCGATCGCGCCTCCCGCCACCAGCCGGACCACCTCGCCCACGGCGGCCGGCCCCCGCCCCGACGGCTCGATCCCGAAGAGGCCCACGTGATCCACGGCCCGGAACGCCTCCGGCGTCAACGACTCCGGCCAGCCGCCCAGCCCCACCGCCCGCGCATGCAGCTCCGCGATCTCGGCCGCCCGCTCCTCCTCGGACCCGGGCAACCCCGCCCGCACCGCGCGCTTGTGGGCGTACGGAATCCGGTCGGGCACCCGCAGCGCGGCCCGCAGCAGCTCCTCCGTGCGCCGCGCGGCCATCAGCGGCCCGTGGCCCAGCCAGCTGAAGCAGACGGCACCCTGCTCCAGCAGCCGGGCGGCCCCCCGTTCGTATGCGGTGATCCCCACCTTGACGAGCCCCGGCCCGAACCACGCCAGGTACACGCGGTACGGCCGCGGATCGTCCGCGATCGTGTCCGCGGCCACGGAGTGCGCCCGGTCCAGCCGCGCACACTCCTCGCACCGCGCCCCCGTACTCCGCCCCGACACGGCCACCCCGGCCGGACACGCGTGCCCCCGCGCTCCCACACACGTCCGCTCACCCCCCTCGGCGACCCCGAAGGCCACCCGCTTCCCCCGGACCAGCGCGCTGCGCCGCCCCCCGATCCACGCCAGCACGGGACCGTCCGCCGCCCACCGCAGCCCCGCGCACTTCCATGCCTGTGCCATCGCTGTCGAGAGTAGAAGCACCCACTGACAATGCCGACAACACCAGGGGCGGGCACTAACTCGCAGTTAGTACCCGCCCGGAAGTACGGCATGGAGCGGTAGGGGGAAGCGGAGAAGTACGGTGTTCGGCATGAAGGCAAGCGAGACGATGTGCCCCGAGCGCCTGGTCATGGAGCACGTCACCAGCCGCTGGGGCACCCTGGCCCTGATCTCCCTGCTGGACCGCTCGTACCGCTTCAGCGAACTGCGCCGGGAGATCGGCGGGGTCAGCGAGAAGATGCTGGCCCAGACCCTGCAGACCCTGGAGCGCGACGGCCTGGTCCACCGGGACGCCAAGCCCGTGATCCCGCCCCGCGTGGACTACTCCCTCACGGACCTCGGCCGCGAGGCCGCGGAACAGGTCCGCGGCCTCGCGCAGTGGACGGAGCGGCGGATGGCGGCGGTCGTCAGAGCACGCGAGGCGTACGACGCCGCGAAGGCGTGATCCACCGCCACCCGCCCGCCCGGCGGCATCACCGCCTCACTGCTTGAGGACCGCCTCCATGACCTTGCGGGCGATGGGCGCGCCGAGACGGCCACCGGAGATGTCCGCACGGGAGATGTCCATGTCGGTCGGGTCGATGAAGACCGCCACGGCGACGGAGGACCCGTCGTCCTTCTTGCCGTAGGAGACGAACCAGCCGTACGGCACCTCGTCGTTCACGTCGACACCGCGCTGCGCGGTACCGGTCTTGCCGCCGACCGTGATGCCCTCGATCTGGGCGCGCTGGGCGCTGCCCTCCTTGGCGGTGAACTCCATCATCTGCTGGACCTTCTGCGCGGTCTCGGCGGACACCGCCTCGCTCATCACCGCGGGCTCGGTCTTCTCCAGCGTGCTGAGGTCCGGGCCCTTGACCTCGTCGACGATGTAGGGCTGCATCAGCTTGCCGTCGTTGGCCAGCGCGGCGGTGACCATGGCCATCTGCATCGGCGTGCTGGTGAGGCTGCCCTGGCCCATGCCGGTGAGCGCGGTGCCCGGCTTGTCGAGGTCCTCGGGGTAGAGGCTCTTGGTGGCGAGCAGGTCGCCGAAGTCCTCGGAGTAGACGTCCTCGTTGAAGCCGAACTTCTCCGCCGTCTCCCGCATCTTGTCCTGCCCGACCTTGGATGCGGCGTCGAGGAAGACGTTGTTGCACGAGTACTGCATCGCGACCTTCATCGAGGCCTTGTTGCAGACCCCGTCGCCGGCCTCGCTGCCGATCTTGTTGCTGGACTGCGGCAGCTTGTACGGCGATTCCGCGTCCGTGCGCGCGTCGATGTCAGTGACGACCTCGTGCTCCAGCGCGGCGGCCGCGGTGAGGATCTTGAAGGTGGAGCCCGGCGGGTAGGTCTCGCGCAGCGCGCGGTTGGCCAGCGGCTTGTTCTTCTGCTTGTCGAGCGCGACGAAGCGGTCGGACTCCTTGAAGGTGCTGCCCGCGAACTGCGCCGGGTCGTAGGACGGCGCCGACACCAGGGCCAGCACCTTCCCCGTCGCCGGGTCCAGGGCGACCACGGCGCCCCGCGCGCCCTTCAGGTCGGTCAGCCCGTCCCAGGCGGCCTTCTGCGCCTTCGGGTCGATGGTGGTGACCACCGAGCCGGCGCGCCGGCCCTCACCGCTGACGACGTCGGCGAACCGCTGGAAGGCCAGCCGGTCGTCCTTCCCGGTCAGGATGCCGTCGTACGTCTTCTCCAGCAGCGTCATGCCCTGCGCCTGCGACGCGTACCCGGTCACCGGCGCGTACATCGGTCCGTTGACGTAGGTGCGCTTGTACTTGAGGTCGGTGCCGTCCACCTCGGTGGAGCCGGTGATGGCCCGGCCACCGACGACGATGTCTCCGCGCGGGGTGGCGAACTGCTCGATCTGCACGCGCCGGTTGTTCGTGTCGGAGGCCAGTTCCGGGGCCCGGACGTACTGGAGCCAGTTCGCGCGGATCAGCAGGCCGAGCACCAGCAGCCCGCAGAAGATCGCCACGGCCCTCAGAGGCTTGTTCACCGGATGCCTCCGTCGAGCCTCGGCCGGTCGGATATGAAGACGGGTCCTCGCAACATGCGCTCACCCTAGACACAGTTGCGAATCGCGATCACCCCGACGGGGAAAAGCCAGAGGCCCCGCCGATCTCTCGGCGGGGCCTCTGGTGCGATGTGCACTCGGCAGGATTCGAACCTGCAACCTTCTGATCCGTAGTCAGATGCTCTATCCGTTAAGCTACGAGTGCTTGTCTCTTCAGTTTTCCCGCCGCTCCCGGCCCTTCCGGCCCGCTCGCGGCGACAGGAAGAACATTACATGACTGCCGCCGCCATGTGAAATCCATTGGCCACACCCCTTGTGACCTGCGCAAATGCCGTCCAGGGTCACTCTGGGGTCTCCCCGGACAACACCGAAGCCCCGGCCGTGAGGGCCGGGGCTTCGGTGATCGGTGCGGAGGCGGAGGGATTTGAACCCTCGATGGGCTTTAAGACCCAAACCGCATTAGCAGTGCGGCGCCATAGACCGGACTAGGCGACGCCTCCAGACAACATCACCCCTCGCGTGCGAGCGCGAGTGGCGCGTGCCGATGATGACACAGTCGAGCGCGCTGTCACCAATCGACCCCTACGGTACTAGGCGGGCGGGCCACAGGGCAAAGACCTTCCGGCGCGGTCGGTCGCGCAACGTCCGGCGCGGCCGGTCGCGCAACGTCCGGCGGGCCGGCGCGTTAAGCAGGGCATGTCAAAAGTCATGTCCAAGGTCACCCGCTTCCCCGCCGCCCGCCTCCTGGGCGCCGCAGCCCTGTCCGTCGCCACCCTCGCCGCCCTCCCCGCCGCGCACCCCGCGGCGGCCGCCGCGGAGGGTGACCACCTGACGGTCACCGTCCGGGACGCCGGCCCGGAGGCGGACGGGACGTACGAGCTGTACTGCAACCCCGACAGCGGCAGCCACCCCGACCCGGCCGGTGCCTGCGCCGCAGTCGGACGCGGCACGCAAGGGGGGCAGGACCCCTTCGCACCGGCCCCGGCGAGCACCGTCTGCACCATGCAGTACGGCGGACCGGCCACCGCGCAGGTCACCGGCACCTGGGCCGGACGCCCCGTCGACATGACGTACGACCGCCGCGACGGCTGCGCGATCTCCCGCTGGGACGGCATGGTGCCGCTGCTGCCGAAGGCGGGGGCGGCGCCCGGGTGGTCCTGACCGCGGGGCCGCTGTGCCCACCCGTGTGCGTGCCCGACTGCCTGCCCCCGCGCCTTCCGGCGGCGGTGCGCGGGCACCCGGTCACACGTTCTACGTCACTTCACCGGACGACCTCCGTCCCATCCCCCACCGTCCGCCGGGCCCCAGCCCTTAGACTCCCTCGCGTGACACTGCTGCGGGCCGATTGGCAAGATGGCCCAGGCGGTCGGCAAGTGCGGTAACAGGAGGGAAGCGTCTCGTGAGCAGCAGGCCATCCCGAGGCGCTGCTCGCCTCGCAGCCATACTGGACGCGCTGCCCGACGCGTTGGTCCTGGTCAACGCGAACGGCACCGTGGTCAACGCGAACACCATCGCGCTGGAGGCCTTCGAGGCCCCGGGCACCGCGCTGGTCGGACGCGGGCTGCTGGATCTGCTGCCGCAGTTCGACTCGCGGCTCATCCCCGGGTCCATGCGGCGGCCGGACCACATCGACCCGCGGGCGCGCACCAAGCCGACCCGGATGGTCGCCCGGCGCACCGACGGGACCGAGTTCCCCGTCGAGGTCACCAGCGCCAACCTGGAGACCGGCCAGCAGGCCTACGACACCTACGGCTACACCGGCGACGAGCTGCTGATGCTCGTCGTCCGCGACCTCTCCGGCACCGTCGACACCGAGGCCGAACTGGCCCGTTCGCAGCGGCAGACCGAGATGATCCTGCGGGCCGCGTCCGAGGGCGTCGTCGGCACCGACACCGACGGGCGGATCGTCCTCGTCAACCCGGCCGCCGCCCAGATCCTCGGCTACCGCGCCAGTGATCTCGGCGGCCGTGAGCTGCACACCCTCGTCCTGCACTCGCGGGCCGACGGCTCGCCGTTCCCGTACGACGAGTCCCCGCTCGCCGACACCCTGCGCTCGGGCCGCAAGCACCGGGTGCGGGGGCAGGTGGTGTTCTCCAAGAACGGCGACCAGCTGCCGGTCGACCTGACGACCGCTCCCGTGCGCGACGGCGACCAGCTCGTCGGCGCGGTGATGACCTTCACCGACCGGCGTCCGCACGACGCGCTCGTCAAGGAGCGGGAGGACGCCGAACAGCGGCACGCCGAGGAGCTGGAGCGACTCGCCGAGGAGCACGCCTCCGAGCTCACCGCGCTGCGCCAGCAGCACGTGACCGAGCTGGAGGAGCTGCGGGAGAAGCACGCGGAGGAGGTCGCCGCGGACGCGGACCGCTACGCCGCGCTCGGCGAGCGGGAAAAGGACCGCTACGAGGCGCTCGCCGCCCGGCACGAGCAGTTGCTCACCCTCCTCGGCGACTCTCTGCGCGGCCCTCTGGAGGAGCTGCGCCACGAGCTGGCCGCGCTGGCCGCGGACGACGCCGGGCAGCTGTGGCCCGAGGCCAACCAGGTGCTGCACCACCTGTCGGCCGGTTACTCGCGCATCACCACGCTCATCGACAACGTGCTCGGCTACCAGCGCCTCGACACCGGCAGCGAGAACGTCGCCCGGACGAAGGTGATGCTCGACGCCGTCGTCACCGCGGGTGTCGACGGGGCCGTGGAACTGATCGGGCCGGGGCGGGTCCAGTTCGCCGTGCACGCGCCGCCCATCGAGGCCGAGGTCGACCCGCGGCTGCTGGCCACCGCGCTCGCGCATCTCGTCGCGGACGTGGCGGGCGTCGACGCCACCGGCAACTCGCCCGTGTCGGCGACGGGCGGCTACCTGGACAACACCGTCGTGGTGGCGGCGGCGCAGCGCGGCGAGGTCGTCCGCATCGAGGTGCGCGGGCCGTACGCCGGGGGAGACCCGGTGCACGAGCCGATCGTGCGCGGGATCGTGCGGGCGCACGGGGGCGTGCTGCAGACGCACGAGGTACCGGGCATGAGCGGCAGCGCGTACGTGCTGGAGGTGCCGATCGGTGGCGGGGCGGGGGCCGTCGCGACCCAGGCTCCGGTCCCGGACACGGCTGCCGGCGCCGAAGGTGACCCGGGTGCGGGCAGCGCGCTCGCCGTTCAGGAGGCGGCTCCCGGCGGCGGGCGGCGGCGCGCCCGGCGGTCGTCCGTCGACGCGTTCCTGGAGAGCGAGGTCGGCGGCGCGGCGGGTACGGGTGCCGACGGGGCGTCCGGCCCCGAGGCCGAGGGTGCCGCACCGACCGGGCGACGCCGGCGGCGTGCGGCCCAGGCTCAGGACGTCCCGGAAGCAACGCAGGGGGCGGCGGCCCCGCTGCCGGTGCCCGCACAGGCGGCGCCGGGCGAGGGGTCCGGCGGCACCGGACGCCGACGCGGGCGGCCCGCGGGGGACGCCGTCGAGGCGGTGCCGCAGGTGGCTGCCGGGGTTTCCGAGGGCGCCGTCGTCATGGCCGGCGAGAACGCCGGTGGGGCCGCGGCCTCCAACACCGGTCTGGGCGGGACCGTGCCGCCGCAGGGCGTACCCGCACCCACGGGGCGGCGCGGCCGGCGGGACGGTGGCGAGCAGCACGCGCTGCCTGCGGCGCTGCCCGCGCAGGCCGGCGAGGCGGACCCGGCCGACGCGTCCCGGCCCACCGGGCGCCGTCGGCGCGCCCTGGCCTCCGCGAACGAGCGTGCCGCCGCGCAGGAGGCGGCGCCGCGTCAGGTGTTCGCGCTGCCGCCCGCCGACGCTGACCGGCCCTCCGACGACGGGGCGGCCGTGGCCCCTGCGGAGCAGGCCCAGGTGCCCGGCCCCGCCGTCTCCGGTGACGCCCTGCTCGACGACGGCCGGCACGACGCCGTACCGCACGACCAGGCCGACGACCACACCCCGCCGCAGCCGCACCCGACGGAGGCCCCCACGGGACGCCGCCGCCGATCCGCCACGCCCCACCCCACCGAGCCGTCACCCACGCCGGTCACGGTCCCGGGTCGGGGAGTCCCGGCCCAGGGCGGGCCGGTGCCGGGTGCTGCGGCGCAGGGCGCTCCCACGCAGGACGGCACGATCCCGGGCGCCCCGACGCCCGGTGACCCGACGCCGGGGGCTCCCACGCCGGACGGCACGACCCCGAGCGCCCCGACGCAGGACGGCACGATGCCGGGGGCTCCGACGCAGGGCGCACCCACGCAGAGCGGCGCGATCCCGGGCGCCCCGGCACAGGGCGGGCCGACGCCGGGCGGCACGATGCCAGGGACCCCCATGCCGGGGGTTCCGATGCAGGGCGCACCCGCGCCGGACGCCGCAGTCCCGGGCGCCCCGACGCCGGGCGGCACGATGCCAGGGACCCCCATGCCAGGGGCCCCGGCGCACGGCGCACCCACGCCGGACGCCGCAGTCCCGGGCGCCCCGACGCCGGGCGGCGCCGTCCCGGGAACCTCGGCGCACGGTGGCCCGACGCCGGGTGGCGCGGTGCCAGGGGCTCCCGTGCCGGGCGCTCCCACGCAGGGTGCCGCGGCGCCGAGTACGCCGGCACAGAGCACCGTCGGCCAGGGCGTACCCGTGCCGCCGCAGGCCACCGGCGGTCAAGGCGCACCCGCTCCCGGGGCCGCGTCCGCGCAGCACGCCGCTCACCCCGAGGTGCCCCGGCCCGCCGACACCGACGCCGTTCAGCCCGCGACCGCGGGTCGGGCCGGCCCCGCTCCCGCCCCGCAGCCGTGGCCCGCCACCGCGGACACCCCGGCCGCCGGTACGTCCGTACCGCCCGACCCCGGCGCCCCCGTCCCGCCGGCCGGTGTCGCAGGCGACGGGCAGGCCGTGCCCCCCGCCTCGGCGCCCCCGCAGGGCGGGCCCGCGACCACGCCGAGCCGGGGCACCCCGTTGCCGCCGGAGAACGCTCCCGCCCCGCGCATGGCGCAGCCCCTGCCGGCGGAGGCCTCCGCACCGCTCGACCCGAACTCGACGCAGGGCAGGGCGTTCAGTGTGCGGACGCTGGGCCAGGGGGTGCCGTTCAACCGGCAGGCCCTCCAGGTGCAGCAACCGTCGGCCACCCCCGCCCCGCAGCAGCCGGGCGGTTCCGGCCGGCGCCGCAAGCTGGGTACGCCGCCCGACCCGGCCACGGCACGCCCGGAGCAGACGGCCCGTCCGCACCCTTCGACCGAGCAGCCGACCCCCGCCGCGCCCCCGAAGGCGCAGCCGCAACCGCAGGGCCAGGAACAGGAACAGCCGTCCCTGACCGGCGGTCAGGGACTGCGCGCGGCGACGACCGAGGGCACCGGACGGTCGTACGCGATAGGGGCACCGGACAAGAACGCCGCCGAGGGCCCCGAGCCGCTGGACGGACCCGGCGGGGCCGTGGAGGTGGCGGACCCGCCGCGTCCGCAGCCGATGGACGACGAGCTGCCGCCCGAGCCGCTGGACAACCCGCGCCGGCTGCTGGTGTGGCCCGCGCCGGACGTCTCCACCCAGCAGGCGCTCAGCGACCGCGGCTACCGGCCGGTGATCGTGAACTCGCGCGAGGAGGTCGACGCGCAGATCGCGGCGTTCCCCGCCGCGCTGTTCGTGGACCCGCTGACCGGGCCGATCACGCGCACGGCACTCCAGTCGCTGCGGCAGGCTGCGGTGGCGGCCGAGGTGCCGGTGCTGGTCACGGCCGGGCTCGGACAGGCCTCGCGCGACGCGGCCTACGGCGCCGATCCCGCCGTACTGCTGAAGGCGCTCGCGCCGCGCGACAGCGAGCAGCACCCGCCGCGCGTACTGCTGATCGAGGAGCACGCGGAGATCGCGCTGGCGCTGACCGCGACGCTGGAGCGGCGCGGCATGCAGGTGGCGCGGGCGGCCGGCGACGCCGACGCGGTGACACTGGCGGGGCAGTTCCGGCCGAACCTGGTCGTGATGGACCTGATGCAGGTCCACCGGCGCCAGGAGGGCTCCGCCGGGATCGTCGACTGGCTGCGCGCGAACGGCCGGCTCAACCGCACCCCGCTCGTCGTCTACACCGCCGCCGTCGACCAGGCCGACCTGCCGCGGCTGGCCTCGGGCGAGACCGTGCTGTTCCTGGCGGAGCGTTCCACCAGCGGCGAGGTGCAGTCCCGGATCGTGGAGTTGCTCTCACGGATCGGCACCAACTGACGCTGCCCGCTCCCCGCTAGGGCCTGTCGACGATCCTGCGCGCCGCCTTCTTGATCGAGGCGCGCAGGCGGTCCGCGTCCGTGTCCCCGGGGCCGACCAGGATGCGTTTCATCTGGGGCACGACGACCGCCCAGTTGGCCATGGCGACCAGCAGGAAGAGGAGGTCGGGCGCCGGGACGGCGTCGGTGATCACACCGCGCGCCTGGCCGTCCCGGACGGCGGCGACCTTGCGGGCGTAGTGCTCCTGCCGTTCGGCCTCGTGCGGCAGCTCGTCGGTGCCGTACTCCATGCCCTCCCAGAAGAGGAGGCGCAGCAGCTCGGGGTGGGCGGCGTGGTAGTCCAGCAGGCGGTCGATCCAGCCCTCGATGTCGTCCGGGTCGACGGGGACGGAGATCGCGAGGTCGAGCATCTTCTTCTCGAGGACGTTGGCGAAGAGCTCGCCCTTGTTGCCGTAGTAGGCGTAGATCAACTGCTTGTTGGCCTTGGCCTCGGCCGCGATGCGGTCGATGCGGGCACCGGCGATGCCGTACCGGGAGAACTCGGCGACCGCCGCCTCGAAGATGCGGGCCTTGGTGGCCTCGGGGTCCCTTGCTGCCATGCGGACAGGGTAGCGGGGCGGGCGAAGTAACCAACTATTTGGTTGACAGGACTCGGGAATGCGGACGACACTCCGGGAGTTGCTTCCAACCAACCAGTTAGTTGTTAGTGTGCGCTCGAAGGAGTCGCTCCCCTCATGTCGTCATCACCGTCCACAGCCGCTCAGGCCCGGACCGAGACCGACCCCGCTCGACCCGACCCCGCACGACCTGGCCACCCCGCACGGCCCTCCCACAAGCCGCCCGCGGCCTCGTCCCGGCTCTTCCTCCCCCTGATCGCCCTCTGCACCGCCGTGACGGCCGCCAACATCTACCTCGCGGCGCCCCTGCTCCCCCTCATCGCCCACGACATGGGCTCCACCCCCTCGGCGGTGGCCTGGCTCGCCTCGGTCGCGCAGTTCGGGTACGCGGCCGGCCTGCTCTTCTTCGCCCCGCTCGGGGACAGCGTGAACCGGCGCCGCCTGGTCGCCGTCCTGGCGCTGGTCGCCGCCGCGGCCCTGGTCGCCGGTGCCGCGTCGGCCGGGACCGGTGCGCTCGCCGGGGCCGTCCTGGTCGCCTCGGCCGCGACCGTCGTACCGCAGCTGCTCGTCCCGCTCGTCGCCGAGCGCGCCCCCGCCGAACGCCGGGCCCGGCACGTCGCGGCCGTCATCGCGGGTCTGTTCACCGGTGTCGTGGCGGCCCGGGTGCTCGGCGGGCTGGTCGGGCAGGCCTTCGGCTGGCGCGTGGTGTTCGTGGGCGCGGCCGTATTGACCGCCGCGCTCGGTCTGGCCACCGCGTACATCCTGCCCGTGGAACGGCGACAGCGGCAGGGACCGCTGTTCGCGGGGCTCGCCGCGCTGCCCGGTGTGGTGCGCCGCTCGCCGGACCTGTGGCGCGCGTGCGTGCGACAGGCGGGGATGTACGGCGCCTGGAGCGCCCTGTGGACCTCGCTGGCGCTGCTCCTGGCGGGGGACGACGGGTACGGCATGACCACCGCCGCGGCCGGGCTGTTCGGCCTGTTCGGGCTCGCGGCGAGTGTCGTCGCGCCGCTCGCGGGCGGCCTGGTCGACCGGTTCGGCGCCGCCAAGGTCGTACGGTCCGCGTATCTGCTCGCCGCGGTGTCCGTGCCGCTGTTCTGGCTGGGCGGGCAGGTGATGGCGGCCCTGTGCGCGGCGGCGGTCCTGGTGCACGCGGCCCTGGTCGCCTCCCACGTCGCCAACCAGACCCTCGCCCTGACCACCACCTCCGCCCCGGCCACCGCCAACACGGCGTACGTGGTGTCCGGCTTCGCGGGCGGCGCGCTCGCCTCGGCCGTCGCGGGGCCCGCGTACGGCCACTGGGGCTGGGGCGGGGTGTGCGCGGTGGCAGGGGCGTGGCTCGTACTGGGGTGGTCGGCGACGGCCGTTCGGAAGTGGTGAACGCACGGACGCCGGGCGGGAGGCCACGGGCACTCCCCGCCCGGCGTGAGCGCGTCGGCGGTCAGAGCCGGGTGACGTCCAGCCCGCCGTCGGCGTACTGCCTGCGCAGCACCTTCTTGTCGAACTTGCCGACGCTCGTCTTCGGCACGGCCTCGATGATCGTCCACCGCTCCGGGAGCTGCCACTTGGCGATCTTGCCGTCCTCGGCGAGGAAGGTGCGCAGCGCGGTGAAGTCGACGCTCGCGCCCTCCTTGAGCACGACCGTGGCCAGCGGACGCTCGCCCCACTTGTCGTCGGGGACGGCGACGACGGCGGCCTCGGCGACGTCCGGGTGGGACATGAGCGCGTTCTCCAGATCGACGGAGGAGATCCACTCGCCGCCGGACTTGATGACGTCCTTGGCCCGGTCGGTGAGCGTGAGGAAGCCGTCGGGGGAGATCGTGCCGACGTCGCCCGTCTTCAGCCAGCCGTCCTCGCTGAACTTGTCGTCGGGACGCAGCGGCTCGGTGCCGGGGCCGTTGTAGTAGGCGCCGGCGATCCAGTTGCCGCGGACCTCCAGCTCGCCGGCGGACTCACCGTCCCAGGGCAGGCGCTCGCCACCGGGACCGGTGAGGCGGGCCTCGACGCCGGCCGGGAAACGGCCCTGGGTGAGGCGGTACGCGAACTCCTCGTCGGTGCCGACCGCGTGGGCCGGCGGCCGGGCGACCGTGCCGAGCGGCGAGGTCTCCGTCATGCCCCAGGCGTGGCAGACCCGCATGCCGAGCTTGTCGAAGGCCTCCATCAGGGAGGGCGGACACGCGGAGCCGCCGATGGTGACCTGGGTGAGGGACGCGACGTTCCGGGGCCTGGCGGTCAGCTCCGCGAGCAGGCCCTGCCAGATGGTGGGGACGGCGGCGGCGTGCGTCGGCCGTTCGCCCTCGATCATCGCGGCGAGCGGGGCCGGCTGCAGGAAGCGGTCCGGCATCAGCATGTTGACGCCGGTCATGAAGGTGGCGTGCGGCAGCCCCCAGGCGTTGACGTGGAACTGCGGGACCACGACCAGCGAGGTGTCCTGGTCGGTCAGGCCCATCGACTGCGCCATGTTGACCTGCATGGAGTGCAGGTAGATGGAACGGTGGCTGTAGACCACGCCCTTGGGGTCGCCGGTGGTGCCGGACGTGTAGCACATGGCGGCGGCGGCACGCTCGTCCAGCTCGGGCCACTCGTACGTGGCCGGCTTCCCGGCGATCAGGTCCTCGTACTCGTGCACCTGGACGGCCGCCCCGTCCAGCAGCGAGCGGTCGCCCGGGCCGCTGACGACGACGTGCTCGACCGTCTTCAGGTGCGGCAGCAGCGGGGCCAGCAGCGGCAGCAGTGAACCGTTGGCGATCACGACCCGGTCGGCCGCGTGGTTCACGATCCAGGCCAGCTGCTCGGGCGGAAGGCGAAGATTGAGGGTGTGGAGGATCGCGCCCATGGAGGGAATCGCGAAGTAGGCCTCGACGTGCTCGGCGTTGTTCCACATGAGGGTCGCCACGCGTTCGTCGTCGGCGACGGCGAGGTCCTCGCGCAGGGCGTGCGCCAGCTGGGCGGCGCGGGCGCCGATCTCGGCGAAGGAGCGGCGGTGCGGCTCGTCCTCACCGGTCCAGGTGGTCACCTGCGAGCTGCCGTGGATCGTCGACCCGTGGGTGAGGATCCTCGATATCAGCAGCGGTACGTCCTGCATCGTGCTCAGCACGGTGTCCTCCCGGGGCGACATTGCCTACGCGGCGGTAAGGGTTGCGCTGATTCTGCGCACATACCACGCGGTATGTCACTACTCCCGGGTGATCGATCAGCGTGCGGCACCCTGTGGGTTCGCTCACCGATGGCACCCAAAGGGCACTATTACCGGACAATCCCCAGCTCAGGGTCTTCGCGCAGCTTGCCGAGCGCCCGGGACACCGCCGACTTCACCGTGCCCACGGAAACTCCGAGCACTTCCGCCGTCTGGGCCTCGCTGAGGTCCTCGTAGTACCTGAGGACGACCATCGCCCGCTGCCGGGCGGGCAGCTTCATGATCGCCCGCCACATCGCGTCGTGCAGGGCCTGCCGCTCCGCCGGGTCGTCCCCGCCGCCCACGGGCTCCGGCTCGGGCAGCTCGTCGCAGGCGAACTCGTCGACCTTGCGCTTGCGCCACTGCGAGGTCCGGGTGTTCAGCAGCGCCCGGCGCACATAGCCGTCCAGGGCACGGTGGTCCTCGATGCGCTCCCAGGCCACGTACGTCTTGGTGAGCGCGGTCTGCAGCAGGTCCTCCGCGTCGCTCGGGTTCGCGGTCAGCGACCGGGCGGCACGCAGCAGCACCGGCTGACGGGCCTTCACGTACGACGAGAACGACGGGTACGGGAAGGTCTGCGTCCTTGCTGTGGCCAGGGCGGTGACCATGGCCGGGGTCTTGCCCGGGGCGTTGGCCGTGGCGGCGTTCGACGCGCTGGTGCAGACGGGTGTGGTCATGGCTCAACGCTATGAGCGAGGGGGTGCCCGGCGGATCGGCCGCAGGTCCCGAAGCAGAGTCCGCCTCAGGTTGTAGGGAGGGTGCCTGCCCCACCTCCTGTGGGTGGACGAGGGGAGGAGAGGCACTGCGGGTCCCCTGCGGGTTCCCCCTGAGGACTCCCCCCGAGGGCTTCCCCTCGGGTACGGCCCTCTCGGGACGCGAGTACAGCCCTCTCGGGACGCGCGGGCACGAAAACGCCTGGGCGGCGGTACCGAAGCACCGCCGCCCAGACGCCTTGCGACCCCATGAAGCACACCCGCCGAAGAGTGAGGGACCGGTGCCGGAGCGCACCCGCACCGGCCCCTCAGCTCACCACCACAGCGGGGAGAAGCTGACGGCCACGTTGTCGTTGCCCTGGTTGACGGCCGTGAACGGGGAACCGTCGACCTGCGCGGTGTTGTTCTGGTTCGAGGCGCCGGCGCCGATCGCCTGCTGCTGCGTGGTGGACGAGTTGCCGTTGTTGTCGTCGCCGACGCCGCTGCCGAGGCTGCCCTGGGAGGCCTCGGCGGCCGTCGCGCTCGATCCGTCGTCCGCGAAGGCGCCGTTGTCCGCCGCCGCGACGCCGCCGAAGAGTGCGGCGGCGAGCGGAAGGGCGGCGACGGCGGCGATGACACGGGCGGTACGGATGCTTGCCATGTGTTCCTCCAGAACATGTGAAGCTGCGTGAGCTGCGTGAAGCTGTGTGAACCAGGGTGTGCGCCAAGGCAGTTGGCCCGCCGCCTCGACGCTGTGGACGACGTCGCGTGATCAGAGTTGCCCACCGAATCCCCGGCGAACCACCCCGGAAGCCCCGATTCGCCCTCAAGCGTGAGGACAAGTCGATAAACCCCTTTGCTTCACTTCCGACCCACCTCAGGGCAGTAGGGGCACTCACACCTCAAGCGCCACAAGAGGTGAAGCGTTCCGCCACTTTCCCGGCCCCACTCACCACCCCGGCGCGTCGCGCACCCCCACCCTTCCTTTTCTCGAACGTACGTACGAAAATAAAGTCATGGCCACCACCGACCGGCAGGCCACGACGCTGGCCCTCGCCCACGCCCTGTCCGCCGCCGAACGCGGACTGGCCGTCCTCCCTCTGACCCGGACGAAGCTCCCGGCCCTGCGCTCCCCCCACCGCGACGACCCGTCACCGGCCCCCTGCCACGGCGAGTGCGGCCGCTTCGGCCACGGGGTCCACGACGCCTCCACCGACCCGGCCCGCATCCGCGCCCTCTTCGCCGCCGCCCCCTGGGCCACGGGCTACGGCATCGCCTGCGGCCTGCCCCCGCACCACCTCATCGGCGTGGACCTGGACACCAAGTCGGCGACGGACTCCTCGGCCGCCCTGCGCGAACTGGCCCTGCGCCATCTGTTCACGATCCCGCCCACGGTCGTCGTCCTGACCCCCAGCGGAGGCCGCCACCTCTGGCTCAGCGGCCCACCCGACGCGGTCGTCCCCAACTCGGCCGGCCGCCTCGCCCCCGGCATCGACATCCGCGGCGCCGGCGGCTACCTGGTCGGCCCCGGCTCCCGCACCCGCCACGGCACCTACACCACCGCCCCCGGCACCTCCCACCTGGCACCCGCGCCCTGCCCTCCCGCACTCCTGCGCCTCCTGCTCCCACCGCCCCGCGCCCACCCGACCGCCACCACCGCCGACCCCCACGGCCGGGCCCTCGTCCAGTTCGTCCTCGCCGCCCACGAGGGCCAGCGCAACACCCGCCTCTTCTGGGCGGCCTGCCGCGCCTACGAGAACGGCATCGGCACGGCCCTCACGGACGCCCTGATGGACGCGGCCCGCCACACGGGCCTCACCGAACGCGAGGCCCGCGCAACGATCGCGTCCGCGGCTCGCATGACAGGCCACCGCCCGTGACCGGGCCGCCGGGCCCGCATGTCCCCGCCCGCTCACGCGAGCCACACCCCGGTCACCGCCCTGCCGCGGCCCCACCTCGGCGTCTCACGGACTCGATCACGGCGGCAAGCACGGCGGTCGCCACGAAGCTCCCGACCATCACCATCCCGACACCGATCACGAACAGACCGCTGGCGTCGTCCGACCAGTCGTAGAAGGCGGCGCCTGTCAGCCCGACCGTGACACCGAGCACAGGGCCCACGGCATGGCGCCGGACCACCGCCCAGCACACCGGCACCAGCAGAGTCAGCACGAGCCCCACCACCTGCCACGCCTCGTACGGCCCGGTCGTCGAGCCGTCCGGCCGCACGTCCCGCCGCTGGTCCCACCCCAGCCACGCGGCCCACAGCGCCGACGCCAGTCCGGCCGCCACGAGGGCCGACACCAACTGATGGGACACCTTCGCCTGTCGTTGTTCCATGCCCCAACCGTTCCGTCCCCCCGACCGGCCGACCAGAGCACCCGTACTCATCCCCACCCGAGTACCTTGTCCGCGCCCCTCCACCACGGCACAACGCAACGGCCCCCGACCGGATACTCCGGTCAGGGGCCGTCAATCTCTGCGGTGGGTGTGGGATTTGAACCCACGGTGACTTGCGCCACGACGGTTTTCAAGACCGTTCCCTTAGGCCGCTCGGGCAACCCACCCCGCGCCGCACGTGATCGGCGGCGCGATGACCAGGGTAGCGGGTCCCGGCGGGGGTGCGCCGGTCAGTCGTCGCCGGTCTTGGAGCCCAGGGTGAGCTCGGTCGTCCCGGTCTTGCCGCCGCGCTCGTAGGTGACCGTGACCTTGTCACCGGGCTTGTGGGTCCAGATCTCGCCGATCAGGGTGGGGCCGCTGTCGATCACGCGGTCGTCGAGCTTGGTGATGACATCGCCGGCCTTGAGCCCCGCATCGGCCGCGGGGCCGCCCGCCTCGACGGGCTCGGAGCCGCCGACGCCCTGCTCGGTGATCTTGGCGCCGTTCGTGGTCTCCTCCAGGGAGACGGAGGCGCCGATCTTCGCGTACACCGGCTTGCCGGTCCTGATCAGCTCCTGGGCGACGAACTTGGCCTGGTTGATCGGGATGGCGAAGCCCAGGCCGATCGAGCCCGCCTGGCCGGCGCCGCCGCCGAAGCCGCCGTTGCTCGTGGACTGGATCGCGGAGTTGATCCCGATGACGTTGCCCTGGGCGTCCAGCAGCGGGCCGCCGGAGTTGCCCGGGTTGATCGAGGCGTCGGTCTGCAGCGCGCTCATGTAGGACGCCTTGCTGCTCGCGCTGCCGTCGCTCGAGGCCACGGGGCGGTTCTTGGCGCTGATGATGCCCGTGGTGACCGTGTTGGACAGGCCGAAGGGGGCGCCGATGGCGATCGTGGAATCGCCGACCGCCACCTTGTCGGAGTCGCCGAGGGGCAGCGGGTTCAGGTCCGAGGGGGCGTTCTCGAGTTTGATGACCGCGACGTCGTAGCCCTGGGCGTGGCCCACCACCTCCGCGTCGTACTTCTTGCCGTCGGGGAAGGTCGCGCTGAGCTTGCCGCCGTCGACCGCCTCCGCCACCACGTGGTTGTTGGTGACGATGTGGCCTTCCTTGTCGAAGACGAAGCCGGTGCCGGTGCCGCCCTCGCCGTTGCTGCCCTCGGCCTGGATGGTGACCGTGCTGGGCAGCGCCTTGGCGGAGACGCCGGCGACCGTGCCCACGTCGCGCTTGACGGAGCCGCCGGTGTCCGAGGCGGAGACCGTCGTGGAGCCGGTCTCGTCGTTGTTCTTGGCCAAGGTGTAGCCGAGGCCGCCGCCCAGTCCGCCGGCGACCAGCGCGGCGATCAGCAGCGCGGCGACCAGGCCGCCGCGGCCGCGGCCCGCCTTCGGCGCGGGCGGCTGGTACGAGGAGCCCCAGCCGCCGCCGGAACCGTCCCCGCCTCCGCCGTACGCGCCGGTGGCCGGCGGCGGGGGCGGCGGCCAGGAGGCGTCGGGGGCGGACCCTCCGTACGGGGTGTGGGGGGTCGGCTGGGGCGTGTGGGCAGGTGGCCGGAAACCGTCGTGCGCCTCCGGACCCGTGGGCGCTGCGGACGGCGACGGGGCGGCGGGTGCGGGGGACGGCGGCTGGTCCGGGTGCGGGTGCGGAGTGGCCGATTCGGCGGAGGGTGCGGGAGATTCCACCGGCACGGGAGGTGCGGACGGGGCCGGGGGTACCGCGGTGCCCTCGTTCTCGGTGCTCACGTCTTCTCTCCTCGTTCCACGGCGGGGTCTCGTCGTTCCACGGCTGCTTCTCGTCGTTCCACGGCTGGTGCTCGGTCACTCTGGTCGCGCTCAGCCACGCTCACGCGCGCGCTGCTCCACGGTCCGGCGCGAGGCAGTTGTGCAGGGTTTTCGTATGCCATCAGCTTTTCCCACGGGCCGTCAGAGCACCATAAGCGGTTGCTGTGGGTCCACGACCAGCCTTTACATGGGTCATCCAAGACTAAACGGGCGTGCCTGCCGACGGCTTCCGCCGACTCCGGTGGCACGTCTACCCGCACGCGGTGGCACCATGACGCGGTGACCCACGCACGACAGCACCGGATCCAGGTCGTCGCCCACCGCGGAGCCTCCGAAGAGGCCCCCGAGCACACCCTGGCCGCATACCGGAAGGCGATCGAGGACGGGGCGGACGCCCTGGAGTGCGATGTGCGCCTGACCGCCGACGGCCACCTGGTCTGCGTGCACGACTGGCGCGTCAACCGTACGTCGAACGGTCGCGGCGCGGTCTCGGCGCTGGAGCTCGCCGATCTGGCCGCGCTGGACTTCGGCGCCCGCCGGACCCGGGAGTTCTGGCGGACACGCGACGAGCAGCCCGACTGGGAGCACCGGCCGGAGGACCGGGAGGAGACCTCCGTCCTGACCCTGGAGCGACTGCTCCAGCTGGTGTCCGACGCGGGGCGGCGGGTGGAGCTGGCCATCGAGACCAAGCACCCCACGCGCTGGGCGGGGCAGGTGGAGGAGCGGCTGCTGCTGCTCCTGAAGCGGTTCGGACTCGACGCCCCGGCCTCGGCCGCCGAGTCCCCGGTGCGGGTGATGAGTTTCTCGGCCCGCTCGCTGCACCGGGTGCGGGCCGCCTCGCCGACCCTTCCGACGGTCTATCTGATGCAGTTCGTCTCGCCCCGGCTGCGGGACGGGCGGCTGCCCGCGGGTGTCCGGATCGCGGGCCCCTCGATCCGGATCGTGCGCAACCACCCCGCCTACATCGAGCGCCTGAAGCGGGCCGGTCACCAGGTGCACGTGTGGACGGTGAACGAGATGAACGACGTGGATCTCTGTGTCGACCTCGGTGTCGACGCCGTCATCACCAACCGGCCGCGCGCGGTGCTGGCCCACCTCGGCCGCTGATTCGTCCGCACACCTTGACCCCACGCCCCCTCTGCCTCATATTCCGGTCCGGGCCACATCGGTATCGGCCACACCGGCGAAATCCAGCCACATGGTTACGGGGAGTGCTCCGGCGCGTTCGGTGCGTGTTCGACCGTGTCGAATGCGTCACTGGACGGGGACCGGCCGGTTTCCGGTTCAGGCCAGGAGGGCATCCACACCGTGGCGTGGGGCGAAGGAGGTCTCGGGGGTGGCGTTGGTGGTGGCACAGGAGGTGCCCACGTCGTCGAGCATGGCCGTTCCCCATGGCCCTGCGGGCGTGGGGAAAGCAAGGCACCGGATGCGGGAGCAGTTGCGCAGAGGCGGTGTGGCGGAATCGGTCATCGACGACGCCGTACTGGTCCTTTCCGAACTCCTGAGCAACGCGTGCAAGCACGGCCGTCCGCTGGGCGACGCCCTGGCCGGTGACGGCGATGTCCGCGCCGCGTGGGAGGTGGACGCGGGCGGCCGGCTGGTCGTGGAGGTCACGGACGGTGGCGGCCCGACCCGCCCGGCCCCGGCGACCCCCTCGGTCACCGCGCACGGCGGCCGCGGGCTGAACATCATCACCGCGCTCGCCGACGACTGGGGCGTACGGGACGACGCGTGCGGAGAGGTCACGGTCTGGGTCGTCGTCCACGACGACGTGCACGACCCGGACGCGGGGCACCGTCGCGACGACTTCGCCACCCGGATCGCCGCACCGGCGGTCTCGGAGATCCCGGGCCTGGACTTCGCGGACGCGCTCGACGACGTCGGCTGAGAGCGGCGCTCCTCGCACGGGGAAGCGGAGAGAGGAAGCCGGAAGAGTTGTCCGCGGACGGCCCGTACGGGCTGTCGGCCGACGGCCCGTACGAGCAAGCTGCGCGGGCAGCCCGCACGAGTCGCCGACTGACGGCCCGTACGAGGTGTCCGCGAACGGGCCCGTACAAGTTGTCCCCCGGCAGCCCGTACGAATTGTCCGCCGGCGGCCCGTACGAGTTGCCCACCGGCGGCCCGCCGTCCACAGAGTCCCGTCGGCAGACGTGTGAACGGCTAGGCTCGCGCCGTACGAAATGAGCCGCAACCGGGAGACACCCACGATGGCCAAGAAGCGACCTCAGACGAAGGCCAAGCGGCCGCAGCTCACCGACGGGGCCCGCGCCGCAGGCGCTGACGTTCCGGTCGTCGGCGCCCGCGAGCCCTGCCCCTGCGGCAGCGGTCGCCGGTACAAGGCCTGCCACGGCAGGGCCGCCGCGCAGGCCACCACCGCGCTGGTGCAGCGTCCGTTCGAGGGGCTGCCCGGCGAGTGCGACTGGGTGGCGCTGCGCGAGCTGGTTCCGGCGGCCACGGTGGAGCTGACGCTGAAGGACGGCCTGCCCGAGGGGGTCCCCTCGGTCACGCTGGCCACGGTGCTGCCGATGGCCTGGCCCGCCCTGCGCCGCGACGACGGCTCGGTCCTCCTCGGCCTGCAGAACGACACGGCGTCGGGCGACATCAGCCGCGACCTCGCCGACACGCTCCAGCGGGCCCTCACCGCCGATCCGGGCACCCCGGTGCAGGGGCGTCGCGCGCCGGCCGGCGGGCCGCGGCTGCAGGACCTGCTCGACCCCGAGGGGGCGTTCGAGCCGGAGGTCCACGCAGGCTTCGAGTTCTGGGTCCCGGACCCGGAGAACGCCACGCCGGAGGTGACCGCCTCCCTGGAACGGGCCAACGCCGCGGCCATCCCGACCGTCCGGCTCCAGGGCGTGGACTCCGCCTACTGGTGCGAGACGCCGGACAAGAACCACCTGCGCTGGGTCATGCCGCACGAGGAGGAGCGTCTTCTGGACGCTCTCGCCCGGCTGCACGCGGCCGGCCGGTCGAGCCTCGGCGAGGGAACCCGCCTCGTCGGCTCCTTCCGCGCCCACGGACTCACCGTCCCGGTGTGGGACCTGCCGAGCGAGGTCACCGCTCAGGACGTCGAGAAGCCGGCGGCCGAGTTCGCGGAGCGCCTCGCCGAGGCCCTGGCCTCGGACGCTCCGCTCACCCCGGACGAGCGCCGGGCGCGCGGCGGCCTGACCAACCGACAGGTCACGCTCAGCTGACGCACAGCTCCGGTGTCCGGCCCGGCTGACCGACCGGTCAGCCGGAGCTCCGGTCGAGAAGCGGGTGACTCCGATCACAACTCCCCTTGGGAACGGGTCAGTCGATGACCGGAAAACAGGAGATCGAATTTGCTAACCGCCGATCTCTTGTTACCGTTCGAGTAGCCCGGTTGCTGGTGCATCCCCCGTCGCCAGCAACCGGGTCTTTCCGTGCGCCCGGCCGCACACGTACCGCAGCCGCCCGTCAACTCCTTGTTTCCACAGTCGAGTTGCTCTCGGTGCCGCCACGGTTTCGGCCCCTGAGCCCGCCACTCCCGTCACCCTCGGCGCTCCCGTAGCCGCCGTCGCTCCGGCCGGCTCTCCCGCTCCCGGTTCGCAGCAGCAGCGGCCCGCTCCCGGCCTGTCCCGCGAACTCCGCGACCGCGGTGTACGCCAGCGGTTCGCCCCGGGTCCGCTCCCGGGGTGTCTCGCAGGTGTCCGGTGCGTCCTCGGCACTCACCGCGCAGCGCATCCGCACGCTGCGCCCGTCGGGCCCCGTAAGGCTCAGCACGGCTTCCAGGGGGTGGCCGGTCGCGTTGCGGTAGGAGGTCCGCGCCCAGCTCTCCGTGCCCTGGGTCAGGACGCAGGTCTGCGCCTCGATGCCCTGGGGCGAGCTGAGTTCGGGACCGCAGCGCACGGCGGTGGCCGGGCCGACGGGCAGCGGGGAACGGACGGGCGTGACTGCGGCCGGGGCGCGGCGGGCACCCTCGGGCACCTTGGCGTCACCGTCCCCGGGGAGGAGGTGCACCGCCTCGGGGCCCCGCCCCCCGGCTCCCGGGAGCCCGGCGGACGCCACGGCGAACGGCAGCGCGACCGCGCACACCACGATGCCGGCGAGCCCGTACGGACGGGCCCGTCGGCGAGCCGGCGTGCCGCGGCGCGGCTCCGCGCGGCGCGGCCTCGTGGCAGGGCGCTTTCCAGCGTGAAGCGGCATGGGGCGGACGATAACGATCCCGGGCGCCCTCGCCCTTTCGCGTGCGCCGGACACTCCTACAACTCGGGCGCGCTCACACCCGTACGAGTGAGGGCGTCGACCACCGCGTCCACCACGGCCTCCACGTCGGGCACCCAGGGCGCGGCCGAGCCGGGCAGTGGGGCCCGCTCCCAGCGGACGGCACCCCGGCCGGTCTCGGACGGGGGCAGCGCGAGGTAGCCGCCCTCGCCGTGGAAGCGCAGGGAGCCGGGGACGAAGTCCTTGGCGTAGAGCAGCTCCCCCAGCTGCTCCATGGAGTACGGCTTGACCAGCAGCGACCAGCGGGTGGGCGAGGCGACGACGGGGCCGAGCCGCAGACCGGCGCGGTCGAGCGCGGTCAGGGCGCGGGCGGCCGGCAGGGCGGGCAGGGAGACGGCGCACGGGGCGCCGCCCCCGGTGGCGAGGACGATCGGCGCGGTGGGCCGGTTGGTCCACCACCAGCGCACCATGCGCGCGTCGGTGGTGGCCGCGAGGAGGCCGGGGTCGAAGGGATGCGCGCCGGGCACCGTGCACTCCGGATCGGGGCAGCCGCAGCGCGACCGCGCCTGCGGATCCGCCGCCACGCCCGGGAGTACGGGCCACTGCCATCGCGTCGCGTAGGTCAGGGCCGCGCCGATCAGCTCAGGCCGCCCGTCGTCGTGCTGGGACAAGAGCCTGCGTCGCCTTCCGAGGATCTCGCGCATGAGCGCTCGTTCCTTTCCGTTGCACGCCTGGCAACACCGGGGTCACATCACACCATGTGTCGATCTCTTCGCTGCGCGTAGCTGGTGGCGCATCACATCCCTGCCGAGGGACGTCCCTGCCGTGGGACACCCTTCAAGGGCAAGGAAACCCCTGCGGGTCGAGCACTGACTGCGTCCGCGGCGGTTCCGTCCACACTGCGTCTGTCAAACACACTGCGTCTGTCACAGCATGGGCGTGGCGCGGGGGTGGCGAAGTCTGGCGTTTGCCGTCGCGCGTATTTCTCTCCGCCTCCGCCACGGGAGGATGGGGCACGGTCGTCGGTGGATAGGACGCCCGGGTCCGTCGCCAGGTTCCGAGCGGCCCCCAACCGCCCCTGGCCTTCACCGAGTACGTACCCATCACGACCGCTGTGACGCTCCGTAAAGCACCCCCAGTCGACCGCAACAAGGCGTCCTGTGGGGCAGTTTCAAGCCAACTTCGCTTTTTCGCAAGAGGTCGGGAAGGAGGGCACTCAGACCTCACGGACACCAGGAATCCCAGCAGGACAATGCTGGACATCCCCTTACGAGTGCGTGTACATGTGGAGACACTGCCGGCGGTGCAGAATGACATGGGGGTTTGCGATGCTTTTGAGCAGTAAGCACCGGTCGGAAAGCCGGACGCCATGAATGCCCCGCACCCTGCGAAAGTGGCCGGAATCGATTCAACGGTTCCGTCCCCCGCACACACTGTCGCGTCCGCGCCCCCGGGCGCCTCCCCGGCCACACCACCGAACGCCACGGACGCCCCTCCCGCACCCGACGCCCCCGGTGTCCTGCTCCAGGACCGGCTCGCCGGCTGGGTCTCGGACCTCACGACCCTGCACGAACTGACCGAGCGCCTGGTTCGTACGGACTCCCTGTCCGAAGGACTCCAGGAACTCCTGCGCGCCGGAGCCGCCCTGGTGGGCGCCCGGCGCGGTCTCGTCGTACTGGAACCGGCCGACGGACTCGGCCCGGAGTCCACCGTCGGCCTCGGGCTGGCCCGCGCCGACCTCGGCCACATGGAGACCGTCCCCCGCAGCTCCCTGTCGTACGGGCGCATTCTGGACGGGCTGCCGGTCGGCGACGGCGGGATCGCCGAACCCGACCTGCTCGCCGAGAAGGGTCTCGACCCCCGCCACCGCGAGGTCGCCGCCCGCCTCGGCTACGCCGCCAGTTACACGCTGCCACTGTCCGCCGAGGGCACCGACCGTCTGGGAGCCGCCGTATGGCTCTACGACGAGCCCGCCGAACCGGGTGAACGCCAGCGCCACCTCGCCGGTCTGTACCTGCGGTACGCCGCCGCGCACCTGGCCCGGCTCGTGGAATTCGAGCGCACGCGCGCGTGCATGGCGACGATGGTCGAGGAACTACTGCCCTCCCGCCTGCCGCGGGTGCCCGGCGTTCAGCTCGCGGCCCGGCACCGGACCGGTCCGCGCGGCGGCGGCGACTGGTACGACGCGCTGCCGCTGCCGGACGCCGCACTCGGTCTCGCCGTCGGCTCCGTCACCGGGTCCGGGCCCAGCGCGGTCGCCGCGATGGGACGACTGCGCGCGTCCCTGCGGGCGTACGCCGTGATGGAGGGCGAGGACCCGGTCGCCGTCCTGTCCGACCTGGAGCTGCTGCTGCGGCTCACCGAGCCCGCCCGCTCGGCCACCGCCCTGTTCGGCTACTGCGAGCCCGCGCTGCGCCGGATCACACTGGCCGGTGCCGGGCACAGCCCACCGCTGCTGATCGGGGAGCGCCGCACGGAGTTCGTCGAGACCTCCGTCTCCGCACCGCTCGGGATGCTCGCCTGCTGGGAGGCACCGAGCGTGGAACTCCAGGCCGAGCCCGGAGAGACGGTTCTGCTGTACACCGACGGGCTGCTGCAGCGCACCGGCGACCCGGCCGACCGTGCGTTCGCCCGCCTGCACGCGGCGGCAGCCGGAGTGCCCCGGGCGCTGCGCCACGACCCGGGGGCCGTCGCGGAGCACGTCCTGCGCACGGTGCTGCCGGACGGAAAGGCGGAGGAGGACTCCGAGGACGACGTGGTGCTGCTGGCCGTCCGGTTCGAATAACGGACAGTGACACGCAGGGATTTCCGCATAACGGACGGTAGCGCCTGCGTGTAAGAGGTCCTACGCCCCAGTGCCCCCTTCCGTACGCCCGTACGATGGGGGATGGTCCAGTGCCGTATCTAGGAGGATGACCGTGGCGGAGGAGCTCAACCCGGAGAACCCGGCCGTGTCCGACCCTGCTGTTGACGCAGCGGGCCCGGAGGAGACCGAAGAGCCGGTCGAGCAGCGCAAGAACGGCCTGTACCCGGGCGTGTCCGACGAGCTGGCCGCGAACATGAAGTCGGGCTGGGCCGACACGGAGCTGCGCGACCTGGAGCCGATCGCCCAGGCCGCCGAGACCGCCGCCCGCCGCGCCGCACTCTCCGCCCGCTTCCCCGGCGAGCGCCTGGTGGTCCCCGCGGGCAACCTGAAGACCCGCTCCAACGACACGGAGTACGCCTTCCGCGCGTCGGTCGAGTACGCGTACCTCACCGGCAACCAGACCGAGGACGGCGTCCTGGTCCTTGAGCCCAAGGGCGACGGTCACGAGGCCACCATCTACCTCCTGCCCCGTTCCGACCGCGAGAACGGCGAGTTCTGGCTCGACGGCCAGGGCGAGCTGTGGGTCGGCCGCCGCCACTCCCTCACCGAGGCCGAGAAGCGGTACGGCATCCCCGCCTCCGACGTGCGCAAGCTGCCCGACGCGCTGCGTGAGGCCACCGGCCCGGTGCGCGTCGTGCGCGGGCACGACGCCGGCATCGAGGCGGCCCTGACCGACAAGGTCACCGCCGAGCGCGACGAGGAGCTGCGCGTCTTCCTGTCCGAGGCCCGCCTGGTCAAGGACGACTTCGAGATCGGCGAGCTGCAGAAGGCCGTCGACTCCACCGTGCGCGGCTTCGAGGACGTCGTGAAGGTCCTGGACAAGGCCGAGGCGACCAGCGAGCGCTACATCGAGGGCACGTTCTTCCTCCGCGCCCGCGTGGAGGGCAACGACGTCGGCTACGGCTCCATCTGCGCCGCCGGCCCGCACGCCTGCACCCTGCACTGGGTGCGCAACGACGGCCCGGTCCGCTCCGGCGACCTGCTGCTGCTCGACGCGGGCGTGGAGACGCACACGTACTACACGGCGGACGTCACGCGCACGCTGCCGATCAACGGCACGTACACCGAGCTGCAGAAGAAGATCTACGACGCCGTGTACGACGCCCAGGAGGCCGGCATCGCGGCCGTGAAGCCGGGCGCCAAGTACCGCGGCTTCCACGACGCGGCGCAGCGCGTGCTGGCCGAGCGGCTCGTCGAGTGGGGTCTGGTCGAGGGCCCGGTCGAGCGCGTGCTGGAGCTGGGGCTGCAGCGCCGCTGGACGCTGCACGGCACCGGGCACATGCTCGGCATGGACGTCCACGACTGCGCCGCCGCGCGCGTGGAGACGTACGTGGACGGCACGCTGGAGCCCGGCATGGTGCTCACCGTCGAGCCGGGCCTGTACTTCCAGGCCGACGACCTGACCGTGCCCGAGGAGTACCGGGGCATCGGCGTCCGCATCGAGGACGACATCCTGGTCACCGAGGACGGGAACCGGAACCTGTCGGCCGGGCTGCCGCGCCGCTCGGACGAGGTCGAGGAGTGGATGGCCGCGCTGAGGGGCTGACCTCCCGGCGGAGGGACGACCTTCGCACGACGGCCGGGTACCCGAGCGGGTGCCCGGCCGTCGGCGTGTCCTGCCGTGGTGCGCCGAGTTCTGCGTGTCCTGGTTGCGCGTGTCCTGCCGTCAGACCGCCACCAGCGGTGCGTCCTCACGCCATTTGAGGATCTTGTCGAAGCTCACCACCGACCCGGCACGGCCCGGCGTACTGCCGATGTGGACGTGGTCGGCGAGCTCCCGGATGAGCCACAGACCGCGGCCGTGCTCGGCGTCCGCGGACACCGGCCCCGCCACTCCTCCCGGCCTGCCGGGAGCGGCCGCCGGGAAACCGGGCCCCATGTCGGCGACCTCGATACGGCAGCGCTCACCGTCGAGGTAGGCCGTGACGCGGTACGCCTCCGAAGGGCTGCCGGGCGGGCTGCCGGGGGCGACGTCCCCGCCGTGTTCGACGGCGTTGGCACACGCCTCGCTCAGCGCGACGGAGAGGTCGAAGGAGATCTCCGGGTCGACGCCCGCCGTCTCCATGGTGCCGATCAGCAGGCGTCGGGCCAGGGGCACGCTCGCAGCCTCGCGCCGCAAATGGAGTGACCACCAGATGCTCATGCTCCAGCCTCCCGGCCGCGGCTCGACATACCGTTACGTATTGCCCCCCGTGCCCGTCCGTAAGCACTCTGTTCGCGTGAGAACGCCCATATGGCGGATGCGCCCCTCCCGCCGAACGGTGTATGTGGGGCGCCTCGCACCAGAGGGTGACCTTCCGACCCTCTTCCGGTCGTACGGCATCTTGTGGACCTGCCGCACGGAGCGGGGGACGCCAGTGCGATGATGACCCCGCCATGACTGCCCCCCACCCGCCTACGGCGCGCTCCGGGAACGATCTCCGGATCCTGCGGGCCGCGGTGTTCGCCGCGGTCTGCGTCGTGCTGGCCGCGGCAGGGCACACGCTCGCCTCCTACGCCACCGTTCCGCTGTGGTCACTGGGCGCGGGATTCCTCGGGGCGGTCCTGGTCGCCATGCCGCTGGCCGGACGCCGGCGTTCGCTGCCGGGCATCGCGGTACTGCTCACCGTCGGCCAGACCGCGCTCCACACGCTCTTCGGGCTCGGGCAGCACGGTGCCGCGACGGTCACGGCGTCCGGTGCGTCCGCCGGCTCCGGCGGACCGGGGCCCCTCTCCGACGCCTCACTGATCCAGCAGGCCGCACGGCTGGTGTGCGGGACCACCGCGGCGGCGATCAGCCCGGCCCAGGCGCAGCGCATCCTCACCGACGCACGGATCGCCCCGGTCGGCGGCGCCCACACCGGTGCGACGCACCACCCCGCCGACGCCCTCTCCACCACCACCGGACCGGCCTCGCTGCTGCCGTCCCTGCCGATGCTGCTCTGCCACGTCCTCGCGGCCCTCGCCGCCGGCTGGCTGCTGCGGTGCGGGGACCTGGCCCTGGCCCGGCTCGTCGAACTGTCGGCGCACTCCGCCCAGTCGGTGGCCGAAGGAGCGTTCGTCCGCGCCCTGCGCGCCGCGCTCTCGCTGGTCCGCGCCCTGCACGCGGGCCTCGCCGGCGCGCCCGGAACGGGCCCGCGGCTGCCCAGCGCCGCTCTTCCGGTGCCCTCGCGGCCCCGCACCACCGCACTGCAGCACACGGTGATCCGGCGCGGCCCGCCGAGCGACGCGTTCGCCCTCGCCGCCTGACACGACGCGACCACCACCCCGCTTCCGCCCATCGGCCGGAGTCCGGAGTCCGAGGGGCCGCCGTCGTGCGGCACGCGTGCGTGCGCTTCCCCTCCGGATCAGCGATCACTGATCACCGGATCCCCCTGATCACCGGATCCCCCTGATCACCGACTCTCACTCGTCACCGGCTCGGGCCGGTGACCCACTCGAAGCGGAGTGCTCTGTCCATGAAGGCTTCTCGTATCGCCGCCGCCGGCGCCGTCTCCGGCATCGCCGTCCTCGCCCTGTCCGCCCCCGCCTTCGCGCACGTCAGCGTGCAGCCGGAGGGCACGGCCGCCAAGGGCGGCTACGCGACCGTCGGCTTCAAGGTCCCCAACGAACGCGACAACGCCTCCACCACCAAGCTGGAGGTCAACTTCCCCACCGACCACCCGCTGGCGTCCGTGATGCCGCAGCCGGTCCCCGGCTGGAAGGCCGAGGTCACCAAGGCCAAGCCGGCCAAGCCACTGGAGTCCCACGGCAAGCAGATCACCGAGGTCGTCACCAAGGTGACCTGGACCGCCGACGGCAAGGGCATCGAGCCCGGCTACTTCCAGAAGTTCCCGGTCTCCCTCGGCGCGCTGCCCGAGGACGCCGACGAGCTGGTGTTCAAGGCGATCCAGACGTACTCCAACAAGGAGGTCGTGCGCTGGATCGAGGTGCCGCAGGAGGGCCAGGAGGAGCCCGACAACCCGGCGCCCGTGCTGGAGCTGGCCGCCGCCGAGGGCGACGCCCACGGATCGTCGGGCGCGAAGGCCGAGGGCGACACCGCGACGGCCGCCCAGAACACCGCAGCCGACACCTCCTCCGACTCCGGCTCCGGTGACGGCAGCGACACCACCGCCCGCGTCCTCGGCATCATCGGCATCGTCGTCGGCGCCGCGGGCGTCGCGTACGGCGTACTGGCCGGCCGCCGCCGCGACTCCGGGGCGTCGGCGTAACCACACCCGCCCGGGTGCGTCGCCGGCAGCGACGGCGACGCACCCGCTCAGTCGGTGCGCACCGGGCGTCCCGTCGTCCGACGGACCCCGGCGCGCACCGCAGCACCTCACATCTGGGACATTTTTCTATGCGCAAGAAGACGTTCGCCGCGGCCGCACTGCTCGCCGCCGCCTCCCTGACCCTGTCCGCCTGCGGCAGCGGCGCCGACAGCGACAAGCCCGTCGCCGTGGTCTCCGAGGACACCAGCCAGCAGGCCGCCACGGTCCTCGACAAGCCCTTCGAGAAGCCGGACCTGGTCCTCACCGACACCCAGGGCAAGCAGTACGACTTCCGCAAGCAGACCGACGGCAAGCCCACCCTGATCTACTTCGGTTACACCCACTGCCCCGACGTCTGCCCGCTGACCATGAACAACATCGCCGTGGCCAAGAAGCAGCTGTCCCAGGCCGAACAGGACAAGCTGCGCGTCGTGTTCGTCACCACCGACCCGGAACGGGACACCCCCGCCGCGCTCGGCAAGTGGCTCCAGGGCATCGACCCGCAGATCGTCGGCCTGACCGGCGACTTCGCCACCGTCCAGGCCGGCGCCCGCACCCTCGGCATCTCCATCGACCCGCCGACCAAGGACAAGGACGGCAAGATCGTCTCCATGCACGGCACCCAGGTCGTCGCCTTCTCCCCGAAGTCCGACGCGGGCTACGTGCTCTACGGCGAGGACGCCACCGTCGAGGACTACACCAAGGACCTCCCCAAGCTCATCAAGGGAGAGAACCCGTGAGAGGCCGCCCCGCTCTCGCCGCCGCAACGGTGATCGGCGCCCTGGTCCTCACGGGCTGCGGGGACTCCGGCTCCGATTCCTCGGCCGCCGAACTCTCCGTCGGCGCCGCCTACATACCGCAGCCGGTCTCCGACTCGATGGCGGCCGGATTCCTCACCATCACCAACGAGGGCGACACCAAGGACGAACTGACCTCCGTCACGAGCGACGCCGGTGACGTCACCGTGCACGAGACCGCCGACGGGACGATGAAGGAGGTCGACCGCCTCCCCGTGCCCGCCCACGGCCAACTCGTCCTGAAGAGCGGGGGCAACCACCTGATGTTCGAGAAGCTGAAGCAGCGGCTCGAGCAGGGACAGACGGTCTCCGTCGAACTGCACTTCGCACACTCCGACCCCGTCACCGTCGACATGCCGGTGAAGGCGGCCACCTACCGGCCCACCACCGAACACTCCGGACACTGAGGGAGGGACCACCTTGACGCAGACCATCGCCCCACGCGTCCGGACCCTGGTGCTGCTGCTCCTGGCCGCGGCCTGCGCGCTGCTCGCCGGCGCCGGGCCGGCCTCCGCGCACGCCGCGCTGACCGGCAGCGACCCCCAGCAGGGGGCGGTGGTCGACAAGGCCCCGGCCCAGGTGGCGCTCACCTTCTCCGAGTCGGTCTCCCTGGACGACGACTCCCTGCGCGTCCTCGACCCCAAGGGCAAGCGCGTCGACGACGGCAAGCCGTCCGGCACCGGTGGCACCACGTACGCCGTGAAACTGCACGCGGGGCTGCCCGACGGCACGTACACGGTGGCCTACCAGGTCGTGTCCGCCGACAGCCACCCCGTCGCCGGTGCCTACACCTTCTCCATCGGCGCCCCGTCCGACACCTCCGTCGCCCTCTCCGGCCAGGAGGCGGGCGGCGGGGTCGTCGGCTGGCTGTACGGCGCCGGCCGGTACGTCTCGTACGCCGGGTTCATCGTGCTGGTGGGCGGCGCCGCCTTCGTCCTCGCCTGCTGGCCGCGCGGCTCCGGGATTCGGCCGCTGCAACGGCTCGTCGTCTCCGGATGGCTCGCGCTGACCGCCTCCACCCTCCTGCTGCTCCTGCTGCGCGGCTCCTACACCGGCTCCGGGAAGGTCGGCGACGTATTCGACCTGAGTCTGCTCGGTGACGTACTGCAGACCAAGCCCGGCGCCTCGCTGGTCTCCCGGCTGCTGCTGCTCGCCGCGGCCGCGCTGTTCATCGCCGTGCTCTTCGGCGCCTACGACAAACGGGAGGACGAGGAGAAGCGGGACCTCACCTTCGGCCTCGCGGTCGGCGGGACCGTCGTGGCGGCGGGCCTCGCCGCGACCTGGGCGATGTCCGAGCACGCCTCCGTCGGCCTCCAGGCCGGCCTCGCCATGCCGGTCGACGTCGTCCACATGCTCGCCGTCGCGTCCTGGCTCGGCGGACTCGGCGCCCTGCTCGTCGCCCTGTACCGGGCGCCCGCGGACACACCGGTCCCCGCCACCGCCGTACGCCGGTTCTCCCGCGTCGCCTTCGGCAGCGTGGTCGCGCTCGTCGTGACCGGCGTCTACCAGTCCTGGCGCCAGCTCGGCTCCTGGACGGCGTTCACCGACACCCGGTACGGGCAACTGCTGCTCGCCAAGATCGGGCTCGTGGCGGTCCTGGTCGGCATCGCCTACCTCTCGCGACGCTGGACGGCACAGCTGGCGGACGCGGTGCCCGCCTTGACACGTCAGCGCGAGAAGGAGCGGGGCGCCACCAACACGGCAGCGACCGCGGGGGCGGCGAAGGCGGCAGGAGCGAAGAAGACCTCGGGTACGGCGGAGGCAGCGGGTACGGCGACGGCTTCCGGGTCGGCGAGGGCTTCCGGATCGGCGACGGCTTCCGGATCGGCGACGGCGGCGTCCGCCGGGACGTCCGGGACCTCCGCAGCGGCGAAGGGCGGCTCCGGGGACTCCCGGCGTGCCGCCCAGCTCGCCCGGCAGCGCGCGGCCGTGGACGCCGCCCGGCAAAAGCGGCAGCGGGACGCCGACCCCCACCGCTCCGGCCTGCGCCGCTCCGTGCTCACGGAGGCCGGCGTCGCCGTCGTCCTCCTCGCCGTCACCACCGTCCTCACCCAGACCGAGCCGGGCCGGACCGAGGAGGAGGCCAAGGCCACCACCCCGTCCTCCGCCGCCTCGGCCGCCCCCTCCTCCGGCACGGTGACCCTGGACATCCCGTTCGACACCGGCAGCCAGAACGGCAAGGGCCTCGTACGGGTCGAGCTCGACCCCGCGCGGGTCGGCGCCAACGACATGCACCTCTACGTCGAGCGCCCCGACGGGACCGCCGTCGACATTCCCGAAGTGAAGGTCGCCTTCACCCTCGAGGCCAAGGACATCGGGCCGCTGCCCGTCGTCCCCGACCACATCACCACCGGACACTGGTCCGCGAGCGGAGTGCAGATCCCGATGGCCGGCGACTGGGAGGTCGCCGTCACGGTACGGACCTCCGACATCGACCAGGTGACCGTCTCCAAGAACGCGCAGATCGGCTGAACCGCACCATGCCTGAACAGTCCACCCCGGAGGCCGGCACCTCCGAGGCACCCCACGGGACGTACGACGGGCCCGGACCGCTCGACGCGGAGAGCACCACCGCGCGCGACGGCATCTCGCGGCGGCGGCTGCTCGGCACCGCCGGTGCCACGGGGCTCGTACTCGGTGCGACCGGCGCCGCCGCGGGCTACGCCGCAGCCCCCTCCGCCACGGTCACGCCCCTCACCTCGCTGGGCAGCGGGCAGGCGATGTTTCACGGGAAACATCAGCCCGGCATCACCACACCCATGCAGGCCCGCGGCCACCTCGTCGCCTTCGACCTCACGGCGGGCGCCGGCCGCAAGGAGGCCGCCGCACTGCTGCGCCGCTGGTCCGACACCGCCCGGCGGCTGATGGCGGGCGAGCCGGCCGGGTCCCGTGACACGGACGTGGCCCGGGACGCCGGACCGTCGTCCCTGACCATCACCTTCGGCTTCGGTCACAGCTTCTTCGGCCGGACCGGCCTGGACAAGCAGCGCCCGGAGGCACTGGACCCGCTGCCCGACTTCTCGTCCGACCACCTCGACAAGAACCGCAGCAACGGCGACCTGTGGGTGCAGATCGGCGCCGACGACGCCCTGGTGGCCTTCCACGCCCTGCGCGCCATCCAGCAGGACGCCGGGTCCGCCGCCCGCATCCGCTGGCAGATGAACGGCTTCAACCGCTCACCGGGCGCCACCGCCCACCCCATGACGGCCCGCAACCTCATGGGCCAGGTCGACGGCACCCGCAACCCCAAGCCCGCCGACGCCGACTTCGACCAGCGGATCTTCGTACCCGCGTCGGTGACGAAGGACCCGGCATGGATGGCGAACGGCTCCTACGTCGTCGTACGCCGCATCCGCATGCTCCTCGACGACTGGGAGCAGCTCTCGGTCAAGGCCCAGGAGGACGTCATCGGGCGCCGCAAGTCCGACGGGGCCCCGCTGTCCGGCGGCACCGAGACGACCGAGATGGACCTCGAGAAGACGGACGCGGCCGGGAACCTCGTCGTCCCGATCAATGCCCACGCCCGCATCACCCGACCCGACCAGAACGGCGGCGCGGCCATGGTCCGCCGGCCCTTCTCGTACCACGACGGCTTCGACGCGAACGGCGTCCCGGACGCCGGCCTGCTCTTCATCTGCTGGCAGGCCGACCCGCTGCGCGGCTTCGTGCCGGTACAGCGCAAGCTGGACCGCGGCGACGCGCTGTCACAGTTCATCCGGCACGAGGCGAGCGGACTGTTCGCGGTACCGGGCGGGGCGGCGGAAGGGGAGTACGTGGGGCAGCGGCTGCTGGAGGCGTGAATCCGGCGGGACGTCACCCCGGCGAGGGGCCAGGCGCGAGAGGCACGAGCCGGGTCGCGCCGTGCCCATTAGGGTGAGCTCATGCCAGCCAGTTACGCGTATCTCGGCCCTGAAGGCACCTTCACCGAAGTCGCCCTGCGCACACTTCCGGAGACGGCGACCCGGGAACTCGTCCCCTACGTCTCTGTCCAGTCCGCGCTCGACGCCGTGCGCACCGGCGAGGCCGAGGCCGCGTTCGTGCCGATCGAGAACTCGGTCGAGGGCGGCATCACCACCACCCTCGACGAGCTGGTCGCCGGCCAGCCGCTGATGATCTACCGCGAGGTGCTGCTCTCCATCACCTTCGCGCTGCTGGTCCGCCCCGGCACCAAGCTGTCGGACATCAAGACGGTCACCGCCCACCCGGCAGCCCAGCCCCAGGTGCGCAACTGGCTCAAGGCCCACCTGCCGGACGTCGCCTGGGAGTCGGCCGCCTCCAACGCCGACGGCGCCCGCCTGGTGCAGGAGGGCCGGTACGACGCGGCCTTCGCCGGCGAGTTCGCGGCGGCGAAGTACGGACTGGAGGTCCTGGAGGCCGACATCCACGACGCGGAGAACGCCCAGACGCGCTTCGTGCTGGTGGGCCGTCCCGCCCGGCCCGCGGCACCGACCGGCGCCGACAAGACGTCCGTCGTGCTCTGGCAGCGCGACGACCATCCCGGCGCCCTGCGCGACCTGCTGGGCGAGTTCGCCACCCGGGGCGTCAACCTGATGCTGCTGCAGTCCCGGCCCACCGGTGCCGGCATCGGCAACTACTGCTTCTGCATCGACGCCGAGGGGCACATCTCCGACCGCAGGGTGGCCGATGCCCTGATGGGTCTGAAGCGGTCGTGCCTCCAGGTGCGGTACCTCGGTTCGTACCCGCGCGCGGAGGTCGAGGTCGCGGACGTGGACGCGCTGCGGCCTGGCACCTCGGACGCGGATTTCGTGGCGGCGGCGGACTGGGTGGCGCGCTGCCAGGACGGCCGGTTCTGAGGGACGGTTCTGAGGGACGGTTCTGAGGGACGGTTCTGCCGTGAAGCTACTGGTCGGTCATATTTACGGATCTTCGTTGTCCACAGAAGTTATCCACAGGTCCGCTTCTCGACCTGGGGACAAGTCGACAACGAAGCACCATTCAGTCGACAAATCCGCCTACAGCACCCTTCTTCGTCCACAGGCCCACAGGTCACCCTTCGTCCACCCGTCTCTCGTCCGCCATTCCCCAGAGTGACCCGAGTGGCACGTTTCCACTCGAAAGTGCGGTCCTGAAGGGTTTGGGCCCCGAATTCGCAAGAACCACCCCTGGGGCCCAGCCGGATTCCACAGATCTTTCGCACAGCCTGTGGATAACTTTTCCGGGCTGTGGATCGCGGTGGTCGGCAACACCCCAAGTCCCGTTCTCCACAAGGGAATCCGGTCAACCCGCCACACGGCCACTGCCCTGTTCCAGGGACCGCAGCGGACCTGGTTGACGAATACGCGGCCCGCGACGGGCAATAGCGGGTCGAGACCCGAGACCGCGCACCGGTAGCCTTGACCGCGTGATTGACCTTCGCCTGCTCCGTGAGGACCCCGACCGTGTGCGCGCGTCGCAGCGCGCCCGTGGAGAGGACGTCGCCCTCGTCGACTCCCTCCTGTCTGCCGACGAGCGGCGCAGGTCGTCCGGCGTCCGCTTCGACGAGTTGCGCGCCGAGCAGAAGGGCCTCGGCAAGCTCATCGGCAAGGCCTCCGGAGACGAGAAGGCCGAGCTGCTCAAGCGCGCCGAGCAGCTGAAGACCGACGTCAAGGCGGCCGACGCCGAACGCGACGCGGCCGACACCGAGACCCAGGAGCTGCTCCAGCGGCTCGGCAACCTCGTCCACCCCGACGTGCCCGTCGGCGGCGAGGAGGACTTCGTCACGCTGGAGACGCACGGCACGCACCGCGACTTCGCGGCCGAGGGCTTCGAGCCCCGGGACCACCTGGAGCTGGGCCAGCTGCTCGGCGCCATCGACGTCGAGCGCGGTGCCAAGGTCTCCGGTTCGCGCTTCTACTTCCTGACCGGTGTCGGCGCGCTCCTGGAGCTGGCCCTGGTCAACGCGGCGATCGCCCAGGCCACGGCGGCCGGCTTCACCCCGATGCTGACTCCGGCGCTGGTCCGTCCGCAGTCGATGGCCGGCACCGGCTTCCTCGGTCAGGCGGCCCAGGACGTCTACCACCTCGACAAGGACGACCTGTACCTGGTCGGCACGTCCGAGGTGCCGCTGGCGGCGTACCACATGGACGAGATCATCGACGCCGACCGCCTGCCGCTGCGCTACGCCGGCTTCTCGCCCTGCTTCCGCCGCGAGGCGGGCTCGCACGGCAAGGACACCCGCGGCATCTTCCGCGTACACCAGTTCGACAAGGTCGAGATGTTCTCCTACGTCCTCCCCGAGGACTCGCAGGCCGAGCACCAGCGCCTGCTGGAGTGGGAGAAGCAGTGGCTGACGTCGCTGGAGCTGCCGTTCCGGGTCATCGACGTCGCCTCGGCCGACCTGGGCTCCTCGGCCTCGCGCAAGTACGACTGCGAGGCGTGGATCCCGACCCAGGGCAAGTACCGCGAGCTGACCTCGACCTCGGACTGCACCGAGTTCCAGTCGCGTCGGCTGTCCATCCGCGTCCGCGAGGACAAGAAGGTGCGCCCGCTGGCCACGCTCAACGGCACACTGTGCGCGGTGCCGCGCACCATCGTGGCGATCCTGGAGAACCACCAGCAGGCCGACGGCTCGGTGCGCGTCCCCGAGGTGCTGCGCCCGTACCTGGGCGGCCGGGAGGTCCTGGAGCCGGTGGCCAAGTGAGCGACACCAGTTCCGCCACGGGGGCCGACACCGGTTCCGCCGCGGGGTCCGAGCCCGGCCGGTCGGGGAGCTTCCCGTACCGCCTGGTCGCGACCGATCTCGACGGCACGCTGCTGCGCGGCGACGACACGATCTCGCCGCGCACCCGTGAGGCGCTCGCCGCGGCCACCGCGGCGGGCGCGGCCCACATCGTGGTCACCGGCCGCGCGGTCCCGTGGACCCGGCACATCCTCGACGACCTGGGCTACGAAGGGCTGGCGGTCTGCGGTCAGGGCGCGCAGGTCTACCACGCCGGGGAGCACCGGCTGCTGACCTCGGTCACGCTCGACCGTCAGCTGGCCGGGGTGGCGCTGGCCAAGATCGAGGCGGAGACCGGTCCGCTGTACCTGGCGGCGAGCCGCGACGGTCTCGACGGCGACGTGCTGGTCGGCCCGGGCTACGAGGTCGGGGGCCACCTTCCGGCGGTGCCCTTCACCGACGCGTCGGACCTGTGGTCGGCGCCGCTGAACAAGATCTACATCCAGCATCCGACCCTGTCGGACGACGAGCTGGCCGAGGCCGCCCGGCGCACCGCCGGCGGCTTCGTCACGGTCACCATGGCCGGTGCCGGCATAGTCGAGCTGCTTCCCCTCGGCCTGTCCAAGGCCACCGGCCTGTCGCTGGCGGCGCGCCGGCTCGGTCTGAAGGCCTCCGACACGATCGCCTTCGGCGACATGCCCAACGACATCCCGATGTTCGGCTGGGCCGCCCGGGGCGTGGCGATGGCCAATGCCCACCAGGCGCTGAAGGCGGTGGCCGACGAGGTGACGTCCTCGAACGACGAGGACGGCATCGCGGTGGTGCTGGAGCGTTTGTCGGCCTGACCGCACGGTCCGGACGGCGCCGGCGTCCCCGTCGGTCGGCCCACGCGAGGCGTCTCGCGTGCTCGAAGCGGCCGACCGATCTCGCCGGCGCCGTCCGGCCTCGTGCAGGCACCACAGTGCCGGTACGGAAAGCCGGGCGCCACCGATTAAAAGCGGACGTACGCCGCCTTACCGTCGGCGCCATCTCCGGCGTCGGCCCTTGCTGAAGAACCATCCGGCGGGCGGCTCGTCGGAGCGCCAGGGCTGCGGCTCGGGTTTCTCGCGGCGCCAGCGGGCGGTCAGCATCCGAGCGCGTGCCGACGGCTCGGAAGTATCGGCGGCGCGCACGAAATCCTCGTCGAGGACGAGGCGGTCCCAGGTGTCGTCACCGGCCGCGTCCTCGGGGCCACCACCCCTGCCGTTCCCGCCGTTTCCGCCGTCGTCCTCCGGCTGCTCGTGGGCGTTCTGCTGAGGTGTCTGGCCCGCCATCCGGTTCCTCCCGGTTCTGTGCGCCTTGAGTCCGTCGTGTCCCCTCGTACGTCCGTCCCCCGTGGGTTCCGGCCCAGTGTGCCCGGGCCGGGGTGAAGGCCCCGTCAGGGCCGGGGGCCGGTCACTCCTCTCCGGCGAGCGTCAGCGACCGCAGCTTCTGGCCGGCGTACCAGGTCGCGAGCACGGTGACCGCGACCAGCAGTACCGTCGCGGTCGGCAGGCCGACGTCGGAGGTCACCAGGTTCCCGTCGGCGACCTTCTGGGCCACCGCCAGGGACCACTGCTGGACGCTCAGCGTGCGGGCGCCGGGCACCAGGGAGCCGAACAGGGCCTCCCAGACCAGGGCGTAGACGAGTCCGAAGACCACTGCGTGCCTGGACACGGTGCCCAGCAGAAGGAACAGTGCGGCGTAGGCGATGGAGGCGACCAGCGCGGCGATCGTGTAGGCGACGGCGACCTGCTGGCCGTTGCCGTTGAGGATCAGGCCGGCGAGCAGGGTGGGCACGGCGGAGAAGACCATCGTGACGGCTATGGCGACGATCAGCTTGGTGAAGATGATCGTGGGTCGCTTGATCGGCTTGGACAGCAGGTACACCACCGAGCCGTCGTCGATCTCGGGGCCGATGGCGCCGGTGCCGGCGATGACACCGATGATCGGGACCATGGTGGCCAGCGCGAACCCGCCCAGCACGTCCGCCGCCGTCTGGTCGTCGGCTCCGGAGAGCGCGCGCACCGCCACGGCGATCACGAGCAGCAGCAGCGGCAGCGCGCCCAGGATGAGGGCCCGGCGGCGGCCGAGCAGGGCTCGGTAGGTGAGCCTGGCGACTGTGGGGTCGTACATTCTTCGGCCTCCTACGCCGCGACGAGATACGAGAAGACGGACTCGAGGGACTCGTCGGACGGCGAGACCGTGAGCAGCCGGATGCCGTGGTCGCGGGCGACCTTCGGCAGCAGGGCCGTGAACCGGCCGAAGTCGACGGCCTGGATACGCAGGGCGCCTTCGGCGAGGTCGACCTCGATGCCGGACGTCGACGGGTCGGCGATCAGCGCCGCCGCGAGAGCCCGGTCGTCGCTGGAGCGCACCAGGTAGCGGTGCGGTCGGTCGGTCATCAGGCGGCGGATCTTGCGGAAGTCGCCACTGGCGGCGTGCCGTCCGGCGACGATGACCTCGATGTGCCAGGCGAGCTGTTCGACCTCTTCGAGGATGTGCGAGGAGAACAGCACCGTGCGGCCCTCGTCGCCCATGCGGCGCAGCAGGTCCATCAGCTGCATGCGCTGGCGCGGGTCCATCCCGTTGAACGGCTCGTCGAGCAGGAGCAGCGAGGGCTGGTGGACGAGGGCGCTCGCCATCTTCACGCGCTGCCGCATGCCCTTGGAGTAGGTGGCGATCTTCCGGTCCTGGGCGTATTCCATCTCCACGGTGGCGAGGGCCTCGTGGGCCGCCTTGGCGCCGAGGCCGTGCAGTTCGGCGTTGGCGAGGACGAATTCGCGGCCGGTGAGGAAGTCGTACATCGCCTCGCGTTCGGGGACGATGCCGATGTGCTTGTAGATGGCTTCGTTGCGCCAGACCGGCTGGCCGTCGAGGGTGACCGATCCGGTCGAGGGGGCGAGGAAGCCGCCCATCATGTTGATGAGGGTGGACTTGCCGGCGCCGTTGGGTCCGAGGAGGCCGGTGACGCCGGGGCCGATCGTCATGGTGATGTCGTTGACGGCGACCACGTTGCCGAACCAGCGGGAGACGTGGTCGATGTTCAGCGTGGTCACAGTCCCACCTTCGTGTAGCGGCGCACCAGCAGGCCGTAGGCGCCGGCGATCAGGCCCAGGGTGACGAGGACGTAGACCGCGCCCTCCGCGTTGCTCGGGCCGATTCCGCCGGGGAAGGCCGAGGTGGCGCCCAGGAAGGCGGCCTGCACACCGTCGATGAGGGTGATCGGCGAGAACAGGCCGATCCAGGCGACGGCTCCGGAGCTGCCCTGGACGTCCGCGATGGCCTGGAGGGTGGAGACCGCGCCGTAGGTGATGGTCAGTACGGCGATGACGGCCGCGATGCCGAAGCCGCGGCGCGGGGTGACCGAGGCGACGACGAGGCCGAGGCCGGCGAAGAGCAGCGAGAGCAGTGCCACGGAGACGAGTCCCTGTGCGAACCCCTTGGTCTGGTCCGCGAAGTCGAGTTTGGCGAGCAGCGCGCCCACGTACAGCACCAGCAGGGGAGCCGCGGTGAGGATGAACAGGGCCGAGGCCAGCGCCGCGTACTTGGCGCGGACGTAGTCGGAGGTCTCGATCGGCCGGGAGAAGTAGAGCGGCACGGTCTTGAAGCGCAGGTCGCGCGAGACGGACTGGGGGGCCTGTGAGGCGACGTAGAGGCTGATGACGGCCTGCATGACGATGGCGTAGCGCGTGTAGTCCAGGGGCAGGTCGTTGGCCTTGGTGGCGACGGCGACGGCGACCATGATGGCCGCGGGCAGGCACATCACCACGAAGAGCAGCATCGGCAGGACCTTGGACTTGACCGAGCGGCCGAGGCCGTAGGCGCCGCGCAGGGACTGCGAGTACAGCGAGCGGCGGGCGTAGGCGCGGCCGAGGCGGGGGCCGTCATAGCTGCGGTAGCCGATGTTGTGGATGCGGGTCTGGTCACCCGACGCGCCGATGACGGGCTGTTCAGTTGCCATGGCCGACCGCCTCCTTCCGTTCTGCGTCGCTGTCCTTGAAGACCTCCGAGATGTGGTGCCGACGCTGTTCCATGCGCACCAGGCCGAGGCCGAGGCCGGCGATGACGTCCCTGATCAGGTCGTAGGTCTCCTCGCCCGCCGCGGTGAGCAGCAGGACGTGGCCTGCGCCGGGCAGGCCGCTGCCGTCCTGGACGGTCACTCCGCGCGCGTGGAGCGCGTCGCGCACCGCGCGGGTGCCATCGGGGTGCTCGTCGGTGTCGGTGACCTCGATCGCGAGGGTCGTGGTGGTCTGGGTGAAGTCGGTGGTGGAGCTGGCACGCAGCAGTTTGCCGCCGTCGACGACGACGACGTGGTCGCAGGTGCGTTCCAGTTCGCCCAGCAGGTGCGAGGTGACCAGGACGGAGATCCCGAAGTCGGTGTGGATGCGGCGGATGAGGCCGAGCATCTCGTCGCGACCGACCGGGTCGAGGCCGTTGGTCGGCTCGTCGAGGAAGACCAGCTGGGGGTCGTGGACGAGGGCCTGCGCGAGCTTGACGCGTTGCTTCATGCCCGTCGAGTAGCCGCCTATGGGCCGGTAGCGCTCCTCGTACAGGCCGACGTGGCGCAGGGTGTCGGCCGTGCGTTCGCGGGCGGCGGTGGGCGGCAGGCCGGACATGCGTGCCATGTGGACGACGAACTCGGTGGCCGAGACGTCGGGCGGCAGGCAGTCGTGTTCCGGCATGTAGCCGACCCGCTCGCGGATGTCGGCGCCCTTGGTGGCGACATCCAGTCCGAGCACTTCGGCCCGGCCCTCGGTGGCGGGGGACAGACCCAGCAGGATCTTGATCAGGGTGGACTTGCCGGCGCCGTTGGCACCGACGAGTCCGGTCACACCGGGTCCGATGTCCACGGAGAGCCGGTCGAGCGCGGTCACCCGGGGGAACCGCTTGCTCAGGCTTTCGGTCGCGATCACAGTCACATCCACGACAGTAGTGACCGGCGCCACTGCGGTCGTCAGACCGGAGAGCCGTCTTCGCGTCAGACTCGAGTAGTACGGGCCCGTAAGGGATGCAGTGCCTGAGAGCTACGGAGCGGAGTTCCGGCCTCGCGACCGCCCTATTGACGTCGGGTCTAACAACTGGGAGATTCGGCGGCACGATCCTCGTCGTCACCGATCACGGGGCCCGGGGAGAGCGTGGGGACTGCGGCGCGGGCGGAGGACGGATGACGGTGCTGGACGGTGCGCGGGAGCGCTGGGTGCGCACGGGCGGGGTCGAACTGTGCGTGGCCGAACTGGGCGACCCGGGGCGTCCCACGGTCGTCCTGGTGCACGGCTACCCGGACAGCAAGGAGGTCTGGTCCGAGGTCGCCGTCCGCCTCGCCGACCGCTTCCACGTGGTCCTCTACGACGTCCGGGGCCACGGCCGTTCCACGGCGCCGAGCCCGCTGCGCGGCGGGTTCACGCTGGAGAAACTGACGGACGACTTCCTGGCCGTGGTGGACGCGGTCAGCCCCGGCCGGCCCGTGCACCTGGTGGGCCACGACTGGGGCTCGGTGCAGTCCTGGGAGTTCGTCACGGTCAAGCGCACCGAGGGCCGCATCGCCTCCTTCACCTCGATGTCCGGGCCGTCCCTCGACCACTTCGGACACTGGATCAACAGGCGCCTCAAGCGCCCCACCCCGCGCCGGGTCGGCCAGCTCCTCGGCCAGGGCGCCAAGTCCTGGTACGTGTACCTGCTGCACACGCCCGTCCTGCCCGAGCTGGCCTGGCGCGGCCCCCTCGGCAAGCGCTGGCCGGGCATCCTCCGGCGCGTGGAGAAGGTGCCCGGCGGCGACTACCCGACCCCGTCCCTGCCGTCGGACGCGGCACACGGGGCGTGGCTGTACCGGGACAACGTCCGGCCCCGGCTGCGCAGCCCGCGCGACGACGCCTACGCACACGCGCCCGTGCAGCTCATCACGCCTCTCGGCGACGCGTTCCTGTCGGAGCGGCTCTACGACGAACTGGAGCTGTGGGCACCGCGGCTGATCCGTCGCACGCTGCCCGCCAAGCACTGGGTGCCGCGCACCCGGCCGGACCGGCTGGCGGACTGGATCACCGAGTTCGTCACCGCCGTCGACGGCGGGCGGTCCGCGGAGACGGCGAGCGGCAGGCACGCCGACCGTTTCAGCGGGCAGTTGGTGCTGGTCACCGGGGCGGGCAGTGGCATCGGGCGGGCGACGGCGCTCGCGTTCGCCGAGGCCGGCGCCCGCGTGGTGGCCGTCGACCGCGACGCCGAGTCCGCCGCGCGCACCGCGGAGCTGTCCCGGTCGACCGGTGCGACGCAGGCATGGGCGGAGACCGTCGACGTCTCCGCCGAGCAGGCCATGGAGAATCTGGCGGCCAGGGTCGCCGCCGAGTACGGCGTGGTGGACGTTCTCGTGAACAACGCCGGGATCGGCCTGTCGGGCTCCTTCTTCGACACCACGCCGGAGGACTGGAAGAAGGTCCTCGACGTCAATCTGTGGGGCGTGATCCACGGATGCCGCCTGTTCGGCCGGCAGATGACCGATCGCGGACAGGGCGGCCACATCGTCAACATCGCGTCGGCGGCGGCCTTCCAGCCCTCTCGGGCGCTGCCCGCCTACAGCACCTCCAAGGCGGCCGTGCTGATGCTGAGCGAGTGCCTGCGCGCCGAGTTGGCCGGGCAGGGGATCGGGGTCACGGCGATCTGCCCCGGCCTCGTCAACACCAACATCACCTCGACGGCGCACTTCGCCGGGGTCGACGCCGCGGAGGAGAAGCGGCGGCAGCAGCGTTCCGCCCGACTGTACGGGTGGCGCAACTATCCACCGGAGAAGGTCGCCGACGCGGTCCTGGAGGCGGTCGTGCACGACCGGGCCGTGGTGCCGGTGACCCCGGAGGCACGCGGTGCGCATCTCCTGTCGCGCTTCATGCCCCGGGCGTGGAGGCGGCTGGCCCGGGTGACCCCACCGCTGTAGTTTCCACAGGATCGGCCAATCTGCCTGTGGATAACCAGGCTTGACTGTGGATCAAACATCGTCGGCAAAATCGATCGCGTGATGCAGGTCTCTCTCGGCACGCTGGTGTCATGCATCAGGAACACCGGCGAGAACACGCGCAAGCGCGAGGAGACATGGACGACAGACGCACTGTGAAGATCTCCAAGTACCTGTCGAAGCACCTGCGCCACCAGCCGGAGCGCATCGGACTCACGCTCGACGAGGCCGGCTGGGTCGAGATCGACGCCCTGATCGCCGCGGCGGCCGCGCACGGCTTCCGTTTCACCCGGGAAGAGCTCGACCATGTGGTCGCCACCAACGACAAGCGGCGCTTCGCGATCGAGGGCACCCGTATCCGTGCCAGCCAGGGCCACAGCATCGACGTGGACCTGGGGCTGCCCGCGGCGACCCCGCCACCGCACCTCTACCACGGCACCGTGGCCCGGAACCTGGACGCGATCCGCGCGGAAGGGCTGAGGCCGATGAGCCGGCACGACGTGCACCTCTCACCGGACCGCGAGACGGCGACCCGGGTCGGTGCCCGCCGCGGCCGTCCGGTCGTGCTGTCGGTGGACGCCGCCGCGATGCACCGAGACGGTCATGTCTTCCGCGTCAGCGCGAACGGGGTCTGGCTGACGGAGACCGTCCCTGCGCAGTACCTGCGTTTTCCCACTCAACACTGACCCCCCGAGCAGCGACGTACGGTTCCAGTCGGCAGACGTTTCACGTGAAACAGGAACGACCGCATAGGCTCGGCGGCATGAGTCTGCGCCTGAGCACCGTGATCCTCCCGTACCGCCGCTGGCACGAAGGTGGGCGCTCGACCTGGACGCGCGCCGAGCAACTGGGACTCCACACCGCGTACACCTACGACCACCTGTCCTGGCGGAGCTTCCGGGACGGACCGTGGTTCGGTGCCGTGCCGACACTGACCGCTGCCGCGGCCGTCACGGAGCGGCTGCGCCTCGGCACGCTGGTGACGTCGCCCAACTTCCGGCACCCGGTGACGCTCGCCAAGGAGCTGATCTCCCTCGACGACATCTCCGGCGGCCGGTTCACGCTCGGCATAGGAGCAGGCGGTACCGGATTCGACGCCACAGCGCTCGGACAGGAGCCGTGGACGCCGCGTGAGCGGGCCGACCGTTTCGCCGAGTTCCTCCCGCTGCTCGACCGGCTGCTCACCGAGGATGCCGTGTCCTACGAGGGCGACTTCTACTCGGCGCACGAGGCGCGCAACATTCCGGGCTGTGCGCAGCGGCCGCGACTGCCGTTCGCGGTGGCCGCCACCGGCCCCCGCGGTCTGCGGCTCGCCGCGCAGTACGGGCAGGCATGGGTGACCACCGGCGACCCGAAGCTGTACGAGAGCGGCACCCCCGAGCAGTCGGACCGGGCACTGCGGGGGCAGGCCGACAAGCTGGCCGACGCCTGCGCCGCCCTCGGCCGCGACGTGAGCGAGCTCGACAAGGTTCTGCTCACCGGCTTCACACCCGACCGCAGTCGGCCCCTGGAGTCCGTGGACGCGTTCGTGGACTTCGCGGGCCGGCACCGCGACCTGGGCTTCACCGAGCTCGTCGTCCACTGGCCGATCCCCGACTCGGACTTCACGGCGGACGAGAAGATCTTCGAGCGGATCGCCACGGAGGCGTTGTCGCAGCTGAAGTAAAGCGCGGGCTGACGTGAAATGCGACTGATGTGCACCATGGGCTGAAGTGAACGACGGCTGAGGTGGCCGCAGGTCCGCTGACGCCCACGACAGGAACGGGACGGCGCCGATGAGAGCCGTAGCTCACAGATGTGCGGAGTCTCGCACGGGCGTGCGGGCATATGCGTGACAATGACCGGGTGACCTCAGCGACCCGACAGCCCGAGACCCCGGCCGCCGCCACTCGCCCGCGGCTCATTGCCACCGACCTCGACGGCACACTGCTGCGCGACGACAAATCGGTCTCCCCGCGCACGGTCGCCGCCCTGGCCGCCGCCGAGAAGGAAGGCATCGAGGTCTTCTTCGTCACCGGCCGTCCCGCCCGCTGGATGGACGTCGTCAGTGCCCACGTCCACGGTCACGGCCTCGCCATCTGCGGCAACGGTGCAGCGGTGGTCGACCTGCACGGCGGCCCCGGCGCCCACCGGTTCGTGAAGGTCCGCGAACTTCCCCGGGACAACGCGCTGGACGCCGTACGACTGCTGCGCGAGGCCGCGCCCGGCACGGTGTACGCGGTCGAGCAGACGTACGGCTTCCACCAGGAGCCGGCGTACCCGAAGCTGCACATGGAGGTCCCCGACGACCTCGCGCCCGCGGAGGAGATCCTCGCGCCCGACGGTCGCACTGCCGCCGAGCCGGTCCTCAAGATCCTTGCCTTCCATCCCGAGATGGACCCCGACGGGTTCCTCGCGCTGGCCCGTCTCGCCATCGGGGACCGCGCCAACGTCACCCGGTCCAGTCCCAGCGCCCTGCTGGAGATCAGCGGGCCGGAGGTCTCCAAGGCCAGCACGCTCGCCCTGTGCTGCGCCGAGCGCGGCATCTCGCACGAGGAGGTCGTCGCCTTCGGTGACATGCCGAACGACGTCGAGATGCTCACCTGGGCGGGGCAGTCGTACGCGATGGGCAACGCGCATCCGGACGTGGTCGCCGCGGCATCGGGGCGGACGGTCGCCAACAACGACGACGGGGTGGCGGTCGTGATCGAGCGGATGCTGGCGGACCTGCCGTAGCGGGCGGCCTCGCGGCACCAGCCCGCCCGGTCACAGCGGCACCCCGCGCTGCGACAGCCACGGCGCCGGGTCCAGCGCCGAGCCCGTCTCCGGTGTGACCCGTACCTCGAAGTGCAGGTGCGGGCCGCTGGAGTTGCCGGTGCTGCCCGACTGTCCGATCCACTGCCCAGGGCCGACCCGGTCCCCCTGGTCGACGGAGACGGCGGCGAGATGGGCGTACTGCGTGTAGTAGCCGCCCGCGTGCCGCACCACGACCTGGATGCCGAAGGCGCCGCCGCACGACACCTTCACCACCCGGCCTTCGCCGACCGAGCGCACGGGTGTCCCGACCGGCACCGCGAAGTCCTGCCCGGTGTGCCGGCTCGACCAGCGCGCCCCGGCACTGCCGAAGGACGCCGACAGCTCGTACGACTTCACCGGTGCTACCCAGGACTGGTCGAAGCGCACGTCCGGCTGGTCGAGGCGGACCGCGCCCGGACACGAACCGGCTGCCACCGACGCGTCCGCCTGTCCTTCCAGCCGCAACCGCGCGGCGCGCAGCCGGCCCTCGATCCGCTCCTTCAGCTCCGCCAGACCGGCGTTGCGTTCTTCCAGCGCGTGCCAGGCCGCTTGCGCCTTGGCCTCGTCGGCGGCGAGCCGTGCCTCGGCCCGCCGGCTCTTGGCGATGGCCTTGTTGACGGCCAGTTCCGCGCGTTCCACGGCGCGCTGACCGCGCAGCATCTCGTCGGGGTCGTCCGCGAGGTACATCCGCACCGTGAACGGGAGCGCGCCGCCACTGCGGTACTGAGCACGGGCGATGCGCCCCAGGTCCTCGTGCATGGCGTCGATCTTCTGCCGCTGCCGGTCGAGCAGTTTCTCGTACTCCAGGGCCTTCGACCGTTGCGCCGCGGCCTCGCGCCGCCCGTCCTCGTACCGCTGGGTGGCCCTGGCCGCATCCTCGTACAGCCGGGCCACCTCCGCGCCGAGACCCGAGCCTCCCTCGTCCGGGTCGGCGTCGGTGGGGCGGGCCGCGAGCACGGCCAGTGCGCACAGCAGCACCGGAACGAGCAGCGGGTGTCGGCGATGTGAGCGCATGTCAGGGATCGTGGCGCGAACACGGGCGCACGGTCTTGTCCGGGTCGTACGAGTGGGGGACCCGTTGATGCGCACGGCCCAGTACGGCTACTGCACATGGGCCAACGTCCGGCGCACCGCCCACAGCACCGTCGTGCCGCCGTCGGCCCCCCGGTCATCGCGCCCCCACCAGCAGCTCCGATGCCGCCTCCCGCTCGGCCATCGCCCGCAGTGGCCCCGGCACGCCGGCCAGTTCCGCATACGTTCCTCGCTGCACGACGCGGCCCTCGTCCAGCACGATCACCTCGTCCACGGCGTCCAGGCCCGCCAGACGGTGCGTGATCAGCAGGGTCGTACGGCCCTCGGTGGCAGCGAGCAGGTCGGCGGTGAGCGCGTCGGCGGTCGGCAGGTCGAGGTGCTCGGCGGGCTCGTCGAGCACGAGGACCGGAAATTCGGCCAGCAGCGCCCGGGCGAGGGCCAGCCGCTGCCGCTGGCCACCGGACAGCCGGGCTCCGTGCTCCCCGACCAAGGTGTCCAGGCCGTCCGGCAGACCATCGGCCCACTCCAGCAGCCGGGCCCGCGCCAGCGCGTCGCGCAGCTCGGCCTCGGTGGCGTCCTTCCTGGCCAGGAGCAGGTTCTCGCGCACCGAGCTGTCGAAGAGGTGCGCGTCCTGGGCGCACAGCCCGACGAGCCGTCGGACGTCGTCGCCGGCCAGGGCGTAGGCGTCCACGCTGGCCAGGGTGTAGGAGCCCGCGTCCGCGTCGAGGAACCGCAGCAGGACCTGGGCCAGCGTCGACTTGCCCGCCCCGGACGGTCCGACCACGGCGATGCGGCGCCCCTCCGCCAGCGTCAGGTCCAGCCCCGCCAGGGCATTCCTGCCCTGACCGGGGTGGTGCGCGGCCAGTCCCGTGAGGACGACCGGGAACGGCGACGCGGGCGCCTTCCGGTGCGTCTCCGGCTCCCGTACGGCCTCGGGAGCGTCGAGCACCTCGTACACGCGCTCGGCGCTCCTGCGCACGCGTTGCCGGTACTGCACGGCAAGGGGCAGCCCGAGTACGGCCTCGAAAGCGGCCAGCGGGGTGAGTACGACGACGGCCATGGCCACGCCGGCGAGCCGGCCGTCGGCGACCGCCTGGATTCCGGCGAGGGCGGCGCCCGCGACGGTCAGCCCCGAGATCAGGGCGGTGAGCCCGTCGCCCAGCGCGGTGGCGGTTGCGGCACGCGAGGCGATCCGGGTGAGTGTGCCGTCGGCCCGGCGTGCCTCGGCGGCGCGCGCGGGCAGGGCACCGGCGACGGTCAGCTCGGCGGTGCCGGTGAGCAGGTCGGTCACCCGGGTGGCGAGCACACCGCGGGCGGGGGCCAGCCTGCGCTCCGCCCGTCGTGCCACGGCACCGGTGACCAGCGGGACCCCGGCTCCGGCCGCGAGCAGACCGACCGCGAGCACGGCACCGGCCTCGGGCAGCAGCCAGGCCGTGAAGCCGACCGACGCGGCCGAGACGACGACCGCCGACGCGGCGGGCAGCAGCCAGCGGAGCCAGTAGTCCTGCAGGGCGTCGACATCGGCGACGAGCCGGGAGAGCAGGTCGCCCCGGCGGCTGCGGCGCAGGCCGGCGGGGGCCAGCCGCTCCAGTCGCCGGTACACGGCGACCCGGGTGTCGGCGAGCATCCGCAGCACGGCGTCGTGCGACACCAGCCGCTCGGCGTAGCGGAACACGGCCCGCCCGATACCGAAGGCGCGCGTCGCCGTCACGGCCACCATCAGGTACAGCACCGGCGGCTGCTCGGAGGCCCGCGAGATCAGGTACCCGGAGGTGGCCATCAGGCCGACGGCACTGCCGAGCGCCAGGCTGCTGAGCACCAGGGCGAGTCCGAGTCGCCCGCGCCGGGTGGCGGCCATCGCGCGCACCCTGGAGAGGACGCCGCCCCGGGGCTCCGCCGAGGTGTCCAGGTGGTCGGGGGAGACCGGAGCGTGCGTTCCAGGTGCCTCCTCGATGGCGCGATCAGTCGGCGCCCTGTGACTGCCGTCCGTTGCGGCGGCGACCACCGGCTCATCGAGCCGCACCACCCGGTCGGCCACCTCCAGCAGTGCCGGCCGGTGCACCACCAGCAGCACCGTCCGTCCCTCCGCCAGCCTGCGCACCGCGGCCACGACCTCACCTTCGGTGGCACCGTCGAGTGCCGCCGTCGGCTCGTCCAGCAACAGCACCGGCCGGTCGGCGAGGAACGCCCGGGCCAGTGCGAGCCGCTGCCGCTGCCCGGCGGACAGCCCGGCCCCGTACTCCCCCAGCACGGTCCCCGCGCCCTCCGGCAGGGCATCGACGAAGGCCAGCGCACCCGCGTCCCGCAGCGCCCTCCGTACGGCGGCGTCGTCGGCGTCGGGCCGGGCCAGCCGTACGTTCTCGGCGATGGTGCCGGCGTACAGATGCGGGTGCTGCGGAACCCAGGCGACGTGGGCGTACCACTGCGCCGGGTCGAGGGTCGTGAGGTCGGCTCCCCCGATGCGGACGCGTCCTCCGGCCGGGCGTACGAAGCCGAGGAGGGCGTGGAGGAGCGTCGACTTGCCCGCCCCGCTCGGGCCGACCAGCGCGACCGTCTCCCCGGGCTCGACGGTGAAACTCACGTCCGTCACGGCGTCCGCGGCGCGTCCGGGATAGCGGACCGTCACGTCCTCGAAGGACAGGGCACCATGTGCCGGTACGGGGCCGGTTCCCGCCGCCGGGGTGGGCCGCTCCAGCACCGAGAAGATCTCCTCGGCGGCGGCCAGCCCCTCGGCCGCCGCGTGGTACTGGGCGCCGACCTGTCGCAGCGGCAGATAGGCCTCGGGTGCGAGTACGAGTACGACCAGGCCGTCGTACAGGGCCATGTCACCGTGGACGAGCCGCATACCGATGGTGACGGCGACGAGCGCCACCGACAGGGTGGCGAGCAGTTCCAGCGCGAAGGACGACAGGAAGGCGATCCGCAGCGTCCGCAGGGTGGCCTGCCGGTACTCGCCGGTGATGCGCCTGATCGACTCGGCCTGTGCCTTCGCCCGCCCGAAGACCTTCAGCGTCGGCAGGCCCGCGACCACGTCCAGGAAGTGACCGGACAGCCGGGACAGCAGCCGCCACTGTCGGTCCATCCGGGACTGCGTGGCCCAGCCGATCAGCATCATGAAGATCGGGATGAGCGGCAGGGTGCCGACGATGATGGCCGCCGAGACCCAGTCCTCGGTGACGATGCGCGCCAGCACCGCCACGGGCACGACCACCGCGAGCCCCAGCTGGGGCAGGTAGCGCGAGAAGTAGTCGTCGAGGGCGTCGACTCCGCGGGTGGCCAGGGCGACCAGCGACCCGGTCCGCTGTCCGCTCAGCCAGCCAGGACCGAGCGCGGTGGCCCGCTCCAGCAGCCGGCCTCGCAGCTCCGACTTCACCGCCGCGCTCGCACGGTGGGCGGCCAGCTCGGTGAGCCAGCCGACCAGCGCGCGACCGCAGGCAACGGCCACCAACAGCAGCAGCGCGGTGCTGAGTTCGCTGACCGGCCGGCCCCGCTGGAAGGCTCCGACGACCACCTCGGCGATGAGCATCGCCTGCGCGACGAGCAGCCCCGCCCCGACGGCGCCGAGGACGACGACCGCTGCCAGGAAGAACCGGGTGGCGCGGGCGTACTGCAGAAGACGTGGATCGATGGGTTTCACGTGAAACACACCCCGGTCGGAGTCAGTGCGCGGCTTCGGCGATGTGCTGGGTGCCGATCCGCTTGCGGAACACCCAGTAGGTCCACCCCTGGTAGAGCAGGACGACCGGTGTGGCGACCACCGCCAGCCAGGTCATGATCTTCAGGGTGTAGGGGCTGGACGAGGCGTTGGTGACGGTGAGGCTCCAGTCCGCGTCGAGCGTGGACGGCATGACGTTCGGGAACAGCGTCAGGAAGAGCATCGCCACGGCGGCCACGATGGTGACACCCGACAAGGCGAACGACCAGCCCTCACGCCCGGCCTGGTTGGCCATCAGGGCGACGACCAGTGCTGCGACGGCCACCACGAGCGCGACCAGGCTCTTGCCGTCGCCCCGGTCCAGCTGCGTCCAGAGCAGGAAGGCCAGGGACAGCACGGCGGTGACAAGACCGACGCGCAGGGCGAGGGTCCGGGCCCGCTCGCGGATCTCACCGACGGTCTTGAGTGCCGTGAACACCGTCCCGTGGAAGGTGAACAGCGTCAGCGTGACCAGGCCGCCGAGCAGGGCGTACGGGTTGAGCAGGTCCCAGACGGAGCCGACGTACTCCATGTCCCGGTCGATCTTCACGCCGTGGACGATGTTGCCGAACGCCACACCCCACAGGAAGGCCGGGATCAGCGAGGTCCAGAAGATCGCGGTCTCCCAGTTGCGCTGCCAGCGTTCCTCGGGCCGCTTCACCCGGTACTCGAAGGCGACGCCCCGGACGATCAGGCAGACCAGGATGACGAGCAGGGGCAGATAGAAGCCGGAGAAGAGCGTGGCGTACCACTCGGGGAAGGCGGCGAAGGTCGCACCACCGGCCGTGAGCAACCACACCTCGTTGCCGTCCCACACGGGGCCGATGGTGTTGATCAGCACCCGCTTCTCGGCCCGGTTGCGGGCGAGCAGCTTGGTGAGCACGCCGACCCCGAAGTCGAAGCCCTCCAGGAAGAAGTAGCCGGTCCACAGGACGGCGATCAGAACGAACCAGACGTCGTGCAGTTCCATGACTGTGCAGCTCCCTCGGCCTAGTACGAGAAGGCCATCGGCTTGTCGGCGTCACGGAGGTCGCCGCCGATCTTCGTGGGCGGGTTGAGGTCGGCCTCGGTGAGCTCGGGCGGGCCCGCCTTGACGTACTTGGCGAGCAGCTTGACCTCGATGACGGCCAGGACGGCGTAGAGCAGGGTGAAGACGGACATCGAGGTGATGACCTCGGCCGTGGACACGCCGGGGGAGACGGCGTCCCGGGTCTGCATCACGCCGTAGACGACCCAGGGCTGCCGGCCCATCTCGGTGAAGATCCAGCCCCAGGAGTTGGCGATCAGCGGGAAGGCCATCGTCCACAGCGCCAGGAGCCAGTACAGCCGGGAGAGCCGTGTCCCCAACGGCTTGCGCAGCAGCACCAGGTGCGGCACCTCGTCCTCGCCGGTGCGCAGGGCGGGCGGCAGCAGGAACTTCTTCCTGGTCAGCCAGAGGCCCAGCAGCCCGAGGGAGAAGGACGCCATGCCGAAGCCGATCATCCAGCGGAATCCCCAGTAGGCGACGGGGACGATGGGCTTGTAGTCGCCGGGGCCGAACTCCTCCTGCAGGGCCTTGTTGGTGTCGTTGATGCCGGGCACGTACGAGTCGAAGTCGCTGTGGGCGAGGAAGGACAGGAGCCCGGGTATCTCCAGGGCGACCTTGTTGTGTCCCTTGTCGACGTCTCCGTAGGCGAACACGGAGAAGGGTGCCGGTTCCTCGCCGTCCCAGAGTGCCTCGGCGGCGGCCATCTTCATCGGCTGCTGCTCGTACATGACCTTGCCGAGGGTGTCGCCGCTGACCGCGGTGAGCACGCCGCCGACGGCCAGGGTGACCAGGCCGAGCCGGAGCGACGTCCGCATCACCGGGATGTGCTTCTTGCGCATCAGGTGGAAGGCGGCGATGCCGACCATGAAGGCGCCGCCCGTCAGGAAGGCCGCCGAGAAGCTGTGGAAGACCTGGTTGAGCGTGGTGTTCTGGGTCAGTACCTGCCAGAAGTCGGTGAGTTCGGCGCGGCCCTTCTCCTCGTTGATCCGGTAGCCGACGGGGTGCTGCATCCAGGAGTTGGCCGCGAGGATGAAGTACGCCGACAGCAGGGTGCCGATCGAGACCATCCATATGCAGGCCAGGTGGATCTTCTTGGGCAGCTTGTCCCAGCCGAAGATCCACAGGCCGATGAAGGTCGACTCGAAGAAGAAGGCGATCAGCGCCTCGAAGGCGAGCGGCGCACCGAAGACGTCACCGACGAAGCGGGAGTAGTCGGACCAGTTCATGCCGAACTGGAACTCCTGCACGATGCCGGTGACGACACCCATGGCGATGTTGATCAGGAAGAGCTTGCCCCAGAACTTGGTCGCTCTGAGGTACTTCTCCTTCTCGGTGCGGACCCACGCGGTCTGCAGCCCCGCCGTGAGGGCGGCCAGCGAAATCGTCAGGGGGACGAACAGGAAGTGGTAGACGGTCGTGATGCCGAACTGCCATCGCGCCAGCGTCTCCGGCGCCAGAGCCATGTCCACGTCGTCAGTCTCCTTACATCGCCACATCGCCGCCGTCAGCGGCAGTTTGTGCGTGTATGTCACACCCAACGCGGGCGCAACCGGGACACGCTTGTGAACGCGTTCACATTCACAAGCAATTATGACGTACAGCTTTTCGACGCCGGAAGGGGGGTCCCCTGTGACGTCAACCCCTGGGCAAGAAATCCAACAAACTGTTGAACGACAGCGGAAAAGAAGGGCCCGCCCGACCGACCGGACAGCGCCGCACTGGCGCTGCCGGCCGGCCCTCGGCGAGCCCTTCGGTTCCTACAGCTCCTCGCGGAACTCTCCCGACACCTTCAGGAAGATGTCGTTCGCCTCGCTCTCCCCGATCGTCACCCGCACCCCCTCACCGGGGAACGGCCGAATGACCACCCCGGCCCGCTCGCACCGCTCCGCGAAGGCGACCGTACGCTCCCCCAGCCGCAGCCACACGAAGTTGGCCTGGGTCTCCGGCACCGTCCAGCCCTGCGCGCGCAGCGCGTCGACCACGCGCGTGCGCTCGCACACCAGCGACCCGACCCGACCGATCAGCTCGTCCTCGGCCCGCAGTGAGGCGATCGCCGCCTCCTGCGCGATCTGGCTCACGCCGAAGGGCACCGCCGTCTTGCGCAGCGCCGCCGCCACGGGGTCGTGGGCGATCGCGAAGCCGACCCGCAGGCCGGCGAGGCCGTACGCCTTGGAGAAGGTCCGCAGGACGCAGACGTTGGGCCGCTTCCGGTAGAGCTCCACGCCGTCCGGGACCTCGGGGTCGCGGATGAACTCGCGGTAGGCCTCGTCGAGGACCACGAGGACGTCGCTCGGCACCCGGTCGAGGAACCGTTCCAGCTCGGCCCGCCGCACGACCGTGCCCGTCGGGTTGTTGGGGTTGCAGACGAAGATGAGCCGCGTCCGGTCGGTGATCGCGGCCGCCATCGCGTCCAGGTCGTGCACATCGCCCGGCGTCAGTGGCACCTTCACGGACGTCGCACCGCTGATCTGCGTGATGATCGGGTACGCCTCGAAGGAGCGCCAGGCGTAGATCACCTCGTCGCCCGGGCCCGAGGTCGCCTGGATCAGCTGCTGGGCCACTCCGACCGATCCGGTACCCGTGGCCAGGTGGGAGAGGGGCACCCCGAACCGGTCCGACAGCTCGCCCATCAGGGACGTACAGGCCATGTCCGGGTACCGGTTGAACGACGAGGCAGCGGCCGTCACCGTCTCCATCACGCCCGGCAGGGGCGGATAGGGGTTCTCGTTGGAGGACAGCTTGTAGGCCACCGGACCGTCGGCCGCCGCGGGCTTGCCCGGCTTGTAGGTGGGAATCCCCTCCAGCTCGGCGCGCAGCTTGGGGCTCGTCTCGCTCACCGCAGTCCTCCTCGTGACCACCACCGGCATCGAATACTTCTCACCTTATGAGGATTCGGCGCCGCTGCGTATAGGCGAGAGCGGACCGAGAGCGGACCTCGTCCGTCAGCCTCATCCGTCACCTTCGCATCAGGTGCATCAGTGCACGAAGGCGCACGATTCGGGGGGCGCGCCGCACATATATCTATGCGCCGGTGGCTTGCGCCGTGGCGCGCATCCCTCGTGCAGGTGAGTTGAGACCTCTTCGCAACATCGACCACTTGGCAGGCCCTCACTGGTCGACACGCCAGGTACTGGGATGCCTGCGGCCAACTTCCTCACTTTCCAAGGGCCTTACCGGTTAATGACCATGCAGAAACGTGACTGTCAACGCGTGCATATGCGTCCGCACTACCCCACCTCATGAGCCCTACTATCGGCTCGCCATGACAGCAGCAGGGAAGCACCAGGTGAGCCGCGCGGAAACCTCACGTCGAGGCAGCCGGCCGGGCCGGGCGGGTATCAGGGACGTGGCCGCCGCCGCCGGAGTATCCATCACGACCGTCTCCGATGCCCTCAACGGCAAAGGCCGACTCCCGGATGCCACCCGGCGCCATGTGCGCGAGGTCGCCGACCGACTGGGCTACCGGCCCTCGGCCGCCGCCCGCACGCTTCGCACGGGCAAGTCGGGACTCATCGGCCTGACCGTGACGACGTACGGGGATGAACCTTTCACCTTCACCGAGTTCGCGTACTTCGCCGAGATGGCGCGCGCCGCCACCTCCGCCGCGCTCGCCCGCGGCTACGCCCTCGTCATCCTCCCGGCGACCTCCCGGCACGACGTGTGGTCCAACGTCGCGCTCGACGGCACGGTCGTCATCGACCCCTCCGACCAGGACCCTGTCGTCAGCGAGCTGGTCCGCCAGGGATTACCGGTCGTCTCGGACGGCCGCCCGGCCGGCTCGCTGCCCGTCACCGCCTGGGTCGACAACGACCACGAGGCGGCCGTACTCGGCATCCTCGACCACCTGGCCGCCGCCGGTGCCCGCCGGATCGGCCTGCTCACCGGCACCACGACCGACACGTACACCCACCTGTCGACCACCGCGTACCTGCGCTGGTGCGAGCGCGTCGGCCAGGACCCGGTCTACGAGGCCTACCCGGCGCACGATCCCTGCGCCGGCGCGGTCGCCGCCGACCGGCTGCTCGCCCGCCCCGACCGGCCCGACGCCGTCTACGGGCTGTTCGATCCGAACGGCACCGACCTGCTCGCCGCCGCCCGCCGCTACGGGCTGCGCGTCCCGGAGGACCTGCTGCTGGTCTGCTGCAGCGAATCCACCGTGTACGCCAGTACCGAGCCGCCCATCACAACGTTGTCGCTGAAGCCCCGCCGCATCGGCACGGCGGTGATCCAGGTCCTCATCGACGCCATCGAAGGGCTCGATGGCGACCGGCCGGTCGAACAGGTGATACCGACAGAACTGATCGTGCGCACCTCGTCCCAGCGCCGCCCGCCCCGCACGACGGTCAGCCCGCCGCGGTCACCCGAGGGCGCGTAGGGCGCCCCGGACGCGCGCGGGGCGAGACCCGGCAGGCAGGCGGCAGGGGCGGTGGAGGCGGTACCGACGCGCCCGGAGCGTGCTCGCGTCACCGCATCGGACGGACGAAGACCGGCCCAATCGGGGCGAAAGCCGCGGTGAACCGGAGCCATGTTCTGATTCACCACCCCTGGGTCATCACACAGCGCGATCCGCATTCCTATGATGGGCCCACACACCGCGGGCCGCTGCGACCAGGCAGTCCGAAGCGGTGCAGATGCGGCGCGATGGTGGAGGGGTCAATGACTCAGGGGGCCGGTCAGGGACCCGAGGTGGAGCGGACGGCGACGGTGCGCGACTTCCGGGTGCCCGCGTATGTCCACGAGACCGCTCCGTACGCCGCCGCCGGCACGCACCCGGGCGACGCCGTGCCCCCCTCCGAGGAGGCCTTTCCGGAGGGGTACACACCCACGCAGCGCGACCTTCCGGTCATCCGTCGGGGTGACACCGTCCAGGTGACCGTCGACCCCGATCCGGTTCCGGTGCCGCAGACCGCCACCGGGCAGGGCCCCCTGTTCGTCGTCGGCGACGTGCACGGCTACCTCGACCAGCTGGTGGCCGCCCTGCAGGAGAAGGGCCTCGTCGACGAAGCGGGCCGGTGGTGCGCGGGCACCTCCCGCCTGTGGTTCCTCGGCGACTTCACGGACCGCGGCCCGGACGGCATCGGCGTCATCGACCTGGTGATGCGGCTGTCCGCCGAGGCCGCCGCGGCAGGCGGCTACTGCAAGGCGCTGATGGGCAACCACGAGCTGCTGCTGCTCGGCGCCAAGCGGTTCGGCGACACGCCGATCAACTCCGGCGCGGGCACCGCCACCTTCCAGGCGGCCTGGCTGCTGAACGGCGGCCAGAAGACCGACATGGACCGCCTCCAGGACCACCACCTGCAGTGGATGGCCCGCCTCGACGCCATGGAAGAGGTCGACGACCACCTCCTGGTCCACTCGGACGCCACCACCTACCTCGACTACGGCCGCTCCATCGAGGAGGTCAACGACACCGTCCGCGAGACGCTCACGCGCAACGACGCGGAAGAGGTGTGGGACCTGTTCCGCAAGCTCACCAAGCGCTTCTCCTTCCGCGACGAGGGCGGCGCCGACGCCGTGCGCTCGCTGCTGGACACGTACGGCGGCACCCGGATCGTCCACGGCCACAGCCCCATCCCGTATCTGCTGGGCGAGGTCGGCTCCGAGGACGGCGAGGACGACACCCGTACCGCGGTCGAGGGACCCCACGTGTATGCGGACGGACTGGCCATCGCGATGGACGGCGGCGTGACCATGGCCGGAAAACTGCTGGTCCAGCAACTTCCGCTCGACGCCTGACCGTTCACCGAACGGTCTGTTCCCGGGCGCCGTCCGTACAGGTCGGCACCCAATTTCTGGAAACCCCCTGTCACCGCGCACCGTCACCGCTCTACCATCGGCTTATCCGTAGCAGGCTCCCCTCCGTTTCTGCCCGACGGCTCGTTGGCATGCGAGCCCCAAGCCCTACGGAGCATCGGGGGATGCACATGAACAGCGTTCCGCAGTACCTGTCGAACGAGGACCGCCAAGAGTACGAGCGGCTCCTCGACGAGGCGCTGCGCTCCGCACCACACCGCCCGGAACTGGCCGCTGTCGGACAGCGGCTGAACGCCGAACAACTGCGCACCATGGCACTCAACGCCACCGCACTCATCTCGGCGGCGGCCACGACCGAGTACCAGCACTACGTGAAGGTCCGCGAGGAACTGCGCCACCCGGCGTCGTCCACCCCGTCGTCGTCCGCGCACGAGACCGACTCCGAGCAGCCGGGCACGGGCGCGGTGCGGCTCGCCGCCACGATGGGCGAGGTCGCCGAGACGACCGGCGCGGGTGCCGTCGCCGTCGTCGCCGTCCTGGCACCCGTCCTGGCCGGCACCGCGGCGGCGATCTTCCTGCTCGTCGGCTACATCCTGAAAATGCTCGACCCGGGACAGACGTTCGCCCAGACCATGCTCACCACCGGCTGGGTGTTCGGCGCCGTGACCGCGGTGGCGATCCTCGTCGCCGGCGTGGGACTGCTGCTCACCGCACTGCGCAACCACCCCTCCGCCGAGTCCGGCCACTACGGCGCACTCGACGAGGAGGTGACCCGGGCCCGGGACGCCTGGCACGAGGCCCTGCTGGAACGCGGCATCCTGCCCTTCCTGCGGGAGGCCCTCGCGGACCCCGGCGCGGCGGCCGCCCTGCATCCGTCGGGACCGGCGACGCCGACCAGCCGGATGCCCCACCTCGGCTACGCCCGCCCCGGATTCACCAGCCCGGGCGAGGGCCCGAACGCGGGGTCACGCCCGAGCTACTCGAGCCCGGACTACAGCAGCCCGGACTTCGGCGGTCCGGAACACCGTCCGGAGTAGTCACCGGCCGGGGCGGGCAGCGGATCACAGGATGCCCGCCCGGCCGGCGGCAGTGATCCAGGACGGGAACTCCGACAGCAGACGGTCGTACAACTCGGCGTCCGGGACGGTGCTGATGTCGTCCACGGCGAAGAAGCCGACGTTGTCGACGCGGCGGCCCGGAAGGGTGTCGAAACGCTCCAGCACCCCGTAGTCGGACCGTCCGAGCCCCACGAACTGCCAGAAGACCGGTTCCTCCACCGCCTCCCGCAGTTCCCGCTCGATCTCGGCGTTGCGGTAGACACCGCCGTCGGAGAAGAACAGCACCAGGGTCGGAGCCGACGCCGGGTTGTCCCGGACGAAGGCGCGGACTTCGGCGATCACCTTCTGTTCCTCGTTCTGGATTCCGACCGCACGCATGTCGACCTGGTCGGGGTGCAGTCCCTTCTTCCTGCCACGGCGGAAGAGGCTGATCTCCCCCACACGTACGTGCAGCCGCAGCCATTCGGGAAGGTCGCCCAGGCGGAGGTCGGGCAGCCGCGCGGGGTTCGACGCGAAGGTCCATGCCTGCATCTCACCGTCGTCGTCCAGCTGCGCGGCCACGGCGGCCATCCGCTCCACGACGTCGGTCACCACGCCTTTGGAGTAGAGGAAGGACATGGACCCGGACGCGTCGAGGACCAGGACGACGCGCGCGGTGACATCGGCAGCACCGTGCTTGCGCAGACTGACCGCGACCTGCTCCTTGCGCAGGGACAGGCGCTTGCGCATGTCCACGGGGAGGCGTTCCTCACCCTTGGTGAGGCGCGGGCCGGCAGGCCCCGGCGGCGCGGACGAGGGAGGTGGGGCTGTCGGCGCCGTGGGCGACAGGGGTGCCGGCGACGCCGGAGGAGCGTCGTCCACCGTGATGCCGAAGTCGGTGGCCAGCCCAGCGAGCCCGGAGGCGTAGCCCTGCCCGACCGCGCGGAACTTCCACTGTCCCTGACGCCGGTACAGCTCGCCGCCGACCAGTGCGGTCTCCGTCCCGGCCGCCATGTCGAACCGGGCCAGCTCGGTCCGGGATCCGGCGTCCAGCAGGCGCAGGGACAGCCCCGACACCTGGCCGAACGTCCCGCCGTCCGCCGAGGCGCACAGGACGATGCGGTCGACGGCTGGTTCCACCGAGCGGAGGTCCACCTCGACGGCGTCGGTCGTGACGCCCGCGCCCGAGCCGCCCTGCTTGCCGGTGTGCCTCACCGCGCCGGACGCGTGGCGGGGCTGGTTGTAGAAGACGAAGTCGGCGTCGTCCCGTACCCGTCCGGCCGGGGTGAGCAGCAGCGCGGAGGCGTCGACCTCGGGCACACCCGGACCGGTGGACCAGACGAGTTCGACGCGCACCGTGGGGGAGTCGACGGCGAGATTGGCACCCTTGGTCAGGGAGGTGGCTGTCATGCGCCCAGTGTGCCGAGACGGGCCCCTCAGTGGGAGGGGGCGGACCCGGGCGGGCTGTCCCCTCCGTGCCACCGTCCCGACCGTCGGCTCAGTCTGGTGACGGCCGCCGAGCAGGAATGCGTCAGCCTCGGCCAACTCATAGAGATGCGGGGGCTGGGTAGCGCCGTTCAGGACGGGAGCCACCCAGCCCACCATCACTCAGTCCGCGATCGGCAGATACACCCGGTTGCCCGCGGCGGCGAACTCCTTCGACTTCTGGGCCATGCCCTCCTCGATCTCCGCCCTGCTGCCGCCGTGCTCACGACGGATGTCCTGCGAGATCTTCATCGAGCAGAACTTCGGCCCGCACATCGAGCAGAAGTGCGCCGTCTTGGCGGGCTCGGCCGGCAGCGTCTCGTCGTGGAACTCCCGTGCGGTGTCCGGATCGAGAGCCAGGTTGAACTGGTCCTCCCACCGGAACTCGAAGCGGGCGTCCGACAGCGCGTCGTCCCACTCCTGGGCGCCTGGATGCCCCTTGGCAAGGTCGGCGGCATGGGCGGCGATCTTGTAGGTGATGACGCCGGTCTTGACGTCGTCGCGGTTGGGCAGACCCAGATGCTCCTTGGGCGTGACGTAGCACAGCATGGCCGTGCCCCACCAGGCGATCATCGCGGCACCGATGCCGGAGGTGATGTGGTCGTACGCGGGCGCGACGTCCGTCGTCAGCGGTCCGAGCGTGTAGAACGGAGCTTCATCGCAGATCTCCTGCTGAAGGTCGATGTTCTCCTTGATCTTGTGCATCGGAACGTGTCCCGGGCCCTCGATCATGGTCTGTACGTGGTGACGCTTGGCGATCGTGTTGAGTTCCCCGAGCGTGCGCAACTCCGCGAACTGGGCCTCGTCGTTGGCGTCCGCGATCGATCCCGGCCGCAGACCGTCGCCGAGCGAGTAGGTGACGTCATAGGCGGCGAGGATCTCGCAGAGCTCCTCGAAGTTCTCGTACAGGAACGACTCCCTGTGGTGCGCCAGGCACCACGCCGCCATGATCGAGCCGCCGCGCGAGACGATGCCGGTCTTGCGGTTCGCGGTAAGAGGCACGTACGCCAGGCGCACACCGGCGTGGACCGTCATGTAGTCCACGCCCTGCTCGGCCTGTTCGATGACCGTGTCCTTGTAGATCTCCCAGGTCAGCTCCTCGGCCCGGCCGTCGACCTTTTCCAGGGCCTGGTAGAGCGGCACCGTCCCGATGGGGACGGGGGAGTTGCGCAGCACCCATTCGCGGGTGGTGTGGATGTTGCGGCCGGTGGACAGGTCCATGACCGTGTCGGCGCCCCAGCGGGTCGCCCAGGTCATCTTCTCGACCTCCTCCTCGATGGAGGACGTCACCGCCGAGTTGCCGATGTTGGCGTTGACCTTCACCAGGAAGCGCTTGCCGATGATCATCGGCTCGATCTCCGGGTGGTTGACGTTGGCGGGCAGTACGGCACGGCCCGCCGCGATCTCCTCGCGGACCACTTCCGGCGAGACGTTCTCCCGGACGGCCACGTACTCCATCTCCGGAGTGATCTCACCTCGTCGCGCATACGCGAGCTGAGTCACCGCCGAGCCGTCCCGGCCCCGGCGCGGCTGGCGCGGTCGCCCGGGGAAGACCGCGTCGAGATTGCGCAGGCCACCGCGGGGGGAGGTGTGCTTGATCCCGTCGTCCTCCGGGCGAACGGGACGGCCCGCGTACTCCTCGGTGTCGCCGCGAGCGATGATCCAGTTCTCCCGCAGCGGCGGCAGCCCCCGGCGGACGTCGGTGTCGACGAGTGAATCGGTGTACGGGCCCGAGGTGTCGTAAAGCGTGACCGACTGCCCGTTGGTGAGGTGCACCTGACGGACCGGCACCCGCAGATCGGGGCGCGAGCCCTCGATGTACGCCTTGTGCCAGCCGATGGACTTCCCGGCCGCCACGGAGGTCTCCTCGTCGGCGGAGTTCTGCGTGACGGCAGGCGTGCGTGCGTCCTTGATGGTCATGAGACCTACTCCCTACGCCGGCATTACCCGGTAACAGGTTCGGCGGTCGACGCAGCGGTTTCCGTCTGCCGACGCTTCGTGGGCAACATCACTCGGCTTCGGTGACGTTTCCCGTGAAACATCGCTGGGACGGAGGTCAGCGCCCTCTCAGCCCGGTGCTCCGAGCTCCCGCGTGTACAAAGGTGCCCCCACGCTAGCGTCAATTCGGGCGCGGTGAACAGAGGGCCCCCCTTGTTCTTGCGATGATCGGTCGGTGACCACACCGCAGCATCCCCCCTTCCCGCCGCACAACTCCCGCCCCGGACCGGGCGCCGAAGACGGCAACGGCCACGGAGACGGGCAACACGGCACCGGCGGTCCTGGGAGCTCCGCCGGCTCGGGCGGCCACGGCGGTGGCCACGGCGGCCCGGGCGGACACGGAGGCGGTCTCGGTGGCCCGGGCGGACACGGAGGCGGTCTCGGTGGCCCGGGCGGACACGGAGGCGGTCTCGGTGGCCCGGGCGGACACGACGGCGGCCACGGGCACTCGCACGCCCATGCTCACGGGCCGGCTGCGCCCGTCTCCCGGCATCTGCGGAAGGTCATCGCCGCGGTCCTCATCCCCTTCGCCGCGGCGGTACTGGTCGGACTCGCGGTGCTGTGGCCGGGCGGAGCCCCGCCGCACGAACGCACCGGAGTCGGTTTCGACCGGCAGACGCAGCAGGCCACCGTCACCAAGGTGGTCGGGCTGAGCTGCCAGTCCGTCAACGCCTCGGGGGGCACCCCGACCGGCGACACCTCCACTGCCCAGGGTTCCTCCGCGGTGCAGCAGGCGGAGGGCGACTGCAAGCGGGCGACGATCCGCGTCGACACCGGACAGGACAAGGGCCGTACGTTCTCCGAGATCGTGCAGCCGGATCAGTCACGGCAGTTGCACGAGGGCCAGAAGGTCGTGGTCGCCTACGAGCCCTCCGCTCCCGAGGACCTGCAGTACTCGGTGACCGACATCAACCGCCGGCTGCCCTTGGCGCTGCTCGCCGGCATCTTCGCGCTCGCCGTGGTGGTGGTCGGCCGGCTGCGTGGCCTCATGGCACTGGTCTCGCTGGCCATCAGCTTCCTGGTGCTGAACTTCTTCATCCTGCCCGCGATCCTGCAGGGCTCGAACCCCCTGGTCGTCGCGGTGATCGGGTCCAGCGCAATCATGCTGATCGCGCTGTATCTGTGCCACGGTCTGTCGGCCCGTACCTCCGTGGCGGTGCTCGGCACCCTGATCTCTTTGGTACTGATCGGTGTGCTCGGTTCGCTGTTCATCGGCTGGGCCGCGCTCACCGGCAACACGGACGACAACACCGGCCTGATCCACGGCCTGTATCCGACGATCGACATGAGCGGTCTGCTGCTCGCCGGCGTCATCATCGGTTCGCTCGGTGTCCTCGACGACGTGACGGTCACCCAGACGTCCGCGGTCTGGGAACTGCACGAGGCCAATCCCTCGATGGGCTGGCGCGGGCTGTACCGCGCGGGCATCCGTATCGGCCGCGATCACATCGCCTCGGTCGTCAACACGCTCGTCCTCGCCTACGCGGGCGCCGCGCTGCCGCTGCTGCTGCTGTTCTCGATCGCTCAGAGCGGTGTGGGGACGGTCGCCAACAGCGAGCTGGTCGCTCAGGAGATCGTGCGCACGCTGGTCGGCTCGATCGGCCTGGTGGCGTCGGTGCCGGTCACCACGGCCCTCGCAGCCCTCGTCGTGTCGGCCGACCGACCGGCGACACAGGCCGCCGGAACGACGCCGGGCGCCGGTGCGGCCCCGGTCCGCAGCGGGCGGGGCCGCCGACGCAAGCGCTGACGGAGCGTTTCGCCCGGCTCGGCAGCCACGGCGAAGCGTTACACCACCGCCGTGGCTGCCGTAACGGTTCAGCCCGCGCTCTGTTCCTCTGCCAGGATGCGGTCCAGGGCCTCGTCGAGGTGGGCGTCGAAGTCGGCGAGCGCACCTTCCTGTCCCAGCGGCACCAGCTTGTCGGTCCGGTCGAGAAAGGCCACGAGGGGCGCTGCGGACGAACGGAACAGCGCCTGGTCACTGCCGACCTGAAGGCGGATCAGCACCTCGGCCAGCGGCTCCGGGTCGACGGGTGCGATGCGCACGTCACCGTCACCGCACGGCCGGCCCACTCCGTCGACCAGCAACTCCCGGCCGAACGCCCAGGTCACCGGGGCGTCTCCGGGCAGATGAAACGTCAGTCGCACGGCATAGGGATCACAGGTTTCGTACCGCAGCTCCACCGGGATACGGAAAGAGAGCTCCTCGGACACGAGAAAGCTCATCATGACCTCTGCCTGCACGGACTCGCCCATCGCCTACCCCGTCATTCGCCGTCGACTGGCCGGGAATCAAACCTCTAACACTGGTGGCATCTTGCTCAACGTACACACCAGATCACAAGGAGTGAGTTTTCAGATACTGATAGAGATCGCGAGGGACCCCAGGAGCCGTCCCACCTCGTCCTGCAGCCGCTGGGCCGCGGGCACCAACCGGTCGGCCTGGTGGGAGGGCAGGGAGATGGCCATCGTCACGGCCGTGGTGCCGACCGTGATCGGGATCGCCGCGCAGACCGTTCCCAGGGCGTACTCCTGGCGCTCGGTCACCGGCGTCATCCGACGCATGCGCTCCAATCGTTTCAGCAGACTGCTGTCGTCACGCACCGTGTACGGGGTGACGGGCTGCACCGGGTAGCGGTCCAGGTGGTCGCGGCGGGCCTCCTCGTCCAGCTGCGACAACAGGCACTGCCCAATGGCGTGCGCATGCCCGGTCTCACGGAAGTCCGCCCACTCCTCGACCGCCGGAGTGCCCGGAGTGTCGGAAACGCACATGATCTCGATCTCGCCGTCGCGATACCTGGCGTAGTACACGGGTACGCCGATCGCGTCGCGACAGCTTGCGAGCGCGTCGACCACCGTGCTGCGACGTTTCTGCTCGGCCCCGCTGCTGCTCAGCCGCTCGGCGGCCTCGCCGAGGAAGAACAGACCCTTCTCGCGGCGCAGATAGCCCTCGTGCACGAGGGTGCGCAGCAGGTGGTAGGCCGTGGGCAGCGCCAGCCGCGTCTCACGAGCCAGTTGCTTGGCGGGGGCGCCGTACTCGTGCTCGGCGACGCACTCCAGGAGGCGCATCGCCCGCTGCACGGAGCCGATGAGTGTCGCGCCGGACGGCTCCGGGGAGGGAGCCGTGGGGGATGTCCGAGGCGTCGAGTGGGGCTGCACGGGCAGTGCGTGCAAGGCTGCGAATGCGGTGTCAGCCGTGGCCAAGGGTCACTTCCGTAACGCGAGGAGGCAGTCCGTGCGGGGAGCACGGGTGGGGGTACGCCGCTCGCGGGGTCGCCCCCGCGTGGAGTTTCCGGACTCTAACCGTCGGTCACCGCTCGCCGACGGTCTGTCCGGGAAACTTCCCCCGCGCGAGGGAACCGGTGATTCCTGTTACCGTCACCGGTTTCCCACGCACCTCACCAGTCGCTGCGCGACGACGAACTCGACATGAACTTGCGTACGACGTAGATCAGTCCACCGACGAGCGCGACGAAGACCAGCAGCTTGAACAGCAGTCCGATCACGAATCCGACCACGCTGGCGATCATCCCGCCGAACACGACGAGGGCGATGACCGGCACCGCGACCCACTTCACCCACCACGGCAGTCCCGTGAAGATCTCTCGCATCGCCCTCGTCCTTACCTTCCGCCCGTCGGATGCCAGGTCCTGCGGGGGCCCGGCATCCCGCTGGGCATCTCGTGATGTCCTGCACTCGATGCTAGGGCCGTCAGGCCCCCGGCAGAGCCCTGAGCATCCCTTGTCTGCCCCTGACCGGTCCCCTAGGGAACCCGCACGCCCCGGTCAGCTCTCGGGCGGAGAGAACACCACGAGGACCCGGAGATCCTCGCTGATGTGATGGAACTTGTGGGCGACCCCGGCCGGCACGTAGACCACGCTGCCGCGGGCGACCTGGGTGGTCTCCATGCCCACGGTGATCGCGGCCCGCCCGCTCACCACGAAGTACACCTCGTCCTGCTCGTGCGGCTTCTGCGGGTCGGCCGTGCCCGCGTCGAGGGCGTACAGACCGACCGACATGTTCCGCTCACGCAGGAACTGCAGGTAGGCACCGTCGTTGGCGGCGCGCTCCGCCTCCAGTTCGTCCAGCCGGAATGCCTTCATCGCCTTGTCCGCCCCTGCCTCACCGTTCGATTCCGGTCGTGTCTGTCACGATCAGACACATGAAGAATTTCCTAGTCAAGACGATCGCCAACGCGGGTGCCCTGGCGGTCGCCGTGTGGCTGCTCGACAAGATCACTCTGACCGGGGGCAGCACCGGCGAGAAGGCCGGCACGCTGATCGTCGTCGCCCTGGTGTTCGGCCTGGTGAATCTGCTGGTGAAGCCGATCGTGCAGGTGCTGACGTTTCCGTTGTTCATTCTGACCCTCGGCCTGTTCACGCTGGTGGTCAACGCGCTCATGCTGTTGCTCACGTCGTGGCTGGCCGACAAGCTCGACCTGAGCTTCCACGTCGACGGGTTCTGGACCGCCGTCCTGGGCGGCCTGATCATCTCGATCGTTTCCTGGGCCCTCAACGCGTTTCTGCCCGACAAGGACTGAACTCGATGACCTACCGCGTCTGCTTCGTGTGCACGGGCAACATCTGCCGCTCCCCCATGGCCGAGGCCGTCTTCCACGCGCGCGTGGCCGACGCCGGACTGGACGGCCTGGTCGAGACCGACAGCGCCGGCACGGGCGGCTGGCACGAGGGCGAGGGCGCCGACCCGCGCACCCTGGCCGTGCTGGAGGAGAACGGCTACGGCCTCGATCACACGGCCCGCCGGTTCCAGCCGTCCTGGTTCTCCCAGCTCGACCTCGTCATCGCCCTCGACGTCGGCCACCTCCGTGCGCTGCGGCGTCTCGCTCCGACCGAGCAGGACGCGGCCAAGGTGCGGCTGCTGCGCTCGTACGATCCCGCCGCCGACGGCGGCGACCTCGACGTGCCGGACCCCTACTACGGGGGAGTGGACGGCTTCGAGGAATGCCTTGAGATGGTGGAGGCGGCGAGCGACGGACTGCTCGCCGCGGTACGCGAGCAAGTGGAAGGACGGGCGGCATGAACGATTCCGCTACGAACAACGGGGACGGTACGGGCACGGAGGGGCCGCCCGCCGGCCCCGGTGACGGCACGCGCGCGGTGCGGGCCGGGCTGCCCGAGCCCGTCAAGCACGAGCCGACCCTGCCCGGCCCCGTGTTCGCCGCCCACTTCCATCTGCCGGGCGAGCCCACCGGGCCGTACACCTACGGACGCGACGAGAACCCGACCTGGACCCATCTCGAGCGCGCCATCGGCGAGCTGGAGGCCCCCGGGCAGGACGACGTCGAGACGCTCGTGTTCGCGTCGGGCATGGCCGCGATCTCCTCGGTGCTCTTCTCGCAGCTGCGCGCCGGTGACGTGGCCGTCCTGCCCGACGACGGCTATCAGGCACTGCCTCTGGTCCGCGCCCAGCTGGAGGCGTACGGCATCGAGGTGCGCACCGCCCCGACCGGCGGGGACGCCCAACTCGACGCCCTGGACGGGGCGAAGCTGCTGTGGATCGAGACGCCGTCCAACCCCGGGCTGGACGTGTGCGACGTACGGCGGCTCGTCGAGGCGGCACACGCGCGTGGCGCCCTGGTCGCCGTCGACAACACGCTCGCCACGCCGCTCGGGCAGCGCCCGCTGGAGCTCGGCGCCGACTTCTCGGTGGCCAGCGGCACCAAGCAGCTCACCGGTCACGGTGACGTCCTCCTGGGGTACGTGGCCGGCCGCGATGCCGGTGCGATGACCGCCGTACGACGCTGGCGCAAGATCGTCGGCGCGATCCCCGGCCCCATGGAGGCCTGGCTCGCGCACCGCTCGATCGCCACCCTCCAGCTCCGCGTGGACCGGCAGGACACCACCGCGCTCAAGGTGGCGGAAGCGCTCCGGACGCGGCCCGAGGTCACCGGGCTGCGATACCCGGGGCTGCCCGACGACCCGTCGCACAAGATCGCCTCGCAGCAGATGCGGCGCTACGGGTGCGTCGTCTCCTTCACGCTGCCCACGCGCGCGCGTGCCGATCGTTTTCTCGAGACGCTTCGGCTCGTGGAGGGAGCCACGAGCTTCGGTGGGGTGCGGTCCACGGCGGAGCGGCGCGGACGCTGGGGCGGCGACGCGGTGCCGGAGGGCTTCATCCGGCTCTCGGTGGGCGCGGAGGACCCGGACGACCTGGTGGCGGATCTGCTGCGCGCGCTGGACGAATCGGCGGGCTGATCACTGCCTCAATGATCCGGCCCGCATCCGGCCGGGTACGACGGACGGTCCGAGCCTCCCCCCTCGTGGCTCGGACCGTCCTTCGGTTCTGCGCGCGAAGAACCGCGCGATTAAGGCTAGTTGACTCTGCGTCAGTGTCCAATCACAGTAGCGACAGCGACCTATCGACATATTTATAGTTGGGCGCGGCCGGAGGGCTGGAGAAGAACAGAAGAGGGGGAGGGGTTCCCGTGGATCTGGCCTTGCTGCGCACCTTCGTGACCGTGCACCGGGCCGGTTCCTTCACGCGCGCGGCAGCCCTGCTCGGCCTCTCCCAGCCCGCGGTCACCTCCCAGATCCGCACCCTGGAGCGACAGCTGGGCCGACCCCTGTTCCTGCGGCAGGCTCGCGGCGTGACCCCTACGACCATCGGTGACGAACTCGCCCACAAGGCCGCACCGCACCTCGACGCTTTGGTGGAGATCACCGAGGCCGGGCTGGACGACGGCTCCTCCCTGCGGACGCTCCATCTCGCCGGACCGCCGGAGTTCACCGCCCAGCGGGCGCTGCCCGCGCTCACGGAGCTCACCGGCGAGGACGGACAGGGCTTCGCACTGCGCGCCTCGTTCGGGAACGCCGAGGAAACCCTGGAGGGACTGGCCGCCGGACATCACGATCTGGCCATCGGCACGGCCCGCCCGCGCGGCGCGCTGCTCACGGCGACTGCGCTCTGCGACGAGGAGCACGTCCTGGTCGCCGCGCCTCGCTGGGCGGCGAGTACGAGCACCGGCACGCGCCGCCGTACTGCGAAACCCGCCCTGGAGCACGTCCCCGTGGTCGAGGTGCACGAGTCGCTGCCCTTCGTCGCCCGCTACTGGGCATCCGTATTCGACACCCGCCCGGCGGCTCCGGCCACGCTCGTCGCTCCCGACCTGCGTGCGGTGCTCGCCTGCACGATCTCGGGCGCCGGGCTCGCCGTGCTGCCCCGCTATCTGTGCGTGGAGGCACTGGAACGCGGTGACGTCGTCGCCCTGCATGATCCGGCGGTGCCGCCGCTGCGGACGTACTTCCTGGTGGTGCGTACCGGCACGTTGGCGATGCCGCACATCGCCCGGGCCCATGATTGGCTGCTGCGGGCGGCAGCCGACTGGAACTGAACCGGCGGACTCGTGCGCGGGGCGCGCCGCGATGTTTCACGTGGAACCAGCCGGGCCACATTTCTCCCATGACCGTCCGACCCGTGGTCAAGCGCACCGCCCGCGCCGTCCTCCTGGACGGCGACCACCTGATCCTGATCAAGCGCACCAAGCCCGGTGTCGATCCCTACTGGGTCACTCCCGGTGGCGGGGTCGAGCCGAGCGACGCCACCGTCGTGGACGCCCTGCACCGCGAGGTGCACGAGGAACTCGGCGCCAAGATCACCGACGTGGTCCCGTGCTTCGTGGACACCGTCGAGCACATCGGCGACGACGGGGGCGCCACCGGCGTGAAGGTGCAGCACTTCTTCGTCTGCCGCCTGGAATCCATGGACCCGGCCCAGCGCCACGGCCCGGAGGTCGAGGAGCCCGCCGGCGAGTACGAGATCGTCCGGGTGCCGTTCACCCGTGTCGGGATCGCCTCCGTCCACCTCGTACCGCTGTCGCTGCGGCACTATCTGGACGGCAACATCGAGGGTGTGCGGGCCATGCACGCCCCCGACCTCGGCTGACACCGGCGGCACGCCCCGGCCGGTGGGCGTGGCGGCCGGCAGATGTCCGCCCGCTGTGCACTCGGACACGACATGGCCAAAAGCTCGCGTGTTCCACCGGAAAGAGGTGGACGCGGACGGCTGCTGTCGGACAGCCTGACCTGCGTGCCGACACCTTCCCTCGCCTCCCTGCCGATCCGCCGTCTGACGCTCCGCGATCTCAACGCCTGCGCCGACCTGTCCGAGGACCGGGGGTGGCCGCGCGAGGAGCACAAGTGGGGGTTCCTCCTCACCGCCGGGAAGGGCTATGGCATCGACGACCCCGGCGGGGGCCTCGTCAGTGCCTGCACCGTCACCGAGTACGGGCCGCACGATCGTCCCTCTCTCGCTGCCATCGGCATGGTGCTGGTCGCCGAGCGGTATGCGCGCCAGGGCGTCGGGCGCCGTCTGATGCGGCACATCGTCTCCGCGCTGGGACCCACCCCCCTGACGCTGCACGCCACCCCGTACGGCCGGCCGCTCTACGAGGAGCTGGGGTTCAAGGCAACCGGCCGGGCGGAGATGGTGCGCGGGCGCTTCACCCCAGGCGGGCCCGAGTCCCGGATCGCCACTCGCGCGGCCACGGCCGAGGACCTCGCCGCGATCCTCCGGCTCGACGAGGAGGTGTTCGGCGCCGACCGCACCCACGTCATCACGCGGCTGCCCGCCTTCACCGACCAGTTGCGCGTCGCCGAGGAGGGCGGCCGGCTCATCGGGTACACGGCGGCCTGGCCCAACATGGACACCCATGTCGTGGGTCCGGTGATCGCCCGCGACACCGAGACGGCCAAGGCGCTGATCGCCTCCCTGGCCGCCCGCACCGACCGTCCGCTGCGCACCGATATCGACGTCCGGCACGAAGAGCTGCTGACCTGGGTGAAGGAGCACGGTCTCGCGTCCATCGCCCACAACACGGTCATGACGTGCGGGATCACGGAGCTGCCCGGGGACTGGAACCGGCGTTTCGCCCCGCTGACGGTGGCGGCGGGCTGACCCTCGCGTTCACGGCTACTGCCGTCGGGCGAGGTTCTCCACCGCGGCCGTGGCGAAGGCGTGGTCCTGCTCCGGAGCTCCGCCGCCGACCCCGACCGCACCGATCAGCCGGCCGTCACGGTGCACGGGCACTCCGCCGGCGATGAACAGCAGCGGCCGGTCGAGCGCGGTGGGCAGGGTGTGAAAGAGGCCTCCGGGCTGCACGGCGTCGACGAGGTCTGCGGTGGGGGCGTCCAGCTGGAGTGCCGTGTAGGCCTTGCGCGTACTGGTCTCTCCGGAGATCAGCACGGCCCGGTCGTCGCGCCGAAAGGCCAGCAGGTGGCCACCCGCGTCGAGAACCGTGACGCTGACGGTGATGTCGGCCGCCTCGGCGGCCCGGCGGGCCGCGGTGACGAGGGTTTCGGCGTCCTGGATGGTCAGCGGGGCGACAGCGGTGGTGCTCATGGGGAGTTCTCCTTGGGTTGGTGCCGAGTGGCACGGTGCCTCGATGGTCACGAGGCGGGATGTGCCGCGGGGCGCGGGGACGGCCCTGGCCCCGCACCCCCGCGGCCGGGTCGTTCAGTGGTGGACGGCGGCACGCTGCGCGGCAGGCGCGGCGCCCGCCACGACCGCGCTGGGAACCGAGTCGCGCCGCTCGAGGACGGCCGAGAGGAACGCGAGAACCAGAGCGGCGGCGGCCAGCACGGCACCGACCCAGTTCGGTGCGGTGTAGCCGAAGCCGGCCGCGATGACGACGCCGCCGAGCCAGGCGGAGAGCGCGTTGCCGAGGTTGAAGGCGCCGATGTTCACGGCCGAGGCCAGCGTCGGGGCGCCGTGCGCGTGGTCCAGGACGCGCTTCTGCAGCGGTGGGACGGTGGCGAAGCCAAGAGCGCCGATCAGGACGACGGTCACGGCCGACGCGATCTTGTTGTGTGCGGTGAGTGTGAAGAGGGCGAGCACGACGGCCAGGGCGCCCAGGGAGACGTACAGCATGGGCATCAGGGCACGGTCGGCGAACCTGCCGCCGACAAGGTTGCCGCCGACCATGCCGAGGCCGAACAGAACCAGCAGCCAGGTGACCGAGCCGTCGGCGAAGCCCGCGACATGGGTCATCATCGGCGCGATGTAGGTGATGGCCGCGAAAACGCCGCCGAAGCCCAGGACGGTCATGGCCATCGCGAGCAGGACCTGGACGTTCTTGAACGCGGCCAGTTCGTGGCGCAGTCGCACGCCCTCGGCCTGGGGCACGTCGGGGACCAGCCTGGCGACACCGGCCAGGCCGAGGACACCAAGTACGGCGACGGCGGCGAAGGTCACGCGCCAGCCCGCGGACTGCCCGATGAGCGTTCCGAGCGGGACACCGACGACGTTGGCGACGGTCAGCCCGGTGAACATCATCGCGATGGCGCCGGCCTTCTTGTCCGGTGCCACCAGATCGGCGGCGACGACCGATCCGATGCCGAAGAACGCGCCGTGGGCGAGGGAGGCGACCACACGGCCGACCAGCATGACGGAGAAGCTGGGAGCGAGAGCGGAGATCAGGTTGCCCGCGATGAACAGGCCCATCAGCAGCATCAGCATCCGCTTGCGTGGGATCTTGGTGCCGAGCACGGTCATCAGCGGAGCGCCGAACATCACGCCGAGCGCGTATCCGGTCACCAGCAGGCCGGCGGTGGGAATGGAGACTCCGTAGTCGCTCGCGACCTCGGGCAGCAGGCCCATGATCACGAACTCGGTCGTCCCGATTCCGAAGGCCCCGATCGCGAGGGCCAAAAGCGCGAGAGGCATGGGGGGTACACCTTCCCAAACGATTGCAGGAGCGCTTTGCGTGCGTTCACAATAGTTGCATACGCGGGCTAAAAGCAACCGCTGGCAATCGCGGTAGTGGTCTACTCTGGTCTCAGCCGCTCCGGGACGGAGGAAAGACATGACAGCGACGGACCCCGCGCTCACCGCCCTCTCCCAGGGCTGGTGCGCCCTCTCCCTGCTCCACGGGAGGATCGAGGCCCACATCGAGCGCGCCCTTCAGGCCGGGCACGACCTCAGCGTGCGCGAGTACTCGCTGCTGGACGTGCTCAGCCGGCAGCACGACGGCGACGGGGGGCATCTGCAGATGAAGCAGGTCGCCGACGCTGTCGTCCTCAGCCAGAGCGCCACCACGCGCCTGGTCACCCGGCTCGAGGACCGAGGACTACTCGAGCGCTATCTGTGCCCCACGGACCGTCGCGGCATCTACACCAACGTCACCGCGGCCGGCCTGAAGCTGCTGGACGAGGCGAGGCCCACCAACGACGCCGCACTGCGGGAAGCCCTCGACGCGGCGGCCAGGAACCCCGACCTGGCACCGCTGGTCCGAGTCGTCGAGACGCTCAAAACACCCGTGCCCGCGTGATCCGCCCTGCGTAGGGTGCGGCCATGACAGATCTCGAGATACGGCCCCTCACCGAGGACGACCTCCCAGCAGTCGTCACGATGCTCGCCGACGATCCCCTGGGCGCCCCACGCGAGTCGCCCGGCGACCTTCGTCCTTACCTGACCGCGTTCGAGCGGCTCAGCGCCGATCCGAACCAGCACCTGGTCGTCGCTGCCCGTGACGGCCGTGTGGTCGGCACGCTCCAGCTGACAATCGTGCCCGGCCTGTCCCGGCGCGGCGCCACCCGGTCGATCATCGAAGGCGTACGCATCCACGCCGAGGAACGCGGCAGCGGCCTGGGCACCCAGCTGATCGAGTGGGCCGTTGACGAGTCCCGCCGACAGGGGTGCCGGCTGGTGCAGCTCACATCCGACAAGACCCGTACCGATGCACACCGCTTCTACGAGCGACTTGGCTTCTCGGCCTCGCACACGGGCTTCAAGCTCCAGCTCTGAAAGGCCCCTTCGGGCCCGCTGGCCGTGCACACACCCTTCGGCTGACACCCGGTCACGCCTGTGGCCCTGTTTCACGTGAAACAGGGCCACACGGTCTGCGTAAGGCGTCTAGCCGATCCCGCGCCACCCCTGCGGGTCCACCCCTCCCGGCACAGGCGCACCCTCGTCGTACGGCTGTCGCGTGAACACGAACGACCCGAGATCCAGGTGACTCACGGTCCCGTCCGGGCGTCGCTCGGCTCGCAGCAGCTCCCCTGCGTAGTAGCCCTCCAGCCCGGTCCACGTGCCGTCGCCGTTCGCCCGGAAGCGCGAGCGGCGGCCGGTGCCCGACAACGGCTCCAGCGAGACCCCCTCGTCGGACGTCAACCGCAGGGCGAAGGCGTGCGTGCCCCAGTACCACTGACCGGACAACTCCAGGACGGACGCGTCCACGTCGGGCAGTGGGCGCCACGGTTCGGGGATCCTGGGCTCCGCCTCGGCGACGATGCGAACAAGATCGGCGCCGACTCCGGCCAGCAACGGGCCGGACGTGCAGTTGGCCAGCACCACCGCCGCCACGTCGTCCTCCACGCTGATCGTGAGATTGGCCAGGAAGCCGGGCAGCGACCCGGAGTGCCCCACGAGCAGCCGCCCGTCCCGGTGCTGGATCTGCAGCCCCAGCCCGTACGCAGAACCGTCCGCGACGTCCACCGCCTCCATCGACGCCGCCGGTACCCGCATCTCCTGCACGGACTCGGCGCACAGCACCCTGTCGTCCCCCTTCTCCAGGAAGACGGCGAACCGAGCCAAGTCCCCCGTGGTGGACCAGAGCTGACCGGCCGGGGCCATCCGCCCCAGATCCTCGGCGGGCTCGGCCAGCATCACATCGGCCCAGGGATGCACCGCCCAGCCACCGGCGTGCGGCGCCCGCGGCTGCCCGGACGTGCGGTCCAGGCCCAGCGGCTCCAGCACCTCCTGCCGCAGCACCTCCTCCCACGACGCACCACGCACCTTCTCGACCAGTGCGCCGAGCAGGGTGTAGCCGGGGTTCGAGTAGTGGTGGCGGCGACCCACCGGATGGAGGAGCGGCTGCTTGCCCAGTACATCGGCGAGCTCGGGCCGCAGCGAACCCGGCGTCCGCTCCCACCACGGCGCGGGCGACTCGGCGGCCAGGCCGCCGGAGTGCGCCAACAGCTCGGCGATCGTGGCCTCACCCACCCCCGTACCCGGCAGATGCTTCTCCAGCGGGTCACTGAGGTCGAGCGCGCCCTCGTCGCGCAGTCGGAGAACAAGCACGGCAGTGAACGTCTTGGTGATCGAGCCGATCCGGTACTGCACGTTCTCGTCCGGTCCGTGCCCGTCCACCGAAGTCCGCGCGCCGTGCCAGAGAACGCGACCGTCCCGGACGACCGCCGCGACGAGCGACGGTGCACGCCCCTCCGACTGGGCCACGGCGATCCGGTGCAGCAGCGCCCGGCGGGTGGCGGGGAGCAACTCTTCCTGGGGTGTCGTCATGCCCCCAGTCCACCGGCCCGGGCCCTGCACGTCGAGCCGATTTCCCCGCTGTACGGCTCAGCGCGTCTGCCGGATGCCGCCCCGGTGACCTGGTCGGCATGGATCTGCGGCGGCTGCCCCCGGGGGCATGCCCGGTCGTCCACGGTCAGAAACGGCTACCCCGACACAGCCGCCGGTGTCGTACCGGTGAACGCCAAGACGTCCCGATGCAGAGGGGACTGGTCGCAGTAGCCGCCGTCCGCCGCGACCCGTGCGGCGTTCTCACCCGTCACCAGGCGGTGCACGGCGTGGTCGAAGCGGACCAGCTTCGCGGCGCTCTTCGGTGGATTGCCGATGTCCGAGTGGAACTGTTCCACAGGGCGTCGAGCGACACCAGGGACCCGGCCAGATCGGCCGGACCGGTGCCCAGAACCATTCCGGCGAGCACCTGGGACAGGCACACCTGCACGCACTCGACAGACAGACCAGGGACCCGGAACCCGGTCATGTCGACACCCGCCGCCCCGCTGGGACGCTGCGGACGTGTGACGTCCCAAGCAGCGGGATCAGGATCCTCACGTGCACTCGTGGTGGACACCATCGCCCCGTGCCAGGCGGGCCAAGAGCGGAACATTTGTCCAAGCCGTCCGTGCGCAACCGCGGCGACAGTGGGCTCATGACTCCTGCACACAGGCACCCCGATGAGAACGGGGACGTCAGCACCACCGGCGACTGCGTCCTCTCCCTGGACCACGGCAACCTCTACGTGCGCCAGGACGGCCCTCCCGACGCCCCCGTGCTTCTGCTCATCCATGGCTCCGCCACATCGAGCCGCTCGTGGGACGCACTGGTTCCCCTGCTGACCCCGCGTCATCGCGTCATCCGGATCGACCTGCCGGGGCACGGCCGCTCAGCCGAACCGGTCGACGGTGATTACGCGATCCCCGAGCAGGGACGCCGGATCGGCACGGCGCTGGGCCGACTCGGCATCGAGCGCGCCGTGGCCGTCGGCCACTCCAGCGGTGGCTATGCCGCCACCGCCCTCGCAGAGCAACGCCCCGACCTGGTGACCGCGCTCGCACTCATCAACACCGGCCCCGGCATGGACGCCTTCATCGCACCGGGGCCCACCGCGATCAACCCCGCGCAGTGGCCACCGACCGACGAGCAGATCCGCCAGTTCGCGAGCACCGGCTTCCGCGCGGGCTACCAGGTTCCGCAGGAACTCGTCGACGAACTGCGGGGCATGACCTTCCGCGCGCTCACCGCAGCAATGCAGGCGTCCACCGCCTACCTGACCCAGCAGACGCTCCCGGATCGCCTGACAACCCTCGGCAAGCCACTACAGGTGATCTTCGGTGACCAGGACCGCAGATGGCGCCCCTCGTCTGCGGCCGACTACCGCGTCGTTCGAGGCGCACAGGTCGAGTGGCTCACCGGTGCCGGACACACACCCATCCTGGAAGAGCCTTCGCGGACGGCTGCGCTTCTCCTGCCCTTCCTTCAGCGCCGTGCGGATCAGGTCTGCGCCATGTCCACGAATCGTGAGTAGTGCCCCTGGAAGGCGACAGTGATCGTGGCCGTCGGACCGTTACGGTGCTTGGCCACGATCAGGTCGGCCTCGCCCGCACGCGGCGACTCCTTCTCGTAGGCGTCCTCACGGTGCAGCAGGATGACCATGTCGGCGTCCTGCTCGATGGATCCGGACTCACGCAGGTCGGACACCATCGGCTTCTTATCGGTGCGCTGCTCGGGACCGCGGTTCAGCTGGGAGAGTGCGATGACCGGGATCTCCAGCTCCTTCGCCAGGAGCTTGAGGTTACGGGACATGTCCGACACCTCCTGCTGACGGCTCTCGGCCCGCTTGGAGCCGCCGGACTGCATCAGCTGGAGGTAGTCGATGACGACCAGCTTGAGATCATTGCGCTGCTTGAGCCGACGGCACTTGGCGCGGATCTCCATCATGGACAGGTTCGGGGAGTCGTCGATGTAGAGGGGGGCGGCCGAGACGTCCGGCATCCGGCGGGCCAGACGGGTCCAGTCGTCGTCCGTCATCGTGCCCGACCGCATGTGGTGCAGCGCGACGCGGGCCTCGGCGGACAGCAGACGCATCGCGATTTCGTTGCGCCCCATTTCGAGCGAGAAGATGACGCTCGGCAGGTTGTTCTTGATCGAGGCGGCCCGCGCGAAGTCCAGCGCGAGCGTCGACTTACCCATGGCGGGACGCGCGGCGATGACGATCATCTGACCGGGGTGCAGACCATTGGTCAGCGAGTCGAAGTCCGTGAAGCCGGTGGGAACACCGGTCATCTCGCCGCTGCGCGACCCGATCGCCTCGATCTCGTCGAGCGCGCCCTCCATGATGTCGCCGAGCGGCAGGTAGTCCTCACTGGTGCGCTGCTCGGTGACGGCATAGATCTCCGCCTGGGCACGGTTGACGATCTCGTCGACGTCGTCGTCGGCCGCGTATCCCATCTGCGTGATCCGCGTGCCGGCCTCCACCAGGCGGCGCAGGACGGCACGCTCGTGCACGATCTCCGCGTAGTAGGCCGCGTTCGCGGCCGTCGGCACGGTCTGGACGAGGGTGTGCAGATACGAGGCCCCGCCGACCTTGTTGATCTCGCCGCGCTTGGTGAGCTCGGCGGCGATCGTGATCGGGTCGGCCGGCTCGCCCTTTGCGTAGACGTCGAGGATCGCCTGGTAGACCGTCTCGTGGGCGGGCTTGTAGAAGTCGTGGCCCTTGAGGATCTCGACGACGTCGGCGATGGCGTCCTTGGACAGCAGCATGCCGCCGAGCACGGACTGCTCGGCATCCAGGTCCTGCGGCGGTACCCGTTCGAACGACGGCCCGCCGCCGTCCCACCCACTGTTGTCCGGGCCACGCTCGTGCTGTTCGTCCCGGCCACGACCCACGTCGCCGCGGCGGCGGGAAGCGGGCAGACGATCACTGGGACCGCTGTCGGCCCACGGGTCGTCCAAGGGCTCGGAAATGCTCACCGAGCCACCTCCTCCCGTCCGCCGAGCGGACCTCGCCATGCTGCTCATTTCTACGGCACGGCACTGACAAATAGGACGCCCAACTCCGGTTCTGACGCGTCGTTTTTGTGAGGGTTCACAAGGCGACGGGCGGAGCAGGCGCCGGACTACCGTAGGCCTGCGGGCACCGTCAGCCAATCTGGTTATCCACAGGCCATGTGGACGACGGGCCAGATGCTGTGGAGAACTCCGCAAAACCTGTGCACGACCCGGTGGACAGCCCTGTGAACAAGGCCTCGCCATCCCCAGAGCGACCGCCCTGAGCTGCACCTTTACCATCCACCGGCTGTGCAGAAGAAAAACTTGGCCCGACGGATCAAGATCCGGTCGAGCCAGGCCCGGGCGGGCACACACCGAGATGGTTCGTAAGGGGCACCAAGGCTTTGCATCTCTTACCTGTGGACGATTAGATTGGTGCTCATGACACAGGCCCCCGCGCGCTCCCGGACCGTCCGGCGCCAGCACGACCGAGAGATCATCGCGCTGGCCGTCCCGGCCTTCGGCGCGCTCGTCGCCGAGCCCCTCTTCGTCATGGCCGACAGTGCGATCGTCGGCCATCTCGGCACCGCCCAACTCGCCGGGCTCGGCATCGCCTCGGCCCTGCTCACCACGGCCGTCAGCATCTTCGTCTTCCTCGCCTACGCCACCACTGCAGCCGTGTCGCGGCGCGTCGGCGCGGGCGACCTGCAATCCGCGATTCGTCAGGGCATGGACGGCATATGGCTGGCCCTGCTGCTCGGCGCCGCCGTCATAGCCGTCGTCCTCCCCACCGCACCGTCCCTCGTGGAGCTCTTCGGCGCCTCCGACACCGCGGCCCCGTACGCCATCACGTATCTGCGGATATCCGCGCTCGGCATCCCGGCCATGCTCGTCGTGCTGGCCTCGACCGGTGTCCTGCGGGGACTGCAGAACACCCGGACCCCGCTCTACGTGGCCATCGCCGGCTTCGTCGCCAACGCTCTCCTCAATCTCGGACTCGTCTACGGCGCCGATCTCGGCATCGCCGGCTCGGCCTGGGGCACCGTCATCGCCCAGTGCGGCATGGCCGCGGTGTACCTCTGGGTGGTCGTCCGCGGAGCGCGACGACACGGCGCATCCCTGCGCCCCGACGTCGCCGGGATCAGGGCTTCCGCTCAGGCCGGCGTACCGCTGCTCGTGCGCACCCTGTCACTCAGGGCGATTCTCATGATCGCCACAGCCGTGGCTGCCCGCCTCGGCGATGCAGACATCGCGGCCCACCAGATCATTCTGTCGCTGTGGAGTCTGCTTGCCTTCGCCCTAGACGCCATCGCCATCGCCGGGCAAGCCATCATCGGGCGCTACCTGGGAGCCGGTGACGCCCAGGGTGCCCGCGCCGCATGCCGCAGGATGGTGGAGTGGGGCATCGCGGTCGGGGTCGTACTCGGTGTGCTGGTGGTGCTGTCCCGCCCGGCGTTTCTGCCCCTGTTCACCAGCGACTCCACGGTCAAGGACGCCGCTCTGCCCGCCTTGGTGATCGTGGCTGTGTCGCAGCCGATCTGCGGCGTGGTCTTCGTCCTGGACGGCGTTCTCATGGGCGCGGGCGACGGCCCCTACCTCGCCTGGGCCATGCTGCTCACCCTGGCGGTCTTCACTCCTGCGGCCCTCCTCGTCCCCACACTCGGTGGTGGGCTGACCGCCCTGTGGGCAGCCATGACGCTGATGATGGCGATGCGCATGGTGACGCTGTGGGTGCGTACGCGATCGGGCCGCTGGGTCGTCACGGGCGCGACGCGCTGACCGTTTCACGTGAAACAGACGGTTCCACGTGAAACACGTTGAAACACGTCGGGCCAGGCCATGGGAAAGGGGCCGCATCTCCGGGCGGGAGGTGCGGCCCCTTTCTCAGCGCTTCAGCGAGAGCAGAGCTCAGGCCGCAACGACCTCGATGCTGACCTTGGCGTCAACCTCGGGGTGCAGACGCACGGACGTCTCGTGGGCGCCCAGGGTCTTGATCGGCGAGCCCAGCTCGATACGGCGCTTGTCGACCTCGGGGCCACCGGCAGCCTTGATCGCCGAAGCGACGTCGGCCGGGGTGACGGAGCCGAAGAGACGACCGGCGTCGCCGGAGCGAACGGCCAGGCGGACCTTCACACCCTCGAGCTGGGCCTTCACCTGGTTGGCCTGCTCGATGGTCTGGATCTCGTGGATCTTGCGAGCACGACGGATCTGCTCGACGTCCTTCTCGCCGCCCTTGGTCCAGCGGATAGCGAACTTCCGCGGGATCAGGTAGTTGCGAGCGTAGCCGTCCTTGACGTCCACGACGTCGCCCGCGGCACCGAGGCCGGAGACCTCGTGGGTGAGGATGATCTTCATGAGTCGGTCACCCTTCCCTTATCGCGCGGTGGAGGTGTAGGGCAGCAGCGCCATCTCACGGCTGTTCTTCACGGCCGTGGCGACGTCACGCTGGTGCTGCGTGCAGTTGCCGGTCACGCGGCGGGCACGGATCTTGCCACGGTCGGAAATGAACTTCCGCAGCATGTTCGTGTCCTTGTAGTCCACGTACGTGACCTTGTCCTTGCAGAATGCGCAGACCTTCTTCTTCGGCTTGCGCACAGGCGGCTTCGCCATGATGTTTCTCCTGTGTGATCAAGAAGTGTGGGTACGGCCCGCCTAGAAGGGGGGCTCGTCCGAGTAGCCGCCACCGCCGCCGGAGCCACCGCCCCAGCCGCCGCCCTGGCCGCCACCGCCCTGCTGGCCACCGGCAGGAGCGCCGGTCGCCCAGGGGTCGTCGGCCGGAGCGCCGCCGCCCTGCTGGCCACCGCCGGGGCCGCCGCCCCAGCCGCCGCCACCCTGGCCGCCACCGCCGCCGTAACCGCCCTGGCCGCCGCGGCCCTGGCCCGAGGTCTTGGTGACCTTGGCCGTGGCGCTGCGCAGGCTGGCGCCGACCTCGTCGACGTCCAGCTCGTAGACCGTGCGCTTGACGCCCTCACGGTCCTCGTAGGACCGCTGCTTCAGCCGGCCCTGCACGATGACGCGCATGCCTCGCTGGAGCGACTCGGCGACGTTCTCCGCCGCCTGACGCCAGACCGAGCAGGTCAGGAAGAGGCTTTCGCCGTCCTTCCACTCGTTCGTCTGGCGGTCGAAGGTGCGGGGGGTGGACGCGACACGGAACTTCGCGACGGCCGCACCGGACGGGGTGAAGCGCAGCTCGGGGTCGTCGACAAGATTGCCGATGACCGTGATGACGGTCTCGCCTGCCATGGGGGAACCTCTCGGCGGGTTTGCTGCTGGCTGCTTGTGCTGCTACTCGAATCCCGGGATCAGCTGAGCGGAGGGCTCAGTGGGTCTCGGGACGGAGGACCTTGGTCCGGAGGACCGACTCGTTCAGGTTCATCTGGCGGTCGAGCTCCTTGACGACCGCAGGCTCGGCCTGCAGGTCGATGACCGAGTAGATGCCCTCGGGCTTCTTCTTGATCTCGTACGAGAGACGACGACGGCCCCAGGTGTCGACCTTCTCGACCTTTCCGCCGCCGTCACGGACGACAGAGAGGAAGTTCTCGATCAGCGGGGAGACAGCGCGCTCCTCGAGATCGGGGTCGAGGATGACCATCACCTCGTAGTGACGCATGTGGAACCCACCTCCTTTGGACTCAGCGGCCACGGTCGTTCCGTGGCAGGAGGGTTGCGATGCGTTGGCACCGACATCTGCGAGTAAAACAGGCCCCACTGACAATCGGGCCTCCGAGGAGGTGGCCCGGCCGTGGAGGCAGCAGACACCAGTGCAGAAGGTACAGAGTACCCGGCCGTCCCCTTGCGGTTGAAATCCGCCGGTGAGGGGACACAATTTGTACTCAGCGGATGTGAAGGGCCACTACGCACTGCCTTCGGCAGGAGGTTCCCCATGGCACAGATCATGCGACCCGCCAAGCCCAGGACCGGCTTGCTGGCCACCGACGGCAAACCGCATCCCCTCCAGGACACGCTGCTCGCGGCGTCCCTGGCGCTCGGGGTGCTCGCCCTCGCCACCGCGAGCTTCGGAGGGCTCCACATCCTGACCTCGTGGGCCGGGCTGCTGGGAGTCCTGACCGGCGGATACGGCCAGCTCATCTCCGAGACGACGCGTCAGCGCTTCGGCCTGGTGCTGGGTCTCGGGGCCTCCGCACTCGGTCTGTTCTTCGGCATCTACCACGGCGGGCTGTTCGGCTGAGTCCCGGCCGCCGTCCTCCCCCGGACACGACCCTTCCACCCGTACGCCGAACGGGGCGCTCACAGGGCGCAGTAGGCTTCGCGCGAGAGCCGGAGCCCCTGTACCCATGGGGACACACCAGCCCGAGGAGCGCCCCGAATGAGCCTGACCCTGAGGACCATCAGTCGCGAGCAGCATCTGGCCTACATCCAGAGCCTGCCGGCGGCGAGTCACATGCAGGTCCCGGCCTGGGCGGACGTAAAGGCGGAATGGCGCTCGGAGAACCTCGGCTGGTTCGACGACCGGACCGGTGAGCTGGTCGGCGTGGGTCTCGTGCTCTACCGGCAGCTGCCCAAGATCAAGCGTTACCTCGCCTACCTCCCCGAGGGCCCGGTCATCAACTGGTTCGCGCCGAATCTCCAGGACTGGATGGAGCCGATGCTGGCGCACCTCAAGCAGCAGGGCGCCTTCTCGGTGAAGATGGGCCCGCCGGTGATCATCCGGCGCTGGGACGCCGCGTCCATCAAGAAGGGCATCCAGGACCCCGACGTCAAGCGCCTGCGGGACATAGAGGCCGACCACATCGAGCCGCGTGCCTTCGAGGTGGCCGACAAGCTGCGTCGCATGGGCTGGCAGCAGGGCGAGGACGGCGGCGCCGGCTTCGGTGACGTACAGCCCCGCTACGTCTTCCAGGTGCCGCTGGCCAACCGCTCCCTGGAAGAGGTGCACAAGAACTTCAACCAGCTGTGGCGGCGCAATATCAAGAAGGCAGAGAAGGCCGGCGTCGAGGTCGTCCAGGGTGGCTACCACGATCTCGAGGAGTGGCAGCGCCTGTACGAGATCACGGCGGTGCGCGATCACTTCCGGCCGCGTCCGCTGTCCTACTTCCAGCGCATGTGGGCCGCTCTCAACAATGAGGACCCCAACCGCATGCGGCTGTACTTCGCCCGGCACAACGGGGTGAACCTTTCGGCGGCGACCATGCTGGTCGTCGGCGGTCACGTCTGGTACTCCTACGGCGCCTCCGACAACATCGGCCGCGAGGTCCGGCCCTCGAACGCCATGCAGTGGGCCATGCTGCGCGACGCCTACGCCCTGGGCGCCACCGTCTACGACCTGCGCGGCATCTCCGACTCCCTGGACGAGAGCGACCACCTCTTCGGCCTGATCCAGTTCAAGGTCGGCACCGGCGGCCAGGCGGCCGAGTACCTCGGCGAGTGGGACTTCCCACTGAACAAGCTGCTCCACAAGGCGCTCGACATCTACATGTCGCGCCGCTGATCCACCGCACATCCCCACCCGCACCTCTGACAGCCACGAGAAAGGTTCCAGGTCCGGCCATGGCGCTCACCCTCTACGTCGACACCGCGCGCTGGCGGGCGCACCACAAGCACGTGCAGGAGCAGTTCCCCGGGCTGGTTCCGGTCTGCAAGGGCAACGGTTACGGCTTCGGGCACGAGCGGCTGGCGGACGAGGCCACGCGGTTGGGCTCGGACGTGCTGGCCGTCGGCACGACGTACGAGGCCGCCCGGATCAAGGACTTCTTCGGCGGCGATCTGCTGGTGCTGACGCCGTACCGGCGCGGTGAGGAGCCCGTGCCGCTGCCCGACCGGGTCGTGCGCTCGGTGTCGTCGGTCGACGGCGTGTACGGCCTGGTGGGCGCGCGGGTGGTCATCGAGGTGATGTCCTCGATGAAGCGGCACGGCATCAGCGAGCAGGACCTGCCGCAGTTGCACGCCGCCATAGAGAACATCCGGCTGGAGGGCTTCGCGATCCACCTGCCGCTGGACCGTACCGACGGCTCGGACGCCGTCGAGGAGGTCATCGGCTGGATGGACCGTCTGCGCGCGGCCCGGCTGCCGCTGCACACGATGTTCGTCAGTCACCTCAAGTCCGATGAACTGGCCCGGCTCCAGCAGCAGTTCCCGCAGACCCGGTTCCGCGCCCGGATCGGCACCCGCCTGTGGCTGGGAGACCACGACGCGACGGAGTACCGCGGCGCGGTTCTGGACGTCACGCGCGTGACCAAGGGCGAGCGCTTCGGTTACCGGCAGCAGAAGGCGGCCTCCGACGGCTTCCTGGTGGTCGTGGCGGGCGGCACGTCGCACGGCGTGGGCCTGGAGGCGCCGAAGGCGCTGCACGGCGTCATGCCCCGCGCCAAGGGCGTCGCCCGGGCCGGTCTTGCCACGGTCAACCGCAACCTCTCCCCGTTCGTCTGGGGTGGCAAGCAGCGCTGGTTCGCGGAGCCGCCGCACATGCAGGTGTCCATTCTGTTCGTGCCCTCGGACGCGCCGGAGCCCAAGGTGGGTGACGAGCTGGTGGCCCATCTGCGGCACACCACCACGCAGTTCGACCGCATCCTCGACCGCTAGCGAAAAGGCCGTACACGATGTCTCCGTGTACGGCCTTCCCCGCGTTCTTCCACGTGTTCGCTCAGAGCGAACCGCTTGTCTGCTGTCTGCCCCACTTGACCTGTGGCCCTTCGAAGTGGGCCGCGGGCTGCTCGGTATGGGCGGCGGGCCCGAGGACGAAGACGTCCGCCGCGCCGTCGAGCACGCCACCGGACGGATCGTCGTCACCCGTCCGCCGGACCGGATCCCGGTCCGGCATCAGGATGTCGCGCACGACCATGACGCACAGGAACAGCGTTCCCAGCAGATGCACGCCGATGGCCCAGTGGTAGCCGTCCGTCGGCAGACCCTTGTGGGCGTCGCCGCTGGTCGTGTACGCGAGATACATCCAGATGCCCAGGAAGTAGACCACCTCGCACGCCTGCCAGATCAAAAAGTCCCGCCACTTCGGCCGGGCCAGTGCGGCCAGCGGGACCAGCCACAGCACGTACTGCGGTGAGTAGACCTTGTTGGTGAGGATGAACGCCGCGACGATCAGGAAGGCGAGCTGGGCGAACCGCGGACGCCGGGGGGCGGTCAGCGTGAGCGCCGCGATGGCGCCGCAGCACAGCAGCATCAGGAGCGTGGCGAGGGTGTTGACGGTCTCGGTGGTGGGCGGGTTGTCGGAGTTGTGGACCAGGATCAGCCAGAAGGATCCGAAGTCGACGCCCCGTTCCTGGCTGAACGTGTAGAACTTCGACCAGCCGTCGAAGGCGAAGAGCATGACCGGCAGGTTCACCACGAGCCAGGCGCCCGCCGCGCCCCCCAGAGCCTTCCCGAACTCCCGCCATGTGCCCGCACGCCAGCACAGCACGAGCAGTGGGCCGAGGATGAGGAAGGGGTAGAGCTTGGCGGCCGTGGCCAGGCCCAGCAGAACCCCGAACGCCAGCGCACGCCCCCTCGACCACATCAGGATCGCGGCGGACGTCAGGGCTACCGCCAGCAGGTCCCAGTTGACGGTCGCGGTCAGTGCGAACGCGGGCGCGAGTGCCACCAGCAGGCCGTCCCAGGGACGCCGGGTGTGCGTCCGGGTCACACAGACGGCGATGACGGCCGCGCACACCATGAGCATCCCGGCGTTGACCATCCAGTACCACTGCTCCTGGTACTGAATGCTGCCGCTGCCCGGGGTGAGCCAGGACGCGACCTCCATGAACACGCCGGTCAGCACCGGGTACTCGAGGTACTCCATGTCACCGGGAAGCTTGTCGAAGTACGGCACGAGCCCGTCGACGAATCCGCGCCCCTGGTAGAGGTGCGGGATGTCCGAGTAGCAGGCATGCGTGTACTGGGAGCTGGCACCGAAGAACCAGGCACCGTTGTAGCAGGGCGCCTTCTGGACCAGCCCGAGGGCGAACATACCGATCGCCACAAGCGCGATCACCCGCACGGGGGTCCACCAGGATGTTCCGAACAGGGCACGCCGGCCGACAGGGCCACCGATCAGCTCGCTGCCGGCCGCAGCGACCGGGTCCTCCCTGGTCGGCTGCACCGGGTCCGGCTCGTGCACGCTCGCTGGCGTCGATTCTGCACTGGGCATGGGGCACATCCTGCCGTACAAGCCTGGGGATACGCCGGGGCCGCCGCACCCTCGCGGGATGCGGCGGCCCCTGTTTCACGTGAAACTTGCGGGCGTTTCACGTGAAACACCCATGCCGGATATTCCGGCGGCTAGCCGTTCTGGCCGGCGATGAAGCCACCGCCTCCGTTCTGGTTGCCTCTGCTGTCGTCCTCTTCCCCTGTCCCACTGGGCGACGTCGAAGGTGACGGACTGGTCTCCGAGCCACCGGAGTCGTTGCCGGAGGTGTCGTTGCCGCCGTTGTCCCCGTTGTCGCAGTTCAAGTCCCAGACGCCGCAGGTGTCGCTCGGCGACGGCGGGGGGGCGGTGGTCTCACTCTGACTGGGCGACGGCGAGGGCGACGGGGAAGTGGTCTCTTTCTCCGTCTCGGACGGAGAGGGAGAAGGACTCGGCGGCGGGGTGTCGTTGATGACCTCGCCGATGGGCTCGGGCTTCGGGAACTTCTCCGGCTTCGTGTCCTTCAGCGCGTCCTCCATGTAGTCCTTCCAGATGTGGGACGGGAAGGACGCACCATGGATCTCCTCCTCGCCGCCCGTTCCGTACATCTCCAGGAACGTGCGGTTTTTGATGGTTTCGTCGTCCGGGTAGCGGAACATGCTGATCGCGGTCGACAGCTGCGGGGTGTAGCCGACGAACCAGGCGGACTTGTTGCCGTCCGTGGTACCGGTCTTACCCGCCACCTCGCGACCGGGCAGCCGGGCGTTCTTACCCGTTCCCTCCTCCACGACGGTCTTCAGTACGTCTGTGACGTTGTCCGCGACCTTGGCGGTGAACGCCTGCTTGGTCTTCACCGTGTGCGTGTAGACCGTGCCGTCCTTGTTCGTCACCTTGGTGACGGAGTACGGCTCACGCTGCTTGCCGCTCTCCGCGAAGGTGGCGTACGTGCCCGCCATGCGGATGGCACTCGGGTCCGAGACACCGATGGAGAACGACGGGTAGCCGGATCCCGCCAGACTGCCCTCCAGGAGCCCCGCGTCGACGGCGGCCTCCTTCACCTTGTCCAGGCCGACGTCCATGCCTAGCTGCACGAAGGCAGAGTTCACCGACTTCTGCATGGCCATACGAAGGTCGATCTTGTAGTCCGGCGGGGTACCGACCGACTCCTTGCCGTCATTCTCCTGACGCCACTGCTCGCCCTTCTCGTTCTCCCAGACCGTGCCGTCGTAATTATTGATCTTGAGGTTGTTCTGGCCGCTGTAGAGGCTCTTCGGGGAGACGAGGGTGCGCTCGTCCTGGGCCTGGACCTCGTCGCCCTCGGGATCGCGCACACCCCATTTCATCGCCGCCGCGAGCACGAACGGCTTGAACGTCGAACCGACCTGGGCACCAGTGACGTCGGCGTTGTTGGTGAAGTGCTTGGTCGCGTCCTGTCCGCCGTAGATGGCCTTGATGGCACCCGTCTCGGGGTCCACTGACGCCCCGCCGAACTGCACGTGGGTGTCCTTGTCGGGACGCTTCTCGGGGTCGATCTTCTCCTTGTAGACCTTGTTGACCGCGGCTTCGAGCTCATCGACCTTCTTCTTCTCGAAGGTCGTGTGGATCGAGTAACCGCCCTGCTCCAGCTGCTTCTGCGTGACCTTGCCGGTCTTGATCACGGAAGCCTTGGCAAGGTCGACGAGGTAGCCGATCTGTCCGCCCAGCTGGGAGTTCGACCGCGGATTCTCCACCTTGGGAAGGTCCGTGTACTTGGCCCGCTCCTGCTGGCTCAGGTGCCCGTACTCCACCATCTTGTTGAGCGTGTCCTGCATCTGCCTCTGGGCACGCTCGGCATTGGCCTTCGGAGTCGCGGCCGTGTCGATCGAGGTCGCGCCCGCCGGGTCGTAGTACGTGGCGCCCTTGAGTACCGCCGACAGGAAGGCGCACTGGCCGGCGTTGAGGTCGACGGCGTCCACGTTGAAGTACGCCCGCGCGGCGGCCTGGATCCCGTAGGCACCTCGCCCGTAGTACGCGGAGTTCAGGTACCCCTCGAGGATGTCGTCCTTCTTCACTTCGGCACCGACCTTGATCGAGACGAAGATCTCCTGGACCTTGCGGGAGATCGTCTGCGACTGGTCGTTCAGCATCGCGTTCTTCACGTACTGCTGGGTGATGGTGGAGCCACCCTGCGTCTCGCCGCCCTTGGCCATGTTGAACACGGCGCGTGCGATGCCCTTGGGGTCGATGCCGCTGTCGGAGTAGAACGTCTTGTTCTCCTGGGAGATGACGGCATAGCGCATCTCCTTGGGGATCTGCGCGAGATCGACGTTCTGCCGGTTGCGCTCACCGCCCGTGGCGACCATCTGGCTGCCGTCGGCCCAGTAGTAGACGTTGTTCTGCGCCGTGGCGGTCTTGTCGAGGACGGGCACGTCCACCATGGAGTAGGCGAGGCCCGCGGCGGCCACCATGGTGCCGAAGAACGCGATGCACAGCCCCGAGACGAGCTTCCACGAGGGCACCCAGCGCTGCCACCCGTCCTTGTCGCGGCGCGGGTAGTCGATCATCCGCTTCTTACCGGGCGGTGCCGCACGGCCCCGCCCGGCTCCCGGCGCACCGCCGGGAGCGGCCCGGCGGCCTCCGCGGCCCGGCTCGGCAGCTCTGCGGCGACCGCCTCCGCTCCGCTGTCCCGCGCGCCGCGCTTCGGCACGGCTCCCGTACGAACGCTCCTCGTTCTCCGGACCGTAAGAGCCGGACGGAGACCCTGTGGCGCCTCGCGGTGCCGCACGGCGGCCGGAGGACGAGCCGGACTGGCCGCGTCGGGCCGCGGCACGTCCGCCTCCCTGCGGCGGCGGCGGTTTGCGACGGTGCTCGCTCATCGAACGACTACTCCTCGGGCAGGCGCACCTTTGCGCGCCTGGTAAAGGCGGCTGGTTTCCGGTCCCCCCGAAGTACGGATGCGGTCCCTTCCGCATTCACCCGTACTGCACCAGGGACAGGGACGCCCCCAGGCGTCACTCGGTTCCCGGTGGTCTGCATGGCGCACAGACTACGCACCGTCAAAACCCCCGAGCTCCGAAGTTCACCTCAAATCAGGCAACTTGCTCTCAATGAATCCCTGATGTGATCCCGTTCACTCACACCCCCCTTGTCGCACGCGGAAGGTCGTTCTATCGTCGTGATGTATCGAGTCGATACATCAGCGCGGCATAAGGACGAGAGGAGGCGACGATGAGCCGGCGATCCGGCATCCTCGAGTTCGCCGTACTCGGCCTGCTCCGCGAATCCCCGATGCACGGCTATGAGCTGCGCAAACGACTCAACACGTCACTGGGTGTGTTCCGGGCGTTCAGCTACGGGACGCTCTACCCCTGCCTCAAGACGCTGGTCGCCAACGGCTGGTTGATCGAGGAACCGGGGAACGTCGGCGAGGCCGCCGCATCCCTCACGGGACGCCGCGCCAAGATCGTCTACCGGTTGACGGCCGACGGTAAGGAACACTTCGAGCAGCTCCTCTCCCAGACGGGCCCGGACGCGTACGAGGACGAGACCTTCGCCGCTCGCTTCGCGTTCTTCGGGCAGACGTCCCGTGACGTACGCATGCGCGTACTCGAGGGCCGGCGCAGCCGGCTGGAGGAGCGCCTGGAGAAGATGAGCGCCTCCCTGGCCCGCACCCGGGAGCGGCTCGACGACTACACGCTTGAGCTCCAGCGCCACGGAATGGAGTCCGTGGAGCGCGAAGTGCGCTGGCTGAACGAGCTCATCGAGAGCGAGCGGGCGGGGCGGGACCTTCGGGGTTCCGCTTCGGAGGGGTCCGCTCAACAGGACACGACATCTGGAGCGACGGGCGGCCTGCCCCGGACCGGGGACGACCCCCGGCCGGATACGCCCGGCGACACCGCCACGTGAGCGCCCAGTCAGGGCCTCACTCGTACACACAGGGAGCAACCGGAATGGGTTCGGTTCGCGTAGCCATCGTCGGCGTGGGCAACTGCGCCGCATCGCTGGTGCAGGGCGTCGAGTACTACAAGGACGCCGACCCGGCGTCCAAGGTCCCGGGCCTGATGCACGTCCAGTTCGGCGACTACCACGTCCGTGACATCGAGTTCGTCGCCGCCTTCGACGTGGACGCCAAGAAGGTCGGTCTGGACCTCGCGGACGCCATCGGCGCATCCGAGAACAACACCATCAAGATCTGCGACGTGCCGAACAGCGGCGTCCAGGTCCAGCGCGGCCACACCCTCGACGGTCTCGGCAAGTACTACCGCGAGACCATCGAGGAGTCCGCCGAGGCGCCGGTCGACGTCGTCCAGGTCCTCAAGGACAAGCAGGTCGACGTCCTCGTCTGCTACCTGCCCGTCGGCTCCGAGGACGCGGCGAAGTACTACGCCCAGTGCGCCATCGACGCCAAGGTCGCCTTCGTCAACGCCCTCCCGGTCTTCATCGCCGGCACCAAGGAGTGGGCGGACAAGTTCACCGAGGCGGGCGTCCCGATCGTCGGCGACGACATCAAGTCGCAGGTCGGCGCCACCATCACGCACCGTGTCATGGCGAAGCTGTTCGAGGACCGGGGCGTCGTCCTGGACCGCACGATGCAGCTGAACGTCGGCGGCAACATGGACTTCAAGAACATGCTCGAGCGCGACCGCCTCGAGTCGAAGAAGATCTCCAAGACGCAGGCCGTCACCTCGCAGATCCCCGACCGTGATCTCGGCGAGAAGAACGTTCACATCGGCCCGTCCGACTACGTAGCCTGGCTGGACGACCGCAAGTGGGCCTACGTCCGCCTCGAGGGCCGCGCGTTCGGTGACGTCCCGCTGAACCTGGAGTACAAGCTCGAGGTCTGGGACTCCCCGAACTCCGCGGGTGTCATCATCGACGCCCTGCGCGCCGCGAAGATCGCCAAGGACCGCGGCATCGGCGGCCCGATCCTGTCGGCGTCGAGCTACTTCATGAAGTCCCCGCCGGTCCAGTACTTCGACGACGAGGCCCGCGCCAACGTCGAGAAGTTCATCGCCGGCGAGGTCGAGCGCTGACAAGCGCCGGCTCCGGCACGTCGGAGGTCCCCGGGTCGCATGCCCCGGGGACCTTTCCCGTATGTGAGGCTGTGCCCCATGGCCGTCGTCCGTGACCTGCGCGTCCTGCTGCGCCTGAAGGGATTTCGGCGCCTGCTCGCCGTGCGTCTGCTTTCCCAGGGCGCCGACGGCGTCTACCAGGTCGCGCTCGCCACCTACGTCGTCTTCTCCCCGGAGAAGCAGACCTCGCCCGCCGCGATCGCCTCCGCGATGGCGGTCCTGCTGCTTCCCTACTCGCTGGTGGGCCCCTTCGCCGGCGTCCTGCTCGACCGCTGGCGCCGCCGCCAGGTCTTTCTCTACGGCAACCTGCTCCGCGCCGTGCTGGCCTCGGTGACGGCCGTGCTGATGATCGCTTCCGTCCCGGACTGGCTGTTCTACGTCTCCGCTCTCTGCGTCACCGCCGTCAACCGCTTCGTGCTCGCGGGGCTCTCCGCCGCCCTGCCGCGTGTCGTCGACGCCGAGCGTCTGGTGATCGCCAACTCACTCTCCCCGACCGCGGGCACCCTGGCCGCGACGGCGGGCGGCGGCCTCGCCTTCGTCGTACGCCTCGTGATCGCGGACTCCGACGCCGCCGTGGTGCTGCTCGGGGCCGCCCTGTACCTGTGCGGCGCGCTGGCGTCGCTGCGTATCGCCGTGGAACTGCTGGGACCCGACCGCTCGCTCGTGCCGCCGCGGCTGGCCTCGGCACTCGTGGGTACCGCCCGCGACCTGATGGCGGGCGTACGTCATCTGGCCGCACCGGCTCGCCGGGAAGCGGCGTGGGCGCTCGCCGGTATGACGCTGATGCGGTTCTGCTACGGCGCTCTGCTGGTCATGCTGCTGATGCTGTGCCGGTACGCCCTGACCTCGGACACGGAGGAGGGGCTCGCCCTGCTGGGGCTGGCGCTGGGTGTCTCCGGGGCCGGTTTCTTCGCGGCGGCGGTGATCACTCCCTGGGCGGCGGGACTGCTCGGTCCCGGCCGGTGGATGGCCGTGTGTGCGGGGGCCGCCGCGGTGCTGGTGCCGGCGCTCGGTCTGTCGTTCGCCACCGGGCCGCTGCTCGTCGCGGCGTTCGTCCTGGGTCTGACGACGCAGGGCGCGAAGATCGCGACCGACACGGTCGTGCAGTCCTCGGTCGACGACGTCTTCCGTGGCCGGATCTTTTCCGTCTACGACGTGCTGTTCAACGTCGCCTTCGTCGGCGCCGCCGGGGTGGCCGCGCTGATGCTGCCGCCGGACGGCCGGTCGGTGCCGCTGGTGGTGACACTGGCCGTGATCTACGGAGCGGTTGGGGTGGCTCTGACCCGGTTTGAGCGGCAGTAAGTGTCACATCAGTGCCACAGAGCCCCACTGGACTACAGAGTTGTCAGTGGAACCCGATAGCTTACGTGCGTCTTATCGCGCCATGTACGCGACACGCACCTATGTTTCAGGGGGACCCCCAGTGACCACTCCGCCGCCCCAGGGCAACCCGTTCGCGCAGGGCCAGCCGCAGCCGCAGGGGCAGAACCCCTTCGCGCAGGGCCAGCCGGGCATCCCGCAGCAGCCCGGCCAGCCCGGTTTTCCCCAGCAGGGTGCGCCGTACGCGCCGGTGCCGCCGCAGCCGGCCCGCCGCAAGCCGAGCTTCAAGACGATCAAGAACATCGTCATCGCCGTGGTCGTCGTCGGTGTGGCCGTCGGCGGATACGTCGCCAGCCGGGACGACGCGGACCAGGCCGGCGTGGGCGACTGCCTGAAGGCTGCGTCCTCGTCTTCGGACCGCATGGAGGTCGTCGACTGCTCGTCCTCGGAGGCCGAGGGCAAGGTCCTCAAGAAGGTGAAGGGCCACTTCACGTCCCTCACCGCGGAGACCGAGTGCCGCAAGGTCGAAGGAGCCACTGGGTTCTACGCCGAAACCGGTGACGGCGAAGAGTTCCTGCTCTGCTTCGGCGACGTCTGAGCCGATCGGGCCCTCCCGGCCCACAACGCCACAGAGGGGCGTCATGTTTCACGTGAAACATGACGCCCCTCTGTGGGAACGCCCTACCGCGGAAGCACGTACCGCACGTCACTCACACGGTTTCCGTGCGCTGCCCCCACCATTCCTTGAGGGCCGCCACTGCCGCCTCGTGCTCCATCGGCCCGTCTTCGAGGCGGAGTTCCAGCATGTGCTTGTAGGCCTGGCCGACGGCCGGCCCGGGGCCGATCCCGAGGATCTCCATGATCTGGTTACCGTCCAGGTCCGGGCGGATCGCATCCAGCTCCTCCTGCTGCTGAAGCTGCGCGATCCGCTCCTCCAAACCGTCGTAGGCCCGCGAGAGCGCCGAGGCCTTGCGCTTGTTGCGGGTCGTGCAGTCCGAGCGGGTCAGCTTGTGAAGCCGGTCGAGCTGAGGACCGGCATCCCGGACGTAGCGGCGGACCGCGGAGTCCGTCCACTCGCCCGTCCCGTAACCGTGGAAGCGCAGGTGCAGTTCGACCAGGCGTGAGACGTCCTTCACCAGGTCGTTGGAGTACTTCAGCGCGGTCATGCGCTTCTTCGTCATCTTCGCGCCGACCACTTCGTGGTGGTGGAACGAGACGCGTCCGTCACTCTCGAAGCGGCGGGTGCGCGGCTTGCCGATGTCGTGCAGCAGCGCGGCCAGGCGGAGAGTCAGGTCGGGACCCTCGCTCTCCAGGGCCATCGCCTGCTCCAGGACGATGAGCGTGTGGTCGTAGACGTCCTTGTGCCGGTGGTGCTCGTCCCGCTCCAGCCGCAGGGCCGGCAGCTCGGGCAGGACCCGCTCGGCGAGACCGGTGTCCACCAGGAGGGTCAGCCCCTTGCGCGGGTGTGCGGAGAGGATGAGCTTGTTCAGCTCGTCCCGGACCCGCTCGGCCGAGACGATGTCGATGCGCGCGGCCATGTCCTTCATCGCGGCGACGACCTCGGGAGCCACCTCGAAGTCGAGCTGCGCGGCGAACCGTGCGGCCCGCATCATCCGCAGCGGATCGTCCGAGAAGGACTCCTCAGGAGTCCCCGGAGTACGCAGCAACCGGGCCGCGAGGTCGTCGAGGCCTCCGTGCGGATCGATGAACTCCTTCTCCGGCAGCGCGACGGCCATGGCGTTCACGGTGAAGTCCCGCCGGACGAGGTCCTCCTCGATGGAGTCGCCGTAGGACACCTCCGGCTTGCGCGAGGTGCGGTCGTAGGCCTCCGACCGGTAGGTGGTCACCTCGATCTGGTAACCGTCCTTCTGGGCCCCGACCGTGCCGAAGGCGATCCCGACCTCCCAGACGGCGTCCGCCCACGGTCGCACGATCTTCAGGACGTCCTGCGGGCGGGCGTCGGTCGTGAAATCCAGGTCGTTGCCGAGCCGGCCGAGCAACGCGTCCCGGACCGAACCGCCGACCAGGGCGAGAGAGAAACCGGCCTCCTGGAAGCGGCGGGCGAGGTCGTCGGCGACAGGGGCCACCCGCAGCGGTTCGCTCACCGCGCGGCGCTGCGCCTGACTCAGGGCACTGGGGTTGACTTCGTTGGCGTTCGGCACAACAGAAAAGGGTACGTGCCCCGCGCGGACACCGGCGCCTCCATTGATCGCACAGCGGATCTCCCCCTTCTCTCCCCCTTCTCTCACCTTCTCTCACCCCTTGCCGACGCCCGGTTATAGGGGCACATACGGGACAGCCGCCTTCACCGCCGGATCTTGTGGTGTACGTCGCGGCACTTCCCCTCGACGCGCATCGTTACCATGCGTGGACGCACATTCCGACGACCACTGACGACGACGAGGGACGGGCGAGCGCGTGGCCGAGGCGGCAGACTTCCAGGGGACCAGTCCCTCACCTGCCCGCCGGTGGCTACGGCGCACCACGGCACTGATCGCCGGGGCGCCCCTGCTGGCCGGCCTGGTCCAGCTGCCGACCGCGGGCACGGCACAAGCCGACGGGCAGTCCTCCGCCAAGGCCGACTCGGACTCGGGCTCGGTGGCCGTCGCCGTCGACTCGCTCACTCCGTCCGCCCCCACGGAGGGGGACACGGTGACCGTGTCCGGCACCGTGACCAACAACGGCAAGCGCACGGTCACCGACGCCCACGTGGGCCTGCGTCTGGGCGCCGAGGTCAACACCCGCTCGGCCGTCGACAGGATCGCCAAGAACAGCGACGATCTCAACGACGCCATCGCTCCGGAGATCGACGACAAGTACACCGAGAAGTTCTCGAAGCTCACCCCCGGCGTCGCCGAGCACTTCAACATCTCCGTCCCCGTCGACGACCTGGACCTCGGTGACGACGGCGTCTATGAATTCGCCGTCTCGCTCTCCGGGGAGACCTCCGCTCAGCCGTGGGAGCGGATCCTCGGCATCCAGCGGACCTTCCTGCCCTGGCAGCCCGAGGCGGCCGCCCCCAGAACGAAGACGACGGCTCTGTGGCCCCTCGTATCGACCACGCACATGGCCGCCGAGACGGGACCGAACGAGGAGCAGACCCCGGTCTTCCTCAACGAGGACCTGGCCAAGGAGATCTCTCCCGGTGGCCGGCTGGACCAGATGGTGACGCTGGGCAAGGACCTGGACGTCACCTGGGTGGTCGACCCGGACCTGCTGGCCTCCGTCGACGCCATGACGGGCAGCTACCGCGTGCGGGACGGGGACACGACCACCGCAGGCACCCACCAGGCGGTCGCCAAGCAGTGGCTCGCCGAGCTGCAGGACGCGGTGGCCGACAAGGAGGTCGTCGCCCTTCCCTTCGCCGACCCGGACCTCGCGTCCCTCGCCCACAACGGCACCGACGTCACCGGCTCGCTGAGCCAGCTCAAGGACGCCACGGACGTCATCACCAACACCGTCGAGCCGATCCTCCACGTGAAACCGAGCACCGACTTCGCGTGGCCCGTGAACGGCGCCGTCGACCGGTCGATCGTCAAGGTCGCCACCTCCGCGGGCGCGGACAAGGTGATCGCCCGCAGCGACAGCCTCCAGGAGACCGACGACCTGCAGTACACGCCCTCCGCGGCCCGTCCCATCGGAGGCGGTACGACGGCCGTGGTCGCCGACGCCCGGCTGTCCACGGCATTCGAGGGCGACCTGACCAGGGCCTCCGCCTCCACGCTCGCGGTGCAGCGGTTCCTCGCCCAGAGCCTGGCCCTCGGCCAGCAGACCGGCACGCAGCGCAGCATCGTCATCGCCCCGCAGCGCACGCCCTCCGGCAGTCAGGCGCGGGCCATGGCCGAGGCGCTGAGGGCGCTCCAGGGCGGCACGTGGTCCGAGTCCCAGAAGCTGGCGGCCGCCGCCGCGGCCAAGCCGGACCCCGACGCCACCACCAAGGTGCCGAGCACCTCCTCCTACCCCGCGTCACTGCGCAAGAAGGAGCTGCCCCGGTCGGCGTTCGTACAGATCGCACAGACACAGGACAAGCTCGCCAAGTTCCAGGTCGTCCTGTCGAACCCGTCCCGGGTGGTGACCCCGTTCGGTCGCGCCCTGAACCGGGAGATGTCCGTGTCGTGGCGGGGCCGGACCGCCGAGGCGGAGTCGTTCCGCGCCGGCGTGCAGTCCTACCTCGACGGGCTGACCGGCCGGGTCGGACTGATCGACAAGTCGGAGACGAAGCTCTCCGGCCGCAGCGCCACGATCCCCGTGACGGTGCAGAACAACCTGGTGCAGGACGTCGGCCCCCTGGTCCTGCGGCTCACCTCGACCAATCCGACACGTCTCGAGATCGACGGCGCCGCCTACCAGGAACAGCCGGTCTCCGTCTCCGGTGGCCACAGCCAGTCGGTGAAGTTCACCACGTCGGCCAACGCCAACGGCCGGGCGACGGTGATCGCCCAGCTGTACACGATGGACGGGCGGAAGTACGGCGACGCGGTCACCTTCGACGTGAAGGTCACCGAGATCACGGCCACCGTGATGCTCGTCATCGGCGGCGGCGTCCTCCTGCTCGTCCTCGCCGGCTTCCGGATGTACACCCAGCGCAAGCGGGCCGCCGCCCGCGAGGCCGACGGGGCATCCGGCGAGGCGCAGGAGGACGAGAACTCCGACGCAATCTCCGGCGACGGACCGGAGAACCCGAAGGACCCCGAGGGACGTCTCAAGAAGGAGTCCGAGGCACCGCATCGGGCAGGCGGCCCGGAGCAGCCGAGTGACCCGGCAGCGGACACCGCAGCGGAAAACGGCGACCCGTCCGGCACGGGTGAGAGAGTGGACCGTTGAAGATGTCGTGGCCGGTGGGCCGGGGACGATGAGGTGGGGTAACCATGAACGCGCCGTACGACGGTGACCGCGGTCAGGCCGTGGACGGCTCGGGCCACCCCGAGGGTCCACCGCCCGGCACCGACCGGACGCCGCCGGAGCCGCCCGCGGACATGTACCTCCAGGACGCCTACGACCAGGATCCCTACCGGGCACAGGATCTCTCCGCCCAGGACCCGGTCTCCGAGGCGCTCTACGACCGCGCCGCGCACCCCCCGCCACCGCCGGGCACGTACCCGCAGCAGCCCCTGTACTCCCAGCCGTCCCAGTCGCCCTACGCCCCCGACCCGCGCGTCTGGGCGCAGCCCCCGGCGCCCGAACCGGAGGGGCCGACCCAGTACCTGCCGTACGGCGACGACCCGCGGACGACCCAGTTCGTCGGCGTGGACGACCTGGTCACCCAGGCCGGCGAGCAGCGCCATGAGCCCGATGCCTTCGCCCACCTGTTCCGGGACCAGCAGCAGGGCGGCGGCCATCCGTCGTACAACGACCCCGCTTCCGTACCCGGCCCCGCCCCCGCCCCCGGGCCGTACGGCGGGACACCGGGGCCGGGGCAGTACGGCGAGGCGCCGGGGCCCGGCCAGTACGGCGGCGCGCAGGGACCCGCCGCTCCGTACGGAAACGCTCCGGCACCCGGGCAGTACAGCGGCGGCCCCGCTCCGGCACCGGGGCAGTACGCAGCGCCCGCACCCGGGCAGTACGCGGTGGCCCCCACCCCGGAAGCGGCCGAGGCCCCTCTCCAGGAGCCCGAGCCCACCCCCGCAGCCGCACCGGCCGCCGCGCCCAAGAAGGGCGGGCGGGCGGGAGGCCTGCTGAAGTCGAGCGCCGTGATGGCGGCGGGCACGATGGTGTCCCGGCTGACCGGGTTCATCCGGTCGGCGCTGATCGTCTCGGCGCTGGGTGTCGGACTGCTCGGTGACACCTTCCAGGTCGCCTACCAGCTGCCGACGATGATCTACATCCTGACCGTCGGTGGCGGCCTCAACTCGGTCTTCGTACCGCAGCTCGTGCGGGCCATGAAAGAGGACGACGACGGCGGCGAGGCCTACGCCAACCGCCTGCTGACCCTTGTCATGGTGGCGCTCGGCGTGCTCACCGTGATCACGGTCTTCGCCGCCCCCCTGCTGATCCGACTCCTGTCCAACCCCGTCGCCAGTGACCCTGCCGCGAACGAGGTCGGCATCACCTTCGTCCGCTACTTCCTGCCCTCGATCTTCTTCATGGGCCTCCATGTGGTGATGGGGCAGATCCTCAATGCCCGCGGCAGGTTCGGGGCGATGATGTGGACCCCGGTCCTGAACAACATCGTCATCATCGTCACCCTGGGAATGTTCATCTGGGTGTACGGCACCGCGGAGAGCTCGGGGATGAAGGTCACCAGCATCCCTCCGGAGGGCGAGCGCCTGCTCGGTATCGGGGTGCTGTTGGGCCTCATCGTGCAGGCCCTGGCCATGATCCCGTATCTGCGTGAGACCGGCTTCCGGCTGCGACTGCGTTTCGACTGGAAGGGCCACGGTCTCGGCAAGGCCATCACCCTCGCCAAGTGGACGGTCCTGTTCGTCCTCGCCAACCAGGCGGGCGCCATGATCGTCATCCAGCTGTCCACCGCCGCGGGCAAGACGTCGCCCGTCGACGGCACCGGCTTCGCCGCCTACGCCAACGCGCAACTCATCTGGGGCCTGCCACAGGCCATCATCACCGTCTCGCTGATGGCCGCCCTGCTGCCCCGCATCTCCCGCTCGGCATCCGAGGACGACGGCGGCGCCGTCCGGGACGACATCTCCCAGGGCCTGCGCACGACGGCCGTCGCGATCGTGCCGGTCTCCTTCGGCTTCGTCTCCCTCGGCATTCCGATGTGCACGCTCATGTTCGGCTCCTCGGGCACCAGCGAAGCAACCAACATGGGCTACATGCTGATGGCCTTCGGCCTCGGCCTCATCCCCTACTCCGTGCAGTACGTCGTCCTGCGCGCCTTCTACGCCTACGAGGACACCCGGACGCCCTTCTACAACACCGTCATCGTGGCCGTGGTCAACGCCGCTGCCTCGGGACTCTGTTACTTCCTGCTTCCGGCACGCTGGGCCGTCGTCGGCATGGCCGCCTCCTACGGTCTGGCCTACGTGATCGGCGTGGGTGTCGCCTGGCGCAGGCTGCGCAAACGGCTCGGCGGTGACCTGGACGGTGCCCGGGTGCTGCGGACGTACGCCCGCCTGTGCATCGCGTCCGTCCCTGCCGCTCTGCTCAGCGGCGCGGCCTGCTACGCGGTCAGCCGCGCGCTCGGCCAGGGCGTCGTGGGGTCGTTGGCCGCGCTGCTGGCCGGCGGGGCACTGCTGCTCGGTGTCTTCTTCGTCGCCGCCCGGCGGATGCGCATCGAGGAAGTCAACTCACTGGTCGGCATGGTGCGCGGACGCCTGGGACGCTGAGACCCGGGGTAGGCGCACAACCATCGTCCGCCGCTGTGTGTCGTGCATAGCGCCGGACTGTGGGCACAATTGGGTTCGGCGTCGGACTGCGCGCATCGGAAGTCGGTCGGCGTGCATCGAAGGGGAGGCAGGAACGACGGTGGCGGAACGGAGCACAGCTGCCGTCGACGTGGCAGACAACAGCGGCGACGAGCCGCTGACCGCACAGGCGGACCAGTCCACGGCCGACGGGGTGGCCAACAACCGGGAGCGGGACACGGACAGCGACGAGGCACAGGGGAGCCCCACGAGCGAGGAGTCCGGCAAGGCCTCGCCTCCCGAACTGCACAGCGGGCACAAGCTCGCCAGACGCTACCGCCTCGAGGAGTGCGTCACCCGTCTGGACGGTTTCAGCAGTTGGCGGGCCGTCGACGAGAAGCTGCGCCGCGCCGTCGGGGTCCACATCCTTCCGGCGGACCACGCGCGGGCCCGTTCCGTACTGGCCGCGGCTCGTTCCTCCGCCCTTCTCGGCGACCCCCGCTTCGTCCAGGTCCTGGACGCCGTCGAGGACAACGACCTCGTCTACGTCGTGCACGAGTGGCTTCCCGACGCCACCGAACTGACCGCGCTCCTCGCCTCGGGCCCGCTGGAGGCGTACGACGCCTACCAGATGGTCAGTCAGGTCGCCTCCGCGATGGCCGCCGCCCACCGCGAGGGGCTCTCGCACCTGCGTTTGAATCCCAACGCGGTGCTGCGGACGTCGACAGGCCAGTGGCGGATCCGCGGGCTCGCCGTCAACGCCGCGCTGCGCGGCATCAGTTCCGACACCCCGCAGCGCACCGACACCGAGGCCATCGGCGCCCTGCTGTACGCCACGCTCACCCAGCGCTGGCCGTACGAGAGCGACGCCCATGGTCTGGCCGGTCTGCCGAAGGACCTCGGCCTGATCCCGCCGGACCAGGTGCGCGCGGGCGTCCACCGCGGACTGTCCGAGCTCGCCATGCGGGCTCTCGCCAACGACGGCGCCACCGCCTCCCGCCACGAGTCCCCGTGCACCACGCCGGAGGAACTGGTGAAGGCGATCGGCGAAATGCCCCGTATCCGCCCACCGGAGCCCGCGTACACCGCACCGCCGTATCAGCGCACGACCTACCAGCAGGGTGCCTACGGCCGCCCGACACCGCACCCCGGTGCCACCCAGCCGGTGCCGACGCCGCCGCCTCCGCTGCAGAGCCGTACCGGCAAGGCGCTGAAGTGGGGCGTCTCCGCCCTGCTGATCGCCGCGCTCGGCCTGGGCAGCTGGCAGCTGGCCGATGCGATCATGGAGCGGGGCGGCAAGGCCGACGACCAGAACCAGACGCAGACGACGGACGGCGACGACAAGAACGGCGTCGCGCCGAAGCCCGCCAAGCCGATAGCAGTGCAGGACGCCAAGGAGTTCGTCACCAAGGGCTCCGCACAGCACCCCGCAGACGTCGGAAAGACGTACGACGGTGATGGGAGCACGCTCTGGCGGACGTCCAGCTTCTACGACGGCCCGGTCATCGGGCCGTACAAGCCGGGTGTCGGCATCGTCTACGACCTCGGTTCCGCCCAGGAGGTCTCGACCGCGGACGTGGGCCTGCTCTACGGCGGCGACCACACGACGGCAGAGCTGTACGCCGCAGACTCCCTGCAGCCGTCGTCACTCGACGCGATGCAGAAGATCGGCACGGTCACCACGACCGGAACCACCGCGACGATCAAGGCCACCAAGCCGGTCAAGACGCGGTACGTACTCGTGTGGCTCACCGCGCTGCCCTACGCCTCCGGTGACGAGTACAGCGATGCCGGTTACAAGCAGGCCATCACCGACGTGACGTTCAAGGGCTGAGCCCACCGACCGGGGAAGGGGTCCGATGGCAGATGGCACCGCCTACGGCGGCATCGGTGATCAGGACCTCCTCGCCCGCCACGTCGAAGGTGATCCCGACGCCTTCGGTGAGCTCGTGCGGCGTCATCGTGACCGCCTCTGGGCCGTTGCCCTGCGGACGCTGGGGGACCGGGAGGAGGCCGCTGACGCCGTCCAGGACGCCCTCGTCTCCGCCTACCGGGCCGCCCACACCTTCCGCGGTCAGGCAGCCGTCACGACGTGGCTGCACCGGATCACGGTGAACGCCTGCCTGGACCGCGCCCGCAAGGCCGCCTCCCGCAAGACCGCGCCCGTCGACGACACCGAGCGTCTGGAGCAACTGCTGGAGCCGCACGAGTCGGCTTCCGCCCCCGCCGAGCGCAACGATCTCCACCGCCAGCTGCTGGAAGCCCTGGGCACCCTGCCTGCCGACCAGCGGGCAGCCCTCGTCCTGGTGGACATGCAGGGTTACCCCGTCGCGGAGGCTGCCCGGATCCTCGAGGTACCGACCGGCACGATCAAGAGCCGCTGTGCCCGTGGCAGAGCCAGACTCCTGCCGCTGCTCACCCACCTGCGTCCGGACGGCGGCAGTGAGGACGAAAAGCGGAACCGGACGCAGGGGACGTCCGTCCCACCCGCAGCGGGCCCGCACCGGGCGGGTCCGGCAGAGGCAGGCCAGAGCGATTCAGCCGCAGTGAAGGGCGGAGGTGGACGAGCGTGACGTCGTCGACGACAGACATGACCGGGCACCCGGACGTCGTGGAGATCTCCGACCTCGCCGAAGGCCTGCTCCCGCCCGCACGGACCACGGATGTACAGCGACACCTGGAGACCTGCGAGCTCTGCGCGGGCGTCTACGCGTCTCTGGAGGAGATCCAGGGACTGCTCGGCACGGTGCCGGCACCGGCGCGGATGCCGGATGACGTGGCCGACCGTATCGACGCCGCCCTGGCGGCCGAGGCGCGGCCGGGCGCGGCGGTCCCGGACACGCGGGACAGCAACGACAGCCCGCGCGTTTCACGTGAAACATCGGTGTCGGCCGACCGGCCTTCCGGGCGCGCCCGCACCTCCTCCACCGGCCCGGGCCGCAAGGATCGCCGGCGAAGCGGGCGTCGCAGGATCGCCGTTCTCGGCGCGGTGGCCGCCGCTGCCGCTCTGGGTCTCGGTTCCGTGCTGGTCTCCTCTCTCACCGGCGGCAGCTCGTCCGAGGACACGGCCCAGGGGCAACAGACCGCGCTCGCAGACACCTTCTCCGAGGCAGAGCTGAAGGAGCAGGTCGCCGAACTCGTCTCCGACGAACAGGCCGCCGGGAACGGTCCGCGTACGCCCCGCAGCTTCGGCACGCAATCCGAGAACAGCGCCGATACCGGTGCCGAGAACCATGTCTTCAAGCAGCCGACGGTCCCCCAGTGCATCCAGAAGGGCATCGGCCGCGACGACGCAGCGCTCGCCACGGAGGAAGGCGTCTACAAGGGCAGGGAAGCACTGCTCGTGGTGCTGCCCGACGCCTCCAACAACAGTCGGGTCACCGCCTACATCGTCGCGTCGGCCTGTGTGGACCAGCCTGCCGTCAGCAAGGCTGAGATCCTCCTGAAGCGCTCCTATGCGCGTTCGTAGCGAACAGGTCTGATCCTCGCGTCCTGCGTCCCGTGCATGTCTCCGTGTGCCCGGACACAGCGGGAATGCGCGCACCGTAGGATCCGTTGGGTGGGGTGAGAGCTCCGTGAAAAGCTCCGCCCGGCCCTGAAGACGCAGTCCAGAGACGAGGAATGAAGCCGTGAGCGACGTCCGAAACGTGATCATCATCGGCTCCGGGCCCGCCGGCTACACGGCGGCGCTCTACACCGCGCGCGCGTCGCTGAAGCCGCTGGTGTTCGAGGGCGCCGTCACCGCCGGCGGTGCTCTGATGAACACCACCGAGGTGGAGAACTTCCCTGGCTTCCAGGACGGCATCATGGGCCCCGAGCTCATGGACAACATGCGCGCCCAGGCCGAGCGGTTCGGCGCCGAGCTGATCCCGGACGATGTCGTCGCCGTCGACCTGACCGGTGAGATCAAGACCGTCACCGACACCGCGGGCACCGTCCACCGGGCCAAGGCCGTCATCGTCACCACCGGCTCGCAGCACCGCAAGCTCGGCCTGCCGAACGAGGACGCTCTCTCCGGCCGCGGCGTCTCCTGGTGCGCGACCTGTGACGGCTTCTTCTTCAAGGACCAGGACATCGCTGTGATCGGCGGCGGTGACACGGCGATGGAGGAGGCTACGTTCCTCTCCCGCTTCGCCAAGTCCGTGACGATCGTCCACCGCCGTGACACGCTGCGCGCCTCCAAGGCGATGCAGGAGCGCGCCTTCGCCGACCCCAAGATCTCGTTCGTCTGGGACAGCGAGGTCGCCGAGGTCCAGGGCGACCAGAAGCTGTCGGGCCTGAAGCTGCGCAACGTCAAGACCGGCGAGCTCTCGGATCTGGCGGTGACCGGCCTGTTCATCGCCATCGGCCACGACCCGCGCACCGAGCTCTTCAAGGGCCAGCTCGACCTGGACGCCGACGGCTACCTGAAGGTGGACGCTCCGTCGACCCGTACCAACCTCACCGGTGTCTTCGGCGCCGGTGACGTGGTCGACCACACCTACCGCCAGGCGATCACCGCCGCCGGCACGGGTTGCTCCGCCGCCCTCGACGCCGAGCGCTTCCTCGCCGCGCTCACGGACGAGGACAAGGCCGAGCCCGAGAAGACCACTGTCTGACCTCCACCCACCCCACGCACCAACCAGTTAAGGAGCCCGCCGTGGCCGGCACCCTGAAGCACGTGACCGACGACTCGTTCGAGCAGGACGTCCTCAAGAGCGACAAGCCCGTCCTGGTGGACTTCTGGGCCGCCTGGTGCGGTCCGTGCCGCCAGATCGCTCCGTCCCTCGAGGCGATTGCCGCCGAGTACGGCGACAAGATCGAGATCGTCAAGCTGAACATCGACGAGAACCCGAGCACGGCCGCCAAGTACGGCGTCATGTCCATCCCGACCCTGAACGTCTACCAGGGTGGCGAGGTCGCCAAGACCATCGTCGGCGCCAAGCCCAAGGCCGCGATCGTCCGCGACCTCGAGGACTTCATCGCCGACTGACGCCGGCTGACGTTTCACGTGAAACACGAATGGGCCGACCCGAACGGGTCGGCCCATTCGCATGACAGCGGTCTTCGCCACGACACCTCCGCTACAGCGGCCGCAGCGCAGGCTCCTTCTGGACCGCCCCCAACAGGCGGTCCAGCGCCATCTCCACGTCTTCCTTCCAGGACAGCGTGGATCGCAGATCCAGCCTCAGCCTCGGATGACTGGGGTGAGGCCTGACCGTCTTGAAGCCCACAGCGAGCAGATGGTCCGCCGGCAGAACGCAGGCGGGCTCCTTCCAGCGGGCATCCCCGAACGCCTCGATGGCCTTGAAGCCCCGGCGCAAAAGATCCTTGGCGACCGTCTGGACCATCACCCGGCCCAGCCCCTGCCCCTGATAGCCCGGGACCACGAACGCGGTCATCAACTGCACCGCATCGGGCGAGACGGGACTGGTGGGAAAGGCCGACGAACGCGGGACATAAGCGGGAGGGGCGTACAGCACGAAGCCCACCGGCACGTCGTCGACGTAGACCACGCGGCCGCATGACCCCCAGTCCAGCAGGACGGCGGAAATCCAGGACTCCTTCTCCAGGGCCGACGTGCCCGCCTTTACCGCGGCTTCGCCGCTGACGGGGTCCAGTTCCCAGAAGACACACGAGCGACAGCGCTGGGGAAGGTCCTGAAGGTTGTCCAGCGTGAGCGGTACGAGCCGGCGCCCCATGAAGGCTGTTCCTCGCTTCCTTCGCCCGCCGCGTCGCGGGCGGCTGTCAGAGCGCTCCGTTCCCTGAGCAGGCTGCCCATGAACCCACCGACCGCGCCCAGCCCCAAGCCCGCGCTCACCAGTCCGGTACGGCTCATCATTCGCATGGCCCCTGCCTTCCTCTCAGAGGTGCTGCCAGGTGACTGCGCCATCCCGATCGCATCGTATCCACGAAGCGGTGGCCCCGACACCGACGGAAAGCAAAGGGCGGGCCGTGTTCCGGTACGCACCGGACACGACCCGCCCCGTCGGCCGGTGGAGCACTGAGCAGTGCCCACCGGCCCGAGTTTCAGGAGTCGAGCTCTTCTGCTTCGCCGTCCAGCAGGCCCTTCTGCAGCACGGGCCCCTCACCGGGAGCGAGGCTCCCGAGGATGCGCTCCAGGTCCTCCATGGAGGCGAACTCGACGGTGATCTTGCCCTTCTTCTGTCCCAGGTCGACCTTCACCCGCGTCTCGAAGCGGTCCGAGAGGCGCGTCGCCAGGTCCGAAAGCGCCGGTGAGACCAGCGACCCGGCCCGCGGTCCCTTGGCCCGCTGCGGCTTCTGGGGCCGGGAACCCATCAGGGTCACGATCTCCTCCACCGCCCGCACCGAGAGCCCCTCGGCGACGATCCGGTGAGCCAGCCGCTCCTGCTCCTCCGAGTCCTCGACGGAGAGCAGCGCCCGCGCATGCCCGGCGGAGAGCACGCCGGCGGCCACGCGGTTCTGCACCTTCGGGGAAAGCTTCAGCAGACGCAGCGTGTTGGAGACCTGAGGGCGAGAGCGACCGATGCGGTCGGCCAGCTGGTCATGGGTGCAGTTGAAGTCCTTGAGCAGCTGGTCGTAGGCGGCGGCCTCTTCCAGTGGGTTCAGCTGGGCCCGGTGCAGGTTCTCCAGCAGCGCGTCCAGAAGGAGCTTCTCGTCATCCGTGGCGCGCACGATCGCCGGGATGGCCTCCAGCCCGGCCTCGCGACAGGCCCGCCAGCGGCGCTCACCCATGATGAGCTCATAGCGCGCCGGCCCCACCTGTCGCACGACGACCGGCTGAAGGAGACCGACCTCCTTGATGGAGGTGACCAGCTCGGCCAGAGCATCGCTGTCGAAGACCACACGCGGCTGTTGCGGGTTCGGCGTGATGGCATCGAGCGGGATCTCAGCGAAGTGGGCTCCCGCAGGAGTCGCAGGGGTGTCCGCACCACCCCACACCGAAGACTCATCCGTTTCACGTGAAACCTGCGGCAGGGTGGCCACCTTCGCCGCAGCCACCCCGCGGTCGTTCGGCAGCAGCGGCATCGCCGCAGGGGACGCGGGAGCCGCATTCCCCAGAGCTGCCGAGGCCACCGACTTCTCCGTCGGGGCATTGGGGATCAGCGCGCCCAGACCACGGCCCAGCCCCCTCCGTCGCTCACTCACTGGATCCCCTCCACCATGTTTGGGTCATTCTGTGCGCCGATGTGGGCGTGGGTCGCGTCATAACTGACCCCCACACCCTTCAGCGCGATTTCGCGTGCCGCCTCCAGGTAGGAGAGGGCTCCACTCGATCCTGGATCGTAGGTCAGTACCGTCTGCCCATAGCTCGGGGCCTCGGAGATCCGGACCGAGCGGGGAATGCTCGTCCGCAGCACCTCGTCACCGAAGTGGCTGCGCACCTCGTCCGCGACCTGGGACGCGAGCCGCGTCCGGCCGTCGTACATGGTGAGCAGGATCGTCGACACGTGCAGGGTGGGGTTGAGATGTCCCCGGACCAGGTCGACATTGCGCAGCAGCTGCCCCAGCCCCTCCAGCGCGTAGTACTCGCACTGGATCGGGATCAGCACCTCCTGGCCCGCGACGAGCGCGTTGACCGTCAGCAGACCGAGGGAGGGCGGGCAGTCGATGAGGATGTAGTCCAGCGGCTGCTCGTACGCCTGGATCGCCCGCTGGAGCCGACTCTCCCGTGCCACCAGAGAGACCAGTTCGATCTCCGCACCGGCGAGATCGATGGTGGCCGGCGCACAGAAGAGGCCCTCGACATCGGGGACCGGCTGCACGACCTCCGAGAGCGGCCTGCTCTCGACCAGAACGTCATAGATGGAGGGGACCTCGGCGTGATGGTCGATACCCAGTGCAGTGGACGCATTGCCCTGCGGGTCGAGGTCGATGACCAGGACACGAGCACCGTGCAGGGCAAGCGACGCGGCGAGGTTGACGGTCGTCGTCGTCTTGCCCACACCGCCCTTCTGGTTGGCGACCACCATGAGCCGGGTCTGCTCGGGCCGCGGCAGGCCCTCGCCGGCACGGCCCAGAGCCTCCACCGCCAGTTGGGCCGCACGACCGATCGGAGTGTCGTCCATCGGAGGCGGTGTTTCACGTGAAACATCCGCCCCCATCGACTCGGTTCGGGGACCGGGGACCGGATCGGTCATCGGCCCCGCGATGTTGGCGTCGGACCGCAAGGATTCACTCTCCTCGACTTCAGGCTCGCAATGAACAGAGCCTCCCATGCCTTCGGGGTCATGAACCAGTGAGGCCTGGTCTTCTGTGGAGAAATCCACCTCTGTGGACAACTCCGCGCCCTCTCCGAGCGACCCGAGAGGCTTCCGGTCGCGGGGTTCGGCCGCGGCGCGGCCCCGACTGATGATGCCCTGCAGCAGTGAGCGACGTTTCACGTGAAACACGATGCACAGCAGCCGATGCCGAAATGCCGCGACACTCCGGCATGCGCAAGTTGGGCACCTTGTGTGGAGTACGCCCCACCATCAGCATCCAGCCGCTATCCGCGACGTCGACGCGCCCGCCCCGTCCGGGCGGCCTTGGCCCGCTTGGCAGCGAAACGCACGCCGCCCGGGCTCTCCCCGACCTCGACCCGCACCACGGTGGACATGGGATCCACGACCCCCTCACCGACATGCAGGATGGACGTCTCCACCGCACCCAGCTTGCTCAGCGCCGTGGCCGCGGCCTTCAGCTCCTCCTCGGCGGTGTCGCCCTTGAGAGCAAGCATCTCGCCATAAGGGCGCAGCAGCGGGATCCCCCACGTGGCCAACCGGTCGAGCGGGGCAACGGCACGGGCCGTCACCACATGCACCGGCGGCACCTTGCCCATGACCTCCTCGGCCCGGCCACGCACCACGGTCACATGGTCCAGCCCCAGCAGCTCCACGACCTCGGTGAGGAAGTTGGTGCGCCGCAACAGCGGCTCAAGGAGCGTGATCTTCAGGTCGTCCCGGACCAGGGCCAACGGGATCCCGGGCAGGCCGGCGCCCGAACCGACATCGCACACCGTCACGCCCTCGGGGACGACCTCCGAGAGCACCGCGCAATTCAGCAGATGCCGCTCCCACAGGCGGGGAACTTCACGCGGACCGATCAGACCGCGCTTCACCCCCGCCTCGGCGAGCAGCTCCGCGTAGCGGACCGCGTCCGCGTACCGATCGCCGAACACCTCGCGTGCCTGCTCGGGCACAGGGGGAAGCTCCGCTGCCTCCGTCACGGGGACCGTCCTTCCGTACCGCACCGACGCACCAGTCGCCGACGCCAGAACCACCAGAACTATCAGGCTGACAAAATTCGGCCCCGTCTGCGCAACAGACGGGGCCGGAAAACGTAAGGGCCGATCAGGCGGGCAGGACGACGACGAAGCGCTCCGGCTCCTCGCCCTCGGACTCGCTGCGCAGCCCCGCGGCCTTGACCGCGTCGTGCACGACCTTGCGCTCGAACGGTGTCATCGGCTTCAGCCGCACGGACTCGCCGCTGCTCCTGACCTCGGCCGCGGCCTTGGCACCCAGCTCGGAGAGCTCGGCACGCTTCTTGGCCCGGTACCCCGCGATGTCGAGCATCAGCCGACTGCGATCGCCGGTCTCCCGGTGCACGGCCAGGCGCGTGAGCTCCTGCAGGGCCTCGAGCACCTCGCCGTCCCGGCCGACCAGCTTCTGCAGATCACGGCTGTTCGTGTCGCTGATGATCGAGACAGAGGCACGGTCGGCCTCGACATCCATGTCGATGTCGCCGTCGAGGTCGGCGATGTCGAGCAGACCCTCCAGGTAGTCCGCGGCGATCTCGCCCTCCTGCTCGAGGCGAGTCAGGGTGTCTGCGCCCTCGGCAGCGGCGGAGGTGGTGCCTTCCGTCACGGGATGGACTCCTTCTTACTTCTTCGACGGGGACTTGGGCCGCTGCGGGCCCTTGCGCTGTCCGGACTGCGCCTTGCTACGGCCGCCGGACTTCTGAGCGGGCTTCTTGGCGGCAGCAGGCTTCGCGTCCTGCCTGCTGTCCTGCGGCTCGTCCGACTTGGACAGCGAAGTCTTCGGCTCGGACTCACCGGCCACCTTGGTGGCCTGGCGCTGAGACTTGCTCTGCCGCTTGGGCTGCTGGCGCTTGGGCGTGGTGGTCACGACCGCGCCGTCCTCGGCCTGGGCGGCGACCTCGGCGTCGCTCTTCGTCACATTGCCGTCGGCCTGAGCCGCCAGGCCGGCCTTGTTCAGACCGTTGATGAACTTCCGCTCGAACTCGTTGCGGTCCCGGCCCTTGGCGACGATGGCCTTGACGATGGCCCGCTCACCACGACCACGGGTCTTGCCGTGCTGGGTGACGCTCTTGTGCAGCCGCTCCAGGTAGGCGGCCTGCGCCTTGGAACCCGGCGTCGGATTGTTGCGGATGACGTACATCTGCTGGCCCATGGTCCACACGTTGGTGGTCAGCCAGTAGACGAGGACACCGACGGGGAAGTTGATACCGAAGACGGCGAACATGACCGGGAAGACGTACATCAGCATCTTCTGCTGCTGCATGAACGGCGTCTTCACCGTGGTGTCGACGTTCTTGGTCATCAGCTGGCGCTGCGTGAAGAACTGCGACGCCGACATCAGCACGATCATGATCGCGGTGACGACGCGGACGTCCGTCAGCGAGGAGCCGAGCGCCTCCACCTCGGCCGCGCCGTCGGTGAACTTCGAAGCCAGCGGGGCACCGAAGATGTGGGCCTTCTGCGCGCTCGCCAGCAGTCGGTCGTTGATCACCCCGATGGTGTCGTTCGACGCGATGGAGTTGAGCACGTGGTACAGGGCGAAGAAGAACGGGGACTGCGCCAGGATGGGAAGGCACGAGGAGAGTGGGTTGGTACCCGTCTCCTTGTACAGCTTCATCATCTCTTCGGACTGACGCTGCTTGTCGTTCTTGTAGCGCTCCTGGATCTTCTTCATCTCCGGCTGGAGCGTCTGCATCCCACGCGTCGCCTTGATCTGCTTCACGAAGAGCGGGATCAGGCAGATACGGATCAGAATCACCAGGGACACGATGGACAGGCCCCAGGCCCATCCGGTGTCCGGCCCGAAGATCGCCCCGTACACCGTGTGGAACTGGACGATGACCCAGGAGACGGGCCAGGTGATGAAGCTGAAGAGGCTGGCAATCGTGTCCACTAATCATGCTCCTTGGGCATGGGGCGGGGTCTCTGCGGCCGGGCTCGAAGGACCGGACGGACTCGTGGGAGCAGTCTGTCCTTCGGTGGCCGGTTCGGCGGCGGAGGGCCCGCCCTTGCGTGCACGCCAGGCGTCACGCAGCATTTCGTGCCACCGCGGACGCTTGCGCGGCGGAACATGGTCCACACCGCCCAGCGACCACGGATTGCACCGCAGGATGCGCCAGGCGGTGAGCGCCGTGCCCTTGAGGGCACCGTGCCGGTCGATGGCCGTGTACCCGTAGTGGGAACACGATGGGTAGTACTTGCACACCGGCCCCAGCAGCGGACTGATCGTCCACTGGTACAGCTTGATCAGAGCCAGCAGCGGGTACTTCATCGCGCGCCCCCTCCCAGCAGCCGCTCCAGAGCGGCGTCCAGGTCTCGGGCCAGCTGTGCATGGTCGGCGTCACCCGCACCGGGCAGCGCTCGTACGACTACCAGGCTACCGGGGGGCAACAGTTCGATCCGGTCGCGCATCAGATGGCGAAGCCTGCGCTTCACCTGGGTGCGCACCACCGCACCACCCACAGCTTTGCTCACGACGAAACCCGCACGTGTCGGGGGAGCGCTCTCCCCAGGCGCGTGCGGGTCCGTGGCACCGCTTCGAAGGTGAACGACGAGGGCCGGGCGGCCGGCCCGGCGGCCCCGTCGTACCGCGGTCGCGAAGTCCTCGCGCCGCCTCAGCCGGTTCTCGGTGGGCAGCACGACGTCATGACCTGATCGGAATCAGGCGGACAGACGGGCGCGACCCTTGCTGCGGCGGGTCGCGAGAATCGCGCGGCCGGCACGGGTGCGCATACGCAGCCGGAAGCCGTGGGTCTTGGCGCGACGACGGTTGTTCGGCTGGAAGGTGCGCTTGCTCACTCGGGGGCTCCAGAAAGAATCGGGGTTGGCGGGGTGCCGTCTTGGCTGTCACCGTGCGCCCACGAGTAGCTCGCGTTACGCCCGAGTGCACCGCTTTTCGATCACCTTGGACGTGACCTGTGCCCATCGGAGGCAGGCGGCAGCAGCCATCGACAACTCGACCTGGTTACGGTACGTGGGACTGCGCCATTCGGTCAAACCAGCGGCGCCCGGAAGTCGCTTGTCCACAGGCTGGGGACAACAACTTGAACCCTACCGGTCGCGCTGACTACCGTGGATGGACTCCGATTCGTTCCCTTATCCCCTGCCCCACCCGAGTTTCATCCCGACCCGTCCCCGAATCACACCTTCGAGGGACTCGTGAGAGAGCGTGCCCTGTGGCTGACGTACCTGCCGATCTTGCCGCAGTGTGGCCACGCGTACTGGAGAAACTCCTCGGCGACAGCCGCGGCCAGGGCGTCGAGTCGAAGGACGAGCACTGGATCCGGCGCTGCCAGCCCCTTGCTCTGGTCGCCGACACCGCCCTGCTCGCCGTACCGAACGAATTTGCGAAGGGCGTACTGGAGGGCCGTCTCGCCCCGGTCGTCAGCGAGACGCTGAGCCGCGAGTGCGGCCGCCCGATCCGCATCGCGATCACCGTCGACGACACCGCCGGCGAGCCCCCCGCCCCCACACCGCAGGCCGCCCCCACCCGCCCCCAGCCCCGCTACGAGGAGCCCGAGCTCCCCGCCCCGGGCCCCGGCCAGGGAAACCGCGACGACTACGAGGGATACGGCCGCCACCGCGCCGACCAGCTCCCCACCGCCCGCCCCGCCTACCCCCAGGAGTACCAGCGCCCCGAGCCCGGCTCCTGGCCCCGCCCGGCACAGCAGGACGACTACGGCTGGCAGCAGCAGCGCCTCGGCTTCCCGGAACGTGACCCCTACGCGTCCCCCACGCAGGACTCGTACGGCCCGCCCTCCCAGGACAGCTACCCGCAGGACTACCGCCCCCAGTCACCGGAACGCCCGCCGTACGACGCCCAGCGCGCGGACTACGACCCACCGCGCGGCGACTACGACCAGCCCCGCAACGACTACGACCAGCAACGCGGCGACTACGACCAGCGCGCCCCCCGCCGCGACCTGCCCGAGCCGCCCTCCGGCTCCGGACACGTCCACCGCGGCGGCCCCGTCGGCCCCGGCCCCGCCACCGGCGCACCCGGCCCCCTGGCCGCACAGCCCGCGCCGGCCCCCGGACCGGGCGAGCCGACCGCACGCCTGAACCCGAAGTACCTCTTCGACACCTTCGTCATCGGCGCCTCCAACCGCTTCGCCCACGCAGCCGCCGTCGCCGTCGCCGAAGCGCCCGCCAAGGCCTACAACCCCCTTTTCATCTACGGGGAGTCGGGGCTCGGAAAGACCCACCTCCTGCACGCCATCGGGCACTACGCCCGCAGCCTCTACCCCGGCACGCGCGTGCGGTACGTGAGCTCCGAGGAGTTCACCAACGAGTTCATCAACTCCATCCGCGACGGCAAGGGCGACAGCTTCCGCAAGCGCTACCGCGAGATGGACATCCTGCTCGTCGACGACATCCAGTTCCTGGCGGACAAGGAGTCGACGCAGGAGGAGTTCTTCCACACCTTCAACACGCTCCACAACGCCAACAAGCAGATCGTCCTCTCCTCCGACCGGCCGCCCAAGCAGCTGGTCACGCTGGAGGACCGGCTGCGGAACCGTTTCGAGTGGGGCCTGATCACCGACGTCCAGCCGCCCGAGCTGGAGACCCGGATCGCCATCCTGCGCAAGAAGGCGGTACAGGAGCAGCTCAACGCCCCGCCGGAGGTACTGGAGTTCATCGCCTCCCGCATCTCGCGCAACATCCGCGAGCTGGAGGGCGCCCTGATCCGCGTGACGGCGTTCGCGTCGCTCAACCGGCAGCCGGTCGACCTGGGCCTCACCGAGATCGTCCTGAAGGACCTGATCCCCGGCGGGGAGGACTCGACGCCGGAGATCACCTCGACGGCCATCATGGGAGCGACAGCCGACTACTTCGGCCTCACGGTCGAGGACCTGTGCGGCAGCTCCCGCGGCCGACAGCTCGTGACGGCCCGCCAGATCGCCATGTACCTGTGCCGCGAGCTGACGGACCTCTCCCTGCCGAAGATCGGTGCGCTGTTCGGCGGCCGGGACCACACCACGGTGATGCACGCCGACCGCAAGATCCGCAATCTGATGGCCGAGCGACGCTCCATCTACAACCAGGTGACCGAGCTGACCAACCGCATCAAGAACGGCTGACGGCGGCCGGCGAGGGCCGGCTGCCACCGCACGAGGCGCCCCCGGAGAGACCTGGGGCGCCTTTTCCGTGCCACGGCCCGGCCACCGGCTGTTCGAATACCTGCCGGGTTACGGCCACTCTCCACAGATTCGGTGACTTTTTTCCTTCCACACCTTGGGGACTGGGAAGTTGTCCCGATCCTGTCCACAGGCCAGGGTGTTGAGGCACCATCAGGGCAGGTCAGGCCCTTGTGGATTCGTGGACGAACGATCTCCACAGCCTGTGGACAACGAAGCGGTCCACAGGCTGTGCATCGGGTTGTCCACGGGCTGCCCACAGGCTGGGCCCGGTTGTCCCCAGCGATCCCCAGCTTCTCCACAAGGCTGTCCACTGTTCGGCAACGCGATGCGACCTCTCACCGCGTCGAGTGAAAGGCGTCACATCGAGGTGCATGGTTGGGCTGTGGGAAACGTGGGTAAACCTGGGGACGGCTCTGGGGAGAAGTCGCCTCTCCCTGTGCACGGAGTGTGCAGAACTTTCTGTTCTCCACAGACGGGCAGAGTTGTCCACGGGCTCCGCCCACAGGCCCCGTGGACAAAATTCCTGCGCTGACCTGCGCAAACGAGGTTATCCACGGTATCCACAGGCCCTACTACTACTCCCGGCTAGAGAGAGTGCGGAATTCGTTTCGAAGCGGGACCTGTGCACAACTCGTCCCATCGAGCCCGACCGCCCCTCGTCGCGACTTGACCCCGAACGGCACCTACTGTCAGTGGGGTGCGTCAGACTGGTCCCCGGTGTCCTGGCCCTCACAGCGGCCGACGACACCGGGTCAGACGACGAAGGCGAAGCAGGGCGAGAAGCGCCGGCAACAGCAGGAGGCGGCTTACGGTGAAGATCCGGGTGGAACGCGACGTACTCGCGGAGGCAGTGGCCTGGGCGGCGCGCAGCCTCCCGGCCCGTCCGCCGGCGCCGGTCCTCGCGGGCCTGCTGCTGAAGGCCGAGGAGGGGCAGCTGAGCCTGTCCAGCTTCGACTACGAGGTCTCCGCGCGGGTGTCGGTGGAGGCGGAGGTCGAGGAGGAGGGCACGGTCCTCGTCTCCGGCCGTCTGCTCGCCGACATCTCCCGGGCCCTCCCCAACCGGCCGGTGGAGATTTCCACAGACGGTGTACGGGCGACGGTGGTCTGCGGCTCCTCGCGGTTCACCCTCCACACCCTTCCGGTGGAGGAGTACCCGGCGCTGCCGCAGATGCCGGAGGCGACGGGCACGGTCCCCGGCGAGGTCTTCGCCGCGGCCGTGCAGCAGGTCGCGATCGCCGCCGGCCGTGACGACACGCTGCCCGTCCTCACCGGCGTGCGCATCGAGATCGAGGGCGACTCGGTGACGCTGGCCTCCACCGACCGCTACCGCTTCGCGGTCCGCGAGTTCCTGTGGAAGCCGGAGAACCCTGAGGTCTCCGCGGTCGCCCTGGTGCCCGCCAAGACGCTCCAGGACACCGCCAAGGCGCTGACCAGCGGTGATCAGGTGATTCTGGCGCTGTCCGGCTCCGGTGCGGGAGAGGGCCTGATCGGTTTCGAGGGGGCGGGCCGCCGGACGACGACGCGTCTGCTGGAGGGCGACCTCCCGAAGTACAAGACGCTCTTCCCGACGGAGTTCAACAGCGTCGCCGTGATCGAGACCGCCCCGTTCGTGGAGGCCGTCAAGCGCGTGGCGCTGGTCGCCGAGCGCAACACTCCGGTGCGGCTCAGCTTCGAGCAGGGCGTGCTGATCCTGGAGGCGGGTTCCAGCGACGACGCACAGGCTGTGGAGAGGGTCGACGCGCAGCTGGAGGGCGACGACATCTCGATCGCCTTCAACCCGACGTTCCTGCTGGACGGGCTGAGCGCGATCGACTCGCCGGTGGCCCAGCTGTCCTTCACGACGTCCACGAAGCCGGCGCTGCTCAGCGGCAAGCCGGCGCTGGACGCGGAGGCCGACGATGCCTACAAGTACCTGATCATGCCGGTGCGGCTGAGCGGCTGAGCGGCTGAGTCGGCCGGGCGCAGCCTCGGTGGCCGTCCAGGTTGTCCACAGGGTGAGGGCAAAGCCGCAGGTGGGGGCGTACGTCTGAGCGCGTATGCCCACAGCTGTGCACGGGCGTCCGGGTTTAGGCTCGGACGTGGGTACGAAAGTGCCGCGGCACGCATCCGGTGGGTTCGGAGGTGCCGTCCCGCCCCCTCGCACACCTAAGGAACGCAACTGATGGAGCTCGGTCTCGTCGGCCTCGGCAAGATGGGCGGCAACATGCGCGAGCGGATCCGCCGCGCGGGCCACACCGTCGTCGGATACGACCGCAATCCGGACCTCGCCGATGTCCACAGCCTGGAAGAGCTTGTGGGCAAGCTCAGTGCCCCGCGCGTGGTCTGGGTCATGGTCCCGGCCGGTGAGGCCACGCAGGCCACCGTCGACCGGCTCGGCGAGCTGCTGGAGCCCGGTGACGTCGTCGTGGACGGCGGGAACTCCCGCTGGACGGACGACGAGAAGCACGCGGAGGAGCTGGCGGCCAAGGGCATCGGCTTCGTCGACTGCGGCGTCTCGGGCGGCGTGTGGGGCCTGGAGAACGGCTATGCGCTGATGTACGGCGGGGACGCCGAGAACGTCGCCAAGGTGCAGCCGGTCTTCGACGCCCTGAAGCCGGAGGGCGACTTCGGTGCCGTGCACGCCGGCAAGGTGGGTGCGGGCCACTTCGCGAAGATGGTCCACAACGGCATCGAGTACGCGATGATGCAGGCCTACGCCGAGGGCTGGGAGCTGCTGGAGAAGGTCGACTCGGTGGAGAACGTCCGCGAGGTCTTCCGCTCCTGGCAGGAGGGCACGGTGATCCGTTCCTGGCTGCTGGACCTGGCGGTCAACGCGCTCGACGAGGACGAGCACCTGGACGAGCTGCGGGGTTATGCACAGGACTCCGGTGAGGGACGCTGGACGGTGGAGGCCGCGATCGACAACGCGGTGCCGCTGCCGGCGATCACGGCGTCGCTGTTCGCGCGGTTCGCGTCCCGGCAGGACGACTCGCCGCAGATGAAGATGATCGCCGCGCTGCGCAATCAGTTCGGCGGCCACGCGGTCGAGAAGAAGTAAGCAACACCCGAAGGTTGGGGAGGTCGGCGAACGACCATGCACGTCACGCATCTGTCGCTGGCCGACTTCCGCTCGTACGCCCGGGTCGAGGTTCCGCTGGACCCGGGCGTCACCGCGTTCGTGGGTCCGAACGGGCAGGGGAAGACGAATCTCGTCGAGGCGGTCGGTTACCTCGCGTCCCTCGGCAGTCACCGGGTCTCCTCCGATGCGCCCCTGGTCCGCATGGGTGCCGAGCGTGCGGTGATTCGCGCGCAGGTCCGGCAGGGCGAGCGGCAGCAGCTGATCGAGCTGGAGCTGAACCCGGGGAAGGCCAACCGTGCCCGGGTCAACAGGTCCTCGCAGGTCAGGCCGCGTGATGTGCTCGGTATCGTGCGTACCGTCCTGTTCGCGCCCGAGGATCTCGCGCTGGTGAAGGGTGATCCCGGTGAGCGGCGTCGTTTCCTGGACGAGTTGATCACCGCGCGTTCGCCGCGCATGGCCGGGGTGCGGTCCGACTACGACCGGGTGCTGCGGCAGCGGAACACGTTGCTGAAGTCGGCGGCGCTCGCCCGTCGGCACGGTGGTCGCACGATGGACCTGTCGACGCTGGACGTCTGGGATCAGCATCTGGCGCGTGCGGGTGCAGAGCTGCTTGCGCAGCGGTTGGATCTGATCGCGGCGGTTCAGCCGCTGGCGGACAAGGCGTACGAGCAGCTGGCGCCGGGTGGTGGTCCGGTCGCGCTGGAGTACAAGCCGTCGGCGCCGGGTGAGGCGCACACGCGTGAGGATCTCTACGAGCAGCTGATGGGCGCGCTCACCGGGGCGCGCAAGCAGGAGATCGAGCGGGGCGTCACTCTGGTGGGGCCGCATCGGGACGATCTGCTGCTCAAACTCGGTCAGCTGCCGGCGAAGGGGTACGCCTCGCACGGTGAGTCGTGGTCCTACGCGCTGGCGTTGCGGCTGGCGTCGTTCGATCTTCTCCGGGCGGAGGGGAACGAGCCCGTGCTCGTTCTCGACGACGTCTTCGCGGAGCTGGACGCGCGGCGGCGGGAGCGGCTGGCCGAGCTGGTGGCTCCCGGTGAGCAGGTGCTGGTGACGGCCGCGGTCGACGACGACGTGCCGCACGTGCTGGCGGGGGCGCGGTTCGCGGTGGCCGAGGGGTCGGTGGAGCGGGTATGAGCGCGGACGGGCCCGTTCCCGGGAGGTCTTCGGGAGAGCAGGGGCAGAAGGGTCGAGAGGGCGGGGCCGCCGCGGAGCCGTCCGGTGTGGATCTCGCGCGGGTGGCGCTGAGGGCGGCGCGGGAGGCGGCACGCGCGCGTGGGGACGCGGTGCAGCAGAAGAAGCAGGCGCGTCGTGGTGGTCTGCGTTCGGGTGCGCGTGCCGACGGGCGTGATCCGATGGCGCTCGGTTCGGCGATCAACCGGTTGATCACGGAGCGGGGCTGGGAGACGCCGGCGGCGGTGGGCGGTGTGATGGGCCGTTGGCCGCAGATCGTCGGTGAGGACGTGGCCAAGCACTGTGTGCCGGAGCGCTATGACGAGGACGAGCGGGTGCTGGTGGTGCGCTGCGACTCGACGGCCTGGGCGACGAATCTGCGGTTGCTGGCGCCGACGCTGGTGGCGCGGCTCAATGAGGATCTCGGGCATGGTTCCGTGCGGATGATCAAGGTGCAGGGGCCGGGTGGTCCGGGTGGTCCCGGTCGTCGGTACGGGCCGTTGCGGGCTCCTGGGAGCCGGGGGCCGGGGGACACGTACGGGTGATCTGCCGCCCCGTCAGGGGTGGGTGATGTACCTCACATGTAGAGGCGTCAACGGCCGGTGTGAGTCGTTGGCGCCTGGTTTGTCGTATCACCGCACACGGTTGCGAATCGCGATCTGACTCCCAAGTAGCCAAGGGTTGACGCCCCGAAGCGCTGAGTGCCGTCGTGAGCCTCTTGAGGCCCCCTTCCGCATATCGGGAGTCGGACGAGCCTCGTTCAGGGCGGCACATGCGGACTCAGGTACCGGCAAACCCCCATCAGTGTCAGTGGTACCGGTAGAATGGAAGACAATCCCGCCCCAGAATGTGGGGACCGTCCGGGACTAGCTGAGCAACGCTGATCAAGGCTTACCAACGCAACATGCCGCAGCCGCTCCGGCAACCCGCCGACGAGCCCGGCTCGTGCTGTGCCAGAAAGGGCGCTTCGTGGCCGATTCCGGCAACCCCAACGAGAACAACCCGTCCACCGACACCGGCGTGAACGACGCGGTGAGCACCTCGCACGGCGAGGCTTCCGCCTCGTACGACGCCAGTGCCATCACCGTCCTCGAGGGTCTGGACGCGGTCCGCAAGCGACCCGGTATGTACATCGGCTCGACCGGTGAGCGCGGCCTGCACCACCTGGTGCAGGAGGTCGTGGACAACTCCGTCGACGAGGCGCTGGCCGGCCACGCGGACACCATCGACGTCACGATCCTCGCCGACGGCGGTGTCCGGGTCGTGGACAACGGCCGTGGCATCCCGGTGGGCATCGTCCCCTCCGAGGGCAAGCCCGCCGTCGAGGTCGTGCTGACCGTGCTGCACGCGGGCGGCAAGTTCGGCGGCGGCGGTTACGCGGTCTCCGGCGGTCTGCACGGCGTGGGTGTCTCCGTCGTCAACGCCCTCTCCTCGAAGGTCGCCGTGGAGGTCCGGACCGACGGCTACCGCTGGACGCAGGACTACAAGGTGGGTGTCCCCACGGCACCGCTGGCTCGGCACGAGGCCACCGAGGAGACCGGCACGTCGGTCACCTTCTGGGCCGACGGCGACATCTTCGAGACCACCGACTACTCCTTCGAGACGCTCTCCCGGCGCTTTCAGGAGATGGCCTTCCTCAACAAGGGCCTGAGGATCAACCTCACCGACGAGCGCGAGTCGGCGAAGGCCACCGCGGGCGCGGACGAGGCGGGCGAGGACGAGAAGCACGAGGTCAAGAGCGTCTCGTACCACTACGAGGGCGGCATCGTCGACTTCGTGAAGTACCTCAACTCCCGCAAGGGAGAGCTGGTGCACCCCACCGTGATCGACCTCGAGGCGGAGGACAAGGACAAGAACCTGTCCCTCGAGGTCGCGATGCAGTGGAACGGCGGCTACACCGAGGGTGTGTACTCCTTCGCCAACATCATCCACACGCACGAGGGCGGTACGCACGAGGAGGGCTTCCGGGCGGCGCTCACCTCGCTGATCAACAAGTACGCGCGGGACAAGAAGCTGCTGCGCGAGAAGGACGACAACCTCACGGGTGACGACATCCGCGAGGGTCTGACCGCGATCATCTCGGTGAAGCTGAGCGAGCCGCAGTTCGAGGGGCAGACCAAGACGAAGCTGGGCAACACCGAGGTGAAGACCTTCGTCCAGAAGGTCGTCTACGAGCACCTGACCGACTGGCTCGACCGCAATCCGAACGAGGCGGCGGACATCATCCGCAAGGGCATCCAGGCGGCCACCGCGCGCGTGGCGGCCCGCAAGGCCCGTGACCTGACCCGTCGTAAGGGTCTGCTGGAGTCGGCGTCGCTGCCGGGCAAGCTGTCCGACTGCCAGTCGAACGACCCGACCAAGTGCGAGATCTTCATCGTCGAGGGCGACTCCGCCGGCGGTTCGGCCAAGTCCGGCCGGAACCCCCAGTACCAGGCGATCCTCCCGATCCGCGGCAAGATCCTCAACGTCGAGAAGGCGCGCATCGACCGGATCCTGCAGAACCAGGAGATCCAGGCGATGATCTCCGCGTTCGGCACGGGTGTGCACGAGGACTTCGACATCGAGAAGCTTCGCTATCACAAGATCATCCTGATGGCGGACGCCGACGTCGACGGCCAGCACATCAACACCCTGCTGCTGACCTTCCTGTTCCGCTTCATGCGGCCGCTGGTCGAGGCCGGGCACGTGTACCTGTCCCGTCCGCCGCTGTACAAGATCAAGTGGGGTCGGGACGACTTCGAGTACGCGTACTCGGACCGTGAGCGCGACGCGCTGATCGAGATGGGCCGCAACGCCGGCAAGCGCATCCGCGAGGACTCCGTGCAGCGCTTCAAGGGTCTCGGCGAGATGAACGCCGAGGAGCTGCGCATCACGACCATGGACCAGGAGCACCGCGTGCTCGGCCAGGTCACGCTCGACGACGCCGCGCAGGCCGACGACCTGTTCTCGGTGCTGATGGGCGAGGACGTCGAGGCCCGCCGCGCGTTCATCCAGCGCAACGCCAAGGACGTCCGCTTCCTCGACATCTGAGTCGGTCTCAGCTGACCGCACCAGGAAGGATCTTCACCAGCAATGACCGACGAGAACACTCCTGTGACGACGCCCGAGGGCGACGCCCTGGCGATGCGTGTCGAGCCCGTCGGGCTCGAGACGGAGATGCAGCGCTCGTACCTCGACTACGCGATGTCCGTCATCGTCTCGCGTGCGCTGCCCGACGTCCGTGACGGCCTCAAGCCCGTCCACCGCCGGGTGCTGTACGCGATGTACGACGGCGGCTACCGGCCCGAGCGCGGCTTCTACAAGTGCGCCCGCGTCGTCGGCGACGTCATGGGCAACTACCACCCGCACGGCGACAGCTCCATCTACGACGCCCTGGTCCGCCTCGCCCAGCCGTGGTCGATGCGCATGCCGCTCGTCGACTCCAACGGCAACTTCGGCTCGCCGGGCAACGACCCGGCGGCGGCCATGCGGTACACCGAGTGCAAGATGGCGCCGCTGTCGATGGAGATGGTCCGCGACATCGACGAGGAGACCGTCGACTTCACGGACAACTACGACGGCCGCTCCCAGGAGCCGACCGTCCTGCCCGCCCGCTTCCCGAACCTGCTGATCAACGGCTCGGCCGGTATCGCGGTCGGCATGGCGACCAACATCCCGCCGCACAACCTGCGCGAGGTCGCGGCCGGCGCCCAGTGGTACCTGGAGAACCCGGAGGCGTCCCACGAGGACCTCCTGGACGCGCTGATCGAGCGCATCAAGGGCCCCGACTTCCCGACCGGCGCCCTGGTGGTGGGCCGCAAGGGCATCGAGGAGGCCTACCGCACCGGGCGCGGCTCGATCACCATGCGCGCGGTCGTCGAGGTCGAGGAGATCCAGAACCGCCAGTGCCTGGTGGTCACGGAGCTCCCGTACCAGACCAACCCGGACAACCTGGCGCAGAAGATCGCCGACCTGGTGAAGGACGGCAAGATCGGCGGCATCGCGGACGTCCGTGACGAGACGTCGTCGCGCACCGGCCAGCGCCTGGTCATCGTCCTCAAGCGGGACGCGGTCGCCAAGGTCGTGCTGAACAACCTCTACAAGCACACCGACCTGCAGACCAACTTCGGCGCCAACATGCTGGCCCTGGTCGACGGCGTGCCGCGCACCCTCTCCCTGGACGCGTTCATCCGCCACTGGGTGAACCACCAGATCGAGGTCATCGTCCGCCGTACGCGCTTCAGGCTGCGCAAGGCCGAGGAGCGGGCGCACATCCTGCGCGGCCTGCTCAAGGCCCTGGACGCCATCGACGACGTCATCGCGCTGATCCGGCGCAGCGACACCGTCGAGATCGCGCGCGGGGGCCTGATGGACCTCCTGGAGATCGACGAGATCCAGGCCAACGCGATCCTGGAGATGCAGCTGCGGCGCCTGGCGGCACTGGAGCGGCAGAAGATCGTCCAGGAGCACGACGAACTCCAGGCGAAGATCAACGAGTACAACGAGATCCTCGCCTCGCCGGTCCGCCAGCGCGGGATCGTCAGCGCGGAACTGACGGCGCTCGTCGAGAAGTTCGGCGACGACCGCAAGACCAAGCTGATCCCGTACGAGGGCGACATGTCCATCGAGGACCTGATCGCCGAGGAGGACATCGTCGTCACGGTCACCCGGGGCGGCTACATCAAGCGCACCAAGACCGACGACTACCGCGCCCAGAAGCGCGGCGGCAAGGGCGTGCGCGGCACGAAGCTCAAGGAAGACGACATCGTCAACCACTTCTTCGTGTCCACCACGCACCACTGGCTGCTGTTCTTCACCAACAAGGGCCGGGTCTACCGGGTGAAGGCGTACGAGCTGCCCGACGCCGGCCGGGACGCGCGCGGTCAGCACGTGGCGAACCTGCTGGCCTTCCAGCCGGACGAGACGATCGCCCAGATCCGCGCGATCCGCGACTACGAGGCGGTGCCCTACCTGGTCCTGGCCACCAAGGCCGGTCTGGTGAAGAAGACGTCACTGAAGGACTACGACTCGCCGCGATCCGGTGGCGTGATCGCCATCAACCTGCGGGAGCAGGAGGACGGCAGCGACGACGAGCTGATCGGAGCCGAACTCGTCTCGGCCGAGGACGATCTGCTGCTGATCAGCAAGAAGGCGCAGTCGATCAGGTTCACCGCCTCGGACGACACGCTGCGTCCGATGGGCCGTGCCACCTCGGGCGTCAAGGGCATGAGTTTCCGCGAAGGGGACGAGCTGCTCTCGATGAATGTTGTTCGAGCCGGTACGTTCGTGTTCACTGCCACTGACGGCGGTTACGCGAAGCGGACCTCTGTCGACGAGTACCGCGTCCAGGGCCGCGGCGGCCTCGGCATCAAGGCTGCCAAGATTGTCGAGGACCGCGGATCGCTCGTGGGCGCGCTGGTGGTCGAGGAGCACGACGAGATCCTCGCCATCACACTCTCGGGCGGTGTGATTCGCACGCGAGTCAGCGGGGTCAGGGAGACGGGCCGTGACACCATGGGCGTCCAACTGATCAATCTGGGCAAGCGCGATGCCGTGGTCGGCATCGCACGCAACGCCGAGGCGGGACGCGAGGCGGAGGAGGTCGACGGCGATGTGGTCGTCGACGAGACCGCCGAGGATGCCGCGACCACCGGCACGGACGAGGGCGAGGCGCCCTCGGCCGAGTAGCACGAGGAGAGAGTCATCGTGAGCGGAGCCACGGGCGCCGGATCGGCCGGTACCTCCACGGGTACGGAAACGGGCGGCGGCGGCCGTGGCTCCGCCGCGCGTGCCAAGGACCCGCACACGACTCGGCTCCGCAAGATCGACGACGGCGCGGCCGATTCGCACTCGGCGAGCTCCAAGACGCATGGATCCCAGGGGGGAACTGTGACGGACACCCGAGGCCAGCAGACTCAGCAGTCGGCCTCGCCGCTGCCGGGCGAACGGCAGCCCCAGCAACCTGGCGGGCCGTACCACCCGCCGCAGGCGTACCAGACGCAGGGCGGCGACCCGTCCTCCGGCGCGGTACGCCGCCCGCGCACCGGCGCGCGCACCACGCCCCGCGTCCGCAAGGCACGCCTGCGCGTGGCGAAGGCCGACCCGTGGTCGGTGATGAAGGTCAGCTTCCTGCTCTCCATCGCGCTCGGCATCTGCACGATCGTCGCGTCCGCGGTGCTGTGGATGGTCATGGACGCCATGGGCGTCTTCTCGACGGTCGGCGGCACCATCTCCGAGGCGACCGGCTCGAACGAGTCCAACGGCTTCGACCTGCAGTCGTTCCTGTCGCTGCCCAACGTGCTGCTGTTCACGACGGTCATCGCGGTCATCGACGTCGTCCTCGCGACGGCGCTGGCCACGCTCGGTGCGTTCATCTACAACCTCTCCGCCGGCTTCGTCGGCGGTGTCGAGCTGACGCTCGCCGAGGACGAGTGAGCGCACCGGATTTTGGGACTGCCCCTGTCGTGCGCTAATCTTCAGGAGTCAGCGCGCGGGACACACACCCCGCAAAGCGCGGCGGGGCTATAGCTCAGTTGGTTAGAGCGCATCCCTGATAAGGATGAGGCCACAGGTTCAAATCCTGTTAGCCCCACCAGCGAAAAGACCCCCAGTCGGTATCGGCTGGGGGTCTTTGACATCCACGGCTGACATCAGCGGCGGTCACGGAACCGGCCTCAGCTTCCCAGCGTCGTGCTCGGTACGGATGCTGCGCTGAGGAGGACTGTGGAAGGCGATCCGCCATGGTGGGGGATCTTCGTGATCTCGGCCGGAGTGACAGTGGTCCTTGGGGCAGTCTTCCTGTCCGTGATCGGGGTAGTGGCGCTCAGTGTGACGTGGGTACGCAGCAGGTTCCGCCGCGGGCCATCCAGTGGACGCGTCAGCCGATGAGCGGATCTTCCAGAAGCTCGGCGAGCATGCCCACCGCTTCGCGCTCACTGTCGCCGACGACGTGCGTGTAGACGTCCATGGTCATGCTGATCTGGCTGTGACGGAGGATCGCCTGAGCGACCTTGGGATGCAGCTTCAGGAAGGCCAGCAGGGTCCCGCAGGTGTGTCGAGCAAGGCGGACCGTGATCCGGCGGACGCCGGCGCGCTTGACGAGCCGATCGAAGGTGCGGGAGAAGCCCACCGGATCGATCATGCCGCCGTGCTCCGAGGAGAAGATCAGGTCATGGTCTGGCTCCTGAGACCAGTGCTCACCGGCGATCTTCCGCTCCAGCTCTTGCAGCTCCCGGCGCTCATGACTACCGGCCTGAGCATGTTGAAGGCACTCGGCTGGTCGACCCTACGCCGGGGCCCGCCGGCCGAGGCGGTGGATTTCGCGTGCTGTACGACGCGGGTTACGAGATCGATCACATGAAGGAGCGACTGTTCGCCCGTGCCGCTACACCGGAAGAGGCGAAGCAGCTCCAGCTACCGCCGGGCGAACCGGTCGTCGAGCTGCATCGGACGACCTATACGGCCGCGGGCACCGTCGTGGAGTACGCCATCGGGGTACACGCGGCATCGCGCTTTGCTTGGGAGTACGACTTCAAGGTGCCCGACTCGGCGAAGGACAGGGAAGGCCAGCAGTGATCTCAGCACAGGACTGGGCGGACGCCCGGCGCGTATGGGACTACCACCAGATGGGCCAGACGCCCCGGCCGTGCTCGGTTGCCATCGGGCTCGGTAGCCACGACCTGGGCGTGGCCGACACGGCGGTGAACCTGTACAAGCGCGGCATGGCCCCCCTGCTCCTGTTCACCGGTGCCACCAGCCCCACGACGCGGGAGCGTATGCCCCGCGGCGAAGCAGTCCACTACCAGGAACGGGCAGTGGAACTCGGTGTCCCCAGCACGGCCATCCTCGTAGAGCTGCGCGCCCGCAACACGGGGGAGAACATCCGCTTCTCGCGAGAGCTGTTGGAGCAGGAGGGGATCGAGGTTTCTTCGGTGCTCCTCATCAGCAAGCCCTACGAGGAGCGACGAGCGTACGCCACCGCACGCAAGCTTTGGCCCGCAGTCGAGATCGTCAGTGCTTCCGCTCCCATGACGCTCGACGAGTACGTCGACTCCATCGGTGACGCCCGGTTGGTGATCGACATGCTGGTTGGTGCGCTGCAGCGACTGATGATCTATCCGGAGCAGGGATTCATGATCAGCCAATCAGTGCCCGCCGACGTGCTGGAGGCGTACGAGCGCCTGTGCGAAGCCGGCTTCACGAGCCGACTCCTGGCCACTGACGTGCCTTCGTCTTGACCCGAACCAAGCGAGAGCTGTTACAGGTTTCTCTACCTCATCAGGCCCCGGCTGCGCTCCGCTCCGCCGGGCGCGCTTCCCGGCTCCGCCGCCCTCCGCGCTCATGCCTCCGGCCCGCGCTGCGGGCGCTGCGCCGACGCGCGCCCACGTGTGGGTAGGGCCAAGGGCCATGAGTCGAGCACCGCATAGCGAGGCCGCGGTCAAAGCATGCCTCCGGCGGGGGCGCTCAGGCTCCAGGATGGCGGGGGCGCCGTTCGCGAGTGCCGGCGGAGTAGTGGCGTGCACGGGGAGCTCACATCCCGTCTGCCATCGACCCAGGCAGAGCCGAGCAGACGCGGCCCCTGGCGTCCAGGTCGTTCGTACAGTGGCGCGCTCCACCTGGACGCCAGGGACCACGCCCGCTCCACGGTGTGTGGGTCGACGGCAGACGGGATGGGAGCTGGGGTGAGTGGTGGGTGAGGAAGTGGGCGGCTAATTAGTCGCGCTTGGGCCAGATCGGGCCCTGGTCGGTCCAGATGACGCCCTTGTTGCGGCACAGGCAGAAGGGGTGGCCGATCGGGTCGGTATAGACCTGCCAGCCGTAGCCGTTGGGGCCGATGAAGTCCTGTTTCAGCGTCGCGCCGAGGTCGAGGACGCGGCGCTGCTCGGACTCGATCTCGTCCACTTCGAAGTCGAGGTGGAACTGCTTGGGGTGCTCGGTGTCGGGCCACTGCGGAGCTCGGTAGTCGTCCACCCGGATGAATGCCAGCTCGATCTCGCCGAACTGGATGCCAGCCCAGTCCTCGGAGCTGCCTTCTTTGATCGGACGGCCCGTCACCTCGGAGTAGAAAGCCGCCAGCTTCATCGTGTCCGGGCAGTCGATAATGAAATCGGTGAGTCGCAGCATCCCGCGATCTTGTCACAAGCTCACCCGCAGGCCCCGTTCACCAGGGGCGGCCAGGTTTGTACCGCAGGTGCGGATCAGCAGCGGACTTCGGCGGAGCCGCTTAGTAGGCTGTGTGAGGTTTGTCAAGAGCGCCCCTCATCGCTGACACCAGTACCTGACACCGACAAGGCCGGACAGCGGCGTACACCGCCGTACCTCGACGGACAGCCAGTCGAGGCGGGAGACGAGTTGGCCGATGTTCCAAGGGTCCCATGATCGACCTGATAAGGATGAGGCCACAGGTTCAAATCCTGTTAGCCCCACCAGCGAAGAGAACCCCCAGTCGGTAGCGGCTGGGGGTCTTTTGCATCTAGGGCATCTACAGCATCTGCTGCATTCAAGGCACCATCCACCCGCTCGTGGCGTGCGAAAAGACCCGACCGCTGGCGACGGGGGATGCGCCAGCGGTCGGGCTGTGGCCAAGGCTAACAAGGACGGATGCCTTGCGGGAGGCATTCACTGGTCGCAGGGCGGCTCGTAGGAGAGGCGGGGCAGGTACTCGTGCCACTTGTCCTTGGTCAGCACGCCGCGGGTGGTCGAGCAGATGCGGTCGATGGCGTCGTCCACGTCCAGGTTCCACAGCCGGACGGTGTCCGTGCCGCTCGAGACTCCGAGCATGTGGCTCATGGGGCTGAAGGACAGGAAGTTGCCGGTTTTGGCGTTGGGGCTCATGGCCTGGCCGATGGGGGAGGCTTCCGCGGGTGTGGTGACGTCCCAGAGCCGGACCGCGTTGTCGTTGCCGCCGCTCGCCAGGGTGGCGCCGTCGTGGCTGAAGGTCAGGGACACCACCGAGTCGGTGTGTCCGGTGAGCGTGGCGTCCGGCCGGGTCGGTCCGGCCGGGTCGGTGAGGTTCCACAGCCGTACCGTGCCGTCGTCGCTGCCGCTGGCCAGCGTGCGGCCGTCCGGGCTGTAGGCCAGCGCGTTGACGGGCCCCAGGTGACCCTCGAGGGGCCCGCCGAGGCGGGTGGCGTGCCGGGGGTCGGTGACGTCCCAGAGCCGTACGGTGTCGTCCGCGCTGCCGCTGGCGAGCGTGCGGCCGTCCGGGCTGAAGGCGAGGGTGTTGACGTAGCCCTTGTGGCCGGTGAGCGGCGTGCCGAGCGGGCGGAGGTCGGACGGGTCGTCGGTGTTCCACAGCTGGACGGTGCGGTCGTCGAGGGCCGTGGCGAGGGTGTGTCCGTCCGGGCTGTAGGCCAGCGCGTCGGGGCCCGCGTAGCGCGTCCGCAGGGCCACGGGCGGGCCGTGGGCGGTGGCCCGGGCCGGGTCGGTGACGTCCCACAGCTGTACCGCGCGGCTTCCCGTCAGCACCGCGAGCGTGGCGCCGTCCGGGGAGAACACCAGCGACCGCACGTCGCCCTCCCCCGGCCGGAACGGCGGGCCCAGGGACACGGGCCGGGCGGGGTTCGTCACGTTCCACAGCCGGACCCTGCCGTCGCGGGCCGCCGTGGCCAGCACGCGCCCGTCCGGGCCGAGCACCCCGATGCGGCCGATCATGTCCGAGGTGGGGATCGACCACAGGCGGACCTTGCTGTCGCCGCTGCCGGTGGCGAGGGTGCGGCCGTCCGGACTGAAGCCGAGGGCGTACATCTCCCCGCTGCTCCCGGCGAGGGGCATGCCGACCTGGGAGGGGTAGGCCGGGTCGCTGACGTTCCACAGGCTCGCGGTGCTGTCCGCGCTGCTCGCGGCGAGCATGTCGCCGTCGGGGCTGAAGGCCACGGACCAGACGGGGCCGGTGTGACCGGTGAGCGGTGAGCCGATCCGGGTGGCGTGGCGCGGGTCGCTCACGTCCCAGAGCCGTACGGTGTCGTCCGCGCCGCCGCTGGCGAGGGTGCGGCCGTCGGGGCTGAAGGCCACGGAGTGCACCAGGTCGGAGTGGCCGGTCAGCGGCGTGCCGAGGGGCTCGGGACGGCGCGGGTCGGTCACGTTCCACAGGTGGATCGTGTCGTCGTCGCCGCCGGCCGCTAGGGTCCGCCCGTCGGGGGCGAACGCCACCGAGCGCATCGCGGCGGTGGAGCCCGTCAGCGTGCCGAGCGCCTTCGGACGGCGCCGGTCGGCCACGTTCCACAGGCGCACGGCGTGGTCGTCGTGGGCGGAGGCCAGGGTGCGGCCGTCCGGGGCGAAGGCGAGCAGGTAGACGGTGCCGCCGTGGCCGGCCAGGGGAGCGCCGAGCGGGCGCGGGCGGCCGGGATCGCTCACGTCCCACAGCCGGATCGTGCCGTCGTCCGAGGCACTGGCCAGGGTGCGGCCGTCCGGGCTGAACACCGCGGCGCTCACCCAGCTCGTGTGGCCGGTGAGGGGCTTGCCGAGCGGTTCGGGGCGGGCCGGGTCCGTCATGTCCCACAGCCGGACGGTGCGGTCGTAGCTGGCCGTCGCCAGGGTCTGTCCGTCCGGGCTGAAGGAGGTGAGGTAGACGGCGCCCGTGTGTCCGAGGAGCGGGGTGGCCAGCGGTGCGTTCACGATCGAGATCAGCCGGTTCCGTACGTCCTCGTCGTCCGGCCGCAGGCGGTGGGCCACCAGGTCCAGCTGGGCCGACAGCGACGGGTCCGTGTCCTGGACGCGGTCCGCCTCGGCGACCACCTGCTCGAACACCGCGTCGTTGCGTTCCTGCCACGCGAGCACCGCCGAACCGACGGCCACGAGCGCCAGGACGAGCAGCGCCGACACCGCGCCGCGACGGAGCAGGACGGTGCGCCTGCGCAGCCTGACCGCGGCGGCCAGGAAGTCCACCGCGCTCCGCGTCAGATACGTGCCGTCGGCCGACTTCGCCCAGTTGTGGGCCTGTTCCAGCCGGGAGCCCCGGTAGAGCAGCGAGGTGTCGCGGTCCGACTCCTCCCAGGCGCTGCCGTCCTCCTCCAGCCGCTGGCGCAGCAGGTTGCCGCCCCGGTCCTCGTCGATCCAGTCGCGCAGGCGCGGCCAGGCGTGCAGCAGCGCTTCGTGGGTGATCTCCACGGTGTCCGCGTCGAGGGTCACCAGCCGGGCGCGGACCAGCGCCTCGAGCGACTCCTCCGTCTTGCCGGGGTCCCTGGACTCCTCGGCCAGCCGGCGCCGCGTGCCCCGCCTGCGGGTGGCCCGGGTGTCCTCGCTCAGCCGGACCAGTCGGAGCAGGAGCACCCGCGCGGCCGTGCGGGCCGCCGGGTCGAGGTCGGACCAGGCGCGTTCGGCGGTCGCCGCGACCGCTCCCTGGATGCCGCCGGCCGCGCGGTAGCCGGCCAGCGTCAGCCGGCCGGCCTTGCGGCGCTGCCAGGTGGCGAGCAGGGCGTGGGAGAGGAGCGGCAGCACACCCGCGTCGTGGGCGCCGCGCGGTCCGTCGGAGCTCACCTCGCGGACGATCAGCTCCGCCAGGCCCGGTTCGAGTTCCATGCCCACGGCCTTGGCCGGGCCGGTCACCGCCTCGCGCAGCTCCGCGGTGGTCAGCGGCCCGAGCACCATGTGCCGGTGCTGCAACGCGTCGGCCAGTTCGGGGTGGCGCAGGCACTGCTCGTAGAAGTCGGCGCGTACCCCGAGGGCCACCAGTACGGGGGCGGGCTCCCCCGGGCCGCCGGGCGTGCAGGCCGCCTGGAGGAGCCGGACGAACGCGTGCCGGTCCGCCTCGTCGGCGCAGAGGGTGAAGATCTCCTCGAACTGGTCCACGATGACGACCGGGCGGGCGGGCGACGACGTGGCGCGGGCCCACTGCGCGACGGCCTCCCTGGCCGCGCGGGTGACGTCCGGGGCGCCGGCCGCCTCCTGCCCCGCCGGATCCCGCGCGGCGGAGACGACGGGGGCGAGCCCCGGTATCCGGCGGGTCAGCTCCGCGAGCGGATCGTTTCCGGGGACGAGCTGGAGCACTTCCCTCGCCGGGCCGGCTCCGCCGGCGGGCGCGCCGTCGCGCAGGGCGGGCACCAGACCCGCGTTCAGCAGGGACGACTTCCCCGCCCCCGAGGCGCCCACGAGCATGACCAGGCCGCCGGTGTCCTCCGCCGCGCGGAGCTGGGCGACGAGGGCGTCGGTGCTGCGTTCCCGTCCGAAGAACCAGTCGGTGTCCTCGGGGCGGTAGGCGGCCAGCCCGCGGTAGGGGCAGACGCCGCCGGTGGCGGCCGGGGCCTCGGCCGGGGGGGCATGGTCGTCCGCGGCGGGTGGCGCGGGGCGTTCGCCGGTCGGGTCGGCGACCGCCCGCTCCCACAGGCGCTGCCACTGCGCGATGTCGTACAGGCCCGGGGAGACGGGGACCGGTCGTGTGCGCCGGGCCGGGGGGATCAGGACGTGCAGCACCGCCGCGAGGGCGGGGAACTGGGCGGGTACGTTCCTGGCCCGCCGCCAGTCGCTGATCCGCTGGGCGGAAACCCGTACGGGCCGGCCCCGTTCGTCGACCCGCTGCAGCCGGACGACCGCCTCGGACACCCGTTTCAGGGGAGGGTTGCCTGCCTCTTTGTACAGCAGTGCGAGACGTTCGGCGAAGGCCGTGCGTGCCCCTGAGTCGGAACTCAAGGCCTCCACTCCTTTGCTCCCCCGCACCTGGACGTCCGGACCGGAAAACTCACTCTATACGCCTGACCTGCGGTTACATCGTTGTTCTGAGTCCGGAACCTCCTCGGTGGGGGCCTGGGCTGGCAGGATCACGTCACAGGCGCGGGTCGGCCGTCCGGTGGCCGGACAGGTCAGCGGCTCGGCGCTCGGCCGGTCGTCCGATGCGGCCGAACGTTCTCGGTCGGCTTTCGACGGCGGCGCCGTGCGCGGTGGCAGCGGTTGCGTCATGCCCGCCACCTACCCCGTATCCCGTCTCCCGTCCCCTGTCCTCCGTCCCTCCTCGACCCGGCCCGGCACCGCGGACCAACGCCGCCGGAATGGTGTGGTACCGGTCCCCACGAGGGGAGGGACCGGTGCCAGACCATGCCGGCGGGCGCGCGGGGCGGTGATGGCCGGGAGCAACGGGCGAGCGGGCAGGGCGGATTCACCGTGCCGGTCCGTGGGCAGGCACGTCGTGATGGTTCCCGCTTCGCCCGCCGCAGGAGTGCGCACATGAGGATCTCCGTCGACCCCGAGCAGTGTTACGGCTCCGGCGACTGCGTCCACCGGGCCCCGTCCGTCTTCACCGTGGTGAACGGGTTCGGTGCCGTGATCCCCGGACGGGAGAACGACGTCGACGCCCCCCGGGTGCGCGAGGCGGCCGAGGGGTGCCCGTCCGCCGCGATCACCCTCCGGGACGAGGAGTGAGGCGACCGGATGGGCGTCGAGGTACGGGAAACGCTGGTCACGCTCGGCAGCCGTTACGTGCGCAGGGGCCCCGGCACCTTCGGGAAGGCGGCGCTCGCCGCACGCTGGCTCGATCCCCATCTGCGTGAGCATCCGCGCCGCAGGGTCGTCCGGGCCCGTTTCGGCGGCCTGGTCGCCGTGGACACGCAGGACCTCATCCAGCGGTACCTGTACCTGTTCGGGGTGTGGGAACCGCACCTGACCGGCTGGCTGCGGCGCAGGCTGCGTCCGGGGGACGGCTTCGTCGACGTCGGGGCCAACATCGGCGTCTTCAGCGTCCTCGCGGCGCAGCTCGTCGGTGACGCGGGCCGGGTCGTGGCGATCGAGGCCTCCCCCGACGTCCATCGCCGCCTGGTCGGGCACGGGCGGCTCAACGCCCACGGCAACATCCGCGCGCTCAACGCCGCCGTCTCCGACGGCCACAGGACCCTGACCTTCGTGCTCGCCAGCTCACGCAACCTGGGCGCGAACAGCATCGTCCCGTACGAGGGTCCGGCGGAGTCCACCTTCGAGATCGAGGCACGGCCGCTGCCGGAGCTGCTCGAACCGGCGGAGATCGCGACCGCCCGGGTCATCAAGATCGACGTCGAGGGCGCGGAGGGGAGCGTCGTCCGGGGGATGGCGCCGATGCTGGCCGGTCTGCGGCCGGACGCGGAGATCAGCGTCGAGGTGGCCCCCGAGCGCATGGCGCGGCTCGGGGACCGCGTCGACGACCTGCTGTCGGTGATGCGCGAGGCCGGGTTCCACGTCTACCGGCTCGCCAACGACTACGCGCCCGGGAGCTACCCGCGGGCGCTGCGCGGTGAGCCCGGCGTGCCGGTCCGGTGGCGGGGGCCCGTGGTCGAGGAGTGCGACCTGATCTTCTCCCGGGTGGATGCGGAGACGCTGCCCTGACGGGGGCGGGCGTTCCGTGGCTGCTTCCGGCTCACGGACGCCGTCGCGAGCTCGGCCACTGCCACCCGGAGGAGGCCAGCGCCCGTGCCCTGGCCTCCACCACCGCCATGCGGGCATGGCGCTCTTCGGGGTCCACATGCGCCGCCTGGCCGGTCACCTGGCCCTCCCACTTGCGGTAGAGGAGGCCCACCTCCGCGGAGAACCACCCGCGGCTCACGGCGTTGAGGGCCAGCAGCAGGCCGGTGTCCTCGGAGGCCGGAAGGGCCATCCAGCCGCCCAGGGCGAGCAGCAGCTCGCGTCGCACCAGGAGCGTCGCCGGGTGGACCTGGGCACGGAAGTCGTTCGCCTTCCAGAAGGCGAGCACCTCCCCGCGCTCGATCGGTCCGTGGTCCGGGTCGCCCGGGAAGCCCGCCGTCGAGCCGTCGGGCAGGAGGTCCAGGACCCGTGACGTCGCCCAGCCGATCGCCGGGTCGGCCTCGAGGGCGGCCAGGTCGCGGGCCAGGGTGCCCGGCGGGAGCTGGTCGTCGGCGTCCAGGACCTTCACGTACGGTCCGTCCGCGGCGGCCAGCGCCAGGGTGCGGGCCACGCCGGGGCCGCCCTGGCGTCCGTGCCGTCCCTGCCGGAAGACGATGCGCGGGTCGTCGGGCACGTGCGGCCGGACGTCGTCGGTCCGCCCGTCCTCCTGGACCACCCAGCGCCAATCCCAGCCGTCGGGCAGCTTCTGCTCGCACAAGGACGCGTGTGCCTCCGGCAACAGAGGGGCCGAGGGGCCGTGGACGGCCGTGACGATGACGATGTGCCGGCTCACGGCGGGCACTCACCACCTTTCCAGTCGCGTCGTGAAGCGCAGCTCCGTGCGGTCACCGGGAAGCGTGACGTCGGAGACGTCCACCACGCGGTCGTCGATGTCGTACGAGATCTTGCGCAGCATGATCACAGACGTACCCGGCGGCAGGTCCAGCGCCGCGGCCTCCTGAGGGGTCGGCGGGCGGGCGGTGAACCGCTCCTCCACGCGGTCCAGCTCGATGCCCACGGTGTACAGCTGGTTCTGCGTGCCGCCCGGCCAGGGTTCCCTGGTCTCGTCGAGGAGATCGGGGTTCCCCGCGATCCTGTCGCGGACGAGGTGGGAGATCACGAGGCTGAAGGGGGCGGTTTCGGCCGAGCACCGCGTCCGGTACTCGCGTCGCAGCAGCACGGTCCCCTCGGGGACGCCGAGGAGCTGCGCCAGCTCGCGGTCGGCCCCGACCTCGCGGTACGTGGCGTGGAAGACGAGGTCCTCGGTGTGAAGGCCGGTTTCGTGCTCCGTGGCGCCGGTCTCGGCCCGGGTGCCGTGGGGGCGGCGGGCCCGGTCCTTCTCCCACTGGTGCCGGCGGTTGTCCCGGACCGCCGTGGTGCGGGGCCGCCGTTCGTATGCCTGTGGCACGGGTGTTCACCGGTTTCCGGTCCGTCGTGGGGTGGTGGGGGTCCTGTGCTCGCGCACGGCGGCGGCCCGGCTGCTCGGTGGAGCGGCCGGGCCGTTTCTCGCGTGCGGTGCGTACGCAGATCGCCGTGACGTCGGTGTCGGGTCGGGCGGCGGGCGCGGCGCGGCGGGTGCCGGGGCGCCGGTCCGCTCAGCGCTGGAGAGGGGCGCTGTGCTGGGTCGAGGGCTGGGCGGTGCCGTCGGACGCGGGGTCGGCTGCGGCGGTCTCGGCCGTGGCGGCGGTGGTGGTCGGGCGGTGACGGCAACTGGGGGCGGCGTTGTGGGCCTCGGCGTGGATGCGCTGTTTCATCGTGGGGGGCAGTGCGCCGGAACGTGCCGAGGACCACCCGAGGATCGGCAGGGGAGCCGTCTCGTCGGGGGTGGTGCACTCGGCGTCGGTGTTGCTGTGCGTCCGCGTCTGCGGTACGGCCGCGGCGGCGGTCGTCGAGACGAGTCCGAGCGCCGTGAACAGCGCCAGGAAGGCGGTGACGATGGTGGTCCACAGGCTGAGGACCTTGTTCCGGGCCATGGCCCCTCACTTTCGGGTTGGGCGATTTGCGTACTTTCCTCATGATGTGTATGAGGGCCGCGAAGTGGTGGACCGACGCCCGTGGCGCGGCGTTGTTCAGATGAACACCACCCGGATGGCCGCAAGGGGGAGGAAAAGGTGCGCAGACGGGAGGGACACGGGCAAAGTCACCGTCCGTGGAGAGGTGATCACCCTCTGATCGGAACGGGCCGATCCGCTGCTAATGGGCTCCGGCGGCCGGTAGTTGGCCCCCGGCGCAGGTCACCGATCGGTATCGGCCGGTGTGTATAGTCGGGCGCCAGAGGTCCCCTACGTCAAGGAAAGACGAGGTCGCGCGGTGAAGAAGCTTCTCCTGGTCGCACTGGCCGCCATCGGCGGGCTCCTCGTGTACCGCCAGATCCAGGCGGATCGCGCCGAGCAGGATCTGTGGACGGAGGCGACTGACTCCGTGCCCACGGGTTCGTGAGTACGACCGACAACCGGTCCTGAGCAGACCCCGGCCGTCCTACGGTCGGGGTTTTGTGTTGCCCGGATCCGCCCGCGGGGGCGCGGGAGCGCTCGGGCGCGCGGCAGGATGGGCCGGCACGGGCAGGAGTACGAGCGCGAGCGCGAGGGGTGGCGGGTGATGGGGCGGTGGTGTACGGCTCGGGGGCGTGCCGGACGGCGTGCCGGATCGGGGCGTGAGCGTCGTCCGCCCGCACCGTTGCCGGCGCTCGTGCGGCCGGCCGTGGTGACCGTCGTACTGGCCACGGCCGCTGCTCTGCCGGGCGGCGCTGCTGTGGCGGCCGGTACGGCCGGTACCGCTGGTACGCCCCGTGGATACGCGTTCGCGGAGGACGCCCGGCGGATCGAGGGGGCGAGCGGCACCGCGGGCGCCGTGTCGCTGGATCCCGGCACCACCTACCGCAGCTCCCTGCCGCGCAGCGGCACCGTCCACTACCGCCTGGAACTCGACGGCGCCTCCCACACCTACGTCTCGGTCACCGCCGTACCCGGCACCGACGCCGAGGTCACCGCCGCCGACGGCATACGGGTGGCCGTCGAGGACGCCGACGGCGGCTCCTGTTCCCTGGACGGCGCGACCTTCGGCGCCGCCCACAGCCCCCGCCCGGTCACCGCCCTGGTGGCCCGCGAGATCGTCCCCGGCAGGACACGCTGCCAGGACCCCGGCACCTACTACGTCACGGTCGAGCGGTCCCGCCCGCAGGACTCCCCGCCACAGCCCTGGGACCTGGAACTCACCGCCGTCACCGAGCCGCACACGCGGGGCGACGGCGTCACCACCGCCCCCGAGTCGTGGGACTCCGCCTCGCCCGCGCCTCTCACCGGCGAGCCGGAACGCCGCGCCGGTGGCAGCGGCTTCGCCGACGCCGCCCCCGTCGGACAGGGCGCCTGGCGCGACGACATCCGGCCCGGACAGTCCCTCTTCTACAAGGTCCCCGTCGACTGGGGCCGCCGCCTGCACGCGAGCGCCGAACTCGGTGGCTCCGGCAGCGGCTCCGGCTACGCCACCAGCGCGCTGCGCCTGGCGCTCCACAACCCCGTGCGCGGCGAGGTCGACGACGCGGCCAAGGGCTACACCGGCCGCCCGGCCACGGTCGCCCTCGCTGCCCTGCCTCCGGTGGACCACGCCAACCGGAACTCGCCCGACGGGCAGGTCAGTGCGGTGCGGTTCGCCGGCGCGTACTACCTCGTCGTGCATCTGGCTGCCCAGGTGGCCGACGACTTCGGCGAGGGTCCCTTCGGAATGACGCTGCGCGTGCGGCTCACCGGCGCGGCGGAGGCGGGGCCGGAGTACGCGGGGGAGCCGGTGCCGAAGGGCGCCTTCGAGGTCTCGGCACAGGAGCGGGCGACTGCGCCGGGGGTCGGGGGCCAGGACGAGGGCGAGGGCGACGACCTCGCCATGAAGGCGGTCGCCGCGGGCGGGATCGGCACCGGCAGCCTGCTGCTCGTGGGCCTGGGCGTGTGGACGGCCACGGCCCGGCGCCGGGCCGGCGGGACGTAGCCGGCGGGCAGCCGGCCTCAGATCCGGGTCAGGGCCCAGAAGCCCACGGCGTAGCAGGCCAGCGCGAGGAGCAGGACCGGTACCGCCACCCGCGCCGGAGGACCCGGGCGACGCCGCCGCCGTGCCCTGCGGCGCTGCGGACGCGGCTGGGCCGACGGCGGGCCCTGCGGGGTCCGTGCGGTGTACGACGCGGTGGGGACGTCGTCGCGCTGCCGATCCGCCAACGGCGGTGCGTACGGGGGCTGGTACGGCGTACTGCTGCCCGGATCGGCCAGGTGCCGGGCGCGCGGCTGCGGAACGGGCACGGCGGCCGGAGGCGTGCCGGTCACCGGCGGGGGCGGCAGACGGAAACTGCCGGTCTCCGACATGACAGACGCATGCCCCACCTCGGACGACGCCGTGGCCGACGCCCCCGGCGCGGTGGGGAACGGGTCCGTGGGCGGAGGGGGTGGTGTGCCGTCGGGGGCGGGTGGCGCCGGGGCAGGAAGGGGCGGTGTGCCGTCTGCGGTGGGCGGGGGCTGCGGCGGGGTGCCGGTCGCAGTGGACGGGGACGACGGGGATGGGGACGGAGTGGGGCTGTCGGTCGGGGGAGGTGGTGGCGGGGCGGGCGGTGCTTCCCCGTTGGCCGGGTGGCGGGGGTCCGGTGGTGGGGCGTCCAGTCCGGCTGCCCGCTTGTGGGGTCCGTCGGGGCCGAAGCCCGGGGGCAGTGGGCCGACTTGGTCGAAGATCTCGATCAGCTCGTCGTCGGGTCCCGGCTCCGGCAGGAGCTCCGCGGCCGCGGCCAGCGCCTTGCGCGCCCCCGTGGCGGTACGGAACCGCGCCGAAGGGTCCGGCTGCACCAGCGTGGCGACGATCTGCCACAACGGCTCGGGAATCCCCTGCGGGGCGGGCGGCGTCCCGTGGTCGGCGAAGTACTGCACCAGCGCCTTGGCGTCCGGCTTGGCGCCCTCCAGCAGGTACAGGGCGACCAGGCCCACGGCGAACAGGTCCGCCGGGAAGTCCGGGTCCGAGCCCATCATCTGCTCCGGCGCGAGGTAACCCGGCGTCCCGACCACGAGGTTGGTCTCGGTCAGCCGGGGCTCGCCCAGCCGCATCGCGATGCCGAAGTCGGACAGCCGCAGCCGGGGCCGGCCCGTCCCGGTCGCCTCGAGCAGCAGGTTGGCGGGCTTGATGTCGCGGTGGACCACGTCCTCCCCGTGCACGGCGGCCAGCCCGGCCAGCAGCTGGTCGAGGAGCGTGCACACGAACGCGGGCGGCAGGGGACCGTAGTCCCCCACCAGGTGGACGAGCGAGCCGCCCGTGACCAGGTCCATGGTGAACAGGACCTGGTCGTCGTCGGCGGCCCAGCTGGCGGGCGCGAGGACGTGCGGATGGTCGATCCGCAGCGCCTGCTCACGGACGAAGCGCAGCAGCGCGTGCGCGTCCCTCTGCTGCAGCACCTTGGCGGCCACGTACCGTCGCCGGCGGTGGTCCCAGGCCCGCCACACGGCACCGGCCCCTCCGCGGCCGATCGGATCGACCAGCTCGTACCGGCCGGCGAAGACCTCACCCATGGCTGTGTGCCGCTCCTCCCCCTCGCGCCACTGCCCGGGGTCCGGCCGCCGAGCCGTTCGGCGGCCGGACCCCGGGGATCAGTTCTGGTGGGACTGGTAGTGCGCGACCGCGTCCGACGTACGGCCCGCGCCGTACACCCGGAGGAACTCGGACAGCTCCGGGTGGGTCGAGGAGAGGGCGTCCGCCGCGTCGATGATGTCCCCGGCCGCCGCCACCGAACGCAGCAGTGACTGGATCTCACGGACCACCCGCTTGACCGTGGGCGCTCCCGAACTGTTCGTCGTGTGCGTGGTGTTGCTGAGCACCGAGCCCCCCTGCGACTTCTTGATCTCGTCCATGCGCTCGGTCGCCTCGGCCGCGCTCACGCTGCCGTCCGCGACCTGCCCCGCCAGGTCCTGCAGCAGCTGCACCCGCTGGACCACCGCGGGATTGCCGATCTTCGCCCGCTGGCCGCTCATCAGCTGCGACAGCATCGGCGCGGACAGCCCCAGGACCCCCGCGAGACGAGCCTGGTTGAGACCGAGATCGTCGATAAGCCTACGGAAGAGCGCCCCCAACGGCTCCCCGTACCAGTTCCGCTGCAGTTCCCGCGCTCTTGCGGTGGCTTCCTGCTGTGCGGCGTCCATTGCGTCTCCCCATCGCTTCCCCAAAAACCGCAGTTCGCTCCAGCGAACCACGCCGAGCATCTTACGGAGCGTGGTTGTTCCCGGGGAGCCCCAATCATTTGTGAGATACCGGGGGCGACCCGGTACTCTTGTCTGCGGCGCCCGTCGGCACGCGGTATCCCGGCCGGACGTCTTCTTCTTCGGGGCCTTAGCTCAGTTGGTAGAGCGCTGTCTTTGCATGGCAGATGTCAGGGGTTCGACTCCCCTAGGCTCCACTCTGCTCCACACCTTGCACCCCCTGATCTGCGGAAACGCAGTCAGGGGGTTCTTTTGTGCCGCGGGCGTGGTGAACATGCCGAAGTCGCCCGAGATCGGCAAGTAGGAGCGGGAAGCTGTGCGTCGGCGTCCTGGGCTGTTGCCATGAGGTGGTCGCTTTCCTCCGTGGAGAAGGGGGTCTCACAGGATGCGGACCACAACACTGGGCAGGGACGGGCCGGTCGTCGGCCGGCTCGGGCTGGGCGGGATGGGCCTTTCGTACCGGTACGCCCCGGCCCTGCGGGACAAGGGCAAGGCCGTGTCGCTGGTCCAGCAGGCGGTGGACCTCGGGGTCAACCTCGTCGAGACGGCCGGCGCCTACGCGGCCGGGGACAACGAGCGGCTGATCGGCGAGGCGATCCGCGGGCGCCGGGACGAGGTGGTGCTGTGCACCGGCGGCGGTCTGCTCGGTGACCCGGACGGCGTGCTGCGGCCCGCGGGAGGTCCGCGGGCGCTGAGGGCCGCGGTCGACGAGAGCCTGCGCCGGCTGCACGTGGACCACATCGACCTCTACCTGCTGCGCCGCGTCGATCCCGGCGTACCGCTGGAGGAGAGCTGGGGTGCGCTGGCCGAGCAGGTCTGGGCGGGAAAGATCCGCATGCTGGGGCTGCCCGTCGTCACCGTGCAGGAGGCCCGCGCCGCCGAAGCCGTGCACGAGGCGGCGGCGATGGCCGCCGAGGTGTCGCTGTTCACGCGCTGCGGTCTCGACGACGTCGTGCCGTACGCGGTGGAGCGCCGGATCGCGCTGCTGGCCGGTGCCCCGCTCGGCCGCGGCCTGCTGGCCGGTGCGCTGTCCCGGTCCGACGATCTGCCGGTGGACGACTGGCGGCGCACCCAGCCCCGCTTCGCGCCGCGCGCCATCCGCCACAACTTCGCGCTCACGCAGGCCGTCGCCCACGTGGCCGCCCGCCACGGGGTCACCCCCGCGCAGGTCGCCCTGGCGTGGCTGCTCCGGCTCGGCGAGCACGTGGTGCCGCTGCCCGGCACGAGGGCGCCGGACCACCTCGCGGAGAACCTCGGCGGCGACCGGGTTCGCCTGACCGAGCAGGACCTGACCGACCTGGAGTTCCTCCCCTACCCGGCGGGGGCTCCCGAGGTATGAGCGGAACCGATCTCACGCCACTGCCCCTGACGGCCCCCTCTTCTGGAGCTCTTCACATGACGGCCTCTCTGGTACGGCAGGTCGTCCCGCGGCCGCGGGCGACGACGACCCGCGTTCACGGGACCACAGCACCCGGCTTCGCCTCCGTGCGCCATGTCTTCGAACGGGCCTGCCGGGCCGCGGGTCCGCCCGGTGCCCAGGGAGCCGCGCTGGCGGTCGTACGGGACGGTGAACCCGTCGTCGACCTGTGGCACGGCACCGCCGACCCGGCCGCCCGGACGCCGTGGACCGGCGACACCCTCCAGCCGGTGTTGACGGGATCCCACCAGATCCTGGCCACGGCGGTCCTGCTGCTCGCCGACATGGGCGCGCTCGAGCTGGACCGGCCCGTCGCCGAGTACTGGCCGGAGTTCGCGGCGCGCGGCAAGGGCGCGGTGACGCTGCGGGACGTGCTGACGTTCACCGCCCGCCTGCCGGGCATGGCGGCGGACCTCGACCAGCGGGACATCGAGGACCCGCGCATGATGGCCGCGCTGCTCGAACTGCACAGTCCGGAGGACGATCCCCGGGCCGGCGGCGTGCTGCACGGGCCGTGGACCGCCGGGTGGATCGTCGCCGAGGTGGTGCGCCGGGTCGACGGCCGCGATCTCGACCTGTTCTTCCTGGAGGAGATCGCGGGCCCGCTGGGCCTCGACATCCACTTCGGCCTCGTCCCCGACCAACTGCCGCAGGCCGCGCGGATCTCGTACGACGAGGGCTTCCGCGCCCGTTTCCCGGCGCCGGGCAGTGGGGTGGGCGTCGACGAGGCGGAGCTCGTCGGGCGGGTGTGGAACAACCCGTCGCCGTTCCCCGCGGACGCCGGGGTGTGGAGCGAGAGCCGACGGCGCCACGCGGTCGTCCCCTCGCTGGGGGCGTACGCGTCGGCCCGTGGTCTCGCCGGGCTCCAGGGTGTGCTGGCCGCGGACGCCGTGCGGGCGCCGGGCGAGGAGCCGCTGCTGTTGTCGCGCCGCACGCTCGACCAGGCGCGGAGCTTCTGGGTCGAGGGCCTGGACCCGCTGCTCGGCGGGATCAGCGCGTACGGCGAGGGCGGCCTCCAGCTCCTCGACGAGGGCCTCCACCCCGCCGTCTGCTCCGGTGCCTTCGGTCACCAGGGTCCGGGCTCGGTCGCCTACCAGGCCTGGCCCGCGGCCGGGGCCGGGGTCGCCTGGGTCTGCAGCCGGCTGACGGCGGGCCCCGGGGCGGGGGTCCTGGACGAGGTGGCGAGGGCGCTGCGGGCCGCCTGAGTCACGGCCTGTACGCACGGCGCGGGTCGGAATCCGCCCTCAGGTGGGTTCCGACCCGCACCACATCGAGACCGTCCTGCCCGTCCTGCCCGCCCCGCCCGTCCTGCCCGCCCCGCCCGTCCTGCCCGCACGGCCCGTCCGGCCCGGCCGCTCGGCGGCGAGGCCGTGGAGGACGATCTCCCAGACCGCGTCCGGGGTCGCGTCGTGGGAGGCCATGGCGCCCTCCGCGAGATGCGCCAGCAGGGCCACGGCGTCCTCGGTGGACACCCCGGGACGGAGCCGGTGCGCGCCATCGGCCCGGTCGAGCAGGCCCCGGAGCACGGGAAGCCAGGCCTCGGCCAATGGCGGCGCGCCCTCGGGACGGTCGGCCTCCAGGCGGCGCGCGGCGCGTACGAAGGGGTCCTCGTGGACCAGCCGGGCCAGCGAGCCGATCAGGGTGCGCAGTCCCCGCAACGGGTCGGTGGCGGCCGCGAGGCCTTCCAGGCGGCGCACGAAGCGGGCGCGCCCGGCCAGGCGCACCTCCTCGGCCAGGGCGGTCTTGCTCCCGAAGTGGAAGGTCAGCGAGCCCATCGAGGTCGTGGCCCGCCAGACCACCCTCTGGAGGGAGGCGCCGTCGTAGCCGCGCTCGGCGAACTCGTCGGCGGCCGCCTCCAACAGGGCCTGACGCGTTCTGGCGGCCCGTTCCTGCATGCGCCTTCTCCTTAGACCTCGGCAAGTAGTCGTACTCTCGAAGAAAAATATAACGAACGTTCTCTATGTTTGTTAGTCTGAACGGAGACGGCTCACCTGGGAGGGACCTGCAGTGACGACGATGCATGAGACGCCCGGCATGGCGGCGAGCCGACCGCCGGCCGACCTGTCCCGGCGTTTGTTCGGCCATCTGCACCGCTCTGACCAGCAGCGTTGGGGGCATGTGTATCTGCAGGGGCTGATGCGGACGCAGGGGAAGAAGACCGTGCGCCGCATGGCGGCCGTCGTGACCGGCTCGGAGGCGGCGTCGGCGTCGCTCCATCAGTTCGTCAACGCCAGCCCGTGGGAGTGGGCCCCGGCGCGCGGCGAGCTGGCCCGCTGGGCCGTTCAGTCACTGCCGGTACGGGCCTGGACGCTGGCGCCGGCGGTGCTGCCCAAGCGCGGCAGCCACTCGGTCGGGGTGCACCAGCGCTTCCTGCCGGAGTCCGGGCGCACCGTCAACTGCCAGCTGGGGCTCGGCCTGTTCCTGGACGCCGGGCGGGCACACGTACCGGTCGACTGGCGGCTCTTCCTGCCTCCCCGGTTCACCCGCGACGAGGCGGTGCGCGACCGGGTGAAGGTGCCCGCGACGGCGGAGGCCGAGCCGCTGTGGGCCCACGCCCTGCGCCTGGTCGAGGAGATGACGTCCTGGTCGAACGGGGGGACGGCGCCGGTGGTGGCCGACCTGACGGCCCTGTGCGACGTCGTGCCGCTGGCGCAGCGGCTGCACGGCAGCGGGCACTCCTTCGTCCTCGCCCTTCCGGGCCAGACCACCCTCGCCGATCCGGAACTGCCGCCCGGTGAACGGGAGTCGGTGCGCGGGCTGCTGCTGCGCCGGGGAGTACGGCACCCGGTGGGGGCGGGCCGGCAGGTCGTCTCCTACGACACGCCGGTGCGCGGGCTGCGCCCGGACGGTGAGCCCGGTCGCGGGGCGGGCAGGCTGCTGGCCGAGTGGGACGCGAGCGGCGGGCGCCCGGACCGGATCTGGCTGACGAACATCACCGACCGCCACCCGGCCGAACTGCTGGAGCTGGCCCGTTCGCCCCACCGGGCGCAGGGCGCGATCCGCCGCATGGGCGAGGACTTCGGCCTCCTCGACTTCGAGGGCCGGTCCTTCCCCGGCTGGCACCGGCACATGACCCTCGTCTCGGCCGCCTACGCGTGCAGCACCCTGGAGGGCGTTGGCCGCTGAATCATGCTTGCATCTACAAGTGCATAGCGACCGGAGCCCATCTTTGTGGGTCCCGATACTCCCCAGATGGTTGCATGGGCATGTATCTTGTTGTCAAGTGCAGTCCAGAAGGGGAGTCGTTCCATGACGAGCCACCAGCAGCCACGCGCCGCTTCCGATCAGGCCATGTGGGAGGCCGTCCTAGGCCTGCACGCCTTCGTGGAGCGTCAGCTCGCGCACACCCTGCAGCGCCGCCACGGCGTCGGTCTGTCCGAGTACCGGGCCCTGGAGGTCCTCACCGGGGCCGAGGCGGGCGAGTGCCGCATGCAGGAGCTCGCGGACCAGATCGGTCTGGGGCAGAGCTCGGTGACCCGCCTGGTGGGGCGGCTGGACAGCGCCGGCTACGCCTACAAGGACAACTGCGCCGACGACAAGCGCGGTGTCTTCGCCGTCATCACGGACGAAGGGCGCAAGCGCTACCAGGAGGCCCGTGCCACGTACGCCGACGTGCTCAGTTCGGCCCTCAACACCGCGAGCGGCGACGACCGGTTCGCCCGCGCGGTGCAGGCGCTGCGCAGCGCCTGACGCGAACGCGGCAGACGGCGGGAGGTGTCCGGGGTGACCCGGCCTCCCGCCGTCTTTTGCATGTGCGGGCTTCTTTTCCGGGAGGCCGGTCAGTGACCCGGATCACGTCTTCCCGCTATCTATATGCTTGACCATGCAAATACAAACCCGTAGGTTCTCTCTCGAAGCCAAGAACGCCAATCCACTGAGGGGGGACCGTTGCCTTCGCCTCGCCTGTTGCACGCGATCGGCCGGCACGTGCAGGAACAGCCCGACAGCGCCGCGCTCGTCAGCGCCGGCCAACCGGTCACCTACGCAGACCTGGAGCGGCTGACCCGCCGCGCCGCCGCGGACCTCGCCGGCGCCGACTTCGGCCCCGTACGCGCCCTGTGCGTCCCGGCCCACAAGTCGCCGGAGACCATCGCGCTGCTGCTGGCGGCCTGGCGGCAGGGGATCAACACCCTGGTCCCGTCGCCCGGTCTGGGCACCGCCGCCCTGTCCACGCTCGTCGCCCAGGCCCACGGCCCGCTCTCGGCGGCCGCGGTTCCCGGTGGCGGCGCGACCCTGTCACGGGAGGAGACCGACCCCACGCTGTCGGACGGCTTCAGCGCCCCCGACCCCGAGGAGTCGCTGCTGACCCTCACCACCTCCGGGTCCACCGGCGTGCCCAAGCTCGTCCCGGTCCGCATCGAGGCCTTCGACCGCTTCGGCGCCTGGGCCACGGCGAAGTTCGGGCTCGACGGCGGCACGAGGTCGCTGAGCTTCTCGCCGCTCAACTTCGACCTGGCGCTCCTCGACGTCTGGACGGTGCTGCAGGCCGGCGGCACCGTCGTCCTGGCCGACGCCGGAGCCAGCGGGAACGCCGGCTATCTGCGTGAGCTCGCGCAGAGCAACGAGGTGACGCTGGTCCAGGGAGTGCCGCTGCTGCACCGGCTCCTGGCGGCGGACGGCGCCCGCTACCCGTCGGTCCGTACGGCGGTGTTCACCGGGGAGGCCGTCTCCGAGCAGGGGCTGCAGGACGCCTTCGCCGCCTGTCCGGCCGCCCGCTTCCACAACGTCTTCGGCTGTACGGAGACCAACGACAGCTTCGTCCACGACATCGACCCGGGCGCGTACGTGCACCCGCTGCCCATCGGCACCCCGATCGACGGCACCGACGCCGTGCTGCTGATCGAGGGGGCCGACGGCACCGAGGTCCTCCAGGGGCCCGGCACCGGGGAACTGCTGGTGCACACCCCGTTCCAGACCTGCGGCTATCTGGAGCAGGCCCGCAACGCGCACGCCTTCATGCCGGACCCGCGGGGCGGCGGCGCCATGTTCTACCGCACCGGCGACCTCGTCCACCGCGACGCCGACGGCCGCTACTTCCTCCAGGGGCGCACCGACTTCCAGGTCAAGGTGCGCGGCGTGCGCACCAACACCCTGGAGGTCGAGACCGTCATCGAGGCCCACCCGGACGTCGTCGAGGCCGCCGTCGTCGCACTGCCCTGCCCCGAGGCCGGCACCCGGCTGCACGCCGAAGTGGTGCGCCGGGACGGCACCTCCCTGAGCTCGCTGGGCCTGCGGGCGTACGCGGCGAAGCACCTGCCGCGGCACGCCGTGCCCAGCTCGGTGGGGCTGGGCGGCACTCCGCTGCCGAAGACCCCGACCGGCAAACCGGACCGCAATTCGATCAAGAACACCCAACTGAACGGAGCCTCTTCATGAGCACCGGCACCCACGACCCGATCCGCGACTACATCGTCCAGGACTTCCTGGCCGGTGAGGACACCGAGGACCTGACCGACGACTTCGACCTCATCGAGAGCACCGTGGTGAACAGCCTCGGCCTGGTCCGCCTCATCTCCTGGATATCCGAGACGTACCGCATCCCCGTCGACGACATCCCGCTGGAGCCGGCCGCCTACCGCACCCTCGCGGACATCCGGAACTTCGTCGGCCAGGCCGCTCCGGCCGCGGTCTGACGCGCCGCTTCCTCCCTGCGCACCACCCGCATCCGCCCAGAGCACAGTGATGACAGGAGTACACGCCATGATCGTCCGTTCTCTTTCCGACGTCCCCGCGGTCGAGTGGGGCAACGGCACCAGCCACCGCCTGCTCACCGAGGCCGACGGCATGGGCTTCACCGTCTGCGAGACGCTGGTCCGCCAGGGCACCTCCAGCTCGCTGCAGTACCTCGGCCACCTGGAGGCCTGCTACTGCATCGGCGGCTCGGGCGAGGTCGTCACCAAGGACGGCGTCCGTCACAAGATCATGACCGGGACCATCTACGCCCTGGACAAGAACGACGCCCACCACCTGATCGCCTCCGACGACGAGGACCTCCTCCTCGTCTCCGTCTTCAGCCCGGCGCTGCGTGGCGACGAGAAGCACTCGCTCTCCGAGGACGGGTTCTCCCGCTACTGATCCGCGATGCCGGGTGCGGGGCCGCGCCACCGCCCCACCGCGGCCCCGCACCCGGTGCCCACTCCCCCCCGCCCGATCGCCCGGCGCTCAGCGAAAGGCAAGGCAGAACACGCATGGCAGCAGACAAGGCCGCAGACACCTACGGCGTCACAGCCCCGTACGGCGACGAGCTGAACGACGACGTCGCCCGCTGGGACCGCGCCGCCGAGTTCCCGCACGAGAAGTGGAAGCCGCTGCAGCGGTCCGGGCTCTTCACCCTCCCCTTCGCGCCGGAGTACGGCGGCGCCGGCCGGACGCTCACCGAGACCATGGCGGCGCTGGAGGGTCTCGGCCACACCAGCCGGGACGCCGGCCTGAACTTCTCGGCGTCCACGCAGATCGTCAGCGTCGGCATCCCGCTGCAGGCGTTCGGCTCCGACGACCTGCGCGAACGCTACCTGCCGCAGGTCACCTCCGGGCAGGCCATCACCGCGCACGCGATCACCGAGCCGGACCACGGCTCGGACGTGATGAACATCCGGACCACAGCCGTCCGCGAGGGCGACGAGTACGTGCTCAACGGCGGCAAGCTGTTCATCACCAACGCCCCGGTCGCCGACCTCTTCCTGCTCTACGTCCGCACCGGCAAACCGGGCGCCTTCGGGCTGAGCACCTTCCTCGCCGAGCGCGGCACGCCGGGCCTGACGGTCGGCGAGCCCCTGGAGACGATGGGGCTGCGCACCTCCCCGATCAGCGAGGTCACGCTGAAGGACGTCCGGCTGCCCGTCGGCAACCGGCTGGGCAGCGAGGGCGCCGGCTTCCTGATCATGGATTACGTGATGAAGCGGGAGGTCCTCTTCTCCTTCGCCGTCAACCTCGGGGAGATGACCCACCGACTGAAGCGGGTGGTCGAGCACGCCACCACCCGGCAGCAGTTCGGCAGCGCCATCGGCAAGAACCAGGCGGTCGCCCACAAGATCGCGGACATGAGGATCGCCGTCGAGACGGCCCGGAAATGGCTGTACGACACCGGCCGCAAGGTCGAGCAGGGCACGGACGCCTCGCTGGACGTGGCCGCCACCAAGATCGTGGTCAGCGAGGCCAACCAGCGCACCGCCCAGGACGCGATCCAGATCTTCGGCGCCCGCGGCTACCTGACCGGCACCGGCATCGAGCGCGAGCTGCGCAACGCCGCCGCCGGCTCCATCTACTCCGGCACCAACGAGATCCAGCGCAACTGCATCGCCGCCCTGATGGGCCTGTGACGAGAGGCACCCGCATGACCGACACCCTGGCCACCCACCCGGCCGACGCCACGTCCGAGCAGCTGACCGCCGACGACCGCGCCCGGCTCACGGCGGCCACCGACTTCCTCGATCACGAGCACGAGACCGTCAGGGCCTTCGTCGACAAGGCCCTGGGCGACATCGACCGCGATGCCGCCGACCCGGTCGACCTCGCCGTCGCCCTCTACTACGCGGTGCGCGACGGCATCCACTACGAGGTCTACGGCGCCGACCTGTCGCCGCAGGGCCTCAAGGCGTCCAGCGTCATCGCCGGCGGCAAGGGCTTCTGCCTGCACAAGTCCGTGCTCTACGCCGCCTGCTGCCGCGCCGTCGGCATCCCCGCCCGGCTGCACTACAGCGACGTCCGCAACCACCTGGCCTCCGACCGGCTGCGCTCGTACATCGGCGGCGACGTCTTCTTCCACGGCCTGGCCACCGTGTACCTCGACGGCCGCTGGCTGAAGGTGACCCCGGTCTTCAACAAGCTCCTGTGCCGGCTGTACGGCATGACCCCGCTGGAGTTCGACGGCCGCTCCGACAGCCTCTACCACCCCTTCGACGCGCAGGGGCGGCAGAGCATGGAGTTCCTCACCGACCACGGCGACTTCGACGACGTCCCGTACGCGTTCGTGATGGCCACCATGCGCCGCAAGCACCCGAAGTTCCTGGACGACGACGGCACCGGCACCGTCAGCGGCGGCTCACTCGCCGACGAGGCGGCCTGAGGCCGCGGCGCCGTACGCCGCATCCGTGCACGAGGACAGCAGAAGACCGGCAGAAAAGCAGCAGACGAGGAGAGGCACCCCATGACGCAGTTCCAGGCCCGCGAGGACGGCTGGGCCGCGGTCGCCCGCGTCGGCGTCGTCGTTCCGCACGCGGACGTCGGGCCCGAGTCCGAGCTCCAGGCGATGGCGCCGCGCGACGTCTACGTCCACGGCTCACGCGTCCACTTCGGGGCGATGCGCCCCGGCGGGGAGATGGACCCCAAGATCCCGCACGACCCGGTGCGCGCCTTCATCGACCCGCCCTTCATCGACGACGCCGTCGAGCTGCTCGCCGCCTCCCCGCTGGACTCCATCGCCCTGGGGTTCACCAGCTCCGCGTACGTCCTGGGCGCGGACGGCGAGCAGAAGCTGTTCGAGCGGCTCGCCGAGCGGACCCGCGGCATCCCGCTCACCGGCACGACCCACGCGGCCGCGGCCGGTTTCACCGCCCTGGGCGCCGAGCGGATCGCGCTCGTCAACCCGCCGTGGTTCGACGACGAGCTGTCCGCCCTGGGCGCCTCGTACTTCGGCGAGCGGGGCTTCGACGTCGTCCACCACGGGCCCTGTGGCCTGCCCAGCAACCAGAAGCTGATCACGCCGGAGGCGCTGGTGCAGTGGATCGAGTCCGCCGTCGCCCCGCAGCGGCCGCAGGCGGTGCTGGTCGCCGGCAACGGCATTCGCGCCGTGGGCACCATCGCGGGCCTGGAGGAGCGGCTCGGGTTCCCCGTGCTCACCGCGAACCAGGTGCTCTTCTGGCACGCGCTGCACCTCGCCGGCGGGGTGGAGGCCGCCGCGCGGATCACCGACTACGGCGCCCTGTTCGGCGTCCGCCCCGAGGCGCGGGGAGCGGCCACGGGCGCGCTCGCGGGGGCGGCCCGATGAGCCTGCTGCCCGCGTACGGCTACGAAGCCGCCGTGCAGGAGACCTGGGACACGCCGGAGTACCGGATCCCGCTCGTGTGCTGGCACGACGACGGGACGGGCGTGCGCGGCCTGGTGCTGTACCGCGGAGCGCTGCGCCCGGCGGAGCAGGTGCCGGGATTCAGGCGCTATCTCGCTCCCGAGGACCTCGAGCAGCAGGCCCCGACCGGCCCGTGGCCGCTGCTCGCAGCCACCGCCTGATCCGACCCGTGGCGGGGACCGGCCGGGTCCTCGCCACATCAGGAGCCGTATCGACATGACACACGACCTCACGTGGTCCGACGCACCCCCGGGGGAGGTCCTCGATCCGGTCGGCATCTGGATCGTCCGAGCCCCGGCCGGGCCGCGCCCCGCCGCCGACGAGGCCCCGCCCGACTGGCTCGACGAGGCGGAACGGCGTCGGCTGGCCGGGATACCGCAGGTGGCCGGCCGGGAGTCCTACGTGTTCGCCCACTGGGCGCTGCGGAGCGTTCTCGGTTCCGCGCTCGACTGCCCGCCCCGGAGCGTCGGCTTCCTGCGGCAGCCGTGTCCCGGTTGCGGCGGGGCGCACGGAAGGCCGGCCGTCCGCGATCCGGAGCCGGGCCGGGAAGCGGTGGAGTTCTCGATGTCGCACAGCGGCGATCACGTGGCCATCGCGGTCGCCGAGGCCACCATCGGCATCGACATCGAGTCCTGGCCGACGCCGGAATCCGTCGCCGACTACCTGCCGTTCCTCCACCCCAGGGAGCAGCAGTGGCTGGGCGGCCGCGCGGACGACGAACTCGTCCGGGACTTCGCCCGCCTGTGGACCCGCAAGGAGGCCATGGCGAAGGCGACGGGGCAGGGCATGGCCGCCGTCATGAACCGGCTGGACCTCACCGGCCAGCCGCTCGGCTGGCGGGTGCGGCAGCTGCTCGCACCACCCGGGTACGAGGCCAGCTTCGCGGTCCCGGCCTCGGTGCACGTCGCGGTCACCGTGCACGAGGAGCTTCCGGAGCCGATGCCGGAGCCGGTGCGGGCCTGAAACCGCCGACGGGCGGCCCGTGTCTCCCTCGGAGGGGATACGGGCCGCCCGCCGCGCTGTGTGTGGCGGCCGCGCGTCGGCCTACAGGCCGATCGCCGGCTCGACCGTCACCTCGCAGGTGAAGACCCGGACGCCGTGCTGCTCGATCGACACGTCCACGCGGCGCCGGCCCGTGCCGTCGCCGACCGGCTCGCCGGCCAGGACGACGGCGGGGGCGTCGAGCTCGACGTACCGGGCGAAGTTCGTCCGCATCCCGGTGACGACCGTGGCGCCGTCGCCGACGGCGTGCGCGGCCTGCCGGGCGGCCTCGAGCAGGAGCATCCCGGGTACGTGGTCGACGGCGTGGTCGAACAGCACCGGGTGCGCGGGGTCCACCCGGAGCATCCACTGCCCGGGTCCGCCGGCCCGAGTCGGTGACAGCACCACGTCGTCGGGGGAGCACCGGTCCACCCGGTGCGGCTCCACGGGCGGGCCCGCCGGAAGGCAGCGCGCGAGCGCGGCGCCGGTGTCCGCGTAACTCCCGCGCAGCCGCCGGTATATGGCCGCGGGCTGGTTGTTGAAGCGGGTGAGCGCGGTGCCCATCAGCCGGTCCCCCAGGTGGACTTCTATGTCCATCGTCAGGCCGGCGAACCTGGCGCCGCGGCGGACCACGTCCGAGCAGGACACCACGAGGCGCACCTCCTCCTCGGCGGTGGTCACCAGCGACGCCAGCGGCTCGACCGTGAAACGGAAGTCCTCCCAGGCCTGCTTGTACTCCCGCGGGACGCCGTACACGGCATGGGAGAGCAGCGGCACCGTCTGGCGCACACTCTCGGCGAGCAGCATCGGGTCGTACGCGCCGTGCGAGGGCCGGTAGAAGTCGTGGCCCTGCGGCCAGCGTGCCGTGAGGACATAGCGCCCCGGCGACGGCTCGGCCCACTCCTTGAGCAGGACTTCCTCACCCCGAAGCTTGTGCACCTGCCACTGGTGGACCGGCTGCGCATCGAGGCCCAGTACCGAAACAGACAACTCCGCCCCCAAGATCGATAGTTGTTGCGTACGACTACACAGAGGCAGCTGAGGCCACTCCGTGTGTCCGGCTCAAACATAGTGATCTTTTTGTTTTGGTAAGTCAAGGGTCGACAATCTCTTGATTTTCGGTGGAGTAATTCGGTGGTGTATGCACCTGAAATCACGCAAAACGGACTTGCTGAAGCGGGGGTCGGCTCGGATAACATAAGGAGCGTTCTTTTTTGGAAGGTGAGAGACATGGCGCAACTGAAACAGGAGCGGGCCGAACAGACCCGCCGCGCGCTGCTGCTCGCAGCCGCAGAGGTCTTCGACGAGTTCGGCTATGCGGGGGCCGGCATCACCCGCATCCTCAAGCGCGCCGGCGTGACGGCAGGGGCGCTCTACTTCCACTTCGGTTCGAAGGAGGGCCTGGCCAAGGCGGTGATGAACAGCCAGCCGGAGACGATCGTCCCGCTGCTGGCCGCCGGCGGGCTGCAGCGGCTCATCGACCTCACCCTCGTGTGGTCGTGGCAGCTGCAGCGCGACCCGCTGCTCCGGGCCGGCGTACGGCTGACGAACGAACAGGCCGCCGTGAACAGTTCGTTGGACGCCGACCCGTACGAGAACTTCCGTGGGATCATGACGAAGTGTCTGCGGGAGGCGCGGGACGAGGGGGAGTTGCAGCCGGGCATCGAGCCGGTCGTGGTCGCGGAGTTCGTGATCGCCGCCTGCACCGGGATGCAGATGTACTCCAACGTCGTCAGCGGCCGCAAGGACCTTCCCGAGCGCACCCAGCAGATGTGGAACCTGCTCCTCCCGGGCATCGCGGTGCCGTCCGTGATCGCCCGCGCCGAGACGACCCCCGCCCGCGGCGCCTCGATGATGCCCTGAGCGCGCTGCCCGCCCCGGTCGCCCCGCCCCCTTCGTCCGTTCCGACCGATCCCTTAGGGAGCCGCATGCTCACCCTGCGCCTGGCCGCCCTGAACATCGACGGTGTCCTGCTCAACGACACCTTCAGCCCGGTGATCCACCACTTCGTCGTCAGCAGAGGCGGTACGTACACCGCCGAGCTGGAACGGTCCATCTTCTCCCAGCCGCAGCACATCGCCGGCCGGCTGCTCGCGGCCGCCGTGGGCGGCGGCATGACCGGCGAGGAGGCGCTCGCCGCCTACTTCGAGGAGCGCGCCGCTCACGTCGACCGCCACCCGGTCACGATCACGCCGGGCACGCCCGAGCTGCTCCACCGGCTGCGGGACGCGGGCCTGCGCACGGTCTGCTACGGCGGCCTGGGCAAGGACCACTTCGACCGTCATCTGGGCCGCTGTGCCGACCTGTTCGATGGGCCCGGCTACGTCTGCACCAACGACATCCGCCCCGGCTTCAAGGAGATCACCGAGGACGTCTTCGGGCTCCGCCCCGACCAGGTCCTCTTCGTCGACGACGTCGCCCGGACCGCCGACGCGGCCCGGGCGCTCGGCACCGGCTTCGTCGGCCACCCCTCCGACTTCGTCCACAGCCACCAGCGAACGCTCATGCGAGAGGCGGGCGTGCGCCACGTGATCAGCAGCCTCGACGCGCTCGACGACGACCTGCTGCACCGCGTGGACGGGGAGTTGAGCGCCGGTACGTTCTGGAGCCCCTCCCTGTCCGCGGCCGGCCAGGGGAGCCACGCGTGATGCCGGCCGGATCGACGCTGTCGGGCAAGGTCGCGCTGATAACCGGCGCTTCCAGCGGCATCGGCGCCGCGGCGGCCCAGCACTTCGCCGCCGAGGGAGCCGCCGTCGTCCTCGTGGCCCGCAGGGCCGACCGGGTCGAGCAGGGCGCCGCGCGCATCAGGAAGGACGGCGGCCGGGCGGTTGCCGTACCGGGCGACGTCACCCGCCCCGAGGACATGGAACGCGCCGTCGCCACGGCGGTCGACGAGTTCGGCCGGCTCGACTGCGCGTTCAACAACGCCGGTTACGCCAGCGCCGGGACCTTGCTGCACGAGCTCCCCGACGACGTCTTCGAGCACACCATGGACGTCAATCTGCGCGGCGTGTGGAACTGTCTGCGCGCTCAGATCCCCGCCATGCTGCCGGCCGGCGCCGGATCGATCGTCAACACCTCGAGCGTCGCGGGCGTACGCGCCACCGCCGCCTCGGCACCCTACGTGGCCGCCAAGCACGCGGTCCTCGGCCTGACCAGGGCGGCGGCCGCCGAGTACGGCGAGCACGGCATCCGCGTCAACGCCCTCGTGGTGGGCAGCACCGACACGGAGATGATGGACGGCGCCCTCACGGCCGGCCCCGCCGTGCGCTCCCGCTTCGGCGGCAAGGCGATCCAGCAGCGCCTCGCCGATCCGACCGAGATCGCCCGCGCCGCCGCCTGGCTCTGCTCGGACGCCTCGTCGTTCACCACCGGCGCCGCCCTCGCGGTGGACGGCGGCCGGACCGCGAAGTGACGGGGTACGCCACAGGCGCCTGCCGCCCTTGTCGGGAAGGGCGGCAGGCGCCTGTGGCGTACGGGCGACCGGCATCAGACCTGCAGTGCTTCGGGCCGGTCCGTGCGGCGCTCGGACTCCACGGTCCCGGCGGTCGCCTCGGGGGACTTCGTGCGGTCGGCGAGCTTGAGCCAGACGACGCCGGCGATGATGACCGCCAGCCAGACGCCCTTGGCCACGGTGAGGGTCTCGTCGAAGAAGAGCGGGCCGAAGACCGCGGCGCCGACCGCGCCGATACCCGCCCAGACGGCGTAGCCGATGCCCACGTCGATCGAGCGCAGGGCGAGGCTCAGGGCGTAGAGCGTCAGCAGGAAGAACACCACGGCGACCAGGGACCAGGTCAGGCGGGTGAAGCCCTCGCTGCCGCCGACGGCGAGCGCGTACCCGATCTCGAATACTCCGGCCAGGAGAAGCATGAGCCAGGCGTTGGCGGAGCTCCGGGCGGCTGCGTTGGACATGGGAGTGAGTCCTCTCGTGGGGGTGTCGTCAGGGGGTTGCGGGGTGCACGGATGCGGGGCGGAGGGCCGGGAGGGGCGGGAGGGCCGGGGACTGCGCCGGGCTCAGGCGGAACCGCTCAGCTGCAGGCCGACGACGCCGCCGATGACGAGGATGATGCCGATCGCCTTGTTCCAGTTCAGCCGCTGGCCGAAGAACAGTGCGCCGAGGACGGTGATGCCGACGCCGGCGACGGACGTCCACAGGGCGTAGCCCACGCCGACGTCGAACTTCAGCAGCGCCCGGCTGAGGAAGAAGGTCGCGGCGGCCCCGCTGAGCAGGGTGATGGCGGTCCACTTGCGGTTCTTGAAGCCCTCGGCCTTGCCGGCGGCGATGGCGACCGTGGTCTCGAAGGCGACGGCGATCGCGAGGTAGAGCCAGTGCATGGGTGGTCCTTCCGTGCGGTGAGTGGTGGTGGGTGGGAGTGGAGGGGGTGGAGCGGGTGGAGGGGGTGGAGCGGGTGGAGGGGGGCGTACGTCGGTGCCGCGGGGCGGGAGCCCGGGTCAGCGACGAGCCCGGCTCAGGGTGAGGAAGTCCTGGAAGGGCTGCTCCGCTTCGGGGAGTTGGAGCGCCGTGACCTCGAGGGGCCAGTTCGCCGGGTCCTCGGCGAAGAGGGCGTACGAGCTCGTGTAGTCGAAGCCGTAGCGGGCCGCGGTCCGGCGGTCGGCGGCGTGCACGACCCGGCCGATGCCGGCGTACAGCGCCGCCATGTAGCACAGCGCGCAGGGTTCACCGGAGGCGATCAGGGTTGCCCCCGCCACGGCGCGGACCCCGTGCTTGGTGGTGGCCTCCCGGAGGGCGACCACCTCGGCGTGGGCGGTCGGGTCGTTGTCCTCGCGGACCCGGTTGAAGCCGGTTCCCAGGATCCGGCCGCTGCCGCCCACGATCACGCCGGAGAAGGGGATGCCACCCTGCGCGACGTGCTCGCGGCTGAGCCGGATGGCTTCGTGGACGTGGTCCAGCAGTCCGCTTTCCTGTGTACGCATCAGCAGTCCGTCTCCCGGGTCAACCCTGAGCCTGTCGATTGTCTGCACATGCAAGCATCTGCTCGCAGGGAGCCGCCTTCGAACACCTCGGCTCTGGTGACTAATCTTGTATGTGCAAGTAAAGACTGTCAAGCGTTCGCGTGGGAACGGGCGTTGTCCAGGGTCGCCAGCGGCTCGAGCAGCCGGGGATCGAAGGACGCCCGGACCGCACCCGTGACCACTCTGCGGGGCAGGTCGGGATTGGCCAGCGCGCCCGTCCCGATCGCCAGCACGTCGGCGTGACGCTCGTCCAGGACGCGCCGTGCCACCGCGTCCTCGTGCAGCCCGCCATTGGCGATCACGGGGAGGCCGGTGACCGCCCGGGCGAGCCCGGGAAGCGTCGGTCCGTGCGGGCTCCAGTCCCGCCCGCTTCCCGCGATATGCAGATAGTCGGCGCCGGCCGCCGCGGCCGCCGTGAAGACGGCACGCGCCTCGTCGTCGCCTCCCGGCCATCGCCACGAGGGGTCGTTGATCTTCCCCTGGGAGAGGCGGACACCGACCGGGAATCCGGGCCCGGTCGCGCCTTTGACCTCGGCCGTCACTTCCCGTACGAGCCGGGTGCGCTCCTCGACGCCCCCTCCGTACGCGTCGGTGCGCAGATTCGTGTAGGGGGTGAGGAACTGGTCGAGCAGATAGCCGTTGGCCGCGTGGATCTCCACGCCGTCGAAGCCGGCGTCGCGGGCGCGGGCCGCGGCGGCGGCGAAGCCGTGGACGGCCTCGGCGATCTGGCGGCGGGTCATCTCCAGCGGTACGGGCCAGCGGCCGCCGCCGCGGTACTTGGTCAGCTGCTCGCCCAGCGGCCGTACCGCCGAGGGGCCCACGGCCCGGTCGCGGAACCGGTTGCCCTGCGCGACGGCCCCGGCGTGCATCAGCTGCAGGACGACGCGGGCCCCGGCGGCATGGGCCCGGTCGACGACGGGCCGCCAGGCGGCGGCCTGCGCCTCGTCGGTGATGCCGGGCTGGTGCAGGTATCCCTGGCTGAAGGCGGTGTCGGTGTAGGTCCCCTCGGTGATGAGGAGTCCGAAACCGCCCTCGGCGAAGGTCTCGTAGTACGCGGCCATCTCCCGAGTGGCCCTGCCGTCCTCGGTCGCGGAGACCCGGGTCATGGGAGCGAGGGCGAATCTGTTGCGCAGCTCGATCCCGGCGAACCGGCAGGCGCTGAGGGCGGGATGGGAGCCGTGCACCTCAGCAGCTCCCGTCGATGCCGCAGGCGGCACCGTAGGCGGCGTCCTCGGCCTGTTGCGCCTGGGCGTCGAGGATCGCCTTGCGCAACTGGGCGGCACGCGGGACGCCTTCGATCCGGGTGTCACCGATGAGGATGGTGGGGACCACTTGCACCTGGTGGGCCGCCGCCTCGCGCAGGGCGTCCTGGTGCTTGGCGCGGTGGCTTCCCTGCGCGAGCGCCGTCCGGAATCCGGCTTCGTCCAGGCCGATCTCGCCGGCCAGGGTGGTGAGGACGTCGAGCTGTCCCAGGTCCTGGTTCTCCTGGAAGAAGGCGCGGAACATCCGCCGGGTGTAGGCGGTCCCCAGGCCGTGCTCGGCCGCGTACTGGTAGCCCTCGAAGGCGAGGGCGGTGTGGGGCTGGGGGGACACGTCGGGGAGCCTGATCTCGACGCCCAGGCGGCGGGCCATGGGGTAGACGGCGGTCTTCCAGATGTGGGGGAGGTAGTCGTCCTCCGGCCGCAGGGTGGGCTGAGGGTGGGGCCGCAGCTCGAACGGCATCCACTCGACCTCGACGTCGGCGCCGACGTCGTCGATCGCCTCTTCGAGGGGGCCTTCGGCCAGCATGCAGAAGGGGCAGACGTAGTCGGACCAGATCTTGATCTTCACGGGCTCGGCCATGCACGGACCTCCAGTTGATTGATCGCGCAACCATCCACCTCACCTGACGGGATGACAGGAGTGGCGCGGGCGATCAGAAGGTTGCACGCTCATGCACTTTAGTGTCAAGTGACAGCCGCCCGACAGCCCCCGATGATCGGCCGATGGCCGACCGGGCCGAGCCCGATAGCCGGCTGGTTGCAGCGGACCGTCGACAGACAGCCGCACGGCGCTCCCCTCACGGTCGCGATCGACGGCATGGGCGGCATCGGCAGGACGGCCCTCGCCATCCACTTCGCCCACCCCCGCACCGCCGACCACCCGGACGGCCAGTACTACATCGACCTGCACGGCTTCAGCCCGGACCACGCACCGCTCACCCCCGAAGAGGCACGGGGCGCCCTGCTGGGCGCCGACGGCACCGCACCCGACGCCCTCCCCACCGGCCCGGCCGCACGCAGCACCCACTGGCGCTCCCGCCTCGCAGGCCGCCGCGCCCTGCTGCTACCTCGACAACGCGGCCGACGCCGCCCAGGTCGCCCAGGTCGCCCCCCTCCTGCCCGGCACGGGCGACACCCTCACCCTGAACACCACCCGCCGCAAACCGACCGCACCGGACGGCGCCCGCTCACTGCCCCTGGGCGCGCTGACACCCGCAGACGCGGAGACCCTGTTCCACCGCGTCGCGGGCGACGCCTCCACCGGCGCGTCCCTGACCCGGACGATCGCCCTGTGCGACCACCACCCGCTCGCCGTACGCATCGACGCGACCCGCCTGCGCGACCGCCCCTCATGGGCCGTGCCGGACGTGACAGCGCGCCTGCGCACGACCGTGGACCGCACCGCGTTCCTGCGCACGGCCGACCGCGACCCGACCTCCGTCCTGGCCCTCTCCTGCACCCGCCTGCCCGCCGGCACCCGGGAAGCCACCCGCGCCCTCGCCCTCCACCCGGCGGCCACCACGACATCCCCCAGGGCCTGCGCCACCACCGGCCTGACCCCCGCGGCCGTGGAACACCTCTTCGACACCCTCCCACCCTCCCCCCACCGGCCCACGACACCACCCGCCGACTCACCGTGGTGGCCTGAGCCGTCGCACAGGCCCCCGCCGAGCACCCCGGCGGCGCTGTCTGCTCTTGATATCGTCACCCCACAGGGCACCAGCGCCACACCCCTGCGGGGCGGTGCCACGTGGCTCATCGCCGTCGGAGCCCTCCGGACGCTGCCGACGAGGTGGAAGGGGTAACCATGCGGGCGAAGGTACGGGCCGCTCTCGACGCGCTCTATATGAAGCGCCTGGTCAGGGAGTTGGAGGGACGCCCACGCCCCCAGCACATCGGCATCATGCTGGACGGCAACCGCCGCTGGGCCAAGATGTCCGGCATCGACGACCCCCGAGAGGGCTACCGAGCCGGCGGCGCCAAGGTCCTGGACTTCCTGCGCTGGTGCGACTCCGCGCAGATCGAGCACGTCACCCTGTTCATGCTCTCCGACGACAACCTCCACCGCCCCGAAGAGCAGTTGAACCCCCTCATCGACATCATCGCCGAGGTCGTGGAACAGCTCGCCGCCCCGGGCAACCCCTGGCCCGTCGAAGCCGTCGGCGCCCTGGACCTGCTGCCCGCCGAATCCGCGAGCCGCCTCAAGACCGCCACCGCCGCCACCCAGGACCGCAAGGGCGGAACCAAGGTCGACGTCGCCGTCGGCTACGGCGGCCGAAGGGAAATCGTCGACGCCGTACGGTCGGCCCTGACCGAGCACAGCTCCCAGGGCGGAGACATCGACGAGTTCATCGAAACCTTCACCATGGAGCACATCTCCAAGCACCTCTACTCCAAGACGCGCTCCGAGTCCGACCTCATCATCCGCACCTCCGGCGAACAGCGACTCTCCGGATTCCTCCTCTGGCAGTCCGCCTACGCCGAGGTCCACTTCTGCGAGACCTACTGGCCGGACTTCCGCGAGATCGACTTCCTGCGCGCCCTGCGCTCCTACTCCCTGCGCGAACGCCGCTACGGACGCTGAACAACAACCACCGTTTCACGTGAAACATCACCTTCACGGGAAACACCGCCGCGGGACGGGAGACCCTGAAGCCTCCCGCCCCGCGACGACACGAAGCCCACCCGGCGAAGATCAGCGGGGCTCGTCGCCCTCCGCCTCGTCCCGCGCCTGCTTCGCCTGCACCTCCGGATCCAGCAACGCCTCACCGGTGCCGTCCACCGACGTCAGCCGCCCCGACTCGGAAACCTCCGTCGCCTCGGGCGGCTCCACCAGCCAGTCCGGGTTGGCCTGCTTGTCCCACCACTTCCAAGCGGCGAAAGCCCCACCGGCCACCACACCCGCCACCGCCAGAGCCTTGGCGATACGCCCGGCCCTGGCCCGGCGCCGATGCCGACGCGTCAGCTTCTGAATCTCCTTGGCCGTGACCTGACCCCGCAACGCGGCCAACGCGGCGGCACCCCGCGCGGCAGCCTCGTCCCTGACGGGTCCAGCCGCAGCCACCGCCTGCTCGATCCTCGGCCGGGAGTACTCCGCCGCCTGCCGGGCGGCCAGACGCGTACGAACGGCAGCCTCGTGAGCGGCCGCGTCCATCCTCGGCGGCACATGCGTCCGGGCCTGCTCCAGCCGCGGCGCGACATGCGCGCCGTACTGGTGACGAGCCTGGCACGCGGCCTGCGACACCCTCGGCGCCAGCCGCACGCGCGCCTCCTGTGCGTAGTGAGCGGCCCTGTCCTTGGCCGAGTCGGCGTAGGGCGCCACCACTTCCGCGGCGTGCAGCACGCTGTCCTTCGCCGAACCGGTCGCGGCGCGCACGCTGTCGATGCGGGTCACGGGTTCCTCCTCCTCGGTGGCGTACGGTAATTCGACTTTCCACCCTTTTACGGATCATGCCTGCGGACGCCCCGCCGGGCATGTGAGGGCGGGCATCCGGGTCACAGACGATGCCGCCGGGCCCTCTGGGACAAGTGGTGACGAAGTTGCGAACAACAGTCGATCAACCTCAATAACGGATGAATACCGGGCAACGGGAGCCTGTCGACGACAATGCCACGGATCGGCGCGCCGCGCGCGCGACCCGGGAGTACTCGGCCGGAAATCCGCAAGCGACTCAACCGCATCGGAGCACGAACGAGCCGGTGAACAACGCCCCCAACCCCGCCCGTGCGAGGATCGAAACGCACCACAGGACGACGGAAGGCGCACCGTGGCCGAGCAGCTCTACGCCACCCTGAAGACCAGCCAAGGCGACATCGAGATCCGACTCCTGCCGAACCACGCCCCCAAGACGGTCAAGAACTTCGTCGAGCTCGCCCAGGGCCGACGCGAGTGGACCGACCCCGCCACCGGCGAGAAGTCCACGAGCAGGCTCTACGACGGCACGGTCTTCCACCGGGTGATCAGCGGCTTCATGATCCAGGGCGGCGACCCCCTGGGCAACGGCACCGGCGGCCCCGGCTACCAGTTCGAGGACGAGTTCCACCCCGACCTCGCCTTCGACAAGCCCTACCTGCTGGCCATGGCCAACGCCGGCCCCGACACCAACGGCTCCCAGTTCTTCATCACCGTCTCCCCGACGACCTGGCTGAACAACAAACGCACCATCTTCGGCGAGATCACCGACCCGGCCGCCCAGAAGGTCGTCGACACCATCGCCGCCACACAGACCAACCCCCGCACCGACCGCCCGGTCAACGACGTCGTCATCGAGTCCGTCGTCGTCGAAACCCGCCAGGGCTGAACCCCCCGCGCCCCGGGCAGGAACCAAACGCCCCGCTCATCCGTAAAGATGGGCGGGGCGGCGCATGGGCCCACACCGCCCACCCGCACCGCCCACAGGACGACCGAGGGGAAGCCATGGACCATGCGGCAGGCAGCTCGCAGGACGCCCAGAGCCTGCCCGGCTGCTATCGGCACCCGGACCGCGAGACCGGCATCCGCTGCACCCGCTGCGAACGCCCCATCTGCACCGACTGCATGGTCAACGCATCCGTCGGCTTCCACTGCCCCGACTGCGCCGGCGGCCGCACCGGCGGCGGACCGGCGCCGGCCGCCTCCCGCCCCCGCACCCTCGCCGGCGGCACCATCGCCGCCGACCCCCACCTCCTCACCAAGATCCTCATCGGAATCAACGCGGCGGTGTTCATCGCCGTCCACACCCTGTCGGCATCCTTCCTCGGCGACATGGTGCTGATCGGGCGCTGGCCCCCCGCCCCCTTCGTCCCGACCGAAGGCGTCGCGGAGGGCGAGTGGTACCGCCTGGTCACCACGATGTTCACCCACGAGGAAATCTGGCACATCGGCTTCAACATGCTCAGCCTCTGGTTCCTCGGCGGCCCCCTGGAAGCAGCCCTCGGCCGAGCCCGCTACCTCACGCTCTACCTCGTCTCCGGCCTGGCCGGCAGCGCCCTCACCTACCTGCTCGCCTCACCCACCACGGCCACCCTCGGCGCCTCCGGCGCCGTCTTCGGCCTCTTCGGCGCGACCGCAGCCCTCGTCCGCCGCCTCAACGCCGACATGCGACCGGTCATCGTCCTGCTGGCGATCAACCTGGTCTTCACCTTCACCTGGGCCAACATCGCCTGGCAGGCCCACATCGGCGGCCTCGTCGCCGGCGCCGCGATCGGCTACGCCATGCTCCACGCCCCGCGCGAGCGGCGGGCGCTCGTGCAGTACGGCACCTGTGCGCTGGTCCTCGTGGCCGTCGTCGGACTGACCCTGCTGAGGACCGCACAGCTCACCTGAGCGCGCGTTGTCCACAGCCAGTGGTGGATCTTGTGCACAGTGTGCGGGAACAGGTGTGCCCCCTGTCACTGACCTGTGTTTCCGCAGGTCAGGCAGAGGGCGAACCTGTTTTCGGTTGCCGGTACTTCCGTCGCACCGGCGTCAATGCCCAGCGGGTTATCCACAGATCGTCTTTCTTTTCCCCATGTGGACAACGCCTGTGGATAACTCCGTGGATACCCCTGGGCAGAGGTACTGAAGAGCTACTGCCGGGCTACTTCCACTGCGTGGAGACACCGAATCCGGCGGCGATGAAACCGAAGCCCACCACGATGTTCCAGTTGCCCAGCGAGTCGACGGGAAGTGAACCGTCGGTGACGTAGAAGACGACGATCCAGGCGAGGCCGATGACGAACATGGCCAGCATCACCGGCGCCACCCAGCTGCGGCTGGTCAGCTTGATGCTGGTCGCCTGCTTCGAGGGCGGCGGCGTGTAATCGGCCTTCTTGCGGATACGTGACTTCGGCACGAGGGTCTCTCCTGTCGATGCGCTGCGTGGCCGCGCAGGGAACGGGGTCGGGGACTCTGAGCGCTCCCCCGGGCGTCCGTTAGCGTAGTGCTTCCGTGGCGCCGAAGGAGATAAGGGTACGTTGAGCAATTCTGCCGACTCCCCCGGGACGGGATCCAGCCCTGTCCGCAGGAGCCGTTTCCGGCCCGTGCGGGTGCTCACGGCGGCCGTCTTCGCTCTCGCGGGGCTCATTTTCTTCACGAGCTTCAATACCGCCAAGGGCACCAATATCCGCACGGACACCTCTTTGCTCAAGTTGTCCGATCTCATCCATGAGCGCAGCCGGGAAAACGGTGCGCTCGAGGAGTCCAACGCGGCGCTGCGGGAGGACGTCGAATCGTTCGCCGAGGGGGACGGCGGGAGTACGAAGGCGGAGGAGGAGAAGCTCGCCGCCCTGGAGGAGAAGGCGGGCACGCAGGAGCTGAAGGGCGAGGCGATATCGGTCACGCTCGACGACGCCCCGCCGGACGCCACCGCCAAGCTTCCCGGATATCCGGAGCCGCAGCCCGACTACCTGGTGATCCACCAGCAGGATCTGCAGGCGGTGGTGAACGCGCTGTGGCAGGGCGGTGCCGAGGGCATCAAGGTCATGGACCAGCGGTTGATCTCGACGAGTGCGGTGCGCTGTGTGGGCAACACGCTGATCCTTCAGGGCCGCGTCTACTCACCGCCGTACAAGATCCAGGCGGTCGGTGATCCGGAGCGGCTGAAGAAGGCGCTGGCCGAGGCGCCGGCGATCCAGAACTACATGGTGTACGTCAACGTGTACGGGCTGGGCTGGAAGGTCGAGGACGAGGGGACCGTGACGCTGCCGGGCTACGCGGGCACCGCGGACCTGCACTATGCCCGGCCTGTGGAGTGAGGCCGTTCCGGAGTGCAGTGCGCCGCTAGTCTGGTGCGGTACGGCGTGTGTCTGGTGCCGTGGTGCGACGGAAGGGACGGCATGTACGGCTGGATCTGGCGGCATCTGCCGGGGAACGCGTGGGTGAAGGCACTGCTCTCGCTCGTGCTGGCGGTGGCCGTGGTCTACGTCCTCTTCCAGTACGTCTTCCCGTGGGCCGAACCGCTGCTTCCCTTCAACGATGTGACGGTGGACAACCAGTGAGTGCGCGCATCCTCGTCGTCGACAACTACGACAGCTTCGTCTTCAACCTGGTCCAGTACCTGTACCAGCTGGGTGCCGAGTGCGAGGTGCTGCGCAACGACGAGGTGTCGACGGCGCACGCCCAGGACGGTTTCGACGGCGTGCTGCTCTCGCCGGGTCCGGGTACGCCGGAGCAGGCCGGGGTCTGCGTCGACATGGTCCGGCACTGCGCGGCGACCGGGGTGCCGGTCTTCGGTGTCTGTCTCGGCATGCAGTCGATGCAGGTGGCGTACGGCGGTGTGGTGGACCGGGCGCCGGAGTTGCTGCACGGCAAGACCTCGCCGGTCGAGCACGGGGGCAAGGGTGTTTTCGCGGGCCTGCCGTCCCCGTTCACGGCGACGCGGTACCACTCGCTGGCGGCGGAGCCGGCGACGGTTCCGGCGGAGCTGGAGGTGACGGCGCGTACGCAGGACGGGATCGTGATGGGCCTGCGCCACCGTGAGCTTCCCGTCGAGGGCGTGCAGTTCCATCCGGAGTCGGTGCTGACCGAGCACGGGCACCGGATGCTGGCCAACTGGCTGGTGGAGTGCGGCGACCAGGGCGCGGTGGCGAGGTCGGCGGGGCTCGCCCCGGTGGTGGGCAGGGCCACGGCGTGACCGCGCTGCGCCCCGAGCGCGAATCCGGCGCGGCCGGTGACCAGGGGGCCTCGTACGGGGATCCCGGTGCGTTCGGGGACGGCTGGTACGAAGGCTACGCGGCCGAGGGCTATGCGGCCGAGGACTACTCCGTCGTGCCCGTGGTGGACGACGAGACGGTGGCGCTGCGGGTCCCGGAGCCGTCGCCGGAGCGAACGGCGGCTGCTCCTCCCGTGGGTGGCGGCCGCGCGGCACGCAGGAAGGCCGCGAAACGGCGTCACGGGCGCCGTGGGGCCTCGCGGGGGCCGTCGGCGGTGTCCGAGTCGGCGGACGCGCCGCAAGCGCCTCTGTCGCGCGTGGAGGCGCGTCGGCAGGCCCGTGCGCGCAAGCCGGGTGCGGCCGTGATCGCGAGCCGGGTGATCGGTGAGCTCTTCATCACGACCGGTGTGCTGATGCTGCTGTTCGTCACGTACCAGTTGTGGTGGACGAACGTGCGGGCGCAGGCGCAGGCGGACAAGGCGGCGAGCAGTCTCCAGGACGACTGGGCGAGCGGCAAGCGCAATCCGGGGAGCTTCGAGCCGGGGCAGGGCTTCGCGCTGCTGCACATTCCCAAGCTGGACGTCGTGGTGCCGATCGCCGAGGGCATCGACAGCAAGAGGGTGCTGGACCGGGGCATGGTCGGGCACTATGCGGAGGGCGCGCTGAAGACGGCGATGCCGGACGCGAAGACGGGCAACTTCGGGCTGGCGGGGCACCGCAACACGCACGGCGAGCCGTTCCGGTACATCAACAAGCTGTCGCCGGGCGATCCGATCGTCGTGGAGACGCAGGACAAGTACTTCGTGTACAAGATGGCTTCGATTCTGCCGGTGACGTCGCCGAGCAACGTCAGTGTCCTGGACCCGGTGCCGAAGCAGTCCGGTTTCAAGGAACCCGGCCGTTACATCACCCTCACCACGTGCACGCCGGAGTTCACGAGCAAGTACCGGATGATCGTCTGGGGCAAGATGGTCGAGGAACGGCCGCGCAGCAAGGGCAAGCCGGATGCGCTCGTCAGTTAAGGGCGGAAGACCAGTGGCAGCGACCACCGACACGGAGTACGAGGAGCATGCCGGCGAGGACGGCCCATCGGGGCCCGCGCCACGCCGGCGTGGGCGGGGCGCCGGGCGCATCGTCGCGCTGACCGTCAGCGTCTTCGGTGAGCTCCTCATCACCGCGGGCCTGGTGCTGGGCCTTTTCGTCGTCTACTCCCTGTGGTGGACGAACGTGATCGCCGACCGGGCGGCGGACAAGCAGGCCGACAAGGTCCGTGACAACTGGGCCCAGGACCGGGTCGGTCCGGAGGGGCCGGGGGCGCTGGACACCAAGGCGGGCATCGGGTTCCTGCACGTACCGGCGATGGGCGACGGCGACATCCTGGTGGAGAAGGGCACGTCGATGAAGGTCCTCAACGACGGCGTGGCCGGCTACTACACGGACCCGGTCGAGTCGGCGCTGCCGACCTCCGGCAAGGAGGGCAACTTCTCCCTGGCGGCGCACCGGGACGGCCACGGCGCCAAGTTCCACAACATTCACAAGATCGAGAAGGGTGACTCGATCGTCTTCGAGACGAAGGACACCTGGTACGTCTACAAGACCTACGCCGTCCTCCCCGAGACCTCGAAGTACAACGTCAAGGTCCTCGACCCGGTCCCCAAGGAGTCCGGCAAGAAGAAGCCCGGCCACTACATCACCCTGACCACGTGCACGCCGGTGTACACGAGCCGGTACCGGTACGTGGTGTGGGGCGAGCTGGTCCGCACGGAGAAGGTGAACGGCGACCGGACACCACCGGCGGAGTTGCGCTGAGAAGCCTGTTCGTTCAGGTCGCTACAAGACGTTCAGTGGTGCACCGGCGCTCCATTCCTCCAGAAGCCCACGGTGTACGGCGGTGATGCCACTCTCCGCGGCGATGTTCTGGGCGTCGCGTGTGAAGGGGCAGGTCGCCACGAACAGGGCGACCTCGGAGCTGTGCAGGACTCTGGCCGCCCCGATGAACTTCTGGACGTCGGGGCTGGTGATGTGGAGGTGAGGCGCGAACCTCTTGCACTGGACGACGAGCGTTCGCCCGTCGGGGGTGAGCGCGGTGATGTCGATGCCTCGGTCCCTGCTGCCACCGCGCACGAGGACGTTGGTGCAACCGTCGCGACGGAGCAGGGCGGCCACGTGCTCCTCGAACTCGCGGCCGTTCATGGCGTCCATGGAGGCCATGACGCCGGCGAGAGGACGGTCCTCTCGCGGGCTTTCCAGCCGTTGCAGCCGGGCGTGATGCTGCCGGAGCCGCTTTTCGATGCGCTGGACGCCTGTGCGGAGGGCGATGAGCTCTCGTTGATGGTCGCTCGACGTTTCGATCAGGGCGTTGAACATCGGTACGACGGTCCTGCCGAGGATGTGGGTGATCCGCTGGTCGATGCGGGCGTCGAGGGCGGAGGTGGCTGTCGGCACCGGGTTTTCCACAGGCTGTGTGCGTGCCAGGTACTCCATGTCCAGGAGGTAGACACGCACCTGGCGTGCGACTTCGCTGTCACGGAGCAGCATGGCGACGTTGAGGACGGAGCGACGCGAATAGAGAGTGAGGCTTGACCGGGGCTGTGGATAACCTCCCGGATAGCGTGACAAGATGTCACGCTTGAATTGTGCCAGCTCAGGGCCTTGGAGTGTCAGCATTCCATTGCTCGACAGCTCCTCACGGTGCCTTGCCTTGAGCTGACGGATGGCTTCAGTGGTGACGCCGAAGTACGTCGCCACCATCGCGGTCGTCACGTGCATGCCGTCCGGCAGCAGGGACAGGGCCTTCACGCGGTCGAGTACGTCGGTGCGTTCGAGAACGCTGCTGCGTAGGGTCGGTGATTCCAGCAGTGCCGTCTCGTTGATCATTGTCATTCCTCCCCTGGGGTGTTGTGGTCAACCAGAGTTAACGAGTCATGACATATGAAGACACGTTCGACGGGGCGGCTCTTCCGGCCCGAGCGGCTCGCCCACCTGGGCGGACTGGCCGTGATGGGCCTCGCCCTGACGCTCCTTCTCGGCCCCGTCGGCGTCATCGTGGCCGCCGTGGTCGGGGCCCTGTGCCTCGGCATGGTCGTCGGAGGCCTGAGCGGCTTCCGGGCCGTCCGTGAGCGCAGGTGGGCAAAGGCCCGTACCTGGCTGTCGCTGGGCGTGGCCTGCGTGTCGACCGGTGTCGGCGGATTCGCGTTCGCCTACCTGACCGGGATCTTCTCCGGTGGCCTGGACGTCGAGGAGGCCTGTGTCCACGGCCACGGGGTCCGTTACGACGACGTCTATCGGGCAGCGCACTGGGAAGAGTTCAGCCGTTGGTTCCCGCTGCACAGCAAGTGCAACGAGGACTTCGACCTTGTTCCCGCCTGGGTCAACCCGGCCATTGTGTTCTTCGCCCTGCTGGCGGCGGTCGGCGTGCTGTGCCTCGCTGCCGCGGTGGTGACTGCTGTGAGAACGAGGCGAGACAGATGAAAAGGGGAGAGCCCCGGTCCCTCCGTTGAGGGGCCGGGGCTCTCGTCCTGCTGGGGTGCGGCGGGGTCAGTCGTTGTCGCGGCCGTTCAGGCCGCCGATGATGCCGCCGCCGTTACCGCCGTTGCCGCCGTTGCCGCCGCCGCCACCCACGACGGTGAGGGTGATTTCCGTGGCGGCCGGGTCGTCGACCTCGGTGCCGGCCGGCGGGTTCTGCGACACCACCACGGCGTTGCCGCTCCCGTCACCGGAGACCTTGATGTTGGTGAATCCGGCCTGCTGCAGGGTCTGCTGGGCCTGCGCCAGCGGGGTGCCGATCGCAATCCCCGGCACCGCGGTCTTCTGGACGGCCTTGCCGATGACGATCGTCACCTTCGAGCCCTTGTCGACCTGCTGGCCCGACTGCGGTGTGGTGGAGATGACCTTGTCGACCTGGTTCGGGTCGTTCGTGGGCTGCTCCGTGCAGACGGCCACGAGGTCGCCGCCGCTCTCCACCTGGGCCTTGGCCTCGTCGCAGGTGCGGCCGACGACATCGGGCACCGTGGCCTTCTCCTCGGCCTTGGCGACCTCCAGGGTCACCGTCGAGCCCTTCTCCAGCTCCTTGCCCGGGTCGGGGTTCTGGCTGAGGACCGTCCCCTCGTCCTGGGACGACTCGGTCTGCTTGGTCTCTACGTCGAAGCCCTTGTCCTCGAGCTGCTTGGTGGCCTCGTCGATGTTCTTGTCGATGACGTTCGGCACGGCGACCTTGGGCGCGCCGGTGGAGACGACGAGGTTGACGGTGGAGTTCTTGTCGACCTCGGTGCCCTGCTTGGGGTCCTGGTCGCAGATGGTGCCCTTCTTCTGGTCCTCGCAGGGCTTTTGCTGGACCGTTCCCAGTTCCAGGTCGGAATTGGTGAGCAGTTTCTCGGCGTCGTCCTGCGTCTGGCCGACCAGGTTGGGTACCGCGACCGTGTCGTTGCCCGGTCCCCCGTCGCCGCTGAACGCGTACTTGCCGATGAGGATCGCGCCGACGAGGACGAGGATGCCCGCGAGGACCAGGAAGATCGTGGAGGTGTTCGACTTGCGGGGCTGCTGGCGGCGGCGGTCGGCGCGGTTGTCGTAGCCGTAGCCGCCGTCGTCCGGGTTCATGGGCGGCAGCATGGTCGTGGCGCCCGCGCCCGCGTCGGAGCGCAGGGCGGTGGTCGGCTGGTCGTCGGGGTAGGCGCCGTAGCCGCCGGCGGCCATGGCGCCCATCGCGGCGGTGGCGGCGACGGGCTGGCCGTCGAGGCAGGCCTCGATGTCGGCCCGCATCTCGTCGGCCGACTGGTAGCGGTAGTCGGGGTCCTTGACCAGCGCCTTCAGCACGATCGCGTCCATCTCGGGCGTGATCTCGGGGTCGAAGACGCTCGGCGCCTGCGGTTCCTCGCGTACGTGCTGGTAGGCGACCGCGACCGGGGAGTCGCCGACGAAGGGCGGGCGCACGGTCAGGAGCTCGTAGAGCAGGCAGCCGGTGGAGTACAGGTCGGAGCGGGCGTCGACCTGCTCGCCCTTGGCCTGCTCCGGGGAGAGGTACTGGGCAGTGCCGATGACGGCGGCGGTCTGCGTCATCGTCATGCCGGAGTCGCCCATGGCGCGGGCGATGCCGAAGTCCATGACCTTGACCTGGCCGTTGCGCGTGAGCATCACGTTGGCCGGCTTGATGTCGCGGTGGACGATGCCGGCCCGGTGGGAGTACTCCAGCGCCTGGAGGATGCCGATGGTCATCTCCAGCGTCCGCTCCGGCAGCAGCTTGCGGCCGGAGTGGAGCAGCTCACGGAGTGTGGAGCCGTCGACGTACTCCATGACGATGTACGGGATCGACACGTTGTCGATGTAGTCCTCGCCCGTGTCGTAGACCGCCACGATCGCGGGATGGTTGAGCGAGGCGGCCGACTGGGCCTCCCGGCGGAACCGGGCCTGGAAGGAAGGGTCGCGCGCGAGGTCTGCGCGCAGTGTCTTCACTGCCACGGTGCGGCCGAGCCGGGTGTCGTGCGCGAGGTAGACCTCCGCCATGCCACCACGGCCGAGCACCTGGCCCAGCTCGTACCGGCCGCCGAGGCGACGCGGCTCTTCCATGGTTACCTACCAGCCCTCTCCGTCGGTCCCGACCGGCATGCTTGTACGGTCGGAGGCTGCCGTCCGGCCTACCGTACCCGGCTCACTCCGGGTGACCTGGCCAAGCCCGATACCCGATACAGGACCGGTATCGCAACGTGCGCCTATGTGAAGGGGACGTGACCGGAGTCACGTCCTGTTCAAGCCTTGGTCACTTCTTGCTCTCCAGAACGGCCTCCATCACGTTCTTCGCGATCGGCGCCGCGAGGCCGCCGCCGGAGATGTCGTCACGGACGGCGTTCTCGTCCTCGATCACCACGGCCACGGCGACGGGCGAGCTGCCGTCCTCGCCCTTGGCGTAGGAGATGAACCAGGCGTAGGGGTTCTCCTTGTTGTCCACGCCGTGCTGTGCGGTGCCGGTCTTGCCGCCTACGGTGACGCCGTCGATCTGTGCGTTGGTTCCGGTGCCGTCCTCGACGACGGTCTCCATCATGTCCTGGAGGATCTGGGCGTTGTCCGCGGAGAGCGGCTTGCTCATCTCCTCGGGGTCTGTCTTCTCGATGGTGTCGAGGTTGGGGGCCTGGAGTTCGTCGACCATGTACGGCTTCATCAGGGTGCCGTTGTTGGCGATGGCCGAGGTGACCATGGCCATCTGGAGCGGGGTCGCGGCGGTGTTGAACTGGCCGATGGAGGAGAGTGCGACCTCGGAGGGCGCCATGTCGTCGGAGAAGACGGAGGCGCTGGAGCGGACGGGGACGAACTGCTCCTCGGTGAAGCCGAACTTCTTGGCCTGCTCCAGCATCTTCTCGTTGCCGAGGTCGGAGCCGATCTTGCCGAAGACGGTGTTGCAGGAGACGCGCAGTGCCTCGCGGAGGGTGGCGTTCTCGCAGGGGAGGTCGCCCTCGTTGTTCAGCGGGGTCGTGGTGCCCGGCATGGTCCAGGGCAGCGGGGAGTCGGTCTCCTCGTCGGCCGAGGTGTACTTGCCGTTCTCCAGGGCCGCCGCCGCGGTGAGCACCTTGAAGGTGGAGCCGGGCGGGTAGACCTCGCGCAGGGCGCGGTTGAGCATCGGATCGTCGGGGTTGTTCTTCTTCTGGAGCTTGTTCCAGGCCTCGCCGGCCGCGTCGTTGCTCCCGGCGATCGTCGTGGGGTCGTACGAGGGGTACGAGGCCATCGAGAGGATCTTGCCGGTGGAGGGTTCGAGCGCGACGACGGCGCCCTTGGCGCCCTGCTTCTTCAGGCCGTCGTAGGCGGCCTTCTGGGCGGCGCTGTTGAGGGTGGTGACGACGTTGCCGCCCTCGCGCTTCCTGCCGGTGATCATGTCGAGGGTGTTGCGGAAGAAGAGCCGGTCGTCGTTGCCGGTGAGGATGCCGTCGTCGATGGCCTCGAGCTGGGTGGCGCCGTAGGCCTGGGAGACGTAGCCGGTGACGGGCGCCCACATGGCGCCGTCCCTGTAGGTGCGCTTGTACTTGAAGTCGCCCTCGGTGGTGGCGTGGCCGGTGATGGCCTTGCCGTCGACGATGATGTCGCCGCGGGGGCTGGCGTACCGCTCGATGGCGACGCGGCGGTTGTGCTCGTCCTCCTTGAGCTCGTCGGCCTGGACGTACTGGAGCCAGTTGTCGCGGATGAGCAGGGTGAGGACGAGGAGGCCGCAGAAGATCGCGATGCGGCGCAGCGGCTTGTTCACGTGCGGACCACCTGGGTCATCTCGGCGTCGGGGTTGGCGGGCGCCGCGGGTGCGGGCCTGCGTGCCGTGTCGCTGATGCGCAGCAGGATGCCGATCAGTGCCCAGTTGGCGATGACGGAGGAGCCTCCGTAGGCCAGGAAGGGCATCGTCATGCCGGTGAGCGGGATGAGGCCCATGACACCGCCGGCGACGACGAAGACCTGGAGGGCGAAGGCGCCGGAGAGGCCGATGGCGAGGAGCTTGCCGAAGGGGTCGCGGGCGGCGAGGGCGGTGCGCACGCCGCGCTCGACGATCAGGGCGTAGAGCAGGAGCAGTGCCATGAGGCCGGCGAGGCCGAGTTCCTCGCCGAAGGTGGCGAGGATGAAGTCGGAGTTGGCGGCGAAGCGGATCAGTTCGGAGTGGCCCTGGCCCCAGCCGGTGCCGAGGGTGCCGCCGGAGCCGAAGGCCCACAGGGCCTGCATGGCCTGCTCGGAGTGGCCGACCTGGTTGGCCCGGGAGAGCGTGAACTCCTTCATCGGGTCGAGCCAGGCGTCGACGCGCTGCTGGATGTGGGGTTCGAAGCTGGCCACGCCGACGGCGCCGACGGCGGACATCAGCAGACCGAAGACGATCCAGCTGGTCCGCTCGGTGGCGACGTACAGCATGATCACGAACATGCCGAAGAAGAGCAGTGAGGTGCCGAGGTCGGTCTCGAAGACGAGGATGAGGATCGAGACCATCCAGACGACCAGGATGGGGCCGAGGTCGCGGCCGCGGGGCAGGTAGAGGCCCATGAAGCGGCGGCTGGCGAGGGCGAGCGCGTCGCGTTTCACCATGAGGTAGCCGGCGAAGAAGATCGCCAGGACGATCTTGGCGAATTCACCGGGCTGGATGGAGAAGGAGCCGACCTGGATCCAGATCTTGGCGCCGTAGATGTTCTTGCCGAGGCCCGGCACCAGGGGGAGCAGCAGCAGGAACAGCGCGCCGACCATGGAGATGTAGGTGTAGCGCTGCAGGACGCGGTGGTCCTTGAGGAAGATCATCACGGCGACGAACAGCGCGATGCCCATCGCGGTGTACATCAGCTGGCGGGGTGCGGCGGTGCCGGCCTGCTTGATGCTCTGGAGGAGTTCGGACTGGTCGAGGCGCCAGATGGCGACGAGTCCGAGTCCGTTGAGCAGGGTGGCCAGGGGCAGCAGCAGCGGGTCGGCGTACGGGGCGAACTTGCGCACGACGAGGTGGCCGACGCCGGCCAGGAGGCCGAGGCCGAGGCCGTAGCTCAGCAGGCCGGCGGGCACCTCGTCGTTGATGGCCAGGCCCACGTTGGCGTAGGCGAAGACCGGGATGAGGACGGCGAACACGAGCAGAGCCAGCTCGGTGTTGCGCCGGCTCGGGGCGCCGATGGCGCCGATCGTGGACGTGTGGTGCGTCGGCGAGTTGGTAGAACTGCTCATCGTGTGACAGGGCCTCTCACGGCTTGCCTACTGCTTACCGCACAGCGAGACGACCTTCTGCTCTTCCTCCGAGAGGGTCGGGCCGGAGCCGGGGGCGGGTGCGGTCGTGGACGGGGACTCGGACGATTCGGATGCCTGCGGCGGTCCCGACTCGCTCGGTGACGCGTTCGGTGTCGGTGAGGCCTTGGACGTGAAGGAGGCGGGAGTGGTTCCGGTGGTGCCTCCGGCCTCGCCCTCGCCCGTCTTCGCGTTCTTCTCGCTCTCGGCGGTGCGTCGTTCGGCCTGCTTCTGGCAGGCGGAGGCCTGGATCGCGAGTTCCTCGATCTTCGCGCGGGCGTCGTTGAGGTCGCTCTCGGGGATGGTGGCCTCGACCAGTTTCTGCTGGTAGGGCGGCAGGTACTTGAGTTCGATCTCGGGGTGGTCCTTCTGGACCTTCGAGAGGGAGACCCAGGCGAGGTCCTGGCTGATGCCCCGGTAGAGCGCGAGGTGGTCGTCCTTGGTGCCGACGTAGTACTGGGTCTGGGTCCAGCGCCAGCCGCCGTACATGCCGCCGCCGACGACGGCGAGGGCGAGCACGGTGTAGAAGGATCTCTTCAGCCACTTGCGGTTCTTGCGGGGTTTGACGAAGTCGTCGTCGCCGTAGGCGTCGAAGCCGTCGGCCGGGATGTAGCCGGTGGTGTCGCCGCTGCCGGGAGGGCCGAACTCGCCGCCTCCGCCACGCTGACCGCCCTGGCGGCCGAGGCCGGCGGCGCGGCCGGCCGGGGTCTGCATGATGCCGTTGTCGCCGAACTGGGCCTGGTTCTCGGCGACGGCGCCGACCACGACCGGGGTGTCGGACAGCTGGGCGGCGAGGGTGTCGCCGGTGTCGAGGTCGAGGACGTCGGCGACGATGACGGTGATGTTGTCGGGGCCGCCGCCGCGCAGGGCGAGCTGGATCAGCTCCTGCACGGTCTCCTGGGGGCCCTGGTAGCTGGCGAGGGTGTCCTCCATCGTCTGGTGGGAGACGACGCCGGACAGTCCGTCGGAGCAGATCAGGTAGCGGTCGCCGGCCCGGACCTCGCGGATGGACAGGTCGGGTTCGACGTGGTCGCCGCTGCCGAGGGCGCGCATCAGCAGGGAGCGCTGCGGGTGGGTGCCCGCCTCCTCCTCGGTGATGCGTCCCTCGTCGACGAGGCGCTGCACCCAGGTGTGGTCCTGCGTGATCTGGGTCAGCACGCCGTCGCGCAGGAGGTAGGCGCGGGAGTCGCCGACGTGGACCAGGCCGAGGCGCTGGCCGGTCCAGAGCAGGGCGGTGAGGGTGGTGCCCATGCCTTCGAGGGCGGGGTCCTCCTCGACCATCTGCCGCAGCTGGTCGTTGGCGCGCTGCACGGCGGTGCCGAGGGAGGTGAGGATGTCGGAGCCGGGCACGTCGTCGTCGAGGGCGACGATGGTGGAGATCACCTCGGAGGAGGCGACCTCACCGGCGGCCTGGCCGCCCATGCCGTCGGCGATGGCGAGCAGCCGGGGGCCGGCGTAACCGGAGTCCTCGTTGCCCTCCCGGATCATGCCCTTGTGGGATCCGGCGGCGAAGCGCAGTGACAGACTCATGCCCACCTCGCCCGTCGGCTGCTCCGGGTACAGCCGGTCGTGTCGAGCCACACTGCCCACCCTCCGGTCGGGAGCGCGCCGGGGCCCGGGGTGCCGGCTGCCGCTGCGTGCTCGCTCCGCTCGCGCTCATTCATTGGTGTAGCACTACTTCCGCAGCTCGATGACGGTCTTGCCGATGCGGATCGGCGCACCCGGGCCAATCGGTGTGGGGGTCGTCAGCCGGGACCGGTCCAGGTAGGTGCCGTTGGTGGAGCCCAGGTCCTCGACGATCCACTGGCCGTTCTGGTCCGGGTAGATCCTGGCATGGCGGCTGGAGGCGTAGTCGTCGTCCAGCACGATGGTGCTGTCGTGTGCCCGGCCGAGCGTGATGGTCTGGCCCTGGAGGGCAACGGTGGTGCCGGCGAGGGTGCCCTCCGTGACGACCAGTTTGGTGGGGGCGCCGCGACGGCCCCGGCCGCCGCTCGCCTGCTGGCGCTGCGGTGGCGGCGCCTGGCCCTGGCGGGCGGCCTGCTGCGGTCGGGCGGCGTCGCGCCGCGCGCCGCGCTGGGTGACCCGTGTGCCGAACAGGTCACTGCGGATGACCTGCACGGCCACGATCACGAACAGCCACAGAACGGCTAGGAAACCCAGCCGCATGACCGTGAGGGTCAGCTCTGACATTGCCCCCGGATCACCCTTCGGCTTGCCTGTAGATAACGGTGGTGCTGCCCACGACGATCCGCGAGCCGTCGCGGAGCGTAGCGCGGGTGGTGTGCTGCCCGTCCACCACGATGCCGTTGGTGGAGCCGAGATCCTGGATCGTCGAGGGCGTTCCGGTCCGGATCTCGCAGTGCCGGCGGGAGACGCCGGGGTCGTCGATCCGCACGTCGGCCTCGGTGCTGCGTCCGAGGACGAGGGTCGCGCGGGAGATCTGGTGGCGGGTGCCGTTGATCTCGATCCAGTGGCGGGTGCGTCCGCCGGCCGCCGGTGCGGCGGGGGGCTGCTGGCCGCCCGCGGGCTGCGGGTAGCCGTAACCGCCGGGGCGGCCGCCTGGCGGCGGCGCGGCCGGCATGGGCGGGGCGCCCGCAGGGCCGCCGGCCGGCGGATAGCCGTAGCCGCCGCCCGGGCCGCCGGGTCCGCCCGGCCGCCCGGTGGGGGCGGGGGGTGCGGCGGGGCCCGCTCCGGCCTGGTGGCTGCTGGAGGAGGCGAGCGTACGGCTGCGCACGCGGTACAGGCCGGTGTCGAGGTCGTCCGCCTTCTCCAGGTGGACCTTGATCGGTCCCATGAAGGTGTAGCGCTGCTGCTTGGCGTAGTCGCGGACCATGCCGGCGAGCTCGTCGCCGAGCTGGCCGGAGTAGGGGCTGAGACGCTCGAAGTCGGGCGTGCTCAGCTCCACGATGAAGTCATTGGGTACGACGGTGCGGTCGCGGTTCCAGATGGTCGCGTTGTTGTCGCATTCGCGCTGGAGCGCTCCCGCGATCTCCACGGGCTGCACCTCGGACTTGAACACCTTCGCGAAGGTGCCGTTGACCAGACCTTCGAGACGCTGCTCGAACTTCTTCAGGACTCCCATGGGGCACCTCCTCCGTCGCTGCCGTCCTGTCCACTGCCTTGCGTACTGATCACCCGCGCACTGCCTACTTGGTACTGCTTACTGATCGTATCCACGCGCCGGTCGATCGGCTGGTTCCCCCTGTCGGCCCGGTCGACAGGTGTCGACGCCTCTCGGAGTTCCCGCTGGAGCTCCGCTTCGAACTCTTCGGGCTCTTCTTGCCCAGGATCGTAGAGCCGGCCGCAGACCAGTGTCCCGCACCGGGCTGTGGACCCGTACCGGCTCCTGGGCGGACGGGCGGGACCGGTACGAGGTTGATACGTGAACGGGTGGGTGCCGGCAGGAGTGCCCGTGGGCGGGCGGGGCGGCCCGTTCCCCCGCCCTGCCCCGCCTGGAAAGGGATGTGAACCCACCGGTTCCACCGTGCTAATGTTCTCGTGTCGGAAGGCGCCGGGCCGCAAGGAACGGGGCCGGAGGACACACCCAATGCGCGGGTGGCGGAATAGGCAGACGCGCTGGATTCAGGTTCCAGTGCCCGCAAGGGCGTGGGGGTTCAACTCCCCCCTCGCGCACCAGCCGAAAGCCCCCCAGGTCTCCGGACCTGGGGGGCTTTCGCATGCTCGGGTACGGGGGGATGGGGGACGGGGCGCTGTGAGGAAGATCTCAGGGCGCGGCGCGGGATGTCACTCCCGGTGCCACAGGGCGGGGACGTGGGGCGGCTCCCAGCCCGTCATCGAGGTGTGCGCCTGGAGGCAGCGGTAGGTGCCGCCGCCGTACGTCACCCGGTCGCCGGCGGTGTAGGCGCGGCCGGTCGCCCAGGTGCCGCCCGGCGGGTCGGTGGGCGGGTCGGTCGGGTCCGGGCCCGGGCCGCCGTCCACGTCCAGGACGAAGTCGAAGGTGGCCTCCTTGCGGCCGCCGGCGTCGCGGACGTTCATCAGCAGCGCCGGGTCGAAGAGCGCGTCCGTGCTGTTGCGGGGCTCGCCGGGGAAGTACAGCTGGGTGGTCAGCACGGGTTCGCCGGGCGCCTGCGCCTTGACGTGGATGTGCCGGGTACGGCCCGGGTAGAGGCCGGGCACGATCGTCTGCAGGGTGAACGCGCCGGTGGCGTCGGTGAACTGGTGGCCGCGGAAGGTGTAGCCGGCCATGTCGTAGGCGCCGGCGTTGTCGGCCTGCCAGAAGTCGAGGAGCACGCCGGACAGCGGGACGCAGTCGCGGCCGAAGACGTAGCCGCCGACGGTCAGCCGGGTACCGGCGGTGCCGGGTGTCACCAGGTTGGTGCGCAGTGGGGAGTTCGGCTTGAAGTAGGGGCCCTCCATCTGGTCCGGCGTCGGGTCGTCGCCGTCGTCGCAGAAGGGGGTCGGCGTCAGGGCCTGGCCGGAGGAGGAGCGGGCGGCGTCCCGGGCGAGCGCGATGGAGCCGGTGGCGAGCAGCGGGACGGCGGCGCCGGCGGCGACGGCGGCCCTGAGCAGCGTCTTGCGGCTGATGCCGCGGTCGCCGGCGGCGCCGGGGCCGGGTTCGTCGGGGGTGGCGGGGGTGGTGGGGGCGTCGGAGGTCATGGCGGTTCCTCGGTCTCCTCGGTGGGGGTGGTCCCTGGGGAAGAAGGACGGGACGTACGGCATCCGGGACGTCGGGGACAAGGGGCGCGCCCGCCGGCGCGGGGCAGGCTGTTGTCTTTGCTCCGGCGGGCGCGCTCCGTGGTGATCGCTGGAAACCGTAGGTGCGGCGGTGGGGGCGCGGGCACCTCCTGTTTCGCCCTCTGCCCGGTGTTATGCGCGTCGCAGGGCGGGGTCGTGCAGGGGCGTTCGTGTACGGGCGCATCCCCGGGGGTACGGTCGTGGCGCGCCGGCACCGGTGCCGGTGCCGACGGACGGGTGCGCTGCGGCTACGGGGCACGGTTCCGGGACGAGTACGGGGAGGGCGGTCGGTATGGCCGAGGCGACGACGGGGACGGATGCGGGCACGGACGTGAGGACGCGTACGGCGGCCGACGCGGCGGGTACGGCGGGGGGTGCGCGGGTGCCGGTCGTGCCGGGGTTCGCGCGGTGGCCCGTGGGTGGCTCGCCCAAGGCGGACGGCAAGGCGCTGCGCACGCGGGTTCCGCGCTCCGCGCACGCCGCCCTCGACCTGGACGCGGCCCGGCCGGACGCGGTGAGCGCGGTCGAGGAGTCCAACCGGGGCCGGATACCCGGGCTCGCCCCGATCCGGGCCGGCCGGATGGCGGCCACGCCGTTCGCGTTCCTGCGCGGGTCGGCGGGCCTGATGGCGTACGACCTGGCGCGCACACCGATGACGGGGATCACCGCCCAGATCTGCGGCGACGCGCACGCCGCCAACTTCGGGCTCTACGGGGACGCCCGCGGCGGTCTGGTCATCGACCTCAACGACTTCGACGAGACCGTCCACGGCCCCTGGGAGTGGGACCTCAAGCGGCTCGCCGCCTCGATCGTCCTCGCGGGCCGGGAGGCCGGCGCCGACGAGGACACCTGCCGCGAGGCCGCCCACGACGCGGCGGGCGCCTACCGGCGCACCATGCGGCTGCTGTCCCGGCTCCCCGCGCTGGACGCCTGGAACGCCATCGCGGACGAGGAGCTCGTCTCCCACACCGACGCCCACGACCTGCTCGGCACGCTGGAGCGGGTGGGGGAGAAGGCACGGGCCAACACCAGTGGGCGCTTCGCGGCCAAGTCGACCGAGGTCACCGGGGACGGCGGGCGGCGCTTCGTCGACGCCCCGCCGGTGCTGCGGCGCGTCCCGGCCGAGGAGGCGGCGGCGGTCGCGGCCTCCCTCGAGCAGTATCTGGCCACGCTCTCCGAGGACCGGCTGCCGCTGCTGGCCCGGTACGCGGTGCACGACGTCGCCTTCCGGGTCGTCGGCACCGGCAGCGTGGGCACGCGGTCGTACGTCGTGCTGCTCCTGGACCACCGCGGTGAACCGCTCGTGCTCCAGGTGAAGGAGGCCCGGCCCTCCGCGCTGGTGCCGCATCTGACGACCGCCGGCTTCGACGTCCCCGAGGCCGGGCACGAGGGGCACCGGGTGGTCATGGGGCAGAAGCGGATGCAGGTGGTCAGCGACATCCTGCTGGGCTGGACCTCGGTCGACGGGCGGCCGTTCCAGGTGCGGCAGTTCCGCAACCGCAAGGGCAGCGTCGATCCCGCCGCCCTGGCCGCCGACCAGATGGACGACTACGGCCGGATGACCGGTGCCCTGCTGGCCCGCGCCCACGCGCACAGCGCCGACCCGAGGCTGATCGCCGGTTACTGCGGCAAGAACGACGAGCTGGACGAGGCGGTGGCCGCCTTCGCCGTCGCCTACGCCGACCGCACGGAGGCCGACCACGCCGAGCTGGTCGCCGCGGTGCGGGCGGGGCGGGTCGCGGCGGAGCTGGGGGTGTGAGGACGGGCCGGAAACGGAGGGGGCGGTCCCGCCCGCCCGCAGGGCCTAGGCTGGTCGGGTGACGACGCCGGAAGCTGAGCCCGAGCAGGGGGGTGCGCCGCGTCCCGAGGAACGGCTGGAACAGGCCGTACGGGCCGCCGAGCAGGCACTCATCGAGTACGAGATCGCGCTGGAGACCTTCCGTGTGGAGGTCGAGAACTTCTCCCGGCTGCACGAACAGCGGCTCGGCCCGGTGTACGCGCGGCTCGAGGAGCTGGAGGCGCAGATCCTGGAGGCCAGGGCGGCCCGCACCGGTGACGCCGAGGACCGGCGCCGGGCCGACGAGGCGCGGGCCCGGCTGATGCCGATCCCCGGCGTCGAGGAGCTGCTGAACGGCTGGATGGACGGCGACGGGCTGTTCCCCGAGGCCACGGCGATGCTCACGGACCAGGCGGTGCGGCCCCCGCAGCGGGTGCGGCCCGGCGAGGAGGCCCGGCGGCTCTACCGCGAGCTGGCCCGCAAGGCCCACCCCGACCTGGCGCAGGAGGAGGCCGAGCGGGTCCGGCGCGAGGAGTTCATCACCCGCGTCAACGCCGCCTACGCCCGTGGTGACGAGGCCCAGCTGCGGGAGCTGGCCGAGGAGTGGGCCGCGGGTCCGGTGCCCGAGCGGCGCCCGAGCCGCGGTGAGGAGCTGTACGCCCGACTCGAATGGCTCGACCGGCGCAAGGAGATGCTCACGCTGCTCGCCAAGGAGCTGGAGGACAGCGCGATCGGTGCCATGCTGCGGCTGGCCCCGGACGATCCCGACCGTCTCCTGGAGGAGATCGCCGAGCAGCTGGCGACCCAGGTGCGGGAGCGGGAGGCGGAGCTGGCCGCGCTCGGGGAGAGCTGAGCGGGCCGGTGGCTCGGGTAGCGTCTGGGGCATGAGTTTTGGAGCTGGTGTGCCCACGGTCGGGATCACGGATCTCAAGGACGGCGACTTCCTGCTGGACGTCCGTGAGGACGACGAGTGGCAGGCGGGCCATGCCGCCGGGGCGCTGCACATTCCCATCAGCGAGTTCGTGGCCCGGTACGGTGAGCTGACCGAGGCCGCGCCGCAGGACGGCCGGGTCCACGTGATCTGCCGCTCCGGCGGGCGCTCGGCCCAGGTCACCATGTACCTGGTCCAGCAGGGCGTGGACGCCGTGAACGTCGACGGCGGCATGCAGGTGTGGGCCGCGGCCGGCCGTCCCGTGGTGGACGCCAAGGGTGAGCCGGGACACGTTCTGTAGGCCGTTGCCGGGGCGTCGCCGGGTCGTCGCCGGGCCGTCGCCGGGCCGGTCACCGCGGGTACCTGGCGGCGCGGGGCGGCGGATGTGGTGACGGCCACGTTGCGGTCGGTCCGTCGGGGCTGTGCGGGCGGGCGGTCCTGAGTACCGTTCGCGTTCGAGCGCTGCCGAGCAGCCGCACGGGGCCGCGCAGGCGTCCCGGGGGGCGGGGCGGACGGAACGACGGATCGGGACCGGAACGGGGCGGGATGGACGCGTACGACACAGGCTCGGACGCCCGGCAGGGGCGGGACGAGCGGGAGGGCCCGGCCGGGGCGGCGGGGCCAAGGAGCCCGGAGAGCCCGGAGAAGGCTGCCGAAGAGGCGGGGGCGGCCCCCGAGCCCCGTACCGGCGTCGCCGCGCTCTCGACGCGTTACCAGGTCGGCGCCGTGGCCGCGCTCGCGGCCGTCGCGGTCGCCGTCTGCGCCCACATAGGCCTGGTGTTCCTGCACGTGGCCCCGTCGAACACCCTCACCAAGCAGCACGGTGACGCGGTGGGCGAGTGGGTCTACCCCGAGTTCGAACAGAACTGGAAGCTCTTCGCGCCCAACCCGCTCCAGCAGAACATCTCCGTACAGGTCCGCGCCGAGGTGAGCACGGCGGACGGGGCGATACGGACGACCGGCTGGTACGACCTGTCCGCCGAGGACGGCCGGGCCATCGACGGCAACCCGCTGCCGAGCCACACCCAGCAGAACGAACTCCGCCGGGCCTGGGACTTCTTCCTCGCCACCCACGACTCCGAAGACCGCCCGGTGGGCCTGCGGGGCACGCTCTCCGAGACCTATCTGCGGCGCATAGCCGTCCTGCGCCTGGACCGCAACGATGCCGCCGGACCGGACGGCGTCGTCGAGCGCGTCCAGTACCGGTCCCGTACCACCAACGTGAAGCCACCCTCCTGGAGCGGCGAGAAGGTCTCCGACCGGGCGACCTACCGCGAGCTGCCCTGGTGGTCGGTGTCCGCCCGCCCGTCGGAAGGGGACGCCGCGTGAACGGCATCGCCCGCTCGGTCTCCCGCGGCCTCGCCCGCGTCACCGGCGCCGCGCTCGGCCCGTACCAGACCGCCGTGATCCGCATCGGGTTCAGCGCCACCTGGCTGCTCTTCCTGCTGCGCGAGCTGCCCCACCGCCACGAGCTGTACGGCCCGGACAGCCCCTGGAGCCACGACCTCGCCGAGCAGCTGATCGCCGACAACGGCGCCTTCACGGCGCTGATGTGGTCGGACGGGCGGGCCTGGTTCGAGATCGTCTACGCGCTGGCCGTCCTGAGCAGCGTGCTGCTCCTGCTCGGCTGGCGCACCCGCACCATGTCCGTGCTCTTCATGGTCGGCGTGCTCTCGCTGCAGAACCGCAGCATCTTCATGGGGGACGGCGGCGACAACGTCCTGCACATCATGAGCATCTACCTGGTCCTCACCCGCTGCGGCCAGGTCTGGTCCCTGGACGCGCGCCGGGCGCGGCGTACGGGGGAGGCACGCGCGCGCGGGGAGCGTGTCGTGGACCGGGCCGGGCCGGTGCTGTGGTGCGTGCTCGGCTTCGGGCTGCTCACGGTGACACTGGCGGGCGGGATGGACGGCGCCTGGTTCATTCCGGCGCTGCTGTGGGCCGTGTGGGTCGCGCAGGGTCTGTGGTGGGCCGTGGGGCGCAGCACGAAGAGTGCCGAGCCGCGGATCCTGCTCGACGTGGTCACCAACATCGTGCACAACGGCGCCCTGGTCGTGATCATGGCCGAGGCATGCCTGATCTACGCGACCGCCGGCTGGTACAAGATCCAGGGCTCGCGCTGGCAGGACGGCACCGCGGTCTACTACCCGCTGCACCTGGACTACTTCTCGCCCTGGCCCGCCCTCTCCGACGCGCTGGCCGCCAACGGCACGATGGTCATGCTCATCACGTACGGCACGGTCGCCGTGCAGGTCGCGTTCCCGTTCACGCTGTTCAACCGGCGGGTGAAGAACGTGCTGCTGGCCGCCATGATCACCGAGCACGCGGTGATCGCCCTGGTGCTCGGGCTGCCGTTCTTCTCCCTGGCGATGATCGCCGCCGACGCGGTCTTCCTGCCGACCTCGTTCCTGCGTCGCCTGGGGAACGGGGCGGCACGCGCGCGGGGGCGCCTGCTGAGCCGACTGCCGGGCCGGCTGTCGGGCCGACTGTCGGCCGGGCGCGGAGACGGTCGTGCGGCGTCGCTGCCCGGGCCCCGTGCTCCGGAGGACACAGCAGAGGACACAGAGGACACAGAGGGCACAGAAGCCTCGTCAGGGGACACAAGGGTCACAGGGGACACAGGGGCCATCAAGGGTACGCACGTAGGCTTCCGGGCATGACCGACCCCGACCCGTTGGCCGCCTGGCGCCGGCACGCCGGACCGTGCGTGCTCCTCGACGGCTTCCACGCCCTGAAGCACGCGCTGCGTTTCGGCGCCGAGGTCCCGGTGGCCGTCACCGCCGACCGCGCGGGCGCCCTGGCCCTCGCCGACGATTTGGCGCCGGACGTACGGGACGCCCTGGACGGTCTGCTGGCCGAGGTGCCGCACGAGGCGTACGCGTCCCTCGTCGCCCGGCCGCATCCCACCGCGGTGGCCGCCCTGGCCGTACGGCCCTCACGCGCCGCCAACCTGCGGGCGCTGGCGCGCACACCCCGGCGTACGCCCGTCGTGGTCCTCGACCAGCCGCGCAACCTCGGCAACGCGGGGGCGGTGATCCGGCTGGCCGCCGGCTTCGGGGCGACCGGCGTGGTCACCACGGGCACGCTCGACCCGTGGCACCCCACGGTGGTGCGCGGCGGGGCGGGGCTGCACTTCGCGACCGCCGTGGAGCGGCTGGAGGTGGCGGAGCTGCCGCCGGGGCCGGTGTTCGCGCTGGACCCGGAGGGCGAGGACATCCGCGGGCTGAAGCTGCCGGACGACGCGCTGCTCGCGTTCGGTTCCGAGCGCAGCGGGCTGTCGCCGGAGCTGCGCGCGCGTGCCGACCATCTGGTGGCGCTGCCGATGCGCCCCCAGGTCTCCAGCTACAACCTCGCGACCAGTGTGGCCATGACGCTGTACCACTGGAGCGCCGGCGGGGGCGCACCACACGCCTCCTAGGCCTGCCGGCGGACCTCCACCACCCGGAAGCGGTTGGCGACGAACGCGCCGTCGCACAGGGCCGCGTTGGCCGCCGGGTTGCCGCCGGAGCCGTGGAAGTCGGAGAAGGCGGCCGTCTGGTTGACGTACACCCCGCCGGTGAGGTTGAGGGAGAGCTGGGCCGCCTCGTCCAGGCAGACCTCCTGCACGGCCTGCTCGACCTCCGGGTCGGTCGTGTACGCGCCGACGGTCATCGCGCCCTTCTCCCGGATGCTGCGGCGCAGCAGCTCCGCGGCGTGGGTGGCGGAGTCGACGGCGACGGCGAAGGAGACGGGGCCGAAGCACTCGCTGGTGTAGGCGGCCTCGTCGTCCGGCTTGGCGCCGTCCAGCTTGACGATCACCGGGGTGCGCACCACCGCGTCCGGGAAGTCCGGGTTGGTCACCTCGCGGGAGGCCAGGGCGACCTCGCCGAGGCCCGCGGCGGCCTCCAGGCGGGCCTTGACGTCGGGGTTGACGATGGCGCCGAGCAGGGCGTTCGCGCGCGCGTCGTCTCCGAGGAGGCCGTCGACCGCCCGCGCCAGGTCGGCCGTCACCTCGTCGTAGGACTTGGCGCCCTGGTCGGTGCGGATGCCGTCGCGGGAGATCAGCAGGTTCTGCGGGGTGGTGCACATCTGGCCGCTGTAGAGGGAGAGGGAGAAGGCCAGGTTGGCGAGCATGCCCCGGTAGTCGTCGGTGGAGTCGATGATCACCGTGTTGACGCCGGCCTTCTCGGTGAAGACCTGTGCCTGGCGGGCGTTGGCCTCCAGCCAGTCGCCGAAGGAGGTCGAGCCGGTGTAGTCGATGATCCGGATCTCGGGGCGGGTCGCCAGGGTCTTGGCGATGCCCTCGCCGGGGCGCTCGGCGGCCAGCGCGACCAGGTTCGGGTCGAAGCCCGCCTCCGTGAGGACGTCGCGGGCGACCTGCACGGTGAGGGCGAGCGGCAGCACCGCACGCGGGTGGGGCTTGACCAGGACCGCGTTGCCGGTGGCGAGGGAGGCGAACAGGCCCGGGTAGCCGTTCCACGTCGGGAAGGTGTTGCAGCCGATGACGAGGCCGATGCCGCGCGGGACCGGCGTGAACTGCTTGGTCAGGGCGAGCGGATCGCGCTTGCCCTGCGGCTTGGTCCACTCCGCCGTGTCGGGGGTGCGGGACTGTTCCACGTACGCGTAGGCCACCGCCTCCAGGCCGCGGTCCTGCGCGTGCGGGCCACCCGCCTGGAAGGCCATCATGAAGGCCTGTCCGGAGGTGTGCATGACCGCCTGGGCGAACTCCATCGTGCGGTCGGCGATCCGCCGGAGGATCTCCAGGCAGACCATCGCGCGCAGCTCCGCGCCCGCGTCCCGCCACGCCTTCTGGCCGGCCTTCATGGCGGGCAGCAGCACGTCGAGGTCCGCGTGCGGGTACTCCACGCCCAGCTCGACGCCGTACGGGGAGATCTCGCCGCCGACCCAGTCGTCGGTGCCGGGCTGGCCGAGGTCGAGGCGGGTGCCGAGCAGGGCGTCGAAGGCGGCCTTGCCCGACGCCGTGTCCAGACTGCCGTTCTCGCCGTAGGCCTTGGGGTGCTCGGGGTGGGGGGACCAGTACGCGCGCGTACGGATCGTTTCCAGCGCCAGGTCCAGGGTCGGCCGGTGCTGGGCGATCAGCTGGTGTGCGGTGAGTTCGGCGGCCATGCGGACCAACTCCTCGTCTCTCCCGAACTCGCCGTCGACTCTCCGTCGAGTTCGTGGACCTGGGGGAAGCCTGGGCAGGAACAGGCGGACACGGCTAGAGTAACCGAACGATCGGTCGGGACAAGGGGGACCGCCGCATCTGTGGAAAACCCCGTGCGGGAGGATCGCGCACATGACAGCACTCGACCTCAGCAGCCCCGTGGCCGTCGTCGGCACCGGCACCATGGGCCAGGGCATCGCCCAGGTGGCGCTGGTCGCGGGCCATCCCGTACGGCTGTACGACGCCGTCCCCGGGCGGGCCCGGGACGCGGCCGACGCGATCGGCGAACGCCTCGACCGGCTCGTGGAGAAGGAACGGCTCACCGGCGCCGAGCGGGACGCGGCCCGTGCCCGGCTGAAGCCCGCCGAGGCCCTCACCGGGCTCGCCGACTGCGCGCTGGTCGTCGAGGCCGTCCTGGAGCGGCTGGACGTCAAGCAGGAGCTGTTCCGCGCGCTGGAGGACGTCGTCGGCGACGACTGCCTGCTCGCCACCAACACCTCCTCCCTGTCCGTCACGGCCATCGGCGGCGCGCTCCGCGTCCCCGGCCGCTTCGTCGGCCTGCACTTCTTCAACCCGGCGCCGCTGCTGCCGCTGGTGGAGGTGGTCTCCGGGTTCGCCACCGACGCCGCGTCTGCCACGCGCGCGTACGAGACGGCCCGCGCCTGGGGCAAGACCCCGGTCGCCTGCGCCGACACCCCCGGCTTCGTCGTCAACCGCGTCGCCCGGCCCTTCTACGCCGAGGCGTTCGCGGTGTACGAGGCGCAGGCCGCCGACCCCGCGACCGTCGACGCCGTGCTGCGCGAGTCGGGCGGCTTCCGGATGGGCGCCTTCGAGCTGACCGACCTCATCGGGCAGGACGTCAACGAGTCCGTCACGCACTCCGTGTGGCAGTCCTTCTTCCAGGACGTGCGCTTCACGCCGTCGCTCGCCCAGCGCCGCCTGGTCGAGTCCGGCCGGCTCGGGCGCAAGAACGGGCAGGGCTGGTACGACCACCGGGAGGGCGCCGAACGCCCCGCGCCGCACACCGCCGAACCGGCCGACCGGCCCCCGTACGTGGTCGTCGAGGGCGACCTGGGACCGGCCGAGGAGCTGGTCGCGCTGATCCGCGAGGCGGGCATCGAGGTCCGCGAGGAGGACGGCGGCAACGGGTCGCTCGTCCTGCCCGGCGGCGGCCGGCTCCTGCTCACCGAGGGGCAGACCTCGACCGAGCTCGGCGACGTTGTCCAGTTCGACCTCGCCCTCGACTACCGGCGGGCCACCCGCATCGCCCTCGCCCCCTCCGGGACCGCCGCGCCCCGCACCCTCGCCGAGGCCACCGGCCTCTTCCAGGCGCTCGGCAAGAAGGTCAGCGTCGTCGGCGACGTGCCCGGCATGATCGTGGCGCGGACGGTCGCGCGGATCGTCGACCTGGCGTACGACGCGGCGGCCAGGGGCGTGGCCTCCGAGGCCGACATCGACACCGCGATGCGCCTCGGCGTGAACTACCCGCTCGGCCCCTTCGAGTGGGGCCGCGCCCTGGGGCTCGACCGGGTGTACGACCTGCTGGGCGAGCTGCATCTGCGCGAACCCACGGGCCGTTACGCCCCGTCCCTCGCGCTCCACCACCACGTGCACACCGCCGACGCAGGGGAGGGCACCCCCTCATGACCACCGCCAAGCGGGACACGTACACCCCGGAGACCCTGCTCTCCGTCGCCGTGCAGGTCTTCATCGAGCGCGGCTACGACGGCACCTCCATGGAGCACCTCTCCAAGGCGGCCGGGATCTCCAAGTCGTCCATATACCACCACGTCACGGGCAAGGAGGAGCTGCTGCGCCGGGCCGTGAGCCGGGCCCTGGACGAGCTCTTCGGGATCCTCGACGAGGAGCACGCGCGCGTGGGGACCGCCGCCGAGCGGCTGGAGTACGTCGTGCGGCGGATGGTCGAGGTGCTCATGGCCGAGCTGCCCTACGTGACGCTGCTGCTGCGGGTGCGCGGCAACACCGACACCGAGCGGTGGGCGCTGGAACGGCGGCGCGAGTTCGACCACCGGGTCGCCGACCTGCTGAGGGCCGCGGCGGCCGAGGGTGACGTGCGCGCGGACGTGGAGGTGCGGCTCGCGACCCGGCTGGTCTTCGGCATGATCAACTCGATCGTCGAGTGGTACCGGCCGGAGGGGCCCGACGGCGCCGCCGGCCGGGGCGGTGCGGGTGAGCGCGAGGTGGTCGACGCGGTGGCGCGGCTGGTGTTCGGAGGGCTGCGCAAGGCCTCCTGAGCGCTTGGTGAGCCGCGGGGCGGCCGAGCCGGTCAGCTCTGCGGTTCGAGGTCCTCGGTCTCGAACACCAGCAGGGTGCGTGTGCTGAGCACCTCCGGGATGGCCTGGAGGCGGGTGAGCACCAGCTCGCGCAGGGCCCGGTTGTCGGGGGTGTGCACCAGGAGCAGAACGTCGAAGTCGCCGCCCACCAGGGCGATGTGCGAGGCGCCGGGCAGCTGCCTGAGCTGGGCGCGGACGGTGCGCCAGGAGTTCTGGACGATCTTCAGGGTGATGTACGCCGAGGTGCCGTGCCCGGCGCGTTCGTGGTCGACGCGGGCGCCGAAGCCCCGGATGACGCCGTCCTCGACGAGCCGGTTGATGCGGGCGTAGGCGTTCGCGCGCGAGACGTGCACCCGTTCGGCGACCGAGCGTATGGAGGCGCGGCCGTCGGCCTGGAGCATGCGCAGGATGTCCTGGTCTATGGCATCCAGCGGGCGCGGCGGCGGGGTGCCGGTGTCCTCGGGACCGTCGGCGTCGTCCGGGCGCTCGGCCATTTGTTCAGATGCCATGTCCCCCCGCCTCCCTGCCATGGACGTACTGCGTCCATCTCAGGCTGTGGAGAACCGTTTGTCCACAGCCCGGGGCCGCCTGTAGCCAAAATGTGCCGACGACCGAACAATCGGTAGGTGAGGCCCGTCACACCCGTGGCGAGCCCGAAGCCGCTCCCACGAGGAGGTGCCGTCATGACGGTCATGGAGCAGCGGGGCGCGTACCGGCCCACACCGCCGCCCGCCTGGCAGCCCCGTACCGACCCCGCGCCGCTGCTGCCCGACGCGGAGCCGTACCGCGTCCTCGGCACGAAGGCGGCCGATCAGGCCGACCCCGCGTTGCTGCGCACGCTGTACACCCGCCTGGTGCACGGCCGGCGCTACAACGCGCAGGCCACGGCGTTGACCAAGCAGGGCCGGCTGGCCGTCTACCCCTCCAGCACCGGGCAGGAGGCCTGCGAGGTCGCCGCGGCCCTGGCGCTCCAGGGGCGGGACTGGCTCTTCCCCAGCTACCGCGACACGCTCGCCGTCGTCACCCGCGGCGTCGACCCGGTCCAGGCCCTCACCCTGCTGCGCGGCGACTGGCACACCGGGTACGACCCCTACGAGCACCGGGTCGCGCCCCTGTCCACGCCGCTGGCCACCCAGTTGCCGCACGCCGTTGGTCTCGCGCACGCCGCCCGTCTCAAGGGCGACGACGTGGTCGCGCTGGCCATGGTCGGCGACGGCGGCACCAGCGAGGGCGACTTCCACGAGGCGCTGAACTTCGCCGCCGTCTGGCAGGCCCCGGTCGTCTTCCTGGTGCAGAACAACGGCTTCGCGATCTCCGTCCCGCTCGCCAAGCAGACCGCCGCCCCGTCGCTGGCCCACAAGGCCGTCGGCTACGGGATGCCGGGCCGCCTGGTCGACGGCAACGACGCCGCCGCGGTGCACGAGGTCCTGTCCGACGCCGTACGGCACGCGCGCGCGGGCGGCGGTCCCACGCTGGTGGAGGCGGTGACGTACCGCGTCGAGGCGCACACCAACGCCGACGACGCGACCCGCTACCGGGGCGACGCCGAGGTCGAGGCCTGGCGCCGGCACGACCCGATCGAGCTGCTGGAACGGGAACTGACCGAGCGCGGCCTGCTCGACGAGGACGGCGTACGGGCCGCCCGCGAGGGCGCCGAGACCATGGCCGCCGACCTGCGCGCCCGCATGAACCAGGACCCGCAGCTCGACCCGATGGACCTGTTCGACCACGTCTACGCGGAGCCCACGCCGCAGCTCCGCGAGCAGCGGGACCGGCTGCGCGCGGAGCTGGCGGCCGAGGCCGAGGCAGAGCCGGCGGCAGAGTCAGAGGCGGGCGCCGGGGTCGGGGCCGCGCCGGAAGGGACGCACCGATGACCACCGTCGCCGCCAAGCCGGCCACCATGGCGCAGGCCCTCACGCGCGCGCTGCGCGACGCCATGGCCGACGACCCGAGCGTGCACGTCCTGGGCGAGGACGTGGGCACCCTCGGCGGCGTCTTCCGGGTCACCGACGGGCTCGCCGCGGAGTTCGGCGACCACCGCTGCACGGACACCCCGCTCGCCGAGGCCGGCATCCTCGGCACGGCCGTCGGCATGGCGATGTACGGGCTGCGCCCGGTCGTGGAGATGCAGTTCGACGCCTTCGCCTACCCGGCGTTCGAGCAGGTCGTCAGCCATGTCGCCAGGATGCGCAACCGCACGCGCGGGAAGATGCCCCTGCCGCTGACGATCCGCGTTCCCTACGGCGGCGGCATCGGCGGCGTCGAGCACCACAGCGACTCGTCCGAGGCGTACTACATGGCGACTCCGGGGCTCCATGTCGTCACGCCCGCGACCGTCGCCGACGCCTACGGGCTGCTGCGCGAGGCCATCGCCTCCGACGACCCGGTGGTCTTCCTCGAACCCAAGCGGCTGTACTGGTCGAAGGACGCCTGGAACCCCGAGGAGCCGGCGCCCGTTGAACCGACAGGCCGCGCGGTGGTGCGGCGCTCGGGCCGGAGCGCCACGCTCATCACGTACGGGCCGTCGCTGGTCGCCTGCATGGAGGCGGCGGAGGCGGCCCGGGCCGAGGGCTGGGACCTCGAAGTCGTCGATCTGCGCTCCCTGGTGCCGTTCGACGACGAGACGGTGTGCGCCTCGGTGCGGCGGACGGGACGCGCGGTCGTCGTCCACGAGTCGGGTTCCTTCGGGGGCCCGGGCGGGGAGATCGCGGCCCGGGTCACGGAGCGCTGCTTCCACCACCTGGAGGCGCCGGTGCTCAGGGTGGCCGGATTCGACGTCCCGTATCCTCCGCCCATGCTGGAGCGTCACCACCTGCCTGGTGTGGACCGGATCCTGGACGCCGTGGGGCGCCTGCAGTGGGAGGCCGAAAGCTGATGGCACACGCTTCTGATGGGCGCAGCCTGGAGTTCAAGCTCCCCGACCTCGGTGAGGGGCTCACCGAGGCGGAGATCGTGCGCTGGATGGTCGAGGTCGGTGACGTCGTCGCCGTCGACCAGCCGGTCGTCGAGGTCGAGACGGCCAAGGCGATGGTCGAGGTGCCCTGCCCCTACGGCGGTGTGGTCACCGCCCGCTTCGGCGAGGAGGGCACGGAGCTGCCCGTCGGGGCGCCGCTGCTGAGGGTGGCGGTCGACGAGAGCGTCGCCGGCGGGCGCCCGGCGCGGGATGCGGACACCGACGGCGAGGCGGCCGGGACGACGGCGGCCGGGGCGGCACAGGCCGGGACGAGCCGGGCCGCGGGGGCGAAGGCGATGGCCGCGGAGACCAGGGCCGGGGGTTCGGGCAACGTCCTGGTCGGTTACGGCACCTCCGAGGCGCCCGCGCGACGGCGCAGGGTGCGGCCGGCACCGTCGGCGTCTGCCGCCACGCCGCCCGCCACCGCCACGCCGCCCGTCGGCACCGCGGCGTCCGGGCGGACGAACGGCCGGGTGCGCACCGCCGATCCGGTGGACGGGCCCGTCCCCGTCATCTCCCCGCTGGTGCGCAGGCTGGCCCGGCAGCACGACCTGGATCTGCGCGAGCTGACCGGCTCTGGCCCGGACGGGCTGATCCTGCGGGCGGACGTGGAGTACGCGCTGCGCGCCACGGCCGCGCAGGGCGGCCGCACGGCGGCCCAGGAGACCCCCGCGCCCTCCGCGGCACGGTCCGGCGGCATCCGCACCCCCCTCAAGGGCGTCCGCGGAGCCGTCGCCGACAAGCTCTCCCGCAGTCGGCGCGAGATCCCGGACGCCACCTGCTGGGTGGACGCCGACGCGACCGAGCTGATGCGGGCGCGCACCGCGATGAACGCGGCCGGAGAACCGAAGATTTCGCTGGTCGCCCTGCTGGCCCGGATCTGCACCGCCGCACTGGCCCGTTTCCCCGACCTGAACTCCACGGTCGACACGCAGGCCCGGGAGGTCGTCCAACTCGACCAGGTCCACCTCGGTTTCGCCGCCCAGACCGACCGGGGACTGGTCGTGCCGGTCGTCCGCGACGCGCACGCACGGGACGCCGAGGGGCTCACCGCGGAGTTCGCCCGGCTGACCGAGGCGGCCCGTGCGGGGAGGCTCACCCCCGGCGAACTGACGGGTGGCACCTTCACGTTGAACAACTACGGCGTGTTCGGCGTCGACGGCTCCACGCCGATCATCAACCACCCCGAGGCGGCCATGCTCGGCGTCGGCCGTATCGTCCCCAAGCCCTGGGTGCACGAGGGCGAGTTGGCGGTGCGGCAGGTCGTCCAGCTGTCGCTCACCTTCGACCACCGGGTGTGCGACGGAGGCACCGCGGGCGGTTTCCTGCGGTACGTGGCGGACTGTGTGGAACAGCCGGCGGTGCTGCTGCGCACCCTGTGACGGCGCGGTGACGAGAGTGCCTTCGCGCACACTCTGATTGCGAGGGCTCCCCCGCGTTCCCTGTGATCGCGAGGGGACGCATACTCAGGGGGTGACCGCGTACGAGCCCCTCGGTGGCCCCGGCGCCGGCACCGGCCCCGCGCCGGGCCCGGGCCCCGCCCGGTACGACGCCGTCGTGCTCGCCGGCGGGGCAGCCCGGCGGCTCGGCGGCGCGGACAAGCCCGGTGTGCGCGTGGGCGGGCGCGCGCTGCTGGACCGGGTGCTCGCCGCCTGCGCCGGAGCGCGGACCACCGTCGTCGTCGCCGATCACCGGCCCACCGCGCGCCCGGTGACCTGGGCGCGGGAGGACCCGCCCGGCGGCGGGCCGCTCGCCGCCCTCGCCGCCGGACTGCGGCACACCACGGCCGAGTACGTGGTCGTGCTCTCGGCCGATCTGCCGTTCCTCGCCGGGCGGACCGTCGGTGCCCTGCTGTCGGCCCTCGCCGCGAGCGACGCCGAGGGCGTGCTGCTCACCGATGCCGACGGCCGCGACCAGCCCCTCGTCGCCGCCTACCGCGCCTCTGCGGTCCGCCGCGAACTGGCCGCACTCACCCGGGACCGGGCCGACCTCACCGGGTTGCCCCTGCGCCGCCTGACCGGCGCGCTCCGCCTCGCTCGGGTCCCCGACGCCGTCGCGTCCTTCGACTGCGACACCTGGGACGACATCGCCACCGCAAGGGCACGCATCAGGGAGCATGGTCACGTGTTGGATGAATGGATTTCCGCAGCCAAGGACGAGCTGGGCATCGACCTGGACGTCGACAGGGTTCTCCTGCTCGACCTCGCGCGTGACGCCGCCCACGGAGTGGCGCGGCCCGCGGCCCCGCTGACCACCTTCCTCGTCGGCTACGCCGCCGGGCGGGCCGGGGGAGGCCCCGAGGCGGTCGCCGAGGCCGCCCGCAAGGCCGCGGCCCTCGCCCGGCGCTGGGCGGAGGAGGCCGCCCAGGCAGCGGACGGCAAGCCCGACGCCGCCCCCGACACCCACCCGGGCGCCTGATGGCCTCCCCCGGCACCCGGGCCGACGAGGAAGCGGAAGACCTCGACGTCGAGGAGGCGCTCGCCCTCGTGAAGGAGCACCCCGGACTTCCCCACGATCACGGCGGCCACGTCGGCCACGCGACGACACCGGCGCACGGAACGCACTCCGGCCACCACGGCGCCTCCCGCGGCCAGGCCGACTCCCACCACCGCGCGACGCCCTGGCCCGAGGCACGGTCGACCGCCGAGCGCGCTGCCCGGGCCGCCGCCCGTGGCGCCCGCCGCGCCCCGCTCTCCGTGCCCCTCGAAGCGTCCCTGGGCCTCACCCTGGCCGCGCCCCTGCCCGCCCTCACCGATCTCCCCTCCTTCGACTCCTCCGCGATGGACGGCTGGGCCGTCGCCGGACCGGGCCCCTGGACCGTGCGCGACGAGGGTGTCCTGGCCGGCCACGCGGAGCCCGCGCCCCTCACCGACGGCGAGGCCGCCCGTATCGCCACCGGCGCCCGCGTCCCCCTGGACACCACTGCCGTCCTGCGCACCGAGCACGGCCGCACCGACGCCAAGGGCCGCCTGCACCCCACCCGCGAGGTGGTCCACGGCCAGGACATCCGCCCGCGCGGCCAGGAATGCCGCAGCGGCGACCAGCTGCTGCCCGTCGGCACCCTCGTCACCCCGGCCGTTCTGGGCCTCGCGGCAGCCGCCGGGTACGACACGCTCACCGCGATCCCCCGCCCCCGCGTCGACGTCCTCGTCCTCGGTGACGAGCTGCTGACCGAGGGCCTCCCGCACGACGGCCTCATCCGGGACGCACTGGGCCCGATGCTGCCGCCCTGGCTGCGAGCCATGGGCGCCGAGGTCCGCACGGTCCGCCGGATCGGTGACGACGCAGACGCCCTGCACCGGGCCGTCACCACCTCCGACGCCGACCTGATCGTGACGACCGGCGGCACCGCCGCGGGCCCCGTCGACCACGTTCACCCGACCCTGCGCCGCATCGGCGCCGACCTCCTCGTGGACGGCGTCAAGGTGCGCCCCGGCCACCCCATGCTGCTGGCCCGCCTCAGGGACGGCCAGCACCTCGTGGGCCTGCCCGGCAACCCCCTCGCCGCCGTCTCCGGCCTGCTCACGCTCGCCGAGCCGCTGCTGCGCACCCTCGCCGCCCGCCCGGCGCCGGAGCCGTACACGCTGCCCCTGCGGGACGCGGTGCACGGGCACCCGTACGACACCCGGCTCGTCCCCGTGGTCCTGCGCGGCGACAGTGCCGTACCTCTGCACTACAACGGTCCGGCCATGCTGCGCGGCGTCGCGGCGGCCGATGCCCTGGCCGTCGTCCCACCGGGCGGCGCGCGACCGGGGCAGGAGACCGAGCTGCTCGACCTGCCCTGGGCCACCGGCGGAATCGGAGTGTGTTTCACGTGAAACTTCCGGGCCAGGACGCGATCGCCCGCCAGGCGGACGAACACCTCGTGACCCACCGGGTGAAACTCCCGAGGAAGCTGGTGGAGCACCCGATCCGCCAGGTCGGCAAACGGCTGTCCCTCGCCCTGGTGGTCCTCGTGGCGACCGCTTTCATCGTCTATGCCGATCACGATGGCTACAACGACAACTCCGACGGCTCCCTCGACCTCCTCGACGCCTTCTACTACGCCACCGTCACCCTCTCCACCACCGGGTACGGCGACATCACACCCGTCAGCGACGCCGCCAGGCTGACCAACATCTTCGTCATCACGCCGCTGCGCGTGATGTTCCTGATCATCCTGGTCGGCACCACGCTGGAAGCCCTCACCGAGCGCACTCGGGAGGAGTGGCGCCTGAACCGCTGGAGGTCCACCTTGCGCGATCACACCGTCGTCGTCGGCTTCGGTACGAAGGGGCGCTCGGCGATCCAGACCGTCTGCGCGACCGGGCTGCGGAAGGAACAGGTCGTCGTGGTCGATCCCAGTGGGAAGGCCATCGAGGCCGCGACAGCCCACGGTTACGCGGGCGTGGTGGGTGACGCGACGCGCAGTGACGTGCTGAACCGGGCCGAGGTGTTCCGGGCGAAGCAGATCATCATCGCCACCCAGCGCGACGACACGGCCGTACTGGTCACCCTGACGGCCCGGCAGCTCAACCGCGGCGCGAAGATCGTGGTCGCGGTCCGCGAGGAGGAGAACGCGCCGCTGCTGAAGCAGTCCGGCGCCGACGCCGTGATCACCAGCGCCAGCGCCGCCGGCCGACTGCTCGGCCTCTCCGTGCTCAGCCCGGCGGCCGGCATGGTCATGGAGGACCTCATCAGCCAGGGCAGCGGCCTCGACCTCGTCGAACGACCGGTCATAAAGGCCGAGGTGGGCAGGAGCCCGCGCGAGGTGGACGACCTGGTGGTGAGCGTGCTGCGCGGACACCGGGTGCTCGGCTACGACGATCCGGTCGTCGGAGGGCTGGAGCTGACGGACCGCCTGATCACGATCGTGCGGGCGACGACGGTCACCCACGTGACCCCCGACGCCCGCCAGCTGCCCCGCGACTGACGGCGCCGCACGGTCCGCGGCGCCGCCGGTCGCGTGTCGCGAAGGGCTACTTGCGGTTGTAGAGCCGCATCGTGACCGGGCCGAAGACCAGCAGGAGCAGGCCCGCCCAGCCCAGCGTCCAGCCGATCTCGGCGCCGGGCCAGTCGCCCGCCATCAGACCCCGCACCGCGGACGCCAGGTGTGTGATCGGGCTGTTGTTGACGAAGGCCTGCAGCCAGCCGGGCATGGTCTTCGGGTCGACGAAGACGTTGGACAGGAAGGTGAGCGGGAAGATCACCATCATGCTGACGCTCATCACCGACTTCTCGGTGCGCAGCATCAGCCCGAACATCGTCCAGATCCACGAGAAGGCGAACGAGAACACCAGCAGCAGCGCGATGCCGGCGACCACGCCGACGAACCCGCCGTCGGGCCGGTAGCCCAGCAGCAGACCCACGGCGAGCATCACGACGGACGCGATCGTGTAGCGCAGCGCGTCGCCGAGCAGATAGCCGACCATCGCCGACGGCCGCCAGATCGGCAGCGAGCGGAACCGGTCGAAGACGCCCTTCTCGATGTCGATGTTCACCGACACCCCGGTGTACATCGTGATCATCACGACCGACATCACGAGGATGCCCGGCAGTACGAACTGGATGTAGTCACTGGGCGAACCCGCCAGCGCACCGCCGAAGAGGTACGTGAACATCAACAGGTTCATGATCGGGAAGGCGGTGACGTCGAAGAGCTGCTCCGGCACGTGCTTGATCTTGAGGATCGCGCGCCATCCGAACGTCACCGACGTGGACAGGGAGCTGGGCCTCGGCGGGCGCTCCTTGGTGACCAGCAGGGCCGCCAGCGACTCGGTGCTGACTGCGGAGAGTTCCGTGTTCTCGGTGTTCGTGGCCGTGCTCATGCCGCCACCTCGCCCTTCGCGTCCGTGCCGTCGCCGTTGCCGTTGCCGGCGCTCTGGCCGGTGTCGTGGCCGGTCAGCGCCAGGAAGACCTCGTCGAGGCTGGGCTGTCCGAGGGAGAAGTTGTCGACCGTGATGCCGGCCCGGGCCAGCTCGCCGAGCGCCTTGGCGGCCTGGTCGGCCGCGGTGTCGCTCGCCGCCACGCCCAGGCGGGCGGTCAGCGCCACCGGGTCGGGCTCCCGCTGCACCTCGGCGACCAGCAGGTCTCGCAGCAGCCGCTCGGCCTCGGGCCGCTGGTCGGCGTCCCGCAGCCGCAGATGGACGGAACCGGCGCCGACGGACGCCTTGAGCTCGCCCTTGGTGCCCTCGGCGATCACCCGGCCCTTGTCGATGACGGCGATCCGGGAGGCCAGCTGGTCGGCCTCGTCCAGGTACTGCGTGGTCAGCAGCACGGTCGTGCCCTGGGCGACGACCGCGCGCACGATGTCCCACACCTGGTTGCGGCTGCGCGGGTCGAGGCCGGTGGTCGGCTCGTCGAGGAAGAGCAGGTCGGGGGTGTTGAGGATGGACGCGGCGATGTCGATGCGCCGCCGCATGCCGCCGGAGTAGTGCTTGACCTGCTTCGCCGCCGCGTCCGTCAGCCCGAAGGCCTCCAGCAGCTGGGCGCCCCGCTCCCGCGCGGTCTTCTTGCCGTGCCCGAGGAGACGGCCCAGCAGGACCAGGTTCTCCGTGCCGGTGAGGTCCTCGTCCACGGAGGCGTACTGCCCGGTGAGGCTCACCCGGCCGCGCACCTCGTCCGCCTCGCGCACGACGTCGTGGCCGAAGACGTGTGCCTGCCCGCCGTCCGGCCGCAGCAGGGTGGCGAGCATCTTCACCGTGGTGGTCTTGCCGGCGCCGTTCGGGCCGAGGACGCCGTAGACCGTGCCGGCGGGCACCGCGAGGTCCACGCCGTCCACGGCGCGAGTCTCGCCGAACGTCTTCACCAGGCCCGCGGTCTCGATCGCGAGCCCGGACGTGTGCGTGCTCATGCTTGGTGGTCCTTCCGCGTTCTGCGACTGCGCGTTCTTGGGCTACACATGGGAAGACCTTTACCGTCGCGCAAACTCATCGGTCGCGCACAGGGATTTCCCGGCAGACGGTCCCAAAGTCGTACTCCCCTCCGACCGGGGACCCAGGTGGACGGGCCCGCCCAGGGGGCGAGGAGTAGCGTCGGCCCCATGCATGCGATCACGATTCCCGAACCCGGAGGCCCCGAGGCGCTGGTGCGGGCCGAGGTCCCCGACCCGGTGCCCGGCGAGGGCGAGGTCCTGGTCGAGGTGGCGGCCAGCGCCGTCAACCGCGCCGACATCATGCAGCGCCAGGGCTTCTACGACCCCCCGCCCGGCGCCTCGCCCTACCCCGGCCTGGAGTGCTCCGGGCGCATCACCGCGCTCGGCGCGGGCGTGTCCGGATGGTCCGTCGGCGACGAGGTGTGCGCGCTGCTCGCGGGCGGCGGTTACGCCGACCAGGTCGCGGTGCCGGCCGGTCAGCTGCTGCCGGTGCCCGAGGGCATCGGCCTGCGGCAGGCGGCGGCGCTGCCCGAGGTGGTCTGCACCGTCTGGTCGAACGTCTTCATGGTCGCCCACCTGCGCCCCGGCGAGACCCTGCTCGTCCACGGCGGTTCCAGCGGCATCGGCACCATGGCGATCCAGCTCGCCAAGGCCGTCGGCGCCAAGGTCGCCGTGACGGCGGGCAGCAAGGAGAAGCTGGAGCGCTGCGCCGAGCTGGGCGCCGACATCCTGATCAACTACCGGGAGCAGGACTTCGTCGCCGAGGTGAAGGAGGCGACGGACGGCGCGGGCGCCGACGTCATCCTCGACAACATGGGCGCCAAGTACCTGGACCGCAACGTCCAGGCCCTCGCCGTCAACGGCCGGCTCGCGATCATCGGTATGCAGGGCGGCCGCAAGGGCGAGCTGAACATCGGCATGCTCCTGGCCAAGCGCGCCGCGGTCAGCGCGACCTCGCTGCGCGCCCGCCCGCCGGCGGAGAAGGCGGCGATCGTGGCGGCCGTACGCGAACACGTCTGGCCGCTGCTCGCCGGAGGGCACGTCCGTCCGATCGTCGACCGCGAACTGCCGATGAGCGAGGCGTCCGCCGCGCACCGGATCGTGGAGGAGAGCGGCCACATCGGGAAGGTGCTGCTGATCGCCTCGTCGTAGCCGGTCGCCCCCGCCCCGGGAGGTGTCAGCCCCGCCGCAGCCGGAGGCCGACGAAGGCCAGGGCCAGGCCGAGACCGATGAGGACGAGTCCGCTGCCGAGCGGCAGGACGCGCAGGACGGGCCCGGCGGAGCCCTCGGCCCGGGTGCCGGCCTGCGCCGGTGCCCGGGACGCGGACGGGGACGGGGTCGCCGAGGGCACCGGGGCGGCCTTCCCGGGCGGTACGACGACCTCCGTACCGTCCCAGAGGCGCGCGGCGCCGTCCCCGCCGGGCGCCTCACCGGCCTTCTCCGCCGGGCCGTGCTGGTCCCGGCCCTGCTTGTCCCGTTCTTCCTTGCCCCGTTCCCGCGTGTCCGGTTCCTGCGCCGGGGGCCGTCCGGGCCGCTGTCGTCCCTCGCTCGGCCTGCTCCCCGCCTGGGAGGGCTCCGGCTCCGCCGTGGCGGCGCCGGGCGCTGAGGGGGCGGGCCGGGCGGGCTTCGCGGAGCCGTGTGCCGTGCTGCCCGCCGGTCCCGACGTCGGCCGCCCGGCCGGGCGGGTCCTGGTCGCGGACGGGGCGGCGGGGCCGGCACCGGGGCCGTCCTGAGCCGGGTGCCCGCCGTGGCCGTGCGGGCGCTCGCGACCGCTGTGCCCGGTGTGGCCGTCCGGGCCGGCGCCCCTTCCCGTACCTGAGGAGCCGGCCGATCCCGCGGGAGAAGGGGCGAGCCTGGCCTCGGCCGTCGCGAACCCGGCGCCGTGCGCCGCCCCCGCCGCGTACGGCGTCGCCAGCGCGCCCAACCCCAGGGCCCCCACCAGTCCCGTCGCTCGCAGTGTGCGCAGCCATGGAGACACGCCCGCGGCCTCCTCCCGGTATCGTCCCGCCGCCGAAATCGACGGATCAAGCCTCACACCTACCCGTGATCCCGGCATTTCGGACTCCGCCGTACGCGGGAGCCCGGCCTTTCTCGGGGGCGCCACCCCGACGGGGCATACGGGTGCGCGAGAATGGCGGCATGGAGATGCCGAGGAACGACAGGTCGCCGGAGAACCCCCAGATCCTGGTCGTCGGCCAGGACGGAATGGCGCTCAGCGGCGGCGGAGGAGACGACGACTCCCGCGAAACCCCGGTGACCGAGCAGGTGGAGCAGCCTGCCAAGGTCATGCGGATCGGCAGCATGATCAAGCAGCTGCTGGAGGAGGTGCGCGTCGCACCCCTGGACGAGGCGAGCCGCGCCCGGCTCAAGGAGATCCACGCCAGCTCGGTGAAGGAGCTGGAGGACGGGCTGGCCCCGGAGCTGGTCGAGGAGCTGGAGCGGCTCTCCCTGCCCTTCACCGACGACGTGACGCCGACGGACGCCGAACTGCGGATCGCCCAGGCCCAGCTGGTCGGCTGGCTGGAGGGCCTGTTCCACGGCATCCAGACCACGCTGTTCGCCCAGCAGATGGCCGCGCGGGCCCAGCTGGAGCAGATGCGCCGCGCCCTGCCGCCGGGCGTCGGCCAGGACGGCGAGGAGCCGCACCCGGGCCCCCGCACGGGCGGCCCCTACCTGTAGATGCCGTAGGAGCGGTCACGACGACGCGCAGGGCCCGGCAGCCGGTGCTGCCGGGCCCTGCGCGTGGTGCCGTGCGCGGATCAGGACGAGGGGGGATTGCCCGTCGAGACCTTGAGCTGGATCTGCGGCATGTTCTTCGGGTCGACGTCCGTGCCGGGCGCGGGGAACTGGTCCCGGACCGAGCCCTCGCCGTACGTGTTCTCGTCGACCGGGACGACCTTCATGGTCCAGCCGGCGGCCTGGAAGCACTCCTTGACCGAGCCGATGTACTTGAACGTGAAGTCCGGGACCTTGATCTTGTCAGGGTCGTTGTAGGACTCGTCCGGCTCGGTGCACTCGTCCTTCTCGATCGTCTTCGTCGTGTCCGGCCCGCGGTAGCCCGCCGCCTTCGTCGCCGACGGGGACGAGGAGCCGTCCCCGCCCTTGGCCTCGTCGTCGCCGCCGTTGTTCATCAGCAGCGCGCCGATCAGACCGCCGACCACCAGGACGGCGACCACGATCGATCCGATGACCACCGTCTTGTTGGACTTGCCGCCGCCCGAGGACCCGGACGCCGGGGGCGTCGGCGTGATGTTGTACGGCGGCGGGGTCGACGCGTTCTGCGGGGCGTAGGCGGCCGGCGTCTGGTAGCCGCCCTGCTGCGGATAGCCGTACGCGGGGGAGGGCGCGGCCGGCGCCGGGGTGCCGTACGGGTTCGGGGCCGGCGTCGGCTGGTACGGCGTCTGGACCGGACCCGTGGGCGCCGGGGTGGCCTGGTCGACCGGCGGGAACACCGCGGAGCCGACGCCCGCGCCGCTCGGCGTGTTCGCGCCGGGCACGATGCTCGGCGGGGCGGCGTGGAAGGACGACGCCACGCGCAGGCACTCGTCCCGCATCGCCTCGGCGCTCGGGAAGCGTTCGTTCGGGTTCTTCTTCAGCGCGCGGGCCACCAGGGCGTCCACGGCCGGCGGCAGGGAGCGGTTGACGGACGACGGGGCGACCGGCTCCTCCTGCACGTGCGCGTACGCGATGGCCAGCGGCGAGTCCGCGTCGAACGGCAGGCGCCCGGTGACCAGCTGGAAGAGCATGATGCCGACCGAGTACAGGTCGGAGCGGGCGTCCACGCCGCGCCCCAGGGCCTGTTCCGGCGAGAGGTACTGGGGGGTGCCGACGACCATGCCGGTCTGCGTCATCGACGTCACGCCGGACTGCATGGCGCGGGCGATGCCGAAGTCCATCACCTTGACCACGCCGCGCTTGGTCATCATCACGTTGCCCGGCTTGATGTCGCGGTGGACCAGGCCCATCTCGTGGCTGATCTCCAGCGCCGCCAGCACATCGGCGGTGATCTTCAGCGCCTTGTCGGCGGGCATCGCGCCCTGCTGCCGGACGTCCTCGTCGAGCACCGAGCCGAGCGGCCGGCCCTCGACGTACTCCATGACGATGTAGGGGGTCGGCATGCCGTCCCCGAGCGTGTCCTCGCCGGTGTCGAAGACCGAGACGATGTTGGTGTGCGTGAGCTTGGCCACCGCCTGGGCCTCGCGGCGGAAGCGCTCGCGGAAGGCCTGCTCCCGGCCCAGCTCGGTGTGGAGTGTCTTGATCGCGACCTGTCGGTCCAGCACCGAGTCGTACGCCAGGTGCACGGAGGCCATGCCGCCCTCGCCGAGCAAGTCGCGCAGCTGGTAGCGGCCGCCGGCGAGCGCCCGCCCCGCGTACCGGCCCTGTCCGGCGTCCTGGCTCATGTCTCTGCGTCCCCCATAGGCGCCGCGGCGCCGGTGGCAGCGGCACGCGCGCTCGCGTTTGTGATCGTGATCGAAAGTGCTATTCCCGGCCAAGTCTGCCCCAGGCCACTGACACGTCAAGCGCGGTGCCCGTTCCGTGACCGTACGCGAAGGAAGCGTCGCGGAAGCGTTACAGGGGTCGTACGGCCGGCACACAGAATTTGCACGACAGTACGGAACCAGGGTTTCATGACCGGTCCGTCTGTTGCCGGTCCCCGCGCCCATCTCGGACCGGAGGCGCCCGCGAAGGCTGTAGCGTGGCCGACGGAGACCGTAACAACACCGCGCGCACCGCGGGCAGAAACGACGGCGAGGACTGATGGCACAGCAGCAGCGCGCCCAGGGCCCGTCCGAACCCGAGGCGACTGGCGGCGGTATGTCTGACGCGCCGGAGATCTGGGGCAACGGCGGCCTGGTCGGCGACGGCCGGTACCGGCTGACCCGCAGGCTCGGGCGGGGCGGCATGGCCGAGGTGTTCGCCGCCGAGGACGTCCGTCTCGGGCGCACCGTGGCGGTCAAGCTGCTGCGCGCCGACCTCGCGGAGGACCCGGTCTCCAAGGCCCGCTTCACGCGCGAGGCGCAGTCGGTGGCCGGCCTCAACCACCACGCCATCGTGGCCGTGTACGACTCCGGCGAGGACGTCGTCGGCGGCCAGTCCGTGCCGTACATCGTGATGGAGATCGTCGAGGGCCGCACCATTCGCGACCTCCTCCTCAACGCCGAGGCGCCCGGCCCCGAGCAGGCCCTGATCATCGTCTCCGGGGTCCTGGAGGCGCTCGCCTACTCGCACCAGCACGGCATCGTGCACCGCGACATCAAGCCGGCGAACGTCATCATCACGCACAACGGCGCGGTGAAGGTGATGGACTTCGGCATCGCCCGCGCCCTGCACGGCGCCCAGTCGACGATGACGCAGACCGGCATGGTGATGGGCACCCCGCAGTACCTCTCCCCGGAGCAGGCCCTCGGCAAGGCCGTCGACCACCGCTCCGACCTGTACGCGACGGGCTGCCTGCTCTACGAACTGCTCGCGCTGCGCCCGCCCTTCACCGGGGAGACCCCGCTGTCGGTGGTCTACCAGCACGTCCAGGACATCCCGACGCCGCCCTCCGAGGCCTCCGACGCCGCGCCGCCGGAGCTCGACGGCCTGGTGATGCGCTCGCTGGCCAAGGAGCCCGACGACCGCTTCCAGACCGCGGAGGAGATGCGCGGCCTGGTCCAGTACGCGCTGCAGATGCTCTACGAGCAGGGCGGCCACACCGGCACCTGGAACACCGGCCCGGTCGCCATGCACGACGGCCGGCACACCCCGGCGGCCGGGATGGCGGGCACCACGGTGCTGCCGCACCCCGACCACGGCGTCTCGGGCACCCAGCAGATCCCCCAGCCGATCCTGCCGAACGGCTACGGCGGGGGCGACGACGGCGGCTTCGAGGGCAACGGCAACAAGGGCAGCGGCCGGGGCAAGCTGTGGGTCCTGGCCGTCCTCGCGGTCATCGCCATCGCCGCGGGCGTCGCGCTGGCCCTGAACAACGGCGGGGGCGGCGAGGGCGGAGGCGGCAAGGGCACCACCCAGTCGCCCACCACCACGCCGAGCACCGACGACGCGTCGCCCAGCGAGTCGCCCAGCGACGAGGCGACCCAGGAGACCACCGACCCGGGCACGGACGAGGACAACGGCGGCTCGGGCTCGGGCGGCGACGACTACACGCCGTCGTACACGCCCTCCTACACGCCGTCGCAGACCGCGACGGAGGAGCCGACCGGTGAGCCGACCGACGGCCAGACGGATCCGTCCACGCCGACGGACGGTGGTGAGCCGACGGACGGTGGTGAGCCGACCGACGGTGGTGAGCCGACGGACGGTGGTGAGCCGACCGGCGGTGGTGAGCCGACCGGCGGCGTGACCGGCGTCCCCGGTGGCTCCGAGGGCGACGGCTGACCCGAAGCACCCCACCACGCGCGCGTGCGCCCCGGAAACGGGCCACGCGCGCGTCGTGTTTTCCGGACCTCGCAGCGACCTCGCAGCGACCTCGCAGCGGAATACCCGGTTTTCTCCGTCCTCTTCTCCGTGTCCTCTTTCTCCGTCTTCGGGCACCCGCTCGGAGTCACACACCGACTCTTCCCGTGCCCGGGGTGGCCGGGATAACGTGCCGTTGTTCCGGCCCCCTGCGAGGCTGTGACCAGTAGAAGTTCCCGACTTTGCCGATTTACTTGGAAATCCGAGTAAACACGCAGGTCAGGAGGGGTTTCACAGAAATGTGGAGCACTGGGTAACGTGCTGTTCGCAGGGCGCTCGCCGGGGCACCTGTCACGCCTGTTCCCGATCGCGGCGCACCCACCCTGTGCGTCCTTCGGGCCGCAGGTGAGCCGCACTGGCTTCCGGCGAACCCGGGGGCCGGACCGACGGAGGAGCACACGTGACCGAGAGCACTGCCGCGCGCAAGCCGCGACGCAGCGCCGGAAGCAAGGCGGCCGGCACCACCGGCGCCAAGCGCACCACCCGTACCGCTGCCAAGAAGGGCTCCGAGACGGAGCTCGTGCAGCTGCTGACGCCAGAGGGCGAGCGCGTCGACAACGCCGCGTACGCCGAGTACGCGGAGTTCGTCGCCGGCATCACCCCGGACGAGCTGCGCGGCCTGTACCGAGACATGGTGCTCACGCGGCGCTTCGACGCCGAGGCCACGGCCCTGCAGCGCCAGGGCGAGCTGGGCCTGTGGGCCTCCCTGCTGGGCCAGGAGGCCGCCCAGATCGGCTCCGGCCGGGCCACCCGCGAGGACGACTACGTCTTCCCGACCTACCGCGAGCACGGCGTCGCCTGGTGCCGCGGGGTCGACCCGACCAACCTGCTCGGCATGTTCCGCGGCGTGAACAACGGCGGCTGGGACCCCAACAGCAACAACTTCCACCTGTACACCATCGTCATCGGCTCCCAGGCGCTGCACGCCACGGGCTACGCGATGGGCGTCGCCAAGGACGGCGCGGACTCCGCCGTGATCGCCTACTTCGGCGACGGCGCCTCCAGCCAGGGCGACGTCAGCGAGGCGTTCAACTTCGCCGCCGTCTACAACGCCCCGGTGGTGTTCTTCTGCCAGAACAACCAGTGGGCGATCTCCGAGTCCAACGAGAAGCAGACCCGCGTTCCCCTCTACCAGCGCGCCCAGGGCTTCGGCTTCCCCGGCGTCCGAGTCGACGGCAACGACGCGCTGGCCTGCCTCGCGGTCACCCGGTGGGCCCTGGAGCGGGCGCGCCGTGGAGAGGGCCCGGCGCTGATCGAGGCGTACACGTACCGCATGGGCGCCCACACCACCTCCGACGACCCCTCCCGCTACCGGCACGACGACGAGCGCGCCGCCTGGGAGGCGAAGGACCCGATCCTGCGCCTTCGCCGCTACCTGGAGTCCGCAAACCACGCGGACGAGGGATTCTTCGAGGAACTGGAGACGGAGAGCGAGGCGTTGGGCAAACGAGTGCGCGAGGTGGTCCGTGCCATGCCGGACCCGGACCGGTTCGCCATCTTCGAGAACGCGTACGCGGACGGGCACGCGCTCGTCGACGAGGAGCGAGCCCAGTTCGCCGCCTACCAGGCGTCGTTCGCAGAGGCTGAGGGGGTCTGACATGGCTACGGAAAAGATGGCGCTGGCCAAGGCGATCAACGAGTCGCTGCGCCGCGCGCTGGACTCGGACCCCAAGGTCCTGATCATGGGCGAGGACGTCGGCAAGCTCGGCGGCGTCTTCCGGGTCACCGACGGACTGCAGAAGGACTTCGGCGAGGACCGGGTCATCGACACCCCGCTGGCCGAGTCCGGCATCGTCGGCACCGCCATCGGCCTGGCCCTGCGCGGCTACCGCCCGGTGGTGGAGATCCAGTTCGACGGCTTCGTCTTCCCGGCCTACGACCAGATCGTCACCCAGCTGGCGAAGATGCACGCCCGTTCGCTGGGCAAGGTCAAGCTGCCGGTCGTCGTCCGCATCCCCTACGGCGGCGGCATCGGCGCGGTCGAGCACCACTCCGAGTCCCCCGAGGCGTTGTTCGCCCACGTGGCGGGCCTGAAGGTGGTCTCGCCGTCGAATTCGGCGGACGCGTACTGGATGATGCAGCAGGCCATCCAGAGCGACGACCCGGTGATCTACTTCGAGCCCAAGCGGCGGTACTGGGACAAGGCCGAGGTCAACACGGAGGCCATCCCCGGCCCGCTGCACACCGCGCGCGTGGTGCGCGAGGGCACCGACCTCACGCTGGCCGCGTACGGCCCGATGGTGAAGCTCTGCCAGGAGGTCGCCGACGCGGCGGCCGAGGAGGGCCGCTCCCTGGAGGTCGTCGACCTGCGGTCCCTCTCCCCGATCGACTTCGACACGATCCAGGCCTCGGTGGAGAAGACCCGCCGCCTGGTCGTGGTCCACGAGGCGCCGGTGTTCCTGGGCTCGGGCGCGGAGATCGCCGCCCGGATCACGGAGCGCTGCTTCTACCACCTGGAGGCCCCGGTCCTGAGGGTCGGCGGCTACCACGCGCCGTACCCGCCGGCGCGGCTGGAGGAGGAGTACCTGCCCGACCTGGACCGGGTGCTGGATGCCGTCGACCGCTCGCTGGCGTACTGAGGAGGGGAGCGTGACGACGATGACGGACAGCTCCGTGCGTGAGTTCAAGATGCCCGACGTGGGCGAGGGACTCACCGAGGCCGAGATCCTCAAGTGGTACGTCCAGCCCGGTGACACGGTCACCGACGGCCAGGTGGTGTGCGAGGTCGAGACGGCGAAGGCCGCCGTCGAACTGCCCATCCCCTACGACGGCGTGGTCCGCGCGCTGCACTTCCCCGAGGGCACCACGGTCGACGTGGGCACGTCGATCATCGCGGTGACCGTGGGCGGCGCGGCGGCCGGCGAGCCGGAGCCGGAGCCGGTCGAGGAAGCGCCCGCCGCGGCGGAGGAGCCGAAGCCGGAGGGCCGCCAGCCGGTCCTGGTCGGCTATGGCGTCGCCACCTCCTCGACCCGCCGCCGCCCCCGCAAGAGCGCCCAGGGACCGGCCCAGGAGGCCCCGCCGGCCGCCGCCGCGATCCAGGCCGAGATGAACGGCCACGGACCGGCCGCACCGGTCACCCGCGAGCGTCCGCTCGCCAAGCCCCCGGTGCGCAAGCTGGCCAAGGACCTCGGCGTCGACCTCGCCGTGATCACCCCGACCGGCCCGGACGGCATCATCACGCGCGAGGACGTGCACGCGGCGGCGGCGCCCGCGCAGGCCCCGGAGCCGCAGGCGACACCGGCCGCCCCCGTCGCCCCGGCCGCCCCCGCGGTGCCGACGGCTTCGGTACCGGCTTCGGCGTCGTACGACACGGCACGCGAGACCCGCATCCCCGTCAAGGGCGTCCGCAAGGCGACCGCGGCGGCGATGGTCGGCTCGGCGTTCACGGCGCCTCACGTCACCGAGTTCGTGACGGTCGACGTGACGCGCACCATGAAGCTGGTCGAGGAGCTCAAGCAGGACAAGGAGTTCACGGGCCTGCGCGTGAACCCGCTCCTGCTGATCGCCAAGGCCCTCCTGGTTGCGATCAGGCGCAACCCGGACATCAACGCGTCCTGGGACGAGGCGGCACAGGAGATCGTGGTCAAGCACTACGTCAACCTGGGCATCGCCGCCGCGACCCCGCGCGGCCTGATCGTGCCGAACATCAAGGACGCCCACGCCAAGACGCTGCCGCAGCTGGCGGAATCACTCGGCGAGCTGGTGTCCACGGCCCGGGAGGGCAAGACGTCCCCCGGCGCCATGCAAGGCGGCACGGTGACCATCACCAACGTCGGCGTCTTCGGTGTCGACACCGGCACGCCGATCCTCAACCCGGGCGAGTCCGCGATCCTCGCGGTCGGTGCGATCAAGCTCCAGCCGTGGGTGCACAAGGGCAAGGTGAAGCCGCGTCAGGTGACCACCCTGGCCCTGAGCTTCGACCACCGCCTGGTCGACGGCGAGCTGGGCTCCAAGGTCCTCGCCGACGTGGCGGCGATCCTGGAACAGCCGAAGCGGCTGATCAGCTGGGCGTGAGGCCCGCGAACCGACTAGGTTCATGAGACGGGAGGGGCGCCGCAAGTACCGATTGCGACGCCCCTCCTGCTGTGCCGGTCGGCTCAGACCTGGTGCAGCACGTACACCGGCGCCCCGTCCTCGGCCCCGCCCCGCGAGTGAATGCAGGCGTGCTTGCGCAGCAGCCGGAGGCAGTCGTTGACCCGGCGCACGGAGAGCCCCGTACGGGCGGCGATCGACTCCAGCGGCTCGCGCAGCTCACCCTGTTCGACGAGCACCGGGGCGATGACCACGGCCACCGCCCACACGTCCTCGGTCACGGACAGCCGTTGCCGCCAGTCGGCCAGTACCGACTCGGTGGTGGGCCGCGCGGCGAGGGGGGCCCTGGGCGTCCGACGTTCGAGGACGAGGGTGTCGAACCGGTCCGCGATGCGTTCCATCGCCCGGACCATGGCCTGTTGCACGGCGAGGGTGGCCTGCTGGGTGACCAGCAGTTCCCTCTGCAGGGCCACCATCTCCTTCTGCAAAGAAATCGATTCGCGCTGCCCGTCGGCCAGCTTCTCGTCCAGGTGAAGGTTGTGCGCCTCCAGCCGCACGATGGCCTCGGCAACCTGCTCCGGCATGGCGTAGGCGATGGGCGCACCCGGTCCGGCGGGCTGTACCTCGGCCTCGTCCAGAGAGTACGAACCTTCGCGCTGCACGGTCTCGATGACTTCGGCGACCCACTGCTTGAAGGGGGCACAGGCCGGTTTGGTGCAGGCGTTGACGAGGAGGATGAGACCTTGGAGAGAGATGACATTCAAGTCTCGACGCCACTCTCTACCTGCGGGAATGCTGAGACCGTAAGCTCCACTTACGGTCTCGAGAGACTCTCGGTGCTCGGCGGGAAGATGATCTGAGAGAGCCTGCCGGGAGTTGCTGTGTCCGAGTTCCTTGCAGACGTCCACCGCCGGAAACCAGTGGCTTCCGTCCGGCATCGTCAGCCTCCGTACCCGGGCGCCGGTCGCCGCGTAGACGAAGTCACTGACGTCGATCGCGTCGTTCTGCTCGGCAGAGTTCTGCCGTTTGTTGGGTTCGTTCATGTGAACCACCTCCGCCGCGGAACGTAGGACGGAGCCGAGGGCATATGCCAGCCAGGCCAGGGAAGTTCACGACTGCGAGCGAAGATGATCGAAAAACCGCTGCACCGGCCGATGGTGTGTGCAAGGGGCCCACCGGCACCGGTGAGCCCCTTCGCACGTGGCGGTGAGGTTCAGGTTCTGTCGAAGCCGAAGTTCATGAGCTTCGTCGCGTCCTTGGCGCGCTGGGTGGACGACGAGGAGGCCAGGACCGTGCCGATGACGGTCCTGCCCTCGCGGGTCGCGGCGAAGACCAGGCAGTACTTGGCCTCCGGGCCCGATCCGGTCTTCACGCCGATCGCGCCGCGGTAACTGCCCAGCAGGGTGTTGGTGTTGGTCCAGGGCGCCATCGTGCGGGTGCCGCCCTTCTTGGTCGTCGTTCTCGCCGTGTACTTCTTGGTCTTGACGATCGTGCGGAAGGTGGAGCTCTTCATCGCACTGCTCGCGAGTTTCGTCAGGTCGCGCGGCGTCGAGTAGTTCTTGCCGTTGCCGATGCCGTCGAACGAGTCGAAGTGGGTGTTCTTCAGGCCGAGGCTCCTGGCGGTGGCGTTCATCTTGCCGATGAACGACTTCACCCGGGCCGCCCGTGTGGTGCCCGAACCGAACTTGTCGGCCAGCGCGTACGCGGCGTCGCAGCCGGAGGGCAGCATCAGCCCGTACAGCAGCTGGCGGACCGTCACCTTGTCGCCGACGATCAGGCGTGCGGAGGAGGCGTTCTTCGACACGATGTAGTCGCTGTAGGCCATCTGGATCGTGACCTTGGCGTCCAGGTTCAGCTTCGGCTGGGAGAGGACGACCTTGGCGGTCATGATTTTGGTTGTGGAGCCGGTGGAGCGTTTGGTGTCCGCGGCCTTGGTGTAGAGCGATCTGCCGTTCGCGTCGTTCATCACGAAGCCGCCCTTGGCGACGATCGAGGGCGCGGCGGCGGCCCGCGCGGGCGCGGCGGCCTGTGCGGGCGCGGTGGAGAGGGATCCGGTCGTGAGGACGGCGCCGCCGGCCAGGGCGACGGCGACGGCTCGGCGGAGGCGGATGCCCGGAATGCTGTTTATCACGTCAGATACCCCGATGATGGTGAATTCCCCTGAGATGCGGCCGCCTTGTGGTCCGTGCAGCTCTGGCCGCATTCGTGCGAGATGTGCATAGCACGGTCCGCCGCGCGGCGTTCGCGGCAGGCCGCCGGGTCCCCCTGACGAGTGGCCGCGTGTCCGCATGATGGACCGGGCCCTTCTTGCGTACCTGTTGTATCTATCCTGTCGGCATGACCACGGCAGTGAAGCAACCCCCCGCGGCGGACCGCGTCTACACCCACGTCAAACAGGGCGTCCTGGAGCGCCGTTACGAGGGCGGGACCCTGCTCACCGAGGGCGAGCTCGCCGAGGCCGTGGGCGTGTCGCGCACGCCGGTGCGCGAGGCGCTGCTCCGGCTGGAGGTCGAGGGCCTGATCCGGCTCTACCCGAAGAAGGGCGCCCTGGTCCTGCCCGTCTCCGCGCAGGAGATCGCGGACGTGGTGGAGACCCGGCTGCTGGTCGAGGAGCACGCGGCCAGGAAGGCCGTACCCGCACCGCACGGCCTCGTCGAGCGCCTGGAGGAACTGCTCGCCCGGCAGAAGGAGCAGGCCGCCGCGGGCGACCTCGCCGCCGCCTCCGTCACCGACCGCTGCTTCCACGCCGAGATCGTCCGCAGCGGCGGCAACGAGATCCTCTCCCGCCTCTACGACCAGCTCCGCGACCGCCAGCTGCGCATGGGCGTCGCCATCATGCACTCCCACCCCGACCGGATCGCCAAGACCCTCGCCGAGCACGAGGAGATCCTCGAGGCGCTGCGCTCCGGGGACGCCGAGGCCGCCGTCGGCGTGGTCCACCGGCACGTGGGCTGGTTCTCGCACCTGGCCCGGGGGGAGGTCCGATGAGCTCGGTCACGTCGGCCGGGAGGACCCTGCCCGGTGATCCGCCGGGCGGCCGGCGCGCGATCGCGGTCTGGAGCGTCGGCGTCGCCGTCTACTTCGTCGCCGTCATCTTCCGTACGTCCCTGGGGGTGGCCGGCCTCGACGCCGCCGACCGCTTCCACGTCAACGCCTCCGCGCTGTCCACCTTCTCCATCCTCCAGCTGCTGGTGTACGCCGGCATGCAGATACCCGTCGGGCTGCTGGTCGACCGGCTCGGCACGAAGAAGGTGCTGGGCATCGGCGTCGTCCTGTTCACGGTGGGGCAACTGGGCTTCGCCTTCTCCCCGTCGTACGGCATGGCGCTCGCCTCGCGGGCGCTGCTCGGCTGCGGTGACGCGATGACGTTCATCAGCGTGCTGCGGCTGGGCACCCGTTGGTTCCCGGCCCGGCGCGGGCCGATGGTCGCCCAGCTCGCCGGACTGGCCGGCATGGCGGGCAACCTGGTCTCCACGCTGGTCCTGGCCCGGCTGCTGCACGGCATCGGGTGGACGGCGGCGTTCGCGGGGAGCGCGCTGGCGGGGGTGGTCGTCTTCGTCCTGCTGGTGCTCTTCCTCAAGGACCACCCCGAGGGGCACGAGCCGGAGCCGCTGCCACACCAGGGGGCCGCGTACGTACGGCGGCAGATCGCGATGTCCTGGCGGGAGCCGGGGACGCGGCTCGGGCTGTGGGTGCACTTCACCACCCAGTTCCCGGCGATGGTCTTCCTGCTGCTGTGGGGGATGCCGTTCCTGGTCGAGGCGCAGGGGCTGTCCCGGGCCACGGCCGGCACGCTGCTCACTCTTGTCGTGCTGTCCAACATGACGGTCGGCCTCGTCTACGGCCAGGTCATTGCCCGGCACCACGGGGCGCGGCTGCCGCTGGCGCTCGGCACGGTGGGGGCGACGGCGCTGCTCTGGGCGGCGACGCTCGCCTATCCGGCCGACCATGCGCCGATGTGGCTGCTGGTCGTGCTGTGCGCGGTGCTGGGTGCGTGCGGGCCGGCGTCGATGATCGGCTTCGACTTCGCGCGGCCGGCGAATCCGCCGGAGCGGCAGGGGACGGCGTCCGGGATCACGAACATGGGTGGGTTCGTGGCGTCGATGACGACGTTGTTCGCGGTGGGCGTGCTGTTGGACGCGACGGGGGACGACTACGGGATCGCGTTCTCGTCCGTGTTTGTGCTGCAGGCGCTTGGGGTCACGCAGATCCTGCGGTTGCGGAAGCGGGCGGCTCGGCGGGAGCGGGAGCGGTTGGTCGCGAGTCGGGTGGAGACGGTGCACGTTCCTGTGTAGGTACCCGGCGTAGGTGCGGGACTGGCTGGGGGCTGCCGCCCCCAGACCCCCGCTTTCGGCCTGAACGGCCTCGTCCTCAATCGCCGGACGGGCTGATTTCGCTCCCCTGCGTCACTGGGTGACCACGAAGTTCCGCAGGATCGCCGCCGACAGGTCCGGGTCGCCCTCTGTTTTGATGCGGTCCGCTGCCGCGTCCGGGGTCACGCGGCCGCAGGCCAGGCGGACGTACGTCTCCCAGTCGAGGGTGAGGGTGGCGGCGGGGCCGAGGGCCGGGGACGATTCGAGGGTGCCGCGGCCCTGGATGTCGACGCGGATGGTGCGCAGGAACTCGACCGGGCCGTGGACGTCGAAGACGACGGCCGAGCTGCGCGGTGCGTCCGCGCGTTCGGCGACGACGGCGGGCAGCTCGCCGAGCAGCACGTCACGGGCGATGTGGGCGCCGGGGGAGTCGAGGTTGCCGGGGTGGCCGAGGGCCGTGCGCAGGTCCTGCTCGTGTGCCCACACGTCGAAGGCGTGCCGGCGCATCGCCTCCTCGAGGGTCAGCTCGGTGCCCAGCGGGCCGCGCACCTTCGTGCCGGGGTCCCGGGACTCGTTCCGCAGCTGGCGGTTGCGCCGGATGATCATGTACTCCAGCTCGGAGGTCATCTCCGGCGCCGTGTGGTGACGGCGGACGTCGACCTGCATCTCCATGTAGCGCTGGTGGTCGGTGGTGACGTGGAAGAGGTCGCGCGGGAGGGTGTGGATGGGGCGCGGGTCGCCCAGCATCTCGGAGTCCAGGCCCATCACATGGGAGACGACATCGCGCACCGACCAGGCCGGGCAGGGGGTGCGGCGGTTCCACTCTGCCTCCACAAGCGGCTGGACCAGCTCGGATATCGCCTCGATGGAGTGAGTCCAGGCGTCGGCGTAGGGCTGGAGGGTGGGATGCAGACTCACGGAACGGGACCCCTCGGCGGTCGGTACTCGGGCGGGTTGTGGCGGCGGGTGCCAGTGGGAGGTGGCGGCGGTCGGTGGGCGTCTTGAGACGCTAAGTTACGCTGCTGTGCGGCACCCCGGCAGTGCTTTCGTGTGACGATCGTAGGCCGTGCGGACGGCTTGAACGCCAGGACGGTGGTAGTGTGCGCGCCTCTTTGATCCAAATCGCCGTGAATGAGGGTGAAACGCCTGAAGCGCGTCGCCTGCGTGCCGCGGCGCTGGTACGGGACCGGGCGGGCGCCGATCTCGTCGTGCTGCCGGAGCTGTGGACCACGGGCGCGTTCGCCTTCGACGAGTTCGACGGGGCGGCCGAGCCGCTGGAAGGCCCGACGTACGAGGCGATGGCGAAGGCGGCGAGCGACGCGGGCGTGTGGCTGCACGCGGGGTCCGTCCCCGAGCGCGCCCCCGACGGAACGCTCTACAACACCTCCCTCGTCTTCTCCCCCGCCGGTGACCTGGCCGCCGCCTACCGCAAGATCCACCGCTTCGGCTTCGACAAGGGCGAGGCCGTGCTGATGGGCGCGGGGCGCGAGCCGGTGACGGTGCGTCTGCCCGGGACGACCCTGGGTGTGGCGACCTGTTACGACCTCCGCTTCCCCGAACTCTTCCGCTCGCTCGTCGACGCCGGTGCCGAGACCCTCGTCGTCCCGGCTGGCTGGCCGGAGCGCCGCCGGTCCCACTGGACGCTCCTGGCCCAGGCACGGGCGGTGGAGAACCAGGCGTTCGTCCTCGCGTGTGGAACGGCCGGGACGCACGCCGGAGTTCCGCAGGCCGGTCACTCGATCGTGGTCGATCCCTGGGGCGAGGTCCTGGCGGAGGCCGGCCCGGACGAGGAGGTCCTCACGGTGGAGTTCGACCCGGCGAAGGTGACGCAGACCCGCGAGCAGTTCCCGGCGCTGAAGGACCGGGTGCTGGGACTGGAGCCGCCGCGGCGGTAGGCCGACCGGACCCGGGGAACAGCGGGCGGTCAGTCGTCGCTCCCGCCCTTCTCCCGCTCCTTCTCGGAGAGGTGGATCACGCACACCGTCAGGGCGATCAGCAGCGCCGGGTCCGCGTCGTCGCGGACGACGTCCACGCCGTAGGTGTCCCGGAGGGTCAGCCACCGCCGTGACACGACGGCCAGCAGCTCACCGTCGTACTCGATGGCGAACTCCCGGTCGAGGATCCTGCCGCTGACGTCCAGTTCGTTCCCGTCGGCCAGGGACACCCGGTAGTGGTTGCGCAGCAGGGAGAGCCGCTTGCGGCGGATCGTGGCCAGCGGTTCGTCGCCCCGCTCGATCACCATGGTGTCCCGCAGGGTGAGCATCTTCTGGTGGATGTCGATGAGCACCCGCCCCTGGGCGTCCTTCAGCTCCCAGGTGTCCCGCAGCCGCATCGCCTTGCCGTCGACGAGGAAGACCTTGTTGCCGGTGTCGTCCTCGATCCAGTAGTCGTCGCCGAAGCCGAGGAGCCGGTCGTGCACGAGGAATCTCATGACGTGATCGCTTCCCGCGCGCCCGTCCCGAAACGCCGCCGGTAGGCCGACGGGCTGAGGCCCGTCTCGCGCCGCAGCCGCGCCCGCAGGTTGGCGGCGGTGCCCAGCCCGCTGCGGGCCGCCACCACGTCCAGCCGTTCCTCGCCGCGCTCGATCAGCCGACGCGCGAGGGTCACGCGCTCGGCGGTCAGCCAGGCGAGGGGCGTCGTCCCCAGCTGGGCCCGGAAGCGCCGGTGCAGCGTGGCCGGGGACACCGCCGCGCGCGCCGCAAGGTCCGCCACCGTCAGCGGTTCGCCCAGCCGCTCCTGCGCCCACGCCAGCAGGGGCGCGAGCGACTCGTCCGGCACGTGCGGCACCGGCCGCTCCACGAACTGGCGTTGGCCGCCGTCCCGGTGCGCGGCGAACACCAGCCGCCGGGAGACGGCGTTCGCGATCTCGGCGCCGTGGTCCCGGCGCCAGATGTGCAGCCCGAGGTCCAGGGCCGCCGCGCTGCCCGCGGCGGTGAGGACGTCGCCCTCGTCCACGAACAGCACGTCCGGTTCGAGCAGCACGCGCGGGTGCAGCCGGCGGAAGGAGTCCGCCCACAGCCAGTGCGTCGCGGCCCGCCGCCCGTTCAGGAGCCCGGCCTCGGCGAGCGCGAAGCTGCCGGTGCACAGGCTCATCACGCGGGCGCCCCGCGCGTGCGCGCGCCGGATGGCGTCCAGTACGGCGGGCCCGCGCGGCACCACGTTGTCCGGCCGGCCGGGCACGACGAGCGTGTCCGCGTCGTCCGCGGCGTCCAGTCCCGGCACGTCGGCGAGCGTGAAGAACCCGTGGTTCATGCGGATCCCGGGCGTCGGACCGCACAGCGTCACCTCGTACAACGGGCCCGGCAGCCCCAGCTCGGGGCGCGGCAGCCCGAACAGCTCGGTGGCGCAGCCGACCTCGAACGGGTTGGTGCCCTCGTCGACGAGCACGGCGACGCGGTGGGGGCGCGGCGGGTGAGAGGATCCTTGCGGCATGTGCGATTCCTAGCACTTATGCGGCGGCCCGGTCACCCCCGACGATGACGCCATGACCCAGGAACCGATCTCCCTCTCCACCGCCCTCGCCTCCTTCGCCGAGCAGTGGAGCCCCCGTATCGTCACCGCCGTCAACGACTACGACGTCCGCGTCGCCAAGATCGAGGGCGACCACGTCTGGCACGTGCACGACCACACCGACGAGTTCTTCCTCGTCCTCGACGGCGAGCTCCACATCGCCCTGCGCGAGGCGGCCGGGGAGCGCACGGTCGTCCTGCCGAAGGGCTCCGTCTTCACGGTCCCGCGCGGCACGGAACACAAGCCGTACGCGCCCGTCCCCACGGCCATCCTGCTCTTCGAACCGACCGGCACCCTCACCGTCGGCGACCGGCACGACGAGGTGCCGGACCACGTGGACGCGACCACCGGGCACGCGCTGACCCCGGGCGTCTCCTGAGGCGACCGCTCTCCGCGCTGCGGCATCGTGCCGCTCCCGCTACCGTCGGTGAGGGGCATGTCGGACGCGCGTCCGGCCCTTGGAGGTCGTCATGCCGGAGCTCTTCATCGGTGGTGTCTGGTGCTCGGCGGCCGACGGCGGCACGCGGGAGATCCGCTGCCCGGCCGACGGTTCGCTCGTCGCGACGGTCGACGAGGCCGGGCCGAAGGACGCCGCCGCGGCGGTCGCCGCGGCGCGCGAGGCCTTCGACCACGGCCCCTGGCCCCGCACCCCGGCCGCCGAGCGCGGCGCCCTGCTGCTGCGCACGGCCGCACTGCTGGAGCGCGACAAGGACGCCTTCGCCCGGGCCGAGTCCCTCGACACGGGCAAGCGGCTCGTCGAGAGCGCCTACGACATGGACGACATCGCGGGCTGCTTCCGCTACTTCGGCAACCTGGTCGCGGCCGGCGGCGGCGACCGGGTCGTCGACACGGGTGACCCGGGCGTCGACAGCAGGGTCGTCCACGAGCCGGTGGGCGTGTGCGCGCTGATCACGCCGTGGAACTACCCGTTGTTGCAGACCGCCTGGAAGGTGGCGCCCGCGCTGGGCGCCGGGAACACCTTCGTGCTCAAGCCCAGCGAACTGACCCCGCACACCGCCGTCCTGCTGATGCGGCTGCTCACCGAGGCCGGACTGCCCGGGGGGACGGCCAACCTGGTGCTCGGCGCGGGCCCGGCCGCGGGGGCTCCGCTGACCGAGGACCCGCGGGTCGACCTCGTCTCGTTCACGGGTGGCCTGGTCACCGGCCGGGCGATCATGGCGGCCGCCGCCCCGACCGTGAAGAAGGTGGCGCTGGAGCTCGGCGGCAAGAACCCCAACATCGTCTTCGCCGACGCGGACTTCGAGACCGCCGTCGACCACGCCCTGATGGCCGTCTTCCTGCACTCCGGGCAGGTCTGCTCGGCCGGCGCCCGGCTGCTGGTCCAGGACGAGCTGCACGACGCGTTCGTCGACGCGGTCGTCGAACAGGCGCAGCGCATCCCGCTCGGCGGCCCCTTCGACGAGGACGCCCGGACCGGACCGCTGATCTCCGCCGCCCACCGCGCCAAGGTCGAGGCGTACGTGGCCGCGGGGCTGGCCGAGGGAGCCGTGCTGCGCTGCGGCGGCCGGCGTCCGGACCAGGCCGGGTTGCAGGACGGCTTCTACTACCTGCCGACCGTCCTGGACGAGTGCGACGCCGGGATGTCCGTGATCCGCGACGAGTCCTTCGGCCCGGTACTGACCGTGGAGCGGTTCCGCGACGAGGACGAGGCCGTGGCGCTGGCCAACAGCACCGTCTACGGGCTGGCCGGCGCGGTGTGGACCGAGGACACCGACCGCGGCCACCGGGTCGCCTCGCGCGTCCGGGCCGGCACCCTGTGGATCAACGACTTCCACCCCTACGTCCCGCAGGCCGAGTGGGGCGGCATGAAGCAGTCCGGCTTCGGCCGCGAACTGGGGCCCGCCGGGCTCGCGGAGTACCAGGAGGCCAAACACGTCTGGCGCAGGCTCGCGCCCGCCCCGCAGCGATGGTTCTCATGACCGCCGCCCCTCAGGGCGCCGGCCCACCCGAGAAGGTGCACGGGGACGACTCGCTCGCCGAACTGGGCTACAAGCCCGAACTGAAACGCACGCTCGGCAACTTCCACACCTTCGCCGCCGGCATCAGCTACATCTCCATCCTCACCGGCACCTTCCAGCTGTTCTACTTCGGCGTCACCTTCGGCGGACCGGCCTACTGGTGGTCCTGGCCCATGGTGTTCGCCGGCCAGCTCATGGTGGCGCTCTGCTTCTGCGAGCTGGCGGCCCGCTACCCGGTCGCCGGCTCGGTCTACAACTGGGCCAAGAAGATGGGCGGCCCCCACGTGGGCTGGCTCGGCGGCTGGATGATGACGACGGCCACCATGGTCACCCTGTCGGCCGTCGCGCTCGCCTACCAGATCACGCTGCCGCAGATCGACGACTGGTTCCAGTTCGTCGGCGACGGCAGCGAGCCGGGCGACGCCGCCGCCAACGCCGTCCTGCTGGGCACCGTGCTGATCCTGTTCTCCACGCTGGTCAACGCCTTCGGCGTACAGCTGATGGCCCGGATCAACTCGGCCGGTGTGTTCATCGAGCTCATCGCGGCGCTCGCCCTGATCGTCTTCCTCGCCGCCCACATCACCCGCGGACCGGGCAGCGTCCTCACCGAGACGTACGGGCTGGGCACCGGTCAGAACCTCGGCTACCTCGGCGCGTTCCTCACCGCGTCCCTCGCCTCCGCCTACGTCATGTACGGCTTCGACACCGCCTCCTCGCTCGGCGAGGAGTCCCACGACCCCGGGCGCAACGCCCCCCGGGCCATCCTGCGGGCCCTGATCGCCTCCTTCCTGATCGGCGGCTTCATCCTGCTGTTCGCCCTGATGGCCGTGCCCGACCTGCACGCCGAGAAGCTGTCCACGGGCGGACTGCAGTACGTGGTCCTGGAGACGCTCGGTCCGGTGATCGGCGAGATCTTCCTGTGGTGCGTCGTCGTCGCCATCACGGTGTGCGTGCTGGCGGTGCACGCCGCCGGCATCCGTCTGATGTTCGCGATGGCCCGGGACAACAACCTCCCGGCCGGCTCGGTGCTGGCGAAGGTGAGTCCCCGGTTCCGGACGCCGGTGATCCCCGCGGTGCTCATCGGCACCGTCGGCGTGATCATCCTGGTCATCAACGTCAACCAGCCGCAGATCTTCTCGGTGATCACCAGCATCGCGATCATCATGATCTACGTGGCGTACCTGATGGTGACGGTGCCGATGCTCGTGCAGCGGCTGCGCGGCACGTGGCGGCCGCGGGAGGGCGCTTTCTCGCTCGGCCGCCTCGGCCTGCCCGTCAACATCCTGGCCGTGCTGTGGGGGACGGCGATGTCGCTGAACCTGGCCTGGCCGCGGCCCGAGGTCTACAACGCGACGGGACCGCAGCACTGGTACCTGCGCTGGGGGGCGTTCCTGTTCATCGGCATCGTGGCCGTCGGCGGCTTCGCCTACTACTGGTTCGTCCAGCGGCATCGCACGGGCGTACTGGCGGAGCACCGCGCCGAGGCCCCCTGACCCGGCCCCCGGCGGCCCCGCACCCACGGAGAGACCATGCCCGCACAGACCTCCCCGCCCGAGTTCGACTACGTCGTCGTCGGCGGCGGGACCGCCGGGGCCGTCGTCGCGGCGCGGCTGTCCGAGGACCCCGGCGTCACCGTCTGCGTCGTCGAGGCGGGGCCCTCGGACGTCGGCGACGACAGCATCCTCCGGCTCGAGGGCTGGATGGCGCTGCTGGAGTCCGGCTACGACTGGGACTACCTGGTCGAGCCCCAGGAGAACGGCAACAGCTTCCTGCGCCACGCCCGCGCGAAAGTGCTGGGCGGCTGCTCGTCCCACAACTCCTGCATCGCCTTCTGGGCACCGGCGGAGGACCTCGACGAGTGGGCCGCGCAGGGCTGCACCGGGTGGAGTGCGGCCGACTGCTTCCCCCTCTACAAGCGGCTGGAGACCAACGACGAACCGGGCGACCACCACGGCCGCTCCGGGCCGGTCCGGCTGCGTACCGTGCCCGCCGACGACCCCTGCGGCAGGGCCCTGCTCCAGGCGTGCGCGAAGGTCGGCATCCCGACCAGACCGTTCAACACGGGCACCACCGTCGTGCGGGGCGCGCATTGGTTCCAGATCAACGCCCATGAGGACGGCACCCGCGCCTCGGCCTCCGTGTCGTACCTCCACCCGGTCATGGGCAGGCGGCCGAACCTGGAGGTGAGGACCGGGCTGCAGGCCAGGCGCCTGCTGTTCGCCGAGGACGGGCGCTGCTCCGGCGTGGAGTTCCTGCTGCCCGACACGGTGCACACCGGCGCGGTCGCCGCCCGGCGCGAGGTGATCGTCTGCTGCGGGGCCGTCGACTCGCCCAAGCTGCTGATGCTGTCGGGGATCGGTCCCGCCGCGCACCTGCGCGAGGTGGGCGTCGACGTACGGGTCGACGCGCCCGGGGTCGGGTCCCGGCTGCAGGACCACCCGGAGGGCGTGATCATGTGGGAGGCCCGGCAGCCCATGGTCACCACCTCCACCCAGTGGTGGGAGATCGGCATCTTCACCGACACCGAACCCGGCCTGGACCGGCCCGACCTGATGTTCCACTACGGCTCGGTGCCCTTCGACCTGAACACCTACCGGCGCGGCTACCCCACGTCCGACAACGCGTTCTGCCTCACCCCGAACGTCACCCGGGCCCGCTCCCTGGGCACGGTGCGGCTGCGCACCCGCGACTTCCGGGACAAGCCGAAGGTCGACCCGCGCTACTTCACGCACGAGCACGACATCCGGGTGATGATCCACGGGCTGCGGCTGGCCCGCGAGATCGTCGCACAGGACCCCATGGCCGCATGGGCCGGAACGGAACTCGCCCCCGGCCCCGGCACCGTCAGCGACGAGGAACTCTTCGCCTACATCCGCGAGACGCACAACACCGTCTACCACCCGGCGGGAACGGTGCGGATGGGCGCCGACGACGACCCGGACTCCCCGCTCGACGCCCGGCTACGGGTCAAGGGCGTCCGCGGCCTACGCGTGGCCGACGCGTCGGTGATGCCCTTCCTGCCGGCCGTCAATCCCTGCATCACCACGATGATGATCGGCGAGAAGTGCGCCGACATGATCAAGGATGGCCAGGGGGCCTGACACCCGCGGTGGGGTCAGGCACCGTAGCCGTTGTGGTAGCCGTCCCGGGTGTGGTGGTGGGGCTGTTCCTCGACGACCGGGGTCGTCGGCGGCATCACGACGCGGCGGCGCCGGGCGATGCTGCTGAACGTCGCGACACCGATCAGGCCGACGATCATGAAGATGACACCGACCAGGTCGAGATTGACGCCCTGCATGTCCCAGTCGGTCGCGAACGTGAGGATGGCTCCCACGGCGATGAGGATGATGCACCCGCCGAGGCCCATGAGTGTCGCCTCCCTGTCAGATCCGGTCGGCTCCGGGTTTCCGGTCGATCCGGTTCCGTTCGGGTACCCCGGGTGTCAACCCCCATGCCGTGGTGGCCCGTTCCGCGGTGGAACTACGGCTGGAGGAACGCCACCAGGGAGTTGGCCAGCAGGTACGGGTCGTCGGCGCCGCACAACTCCCGCGCGCTGTGCATCGAGAGGATGGCCGCGCCGATGTCGACGGTGCTGATGCCGTGCCGCGCCGCGGTGATGGGGCCGATCGTCGTGCCGCAGGGCATGGCGTTGTTGGAGACGAAGGTCTGGAAGGGGACGTTCGCCTTCTCGCAGGCGGCGGCGAAGACCGCGCGGCCCGAACCGTCCGTGGCATAGCGGTTGTTGACGTTGACCTTGAGGATGGGGCCGCCGTTGACGCGCGGGTGGTGCGTCGGGTCGTGCCGCTCCACGTAGTTGGGGTGGACGGCGTGGCCGGTGTCGGAGGACAGACAGACCGTGCCGGCGAAGGCGCGCGCCCGGTCCTCGTACGAGCCCCCGCGCGCGAACACCGAGCGCTCCAGCACGCTGCCGAGGAGCGGGCCGTCCGCGCCGGTGTCCGACTGGGAACCGGTCTCCTCGTGGTCGAAGGCGGCGAGGACGGGGATGTACGACAGGCCCGCGTCGGACGTCGCGACCGCGGCCAGCGCGGCCACCCCGGCGTGCACGGACAGGAGGTTGTCCATGCGCGGACCGGCCACGAGCTCCTTGTCGCGGCCCAGGTACGCCGGGGGCTCCACGGAGTGGGTCATCAGGTCCCAGCCGGTGACCTCGCCGCGGGCCAGCCCCGCCTCCTCCTCCAGGAAGGCGATCAGGTCGCCGTCGCGCACGGTGTCGCCCACACCCCAGACGGGCTGGAGGTGGCGCTGCTTGTCGAGCTTGAGGCCCTCCGCGGACACGTTGCGGTCCATGTGGATGGCGAGCTGCGGGACGCGGAGCAGCGGGCGGTCGACGTTCACCAGGCGGGTCGAGCCGTCGCGCAGGGTGAGGCGGCCCGCCAGGCCCAGGTCGCGGTCGAGCCAGGAGTTCATCAGCGGGCCGCCGTAGATCTCCACGGCGACCTGGCGCCAGCCGTGCGTCCCGGTGTCGGGGCGCGGCTTCACGCGCAGGTTGGGGGAGTCGGTGTGGGCGCCGACGATACGGAACGGGGTGTGCGGCTCGGCGCCCTCGGGGACGTACCAGGCCACGATCGCGCCGCCGCGCAGCACGTACTTGCCGCCCGTGCCCGCGGCGGGAGCCGCTGATGTCACCGTCTCCCAGGCGTCCGTCTCCGTGACCTGCCGGAAGCCGGCCTTCTCCAGCCGCTCGGCGGCGTTCGCCACGGCGTGGTACGGCGTGGGGCTCGCCGCCAGGAAGGACATCAGGTCGTCGGTGTGGCCGCGGTCGAAGCGGGCTGGTGCGCTCATGGGTTCACCTTAACGACGTGCGAGGGCCCGCTTCCCGTGGAGCGGGAGCGGGCCCTCGTCAGGGTGTGTGGAATTGATGGAGGAGCCCGGACGGGACCGGACCGGTCCTAGAAGGCCGCCTCGTCCAGCTCCATCAGGTCCAGCTCGACGCCCTGGGCGACCTTGCGGGCCAGGGTGAGGCCGGGCAGGACGTTGGCCGCGAAGAACTTCGCCGCGGCGATCTTGCCGGTGTAGAACGCCTTGTCCTTCGCGGACGCGGTCGGCAGCTTCTCGGCGGCGATGGCGGCGCCCTTGAGGAGCAGGTAGCCGACGATCACGTCACCGGAGGCCAGCAGCAGGCGGGTGGTGTTGAGCCCCACCTTGTAGATGTTCTTGACGTCCTGCTCGGTGGCCGCGAGGTCGGTGAGCATCAGGCCGACGATGGCCTCCAGCTCGACGGCGGCCTTGGCCAGGTGCTCACGGGCGCCGGACAGCTCCTCGCCGCCGGTGCCGAGGGCGAGGAACTTCTTGATGTCCTCGGCGAGCGAGTTCAGCGCGGCGCCCTGGTTGCGGACGATCTTCCGGAAGAAGTAGTCCTGGCCCTGGATCGCCGTGGTGCCCTCGTACAGGGTGTCGATCTTGGCGTCGCGGATGTACTGCTCGATCGGGTACTCCTGGAGGAACCCGGAGCCACCGAAGGTCTGCAGGGACTGGGCGAGCTGCTCGTACGCCTTCTCCGAGCCGTAGCCCTTGACGATCGGCAGGAGCAGGTCGTTGAGGGCGTGCTCGGCGGCGGCGTCCTCGCCGTTCGCCTCCTTGACCTGGATCTCGTCCTGGACGGAGGCGGTGTACATGACGAGGGCGCGCATGCCCTCGGCGTACGCCTTCTGCGTCATCAGCGAGCGGCGCACGTCCGGGTGGTGCGTGATGGTGACCTTGGGGGCCGACTTGTCCATGAAGTTGGCCAGGTCGGGGCCCTGCACGCGCTCCTTGGCGTACTCCAGGGCGTTGAGGTAGCCCGTGGAGAGGGTGGAGATCGCCTTCGTGCCGACCATCATGCGGGCGAACTCGATGATGCGGAACATCTGGCGGATGCCGTCGTGCTTGTCGCCGATCAGCCAGCCCTTGGCGGGGTGGCGGTCGCCGAAGGTCATCTCGCAGGTGTTGGAGGCCTTCAGGCCCATCTTGTGCTCGACGTTGGTGGCGTAGACGCCGTTGCGCTCGCCCAGCTCGCCGGTCTCGAAGTCGAACTCGTACTTCGGGACCAGGAAGAGGGACAGGCCCTTGGTGCCGGGTCCGGCGCCCTCGGGGCGGGCGAGGACGTAGTGGAGGATGTTCTCCGACATGTCGTGCTCGCCGGACGTGATGAAGCGCTTCACGCCCTCGATGTGCCAGGAGCCGTCCTCCTGCTCGACGGCCTTGGTGCGGCCGGCGCCCACGTCCGAACCGGCGTCCGGCTCGGTGAGCACCATGGTGGAGCCCCACTGCTTCTCGACGGCGATCGAGGCGATGTGCTTCTGGACCTCGTTGCCCTCCTCGAAGAGGATGCCGGCGAACGCCGGGCCGGAGGAGTACATCCACACGGCCGGGTTGGCGCCGAGGATCAGCTCCGCGTACGCCCAGATGAGCGAGCGGGGCGAGGTGGTGCCGCCGATCTCCTCGGGCAGCCCGAGCCGCCAGTACTCGGAGTCCATGAAGGCCTGGTAGCTCTTCTTGAAGGACGCCGGGACCGGCGCGGTGTTGGTCTCCGGGTCGAAGACCGGCGGGTTGCGGTCGGCGTCGGCGAAGGACTCGGCCAGCTCGTTCTCCGAGAGGCGGCACAGCTCCTCGAGGACGCTCTTGGCGGTGTCGGTGTCCATCTCCGCGAACGGGCCGCTGCCGTAGACCTTGTCGCGGCCGAGCACCTCGAAGAGGTTGAACTCGATGTCCCGGAGATTCGGCTTGTAGTGCCCCATGGCGACGGCTCCGTAGAGAGAGATCGGCGAGGCACTGACTCCTCGCGCTAGTTCACGTACCAACAAGTAGCTACGATGATGCTACCCGTCGGTAATAAGAAGCAACCCCGATCGGGACATCTGTGACTCACCCCTCGTGGGGGATCAGTAGTCTGTGCGGCATGTACGGCTACGACCAGAACGTAGGGGCACAGCAGGGCTACGTCCCGCCGCAGCAGCAGATGCCGGGCGGCTACGGGCAGCAGCAGCCGCCGCTGTACCCCGAGCCGTCCCCGCCGTCGCTCGCGGACGCGGTGCGCGCCTTCACCTCCGGGCAGATGTCCGCCGAGGACTTCCAGCAGGTCTTCGCGACCTCGAAGGTCTACTGCCCCCGCGGTGACAACCCCGGCTTCCTCGCCCTGCACAACACCCAGCAGCCGGTGATCCCGATGTTCACCTCCCTCAAGGAGCTGCGCCGGTACGCGGGCAAGGAGTCCAAGTACTTCGTGATCACCGGCGCGGAGGTGATCGACCTCCTGCCGACCGGCTACGGCTTCGTGCTGGACATGGAGGGCGAGCACCGAATGGTGTTCGACGCCAAGGCGGTCGAACAGATGGTCGATTTTGCGATGCGCCGGATGTATGGCTAGACGCCATTGCTGCGCAGACGGCTGACCGTTGGCCGCCGTTGATGCGTGAGCCCGGAGGGAATGTCCTCCGGGCTTTCTTCGTTCCAGGTGGCAAGAAGTTCAACGCTCAACTAAAGTGGGGCGCACGCCGCCCGAGGAGGTCGACATGCCTGCCGTGACCGTCGAGAACCCGTTGACGCTGCCCCGCGTTTCCGCACCCGCCGACGCCGTCGCGCGTCCCGTGCTCACCGTCACGACCGCGCCCAGCGGTTTCGAGGGGGAGGGCTTCCCGGTGCGCCGCGCGTTCGCGGGGATCAACTACCGGCACCTGGACCCGTTCATCATGATGGACCAGATGGGTGAGGTGGAGTACGCGCCCGGAGAGCCCAAGGGCACGCCCTGGCACCCCCACCGCGGCTTCGAGACCGTCACCTACATCATCGACGGGATCTTCGACCACCAGGACTCCAACGGCGGTGGCGGCACCATCACCAACGGCGACACCCAGTGGATGACGGCGGGCTCCGGCCTGCTGCACATCGAGGCGCCGCCGGAGCAGCTGGTCATGTCGGGCGGTCTCTTCCACGGCCTCCAGCTGTGGGTGAACCTGCCGGCCAAGGACAAGATGATGGCCCCCCGGTACCAGGACATCCGCAGCGGCTCCGTCCAGCTGCTCACCTCCCCCGACGGCGGTGCGCTGCTGCGGGTCATCGCCGGTGAGCTGGACGGTCACGAGGGCCCCGGAATCACGCACACGCCGATCACGATGGTCCACGCGACCCTCGCGCCGGGCGCGGAGGTCACCCTGCCCTGGCGGGAGGACTTCAACGGCCTGGCGTACGTGCTGGCCGGGCGCGGTTCCGTGGGCGCCGAGCGGCGGCCGATTCACCTGGGGCAGACGGCGGTCTTCGGGGCCGGGGGCTCGCTGACCGTCCGCGCGGACGAGAAGCAGGACTCGAACACCCCCGACCTGGAGGTCGTGCTGCTCGGTGGCCGGCCGATCCGCGAGCCGATGGCGCACTACGGGCCGTTCGTGATGAACACCCGCGACGAGCTCCAGCAGGCCTTCGAGGACTTCCAGAAGGGGCGGCTCGGCACCGTTCCGGCGGTCCACGGCATGTCGGCGGCGGGGCCGGACGCCTGACGCGGGCCGGGGCTGCCCGGGTGACGCGGCATCAGCCTGACGTCGCGTCACCCGGGTGGGCCGTCCGCGCAGGACAGCCCGCCCGGTGCGTGATCGGCTGGGTCCGTGCAGCTGCTTCCCGGACCGGTCCGCCGTTTCGCCGCCTGGTGTGCCGTCATCCTGCTCGCCAGCGGTGTCGTCTACGTCGCGATCCGGCTCTGCGTCGAGTTCCGGACCGCGGTGACGCCGGCGCTGCTCGCGCTGCTGGGCACCGCCCTGCTCAGGCCGCTGTACCGGCGGATGGTGAAGGCCCACGTGCAGCGGTCGCTGGCCGCCGGGCTCACCTGTGTCGCGGTCGTCGCCGTGGTGGGCGGGGCCGTGTACATCGTGGTCGCCGCGCTCATCGACTCCGGTGACCAGATCGTTTCCTCGCTCCGGCGGGCGGCGCGGGATCTCGCCGACCACTTCGGGGCGGCCGGCACCTCGCTGGACGACGTCGCGTCCAACGCGCGCGAGCTGCTGGGCAGGTTCGGCGGTACGGCCGCCTCCGGGGTGATCACGGGGGTGAGTGTGGTCGGGGAGATGCTGGCCATGGCCGTGCTCGCCCTGCTCCTCGTCTTCTTCTTCCTGCGCGACTCCGACCGAGCCGTCGGCACGGTGCGCGCGATCGTCCCGCCCGGCGCCGCCGACACGGTCGAGGCGATGGCCCGGCGGGCCTTCGGGGCCGTCGAGGGGTTCATGCGGGGCACCACCCTCATCGCGCTCATCGACGCCACCTGCATCACCGTCGGGCTGCTCGTCCTGCGCGTCCCCGGCGCGGTCGGGCTCGGCGCGCTGGTCTTCGTCGGCGCGTACATCCCCTACCTCGGCGCCTTCCTCTCCGGGGCCGTCGCCGTGCTGGTCGCGCTCGCCGACCGCGGGTTCGTCATCGCGCTGTGGGCCCTCGGAGTGGTCCTGGCCGTGCAGGTGCTGGAGGGGCACGTGCTCCAGCCGATGATCCAGAGCCGGACCGTACAGATGCATCCGGCGATCGTGCTGCTGGCGCTCACCGCGGGGGCGTCGGTCGCGGGCATCCTGGGGATGCTGCTCGCCGTCCCGCTCACCGCTGCCGCGTTCGGGATCGTGCACGAGCTCCAGGGGCGCTACACGACCGCGGAGGCGTCCACCGGCCCGCCACGGCCGCCGTCCTCGGGGCCGTCCTCCGGAGCCGAGGCCTCGTAGACCTCGTACCAGATGCTCTTGCCCTCGCCGCGCGGGGCGACGCCCCACGCGTCCGCCAGCAGCTCGATCAGCATCAGGCCCCGCCCCGAGGACGCCATCTCCCCCGGCCGGCGCCGGTGCGGCAGGTCGTCGCCGTTGTCGGTGACCTCCACCCGGATCCGCCGTTCGCCCGGTTCCCCGGCGACCTCGGCGACCAGCAGGGCGTCGGTGTCGGTGTGGACCAGGACGTTCGTCAGCATCTCGGAGAGCAGGAGCACCGCCGCGTCCTGCTGCTCCTCGCTGGGCCAGTCGTGGAGCAGGCCGCGCAGGTGCTGCCGGGCGGTGGCGATCCGGGCGGGCTCGGCCTGGGCGATCGTCAGCATCGTGCGGCGCACCGGGGCGGGGGGCGCGGTGCTCTCGCCGCAGCCGCAGCCCTCGCCCTGCCGGCACAGCAGCAACAGGGCGATGTCGTCCTCCCGCCGGTCGGCCAGCGGGCCGGTGGTGTGGTGCGAGGAGGGCCCGTGCACGGCCTGGACCAGTGCGTCGGCGAGCTCTTCCAGGCCGCCGGTGTGCTCCTCGAGGATCACGCGAAGGCGGTGCCAGCCGGTCTGCAGGTCGTGCCCGCCGGTCTCGACGAGGCCGTCCGTGCACATCATCAGGGTGTCCCCGGGCTCCAGGGCGAGCCGGGTGGTCGGGTAGTCGGAGTCCGGGTCGATGCCGAGGGGCAGCCCGCCCGCGGTGGCGAGGATCAGCGCCGTCCCGTCCGCCATGCGTACGACCGGGTCCAGATGCCCGGCGCGGGCGCTCTCCACGGTGCCGGTCGCGGGATCGACCTCGGCGTAGTAGCAGGTGGCGAAGCGCATGTCCCCGGGGTCCTCCTCGGACTGGCTGAGGCCGTGGAAGAAGTGGGAGGCGCGGGCGAGCACCGCGTCGGGGCGGTGGCCCTCCGAGGCGTACGCGCGCAGGGCGATGCGCAGCTGGCCCATCAGCCCGGCGGCCCGTACGTCGTGTCCCTGGACGTCGCCGATGACCAGGGCGAAGCGGCCCCCGGGCAGCGGGATCATGTCGTACCAGTCGCCGCCCACCTGGAGGCCGCCGCCGGTGGGCACGTAGCGGGCGGCGATGCCCATGCCCGGGATCTCCGGGCCGAGGACGGGCATCATGGAGCGCTGGAGCCCGTCGGTCAGCTCCCGCTGGGTCTCGGCGGCGCCCGCCCGGGACAGGGCCTGGGCCAGCATCCGCGCCACGGTGGTCAGCACGGACCGCTCGTCCGGTGTGAACGCGACCGGGTAGGCGAAGGCCGCCATCCAGGCGCCCATGGGGCGGCCCGCCACGGTCAGCGGAAGAAAGGCCCAGGAACGGCGGCCGAAGCGCTCGGCGAGCGGCCAGGTCATGGGATAGCGGGCCCGGTACTGCTCGGGGGAGGAGAGATAGACGGCCTGGCCGGTGCGGACCACCTCGGCGGCCGGGTAGTCGGTGTCCAGCGACATGTCCACGAACGGGTTCTCCTCGCCCTGCGGCTGCCCGTGGTGGCCGATGACCGTCAGGCGGTCGCCCGAGACCCCGAACACGCCGAGCCCGTCCGGGGAGAATCCCGGCATCGACAGGCCCGCCGCGACCCGCAGCACCTCCGCGGTGGACCGCGCCTCGGCCAGGGCCCGGCCCGCGTCCAGCAGGAACGCCTCGCGCGAGCGGCGCCAGTCACCGGTGACCGCGCTGCGCCCGGCCGGGGTGCCCGGCGCCGGGTCGGTGACCTCCTGGAGGGTGCCGGTCACCTCGTACGCCTTGCGCACGGTGTCGAAGGCCGGCCGGGAGCGGCTGCGCACGATCCGGACGATGTGGCCCCGTTCGTCCATGACCCGGACCCGCACCTCGGCGAGCGTGCCCTCGGCGGCGGCGAGCCGGACCACCCCGGTGATCTCGTTCCAGTCCACCGGATGGAGCCGCGCGCGTACCTGCGCCTCGGTGAGAAGCGCCCGTTCCGCGGGCAGCCCGAGCAGGCGGGCGGTCTCCGCGTCGACCGTGACCTCTCCCGCGGCGGTGTCCCAGTGCCACAGGCCCGTCGCCAGAGTGGCAAGGACGTCCCCGACCTCCGGCAGGGGCTCATCAGTGCGCATTTCCCCACTGTAAGAAGAGGCGATCGAACGCTGCCACCGGTCAATGCAGAGGAGCACGGGGGTGGGCGCCCGGTACGCTGGGGTTGTTTCACGTGAAACGCGAAACGCCATCCCCGATCCGCGAAGGCTGGATGAACGACGATGCATCGGTACAGGTCCCACACCTGCGGCGAGCTCCGCTCCTCTGACGTCGGCACCGACGTCCGACTGAGTGGCTGGCTGCACAATCGGCGCGACCTGGGCGGCATCCTCTTCATCGATCTGCGTGATCACTACGGCATCACGCAGCTCGTCGCCCGCCCCGGCACCGAGGCGTACGAGGCGCTGGACAAGCTCACCAAGGAATCGACCGTCCGTGTCGACGGCAAGGTCGTCTCCCGGGGCGCCGACAACATCAACCCCGACCTGCCCACTGGTGAGGTCGAGGTCGAGGTGGGCGAGGTCGAGCTGCTCGGCGCCGCCCAGCCGCTGCCCTTCACCATCAACACCGAGGACGGGGTCAACGAGGAGCGGCGTCTGGAGTACCGCTTCCTGGACCTGCGCCGCGAGCGCATGCACCGCAACATCATGCTGCGCACGGCGGTGATCTCCGCCATCCGGCACAAGATGACCGCGCTCGGCTTCAACGAGATGGCGACGCCGATCCTGTCCGCCACCTCGCCCGAGGGCGCCCGCGACTTCGTGGTCCCCTCCCGGCTGCACGCGGGCCGGTTCTACGCGCTCCCGCAGGCCCCGCAGCAGTTCAAGCAGCTGCTGATGATCTCCGGCTTCGACCGCTACTTCCAGATCGCGCCCTGCTTCCGTGACGAGGACGCGCGCGCGGACCGCTCGCCGGGCGAGTTCTACCAGCTCGACGTCGAGATGAGCTTCGTCGAGCAGGAGGACGTCTTCCAGCCGATCGAGCAGCTGATGACCGAGCTGTTCGAGGAGTTCGGCAACGGCCGCCACGTGACCTCTCCGTTCCCGCGGATCCCGTTCCGCGAGGCGATGCTGAAGTACGGCTCCGACAAGCCGGACCTGCGCGCCCAGCTGGAGCTCGTCGACATCACCGACGTCTTCGAGGGCTCGGAGTTCAAGGCCTTCGCCGGCAAGCACGTGCGCGCGCTGCCGGTCCCGGCGGTCCAGGACCAGCCCCGCAAGTTCTTCGACCAGCTCGGTGACTTCGCGGTCTCGCTCGGTGCGAAGGGCCTGGCGTGGGTCCGGGTGGCCGAGGACGGCTCGCTGACCGGCCCGATCGCGAAGTTCCTCACCGAGGGGAACGTCGCGGAGCTGACCAAGCGGCTCTCGCTGGCCCCCGGGCACGCGGTGTTCTTCGGCGCGGGCGAGTTCGACGAGGTCTCGAAGATCATGGGCGCCGTGCGCGTCGAGGCCGCCCGCCGCGCCGGCCACTTCGAGGAGAACGTCTTCCGCTTCTGCTGGATCGTCGACTTCCCGATGTACGAGAAGGACGAGGAGACCGGCGCGATCGACTTCTCGCACAACCCCTTCTCGATGCCGCAGGGCGGTCTGGAGGCCCTGCAGACCCAGGACCCGCTGGACATCCTGGGCTGGCAGTACGACATCGTCTGCAACGGCGTCGAGCTGTCCTCCGGCGCGATCCGGAACCACGAGCCGGAGATCATGCTCAAGGCCTTCGAGATCGCGGGCTACGACCGCGAGACCGTCGAGGACAAGTTCGCCGGCATGCTGCGCGCCTTCCGCTTCGGCGCCCCGCCGCACGGTGGCATCGCCCCCGGCGTCGACCGCATCGTCATGCTGCTGGCCGACGAGCCCAACATCCGCGAGACGATCGCCTTCCCGCTCAACGGCAACGCCCAGGACCTGATGATGGGCGCGCCGACCGAGCTGGACGAGGCCCGGCTGCGGGAACTCCACCTGACGGTGCGCAAGCCGCAGCCGAAGTAGTCCAAGCAGGTCACGAGGGGCCCGGAACCGACACCATCGGTTCCGGGCCCCTCGTTAGGTGTGGCGGTCCGGTTCAGGCGAACAGGTCTTCCGCGCGCTCCACTGTGCCGGCGCGGTCGAGCCAGTCGTTGAGGAGGGTGAGGTCGGAGCACGTGGCGATGCGCTCGCGGACGGCGTCGGTGATCGCGAGACCGCGAACCTCAAGCACGCGCAGAACGCCCTTCGCCTCACCGCGGGCCTCGCCTTCGGCCTCGCCTTCGGCCTTGCCTTCCAGGTACTTCTCCTCGAAGAGCGTCCCGTGCCCCGGGAAGTGGGTGATGACGTCCTGCATCAGCTTCCTCCAATTGTCCCTGGTCGGAGTAGATTCCAGACCGACTTCCACCACCTCGAACCAGTACTTCGTGATGTCCGGCTCGAATGACAGCAGCCCACGGGCCACGGTTTCCAGTATGGCGGGCGCCCGTCGGCTCTCGCTGTGAACGATGGCCGAGAGCGCTGCCAGGGCGGGTCGCCGGACCACCGTCGCCTCGTCGGTGACCTCGGGAACGGTCTGCGGTCCCAGGACGAACGGGCAGGTGGTCTGGGTGGTCCAGGGACCCACGGCACAGTCGAACGGCCCCATGGCCCAGGCCGCCGTGGCACGGTCGCGGCAAACCGCCACCAGCAGGACCGGCATGTCGTACTTCGCGGACAAGTACGCGACGTAGTACGACCAGCTCCTCGCCTTGTCGGGGTCCTTCTTGGTCTGGGACTCCACGGCAATCAGGAAGCTCTCCCCCATGTCGGGTTCGAACTTGAGCACCGTGTCCGCGCGGCGTTCCATCGGTCGGATCTCGGTGACGTCGGGGGAGAGCTCGTGGAAGTCCGCCGGCGAGGGTGGCGGCAGCCCCAGTGCCTCGAAGACGGGGGCGAGGGCTTCCGGGTGCTCCTGGAAGAGCCGATGGGAGGCCTCGTGTGTCGATGTGACCATGTGCGCAAGCTAGCTACGCGCAAGGTCCGGGCACTTGGCATATGCGGGAGCGTTCACCCGTTCGGGGAGGGAAGGAACGTTCAGTCACCCGCCCCGGGGTGTTCGGGTCAGCGGGCCACGAATTGCGTCAGGATCGCCTGGACCTCGTAGATGTCGACGCCCTTGGTGAAGGTCTTCTCGATCGGGGCCGGGGTGCCGGAGAGCCAGATCTTCAGCTCGGCGTCGAGGTCGAAGTGGCCGGCCGTCTCGACCGAGAAGTGCGTGATGCTGCGGTACGGGATCGAGTGGTACTCGGTCTTCTTGCCGGTGATGCCCTGCTTGTCGACCAGGATCAGGCGCCGGTCGGTGAACAGGATGGTGTCGCGGATCAGCAGGTAGGCGGCGTGGATCTGCTCGCCGTGGCCCAGGAGCCGGGCGTAGTCCTGCTGGGCCTTTGCCGGGTTGACGGTGTGCGCGTTGCCGAAGAGTGCCATGGATGTCCCCCCACGTGAGCTGGTTCTTCGTTCGAGCTTCGCAAACGTGGAGGGCCCGGGAGAAGCTTCCGCCTCTCCCGGGCCCCTGCTGTAGCGAGCGTGTTACGCGGTCGGCTTCTCCTCGAGACGCGGGAACAGCACCGCGCCCTTGGTGACCGTCGCACCGGCCGGCAGCCGGCCCCAGTCCGCCGCGTCCTGGACCTTCTGGTCCGCGAGGGCACCCAGGGGGGCCTCCGCACCGAGGGAGTCCCAGAGCTTCTGGGAGGTGTCCGGCATGATCGGGTTGAGCAGGACGGCCACGGCGCGGAGGGCTTCCGCGGCCGTGTAGAGGATCGTCGCCAGGCGGGCCTTGCCCTCCGGGGAGTCGTCCTTCGCGACCTTCCAGGGCTCCTGCTCTGTGATGTAGCCGTTGACCTGCTTGACGAAGTCGAAGACCGCCAGGATGCCGCCCTGGAAGTCGAGCTCCTCGCCGATCTTCCGGTCGGCCTCCGTGACGGCCCTGGTCAGGCCGTCGTGGATCGCCTTCTCCGCGTCCCCGTCAGCCGTCGCGGCCGGCAGCTCGCCGCCGAAGTACTTGTTGACCATGGCCGCCACGCGGGAGGCGAGGTTGCCGTAGTCGTTGGCCAGCTCGCTGGTGTAGCGGGCGGAGAAGTCCTCCCAGGAGAAGCTGCCGTCCTGGCCGAAGGCGATCGCGCGCAGGAAGTACCAGCGGTACGCGTCCACGCCGAAGTGCGAGGTCAGGTCCTGCGGCTTGATGCCGGTCAGGTTGGACTTCGACATCTTCTCGCCGCCCACCATCAGCCAGCCGTTGGCGGCGATCCTGCCGGGCAGGGGCAGGCCCTGCGCCATCAGCATCGCCGGCCAGATGATCGCGTGGAAGCGGAGGATGTCCTTGCCGACCAGGTGCACGTCGGCCGGGAAGGTGTCCTCGAACTTCTCCGGGTTCTCGTTGTAGCCGACCGCCGTGGCGTAGTTCAGCAGGGCGTCGACCCACACGTAGATCACGTGCTTGTCGTCCCAGGGGACCGGCACGCCCCAGTCGAACGTCGAGCGGGAGATGGAGAGGTCCTGGAGGCCCTGGCGGACGAAATTCACGACCTCGTTGCGCGCGGACTCGGGCTGGATGAAGCCCGGGTTGGCCTCGTAGTGGGCGAGCAGCTTCTCGCTGTACTCGCTCAGCTTGAAGAAGTAGTTCTCCTCGCTGAGGACCTCCACCGGCTTCTTGTGGATCGGGCACAGCTTCTGGCCCGCGTACTCGCCTTCGCCGTCGAGCAGCTCGCCGGGGAGTTTGTACTCCTCACAGCCCACGCAGTACGGGCCCTCGTAGCCGCCCTTGTAGATCTCGCCCTTGTCGTACAGGTCCTGCACGAACTCCTGGACGCGGTCGGTGTGCCGCTTCTGCGTGGTGCGGATGAAATCGTCGTTCGCGATGTCGAGGTGCTCCCACAGGGGCTTCCACGACTCCGTGACGAGCTTGTCGGCCCAGGCCTGCGGGGTGACCCCGTTCGCCTCGGCCGTGCGCATGATCTTCTGACCGTGCTCGTCCGTGCCGGTGAGGTACCACACCTTCTCGCCGCGCTGGCGGTGCCAGCGGGTGAGCACGTCGCCTGCGACGGTCGTATAGGCGTGGCCCAGGTGAGGAGCGTCGTTGACGTAGTAGATGGGGGTGCTGACGTAGAACGCCTTGCCACCCTGCTTCTCGGTTCCAGTGGCCGCCATGGGCGAAATCCTACTGGCCCGACGGAGATCGGCTCACACGCGTTTCGGGGGGCGGACAGGGGTGCGCTTCCCTGTCCGCCCCCCCCGGCGGGTGCGTCCGGTGTGCCCCGTGCCTTCGCGCTACGGGCGCCAGGTGGCCAGGACGCCCTCGTAGAGCTCCTTGTCGGTGAGCTCCTTCGGGGTCTCGCCGGCCAGGAAGTGGGAGGCGTTGCCCGTCTTGAGCTTGCGGAGGTAGTCGAAGGCCTTGTTCTCCGGGTCGCCGAACGCGACGAAGGAGAAGTGGACGTTCGGGTGGTCCGCCGCCGCGGTGGTGAGGGCCTGGGTGGCGGGGGTCTTGGCGTCGGGGGCGCCGTCGGTCTGGAAGACCACCAGGGCGGGGGTGTCGGGGCCCGCTTCCTTGGCGTGGTGGGCGAGGACGGCTTCGACGGCGGCGTGGTAGCTGGTGCGGCCCATGCGGCCGAGCGCTGCGTGCAGCTCGTCGATCTTGTTCTCGTGGTCGGTGAGGGTGATCTCTCCGGTGCCGTCCACTTCCGTGGAGAAGAACGTGACGTGGACCGTGGCCTCGGGGTCCAGGTGCGCGGCGAGGGCGAGGGTCTGCTCGGCGAGGGCCTGGGCGGAGCCGTCCTTGTAGTACGGGCGCATGGAGGCGGAGCGGTCGAGGACGAGGTGGACCTTGGCGCGGGTGCCGGTGAGGTGGTGCTTCTTGAGGGTGGCGGCGGCGGCCTTGTAGGCGGTGGTGAGGGTGGGGGCGTGGGTTCGGATGCGGGTGGGCGGGGTTGCGGGTTTGGGGGTGGGGGCGGTGGCCTCCGGCTGGGGGGTGGGGGGCGCCTCGGCTTCGCCTTCGGCGTCCCGGTTCCCACCCGCACCACCCGTGCTGCTTTCGTCGTCGAGTGCGGGTGGTCCCTGTGGGGCTTGGGCGCCGTCGGCGGCTGCGGGTTCGGTCTGCGGGGTGGGGGCCGGCTCCGGGGCGGCATCCGGCTGGGGGGTCGGCTGCTCGTCGGGGGCGGGCTCGGCCTGTGCGGCCGGCTTCGTCTCCACCTCCGACTCCGTCTTCGCCTCGGGCTCCGTCTTTGCCTCGGGCTTGGGCTCCAGCTCGGGCTCGGACTTGGGCTCCGCCTTTGTCTCGGGCTCCGGCTCGGGCTTGGGCTCCGCCTTTGCCTTGGGCTCCGGCTCGGGCTCCGTCTTCGCCTCGGGCTCCGGCTCGGGCTTGGTCTCTGCCTCTGCCTCTGCCTCCGGCTCCGTCTCCGGCTCGGGCTCTGCCTTTGCTTCGGGCTTTGCCTCTGCCTTCGGTTCCGTTGCCGTGGGGCGGTCCGGGGACTCCGTGGGCTTGGGGACCGTGATGTTGGCGAACGCGGCCTTGACGAGTTCGTGTTCGTCGGGGGTGGGCTCCGTGCGGGGCTCGGGGAGCTGGGCCGTCTTGGGAGCCTCCGGCTGGTCCGGGGCCTCGGTGGGCTCCGGGGACGCGGTGGGCTGGGACGGGAGCTGCGGCTCCGGCGCGGCGGCGGCCGGCGGTGCCGTCTCCTGCGTCGCACCCTCCGCCTGGGCGGTCCGTTCTTTGCGTGACCGGCCGAACACGTTCCGCAGAGAGGTGAGAATGCCCATGTGCGCAACCCTTCGCGTGAGTTGATGCCCGTCAATCCCTGGCCAGGACGGACACGTAAGGTTAGCGGCCCCGGCATGTGATCTTGTGCAGGGTCTGGCATGAAAGTCCGGACGCGTCAAGGCCGGATCGAGCCGCCGCAGTTCCTCCGCCGCTCTCCCTTTTCGGCTGCCGCGGGTTCACCCGCAGTTCATCGCCCCGCCCGGCTCCCGCACGTATGTGCGCCTACGGTCGCGCTGACACCAAGGGCACCCAAGGGCATTTCAGGGAGAACAGAGTGCGCAAGCTGCTGCCGTTGATCGGAACGCCGTCCGGTTCGCACCCCGGCGGCCGGTCCGCCATGACCTGCCGTTTCCGGTGTGGTGACGCCTGCTTCCACGAGGTGCCCAACACCAGCTCCAACGAGTACGTCGGCGACGTCATCGCCGGTGCGCTCAGCCGCCGTTCGATGATGCGTGCCGCGGCCGTCGTCACCGTGGCCGCGGCGGGCGCCGGGGCCGTGGGCGTGGCCGGGGCGCCCTCCGCGCAGGCCGCGCCGATGGCCGGGAAGGGGCACGGGCACGGGAAACCGTCCACACCGCAGGGTGCGCGGGGCCTGCGGTTCACGCCCGTCGCGCCCAACACCGACGACGCCGTCACCGTCCCGGAGGGGTACCGGCAGGACGTCGTGATCCGCTGGGGCGAGCCCATTCTGCGCGGGGCGCCCGCCTTCGACCCGGAGAAGCAGACCGCCGAGGCCCAGGCCGGTCAGTTCGGGTACAACAACGACTTCCTCGCGCTGCTGCCGCTGCGGGGCGAGCGCGACCGCCAGGTCCTCGTCGCCAACCACGAGTACACCGACGAGGTGCTCATGTTCCGCGGCTACGACCCCGAGAACCCGACGCGCGAGCAGGTCGAGATCGCCTGGGCCGCGCACGGGCTGTCCGTCGTCACCGTGGAGGAGGAGCGGAGGAGCGGGAGGCTGACGCCCGTCTCCCGGCACCGCCTCAACCGGCGCGTCACCGCGACCACCGAGTTCCGGCTGACCGGCCCGGCCGCCGGATCCGCCCTGGTGAAGACCTCCGCCGACCGGAGCGGCCGCAAGGTCCTCGGCACCCTCAACAACTGCTCCGGCGGCACCACCCCCTGGGGCACGACGCTGCACGGCGAGGAGAACTTCAACCAGTACTTCGCCAACAGCAGCCGGGACACCGACAAGCGCTACGGCATCGGCACCGGCGCCACCGAGCGCAAGTGGGAGCGGTTCGACAAGCGGTTCGACGTCGCCCAGGAGCCCAACGAGGTGCACCGCTTCGGGTACGTCGTCGAACTGGACCCGTACGACCCGGACTCCACGCCCCGCAAGCACACCCTGCTCGGCCGCTTCAAGCACGAGGCCGCGACCGTGCGGCTGACCGGCGACGGGCGTCCGGTCGTCTACACCGGCGACGACGAGCGGTTCGACTACTTCTACAAGTTCGTCGGCAGCAAGCGGATGCGGCCCGGGAACTCCCGCTGGGCGCGCGAGCACAATCTGTCGCTGCTCGACGAGGGCACGCTGTACGTCGCCAGGCTCTCCGGCGACTCCCCCAAGACGGAGATCGACGGCACGGGCACGCTGCCGAGCGACGGCGAGTTCGACGGCAGCGGCTCCTGGATCCCGCTGGTCACCGCCACCGAGGACGGCGCCGTCTCGCACGTCGAGGGGATGACCGCCGAGGAGGTCTGCGTCTTCACGCGGCTCGCCGGTGACAAGGTCGGGGCCACGAAGATGGACCGGCCCGAGGACATCGAGCCGTCGCCGACGACCGGCAAGGTGTACGTCGCCCTCACCAACAACTCCAACCGCGGCAAGGCCGGTTACGCCGGTCCCGACGAGGCCAACCCGCGAGGCGGCAACAAGCACGGTCACGTGCTGGAGCTGACCGAGCGCTGGAACCGGGCCGACGCCACCTCCTTCGCCTGGTCGCTGTTCCTCGTCGCCGGCGATCCGGAGGACCCGGCGACCTACTTCGCGGGCTTCCCCAAGGACCGGGTCAGCCCGATCTCCTGCCCCGACAACGTCGCCTTCGACGACCACGGCAACCTGTGGCTGTCCACCGACGGCAACGCGCTGGGCACCCACGACGGCCTCTTCGGCGTCGCGACCAAGGGTGACCGGCGCGGTGAGCTGAAGCAGTTCCTGACCGTGCCGACCGGCGCGGAGACCTGCGGTCCGCTCATCCAGGACCGGCGGGTGCTGGTCGCCGTGCAGCACCCGGGCGAGGTCGACGGTGCCTCCGTGGAGCAGCCGGCCAGCACCTGGCCCGACGGGCCCGGCACGTACGTGCGCCCGGCGGTCGTGGCGGTGTGGCGCGAGGACGGCCGAGACATCGGCGTCTGAGCCCGACGGAACGTACGGGGCCGGTGTCAGCCGGCCCCGTGCAGCGTGAGGTCGACGACCAGCGCCCGGTGATCGGTGTCGGCCAGGTCCAGGAACCGGGCGTCGTGCGCGGCGAACTCCTCCGACACCAGGACGTGGTCGATCTGCACGCCGAACGCCGGGGCGGTCCGGGCCGGCCAGGTGGCCGTCCGGTCGTCCCCGGCCAGCCGGGCCGCGTCGCGCAGCCCCGTGTCGAGGATGCGGCGGAAGGCGGCGTGGTCCTGGGAGGCGTTGAAGTCGCCGGCGAGGACGACCGGGGTGCCGTCGGCCCCGGCGGCGGCGTCGCGCAGCACGCCCAGCTCCTCGCGCCACAGGCCGACCTGGTCCGGCAGCGGCGGCATCGGGTGGGCGAGCTGGAGCCGTACGGCGTGGCCGCGCACGTCGGCGACGGCGCCGGGCATGCCCATGGTGCCGGGGACGCCGGGGGCGGGCTCCAGCGGGAAGGCGCTGAGGATGACGGACCCCTCGGACCCGCCGCCCTCGACGGCCTCCCGGTGGGGGTAGTGGGCGGCGAGGGCGCGACGCAGCGCGGCGTCGCAGCTGTACTCGCACTCCTGGACGAAGACGAGGTCCGGCTTCTCGCGGCGTACGGCCGCGATCAGCGCGTCGGTGCCCCGTCCGAACTCGACGTTCGAGGTCAGCACGCGCACCTCGGCGACGGGCGGCCCGGTGGGCTCGCCGGTCGTGCCGTACGGCTCGATGAACCACGCCAGCAGTCCGAGCAGCGCGACGCCCCAGACCGCCCCGGTCCACCACCGGGCGAGCAGCGTCAGCAGCAGCCCGGCGCCGGTCGGCACGAGCAGCCACGGCAGGAAGGCGAGCAGCTGCGGCACCGGCGTGATGCCGTCGCTGTCGGCGACCCGGCAGCCGACGACCACGCTCACCCCGGCGAAGAGCAGCCCCGCGCACCAGGCCCCGAACCGTCGCCCGGCGCCGCGGGCACCCGGCCGGCCGCGGGTGTCCGTCCACTCGACGGTCGCCGTGTCGGTGTCCACGTCCCGGCCCTCCGCTCACGGGTGCGCGCTGCGCGCTGCCTGCCTCTGCGATGCCCGAATCCTCCCTCAAGGACGGGATCCACGGGCGGAAAGTTGCGAGGGCCCCCTCAGAACCGGGTGCGTGTCCGCCGGGGCGGTCCCGGGTCGGCGGCGGGCCGCGCGGGTGTGCGGCGGTGGCGCGGCGGGCCGTACCGGCCGGTGAGCCAGGAGGCCAGGGCGACCGTGAGGCCGAGGCCGACCAGCAGCCAGGAGGCCGTGCGCAGGGTGCCGGTCAGGGCGTCGTAGACGGCGCCCGCGGCCGGGCCGTCCACCGCGCCGGGCAGTTCGGCGAGGGTGAGCCGGCGGCCGGCCACGACGGCGAGGGCGAGCAGCGCACCGCCGAGCGCCGTGCCGATCCCGGTGGCCGTGACCGCGCGCCGGCGGCACGCGGCGACGGCGATGCCGGTGACCGCGAAGACGACGGCCGCCAGCGGCAGCCAGACGGCGGCCACGTCGAGCACGTGGTAGCCCTTCCTGAGCCGGTCCACCTCGCGGGCCGGGAGCACGGTGACCGCGGTGTGCGGGACCGGGATGCTCCGTGCGAAGGGCACGTTGTCGTCGGCGAGCTGCTCCTTGACCCGGTCGGTGACGGGGGCCAGGTCGACGGTGACCGCGCGGCTGCCGGAACGGTCGTCGCGCAGGGCGCGCAGTACGGCGTCGTGCACGGTCCGGTTGGCCGCGTCCCAGCCCTCGCGGAAGGCCTCGGTCCGGGTGAACGAGCGGGCCGCGTCCTGCACGAACTGCCGCACGGTGCCGCTCGCGGGGGCGGAGACCTCGGCCATGACCCCGTCGCCCACCGAGGCGGCGACCGCGTTCCGTACGTCCGGATCGTCCGCGAGCGGCGCCATGGCGGCGGCGTACCGTCCGGTGTCGGCCAGCCCGTACGCCGCCCAGGCCGCCAGCGTGCCGCACGGGGCGAGCAGCAGGCAGGCGAGGGCGATCAGGAGGGTCGACAGGGCGCTGCGCACACGTGGGGACACCCTCCCAGCCAAGGCCCCGGCCCCCGCCGGGGCGACCGGCGTGACTGCATATGGCCCCCCACGCCGAGCCGAACGGGTGCCCGACCGCGCGCGTCGGGGTGGGGGATGCGGGGGGTGGTCAGGTGGCGCGGTCGCCCGTCGCGTCGTCCTCGTGCGTGTAGTAGCGGTAGAACAACGTCGCGAAGACCGCCGCCGCGAGCAGCAGGGACACGACGACGCAGGTGAACACGGCCACGCCGCTCTGCGCGTACAGGAACCCCAGGGCGCTGCCCGCGAACGCGCCCCACAGCACCGCGTGTCCTTCGCGCGGCAGCCGCTGGGCCACCGCCCGGACCACGGCGTACAGGACGAAGAACGCGAGCACGGTCAGGAAGCCGAACAGCAGGTTCCAGCCGGTGACGGGGCCGCCGTGGCGGCGGATGGACGCGGCCCAGTAGCCGTAGACCAGCCCGATCGCGAGGGGCCCCGCCCACCTCGCCACCAGGTGGGTCCGCTCGCCGAAGACGTCGGGGAGTTCCGGCGTCGTACGGCGGCCGGGTGTGCGCGTCCCGGTGGGCGTGCCGCCCGTCGGTGTCGGTGTAGGTACCGCGTGAGCCATGAGCGCACTCCTCTCGCCTCGCCCCCGACTACCAGGGCACACCTCGGCGGGCCGCCCGGCAAGTCAGGATGCGGGCCGCGAGGGCGCGTGCTTCGCTGGGGCCGTGAGGGGTCGTGTCCGCAGGCCGGTGCGTGGCCGGTGGCGGCTGCTCGGCCGGCTCGTCCACGCCGCCGGCCACGGCGATGCCGTGGCCCGGCACCAGTTGCTCAGCGTCCGCGGCCACAGCGTCGCGTGGGTGTTCCCCCTGACGCTGCTCGTCTGCATCACCGCGGCCGACATCACCACCGGAGCCTTCCAGATCATCTCCTGGACCGTGCTCGTGCCCGGCGTCGCGGCCGCCATCTGCGGGGTGTGGAGCACGGCCGTGCTCGCCGGGCTCGCGCTCGTCGTCTACGTCCTCGCCGACACCGTCTGGCAGCACCGTGAGGAGACCGGTCTGCCCGGCCTGTTCCTCGTCCTCCTCGGCGGATTCATCGCCGTGGTCGCCGCCGCGGTCCGGGTCGGCGGCGAGCAGCGCATGCTGCACATGCGGGACATCGCCGACACCACCCGCCGCACGGTGCTGCGTCCGCTCCCGCCCGGCTTCGGCGGTCTCGAGCACGCCGCCGTCTACCTCTCCTCGGACAGCGAGGCCCGGGTCGGCGGCGACTTCTACGACATCCAGCCCGGCCCGCACGGCACCCGCGTCCTCGTCGGCGACGTGCAGGGCAAGGGGCTGGGCGCGGTGGAGACGGCCGCCGCGCTGCTGAGCACCTTCCGGGAGGCCGGCTACCACGAGCCGGACCTCGCGACGGTCGCCGAGCGCCTGGAGACCCGCATGCTGCGCCACCGCGGGCACACCGCGGCGCTCGGCCGGTCCGACGGCGACCGCTTCGCCACCGCCGTGCTCGTCGGCTTCCACCCGGACCTGCCCGACGCCGTGCACGCCGTCGTCTTCGGTCACGAACCCCCGCTGGCGGTCGGCCCGGGCGGCGTACGGTCCCTGCCGGCCATCGGCGGGCTGCCGCTGGGCATGGGCGACCTCGTCCCCGGCCCGTCCGTGTCGGTGCACCGGCTGGATCTCGCCGAGGACGAGACGCTGCTGGTGGTCACCGACGGGGTGACCGAGGCCCGCGACCCCGACGGATGCTTCTACCGGCACGCCGAGGAGGTCGCCCGGGCCGTCGCCGCCGACCCCGCCGGTGCCGCGCCTGCGCGGCTGGCGGCGCTCGTCCGGGACGGCACGCTGCGGCACTGCCGGGGGCGGCTGGAGGACGACACCACGGTGTTCGCGGTACGGCGACGGGGCCGGTCCTCGGGCGACTGAGTGCCCCGCTTTGCAGCCGCAGCGGTTACCGTGCTGCCGTACGTGATCGACAGGGGGAGGGACAGGGGCCATGCCCGGAACCGTGCTGCTGCTCGCGGCGTCGCCCGTGGGCAGGGGGCGTCTGGTGGACGCCGCCTCCGTGCTCCCCGTGCTCGCGGCCGTGCCGCCCGCCGTGCTGTCCGGCACCGACACGGCGAACGTCGTCGAGCTGGCCGACCCGCTGGAGCCGCAGGCCGTCCTCACCCGGCTGCGCGCCGCCGCGGCGGCCCCCGGGCCGCTGACCGTCTACGTCGCCGGTCAGCTCCAGCTGGACCGGCGCCAGCGCCTGCCGCATCTGGCGCTGGCCCGCACGACACCGGCCACCGTCCGGTACACCGCCCTGCCCTGGCACTGGATCCGCGAGGAACTGCGGCTGCGGCCGAGCGGCGCGACGACGCTGCTGCTCGACCTGCACGCCGACCGGGAGACCTGGGAGTGGCTGCGGACGCACCCGCTGGACTGCGGGCGCAACAACGCCGTTCACGGTCGCATCGCCCCGCCGCCCGCGCGGCGGACGGTGGCGGCCCCGGCCTACCTGCGCGGCATCGCGACGGTCCTGCGCAGCGGGCACCGGCCGCCGCCGGACCAACTGCACCAGCAGGCGCTGGCCCGCGCCGCGGCCGACGCCGCGGCGAGCGGGGCGTCGACCGCCGCGGACCTGGTGCTGACGGTGCCGGGCCCGGCGGCGGGCGACCCGCACGCCGTCATCGCCGACGCCGTGCGGTCCGGTCGGCACGCGGACGCCGACGCCCTCGCCGCCCGGCACGAGCTGGCCGCCGTCCACGCGCACGGGGCCGCCTCCGAGGACGCGCTGCACTGGACGGAGGTCCGGGCCGACCTGGCGATGTTCGCGGGCGATCCGGCGCGCAGCTGCCGCGCCTGGCTGACGGTGGCCGAGGTCCGGCTGGGCGCCGGCCAGCCACCGCAGGCCCCCGCCGTGGAGGCGGCCGTCGACCGGGCCCACCACCAGTGGGGCCGCGTGCGCGACGCCGGGCAGGCCCGGGAACTGGGCGCGGCCCTCGCCGCGCTGCGCGGCCGGGTACCCGGCTCGCGCGAGGGCGCCCTGGACCACGTCCGGCGCGAGCTGAGCCGCTTGCAGACCCAGGGCTAGCCCGGCACCTCGAAGCCCGACGGAGGCTCCGGCACATGGCCGCTCACGCCCCTCACGCCCCCCAAGTCCCCCACGCCCCTGGTGTCGCCCACGTTCTCCGCCACCCGTTCGTCCCCGCCCGTCCGCTGCTCGTCCGTCGCCCGCGCCGGGCCGGTGTTGGCGGCCAGGACCAGGGCTGCCACGGCCGCGAGGGCGGCGGCGAGGGCCCTGGCGTAGCGTTCGGCGGTGCGGGTGCGGTCGGGCACGGCGTCCTCTGGGGGATCGGGGGCGTCAAGCGCTGTCGTCAAGCGCTGTTCTCTCGCGTCGTTAAGTGCGCTTAATCCGCGGTTTAACCTAGAGCCGTGGGAGTCGAACGGCAAGAGCCACAGGGGGAGTTGGCAGTGGGGGACCGTGACGACCGGGAGGCCATCGGGCGCCGGGTGCAGCGACTGCGGGCCGAGCGCGGGATGACCCAACGCCAGCTCGCGGAACCGGCGTACACACCCGCCTACATCTCCACCCTCGAGGCCGGCCGTGTGCGCCCCTCCGACGAGGCGCTGCGGCATCTCGCCACCCGGCTCGGCGTCGGGTACGAGGAGCTGGTGACCGGGCGTCCGGCGCGGCTCGCCACCGACCTGCGGCTCCGGCTCACCGAGGCGCGGCGCACGCTCGCCACCGACGGCGCCGAACAGGCGGCCGGGCAGTACGCCGGGCTGCTCGCCGAGGCGGAGGCGTACGAGCTGGCCGAGGAGCGGGCCGCCGCGCTGCTGGGGCTCGGGGAGTGCGCGGTGGAGACCGGCGAACTGGTCACCGGCCGCCGCTACTTCGAACAGGCCGAGGAGTGCCTCACCGACGCCGGGGCCCCGTTGCCGGCCCGCGTCCCGGCCCTGCGCGGACGCGCCCTCGCCCACTACCTCGCCGGTGAACTCCGGTACGCGGTCTACCTCCTGGAGACCACCCTCGACGAGCTCAACCGCGGCGGCCTGCACGACCCCGACGCGCTGCTGCTGCTCTACGCCAGCGCCATCGGCCCGTACATGGACATGGGGGCGCATGCGCGCGCCGCCCAGGCCGCCGAGCTCGCCCTCTCCCTCGCCCCCAGCGCCGGCGACCCCGCGCTGGTGGCCCGCATGCACCGCTCCGTCGCCCGCACCCTGCTCGCCGAGGGCCGCCTCGCCGAGGCCGACGCCTCGCTGGCCAAGGCGGCCGAGCTGTACCGCACGCTGCAACTCCGTACCGAGCTGGCCAACTGCCACTGGATGCGCGGCTACGTCTGCGCCCAGAACGGCGAACTGTCCCGCGCCGAGGAGGAGATGCGGGAGGCCCTCGGCATGCTCTCCGCCACCCGCGCCGCCCTCTACAGCAGCCAGGTCGCCGTCGAGCTGGCCGACGTATTGCACCGGCGCGGCAAGTCCGACGAGGCCGCCGAGCTGCTCCACGGGGTGCTGGACGACCTCTCCTCGGAACGCGGCGCCGTGCACGCCGCGGGCGCGCACCGACTGCTCGGCATCATCGCCGAGGACGCCCGCGACACCGAGGCCGCCGAGGAGCACTACGTCCGCGCGCTGAGCCTGCTGGAGCGGGCGGGCGCGGCCGGCGACCTGGCCGACCTGTGCCGCCTGCTGGGCGACCTGCTGCGCCGCACCGGGCGGGTGGAGGCGGCCCTGGACGCGTACCGCACCGGCCTCGGGCACCGCACGGCCCCCGGCACCACCACTCTCGGCCCGGCGCCCGCACAGCCGCCGCTGTAGAAGACCGGCACCCGGCCCGGTACTCGGAGGGAGCAGCGCCGGAGCCCCGGTGGTGGCCGTCCGCCGTCCGCCCGGGTTTCCCCGGTTCGGGCACGGGTAGTCGAGCCCCTCCCCGCCGCGTGAGGAAGGAGGCGGTGCGCGTGCGGCCCAGCGACGAACCCCGGTGGCCCACGGACGGGACCCGCGCCGCCGAGGTGATCGCCGAGGAGGTGCGGGGCGTCCCGCCCGGCGAGGTGCCGGGGCGGCTGTGCGAGACGGTGGTACGGCTGCTGCCGGTGACCGGCGCGAGCGCGTCGCTGCGCGGCGAGGGCGTCCCGGTCCGGCTGTGCGCCAGCGGTGCGCGGGCGACGTACCTGGCGGAGATCCAGGCCACCCTCGGCGCCGGTCCCTGTTTGAGCGCCGCCGAGTCGGGCGCCCCGGTGCTCGCCTGCGATCTGGCGGGCGGTGCCGACGCCGGCCGCTGGCCCGTCTTCGCGCAGCAGGCGACGGCCGTCGGCGTCCGGGCGGTCTACGCGCTGCCGCTGGGCAGCGACACGGCGTGTCTGGGCACCCTCGACCTCTACCGCGACGCCCCCGGCGGACTGACCGGCCCGCAGTTGCGCACGGCACGGCTGGTGGCCGGCGTGATGACGGTGGCGGTGGTGGCGCTGCCGCGCGGGGAGGAGTCCTGGCTGAACGACCTCGCCGGCGCCCACGACGAGGTCCACCAGGCCGTGGGCATGATCATGGCCCAGCTGGGTGTCGGCGCCGACGAGGCCCTGGCCCGCCTGCGCGCCGACGCGTTCGCCCACGGCCGCACCGCCTACGCCGTGGCCCGCGACGTGCTCGCCCACCGCCGCCGCTTCACCCGCGACGACTAGGACGCAGCCCCGGCGCGTCTCACCTGCGCGTCGATCAGGCCTGCGATGTCGGACCTGCGCGCCGGTCGGACCTGTGCGCCGACCGGACCTGCGTGCCGGTCGGACCCGCGCTGTCGAACGTGCGCCGATCAACCCTGCGATGTCGGACCTGTGCGCCGACCGGACCTGAGCGCCGGTCGGACCCGCGCCGTCGAACGTGCGCCGATCAGGCCTGCGCTGTCGGACCTGTGCGCCGACCGGACCTGCGCCGTCGAACCCGCGCCGACCGAACCTCCGCGCCGACCGGACCTGCGCGCCGGTCGGACCCGCGCCGTCGAACCCGCGCCGACCGAACCTCCGCGCCGACCGAACCCCCGCGCCGACCAGACCTGCGCCGACCAGACCTCCCCGCCGATCAGACCTGCGCCCGTCCCTGTCGCCGTACCTCGGTGAGCCGATGGGTGCCGGTCTCGGTGGCTGCCCGGGTGGTGTCGGCGGCCGGGGCGCCGAGGCCGCCGTGGGTGAGGGTGACCGCGTCGTCGCCGACCCGCACCGCGACGAGGTCCACGGTGAGGACGGCGTCCTCGGCACGCACCGTCACCCGCAGGCCCTCCCGGGCGTCCCCCGCGTCCCCCGCGTCCGGCAGCGTCAGCTCGGCGACCCGGACGTCCCGCTCCGCACCGCCGGCCGCCCGTGCCGTGAACCGGCCGCACCGGTCGGGCAGCGCCGCGAGCCAGGTCAGCGCCCGGTCGATGTCGGCCGCGCGGTGCGAGGTGATCCGGTAGTGCAGCTGGGCCCCGCCGGCCGTGTCGTCCAGGGCGGCCGTGGCGCGGGGGGCGGTGGCGGCACCGAAGAGCTCCTCGGTGTAGAGGACGTCCAGCAGCCGCCGGCAGTCGGGCTCCTCGGCGGTGGCCTTGAGTACCTCGTCCCGCCAGGTCCCCGCGCCCCGCGTCGGCCCCCACCCCTCCCCCAGGTCGGCCTCCGTGATCAGGGCTGCCCGCGCCTGCGCCTGCGTGAGCACCGGCGGCAGGGTCGGTGACGGCAGCGCGGCCGGGGACTGCGCCTCGGTCACCGGCGCGGTGCCGGCCGGCCCGTCCGCCTCCCGCCCGCCGGCGGAACAGGCGGCCACCGTCAGCGCCAGCGCCGCCGAGACGACGGACGCGAGGAGGGCACGGGCGGCGAGGAGGGGACGCGCGGCGGCGGGGGCGTGCTGCATCGGGCTGCCTCCTGGGGAACCGGTGCGGCCGGCGCCGTTCGGACCGCTCATGACCTCCACGGCACCACCCCACCCGCCCCGCCACCAGCGCGCGGAGCCGTCCGGGTGAGCCGCCGGGCACGGCCGCCCACCCGATGGGTGGAGCACGGGCGCGCGGCTGCGAGCTGTGGGGATCCGGCCGAGCCCGCGTAGGGTCACCGGCGCACCCCCGAAGCCCGAGGAGCCCCCGCCGTGACGACCGCCTCCGACCAGCCGCAGCCCATCCCGGTGATCATCGACTGCGACACCGGCATCGACGACGCCCTGGCCCTGCTCCTGGCGGTCCGCCACCCGGCGCTCGACCTGCGCGCGGTCACCTGCGTGGCCGGGAACACCGACGTGGAGGGGGTCGTACGGAACACGCTCACCGTGCTGGAGCAGGCCGGCGCCCCCGACGTCCCCGTCGCCCGCGGTGCCGAACGCCCGCTGATCGAGGCCGTGCGCACCGCCCGGCACGTGCACGGCCACGACGGCATGGGCGACCTCGGCCTGCCCGCCCCCACCCGCGCCCCCGTCGACGTGGACGCGGTGACGCTGCTGCGCCGGGAGATCCTGGCCTCCCCGCGTCCGGTCACCCTGATCCCCACCGCCCCGGCGACCAACATCGCCCTGCTGCTGCGCACCCACCCCGAGGTCACCGGCAACATCGAGCGGATCGTCTTCATGGGCGGCGCGGTGGCCACCGGCAACGCGACGCCGGTCGCCGAGTTCAACGTCTGGCACGACCCGGAGGCAGCGGCGATCCTGCTCACCGCCGGAGTGCCGATCACGATGTACGGGCTGGACGTCTTCCAGCGGGTGATCGTGCCGGGGCCGGACGTGCGGCGGCTGCGGGCGAGCACCGAGCCCGGCACGCGGCTCGCCGGTGAGCTGCTCGCCCACCGCGGCCCCGCCACCGAGGAGTCGGACCCCGGCGGCGGCCTCGGCGACGCGGGCGCGGTCTGCGCGGTGATCGACCCGGCGGGCCTGACCACGCACCGGCTGCCCGTCGAGGTCTGCCTGGCCCCCGGGCCGGCCCGCGGCCAGACCCTCGTCGACCGCCGCGCCCGCGTCGGCGAGGCCGAACTCCACGGCGGCATGCGCGAGCAGCCGCTGGTGGACGTGGGACTGGACGTGGACGTGGCGCGGTACGTGGAGCTGTACCTGAGCGCGGTCGAACACAAGGGCGCATAGAAGGAGGCATAGGAGACGGCGCGTCGCTCGCCCCGCGTGTTCACTTTTCGGGTGATGTGGACAGATCTATTCGTGTCGCCCGCACGCATCGCGAAGGAGACCGCGTGACCGTACGCAGCACCACCAGCGCGCCCGACCTGTCGTCCAGGGACCCCAACTGGTGGCGGCAGGCCGTCATCTACCAGGTCTATCCCCGCAGCTTCGCCGACGCCGACGGCGACGGGCTCGGTGACCTGCGGGGCATCACCCAGCGCCTGACCCACCTGGCCGCCCTGGGCGTCGACGCCCTGTGGCTCAGCCCGTTCTACCCCTCCGAGCTCGCCGACGGCGGCTACGACGTCGACGACCACCGCGACGTCGACCCCCGCCTGGGCACCCTGGACGACTTCGACGCCATGGTCGGCGAGGCCCACCGCCTCGGCCTGAAGGTGATCGTCGACGTGGTCCCCAACCACACCTCGCACCGCCACCCGTGGTTCCGCGAGGCCCTGGAGGCGGGCCCCGGATCGGCCGCCCGCGACCGCTACGTCTTCCGCGACGGCCGCGGCGAGCAGGGCGAACTGCCGCCCACCGACTGGCAGTCCGTCTTCGGCGGCAGCGCCTGGCAGCGGGTGCCGGACGGACAGTGGTACCTGCACCTGTTCGCACCCCAGCAGCCCGACCTGAACTGGGAGAACGAGCAGATCCGCGCCGACTTCCGCACCACGCTGAAGTTCTGGTGCGACCGGGGCGTCGACGGCTTCCGCGTCGACGTGGCGCACGCCCTCGTCAAGGACCTGACCGAGCCACTGCGCGACCTCGGCGCCCCCGAGCTGAGCAGCGAGGCCGCGCTCGCGGACCTCGCCCCCGGCACCCACCCCTTCTACGACCGGGACGACGTCCACGAGGTCTACCGCGACTGGCGCAAGATCCTCGACGCCTACAGCCCACCCAGGACGGCGGTCGCCGAGGCCTGGGTCCCGGGCGCCCGGCGCGCGCTGTACGCCCGCCCGGACGAACTGGGCCAGGCCTTCAACTTCGAGTACCTCCAGGGCGGCTGGGACGCGGCCGCCCTGCGCGAGATCATCACCGGCTCCCTCGCCGACGCCCACGCCGTCGGCGCCTCGGCGACCTGGGTGCTGTCCAACCACGACGTGATCCGCCACGCCTCCCGCCTGGTCCTGCCACCGGGCACCGACACCGACGCCTGGCTGCTGTCCGGCGGCCACGCACCGGCCGCCGACGAGGCGGCCGGCCTGCGCCGGGCCCGCGCGGCGACGCTGCTGATGCTGGCGCTGCCCGGCTCGGCGTACGTCTACCAGGGCGAGGAGCTCGGCCTGCCCGAGGTGGCCGACCTGCCCACCGAGGTCCTCCAGGACCCGATCTGGGAGCAGACCGGGCACGTCCGCAAGGGCCGCGACGGGTGCCGGGTGCCGCTGCCGTGGACGACGACCGGGCCCTCGTACGGCTTCGGGGCGGGCGGTGCCTGGCTGCCGCAGCCGCCGGGGTTCGCCGCGTACTCCGTGCAGGCCCAGGACGGGGTCGCGGGCTCGACCCTGGAGCTGTACCGCACCGCCCTGCGGCTGCGCCGCAAGCTCCTGGACGGCGAGTCGCTGACCTGGGCGGACGACGTGCCGCCGGGGGTCCTCCAGTTCGACCGTTCGGACGGCTGGCGCTGCGTCACCAATCTGTCCGGCACGACGGTCGGTCTGCCGGCGGGGGAGGTGCTGCTGAGCAGCGCGCCCCTGGAGGACGGCCGGCTGGGGCCGGACACCACGGCGTGGCTGGGGCGCTAGGCGACGACTCTCCGGTTGTCCGGGCCGTCCGGCGTCAGTACCGCACGGCCCGGGCCACCACCGCGCGTACGTCCCCGGACAGGTCGTGGGTGCTGCGGGCGGTGGCCCGGCCGGACTCGCCGGCGGGGACGTCGGCGACGGTGACGACGACCGTGTCGAACGTGGAGCCGTCGGCGTCCGTGTAGTTCACCTGCACCGCGAAGGACTTCGTCGAGTCGGCCGTGTTGCGGACGGTGATCTCGGTCGTGGTCCGTCCGTCTGCGTCGGTCTCCGGACGGCCCGCCGTCACGTCGTCCTTGACGTCGGTGCCCTCCTGGATCTCCGCCAGCCACCGTCCGGCCTCCGCCGTCGCCGACGCCAGGGCGTCGGTGCCCTCGGACGCCAGTGAGGAGGCGGCGGACGCGGCCCGGCTGGCCGCCGAGTCGGCGGCGTCCGGCGGCGTGTCCCCCTCGTCGCCGTTCGAGCACCCGGCCAGCACGGCGCCCGCCAGCACCACCCCACCGATCGCCCCCCGCACCCGGTGACCGGCCATGTCGCCTCCAGAGACCTGGTGAGTACGCGTCTGTCCGGGCCCGCCCCGGGAGCGAATCCCGGGGCGGGGGGCCTCAACCGACCCGGATCATATGGATGAATTTACCTCGATGTCGGTTCCCCTGCTCTGCCGATCTCGGCTGGCCCGTCAGCCGTCGTTGTCGCGCCAGCGGCCGCCGCTCGGGACCGAGTCGAAGCGGGTGGCCGCCGAGGCGTTGCCGCTGAAGTCGTTGCCGGAGACCCGGCCGCCGGTCCAGGTGGCCTCGGGCGCGATCCACAGGGCGTGGGTCTGGGTGCGGGGGTGGCCGTCGTCCCGGACGCGGTTGCCGTGGACGTACGGATGGGTCACCGCCGCGGCCGCGGTGAGGCCGGTGCGCGGGGCGGGGGCGTCCGGGAGGCGGTAGGCGGTGCCCGGCGCGGGGGTGCCGTCGGGCCAGGCCGTCCGGGCGCCGGGTCGTTCGGGGGCGAGGGTGAGTTCGGTGGCAGTGTTGCCGGTGACCACGGCGGTGACCTCGGCGTTCGCGTCGCCGACGACCGTCAGCCGCTTGCCGCGGTGGCCGCCCGGGGGCCAGTCGGCCTGCTCGTCGGTCAGGGAGAGCGGCCCGCAGTGGACGCCCGCACCGGACCCTTCCGTCCCCGGTGCGGCACGTCGGCCGTTGCCGCGGACGCGGTTGCCGAAGATCGCCGGCTCGTGCAGCGGGGCGTCGACGCGGATGCCGTCCAGGGCGTTGCCGCTGATGTCGTTGGACTCCAGGACGATGTCCGTGGCGGGCTCCTGGTCGCCGCCGGCCAGGTTGTGCTGCCAGTAGCCGTACCGGCCGTTGCCGCTGACGCGGTTGCCGCGGAAGGCGTACGGCCCCGGGGTGTTGCCGAGCGCGATCCCGTCCCCCACGTTGCCGTCGATCACGCACCCGGTGACGATGCCGCCGCGCCCTCCGACGCTCGTCGTGCCCTGCGCCGACACGTCGAACCCGGCGACGTGGTTGCCGACCATCGTGCAGGCGGTGACCAGGAGGCCGTCGGCGCCCCAGTCGGAGATACCGTAGCGGTTGTCCTCGGTGTGGCAGGCGGTGAGGCGGATGCCGCGGGGCGGGGCCCAGTGGTCCTGCTGGAGTTCGAGGAAGATGCCGTTGGTGCCGTTGCCGATCGCGGTGCAGTCGGTCACCGCCAGCCGTTCCACCGGCCCCCAGCCGCCGACCCCGATGCCGATGCCCGCGCCACCCATGTCCTCGCCGGGGTCCTGCCGTCCGCACCGCTCGGCCAGCACGCCCTCGACGACGGTGTCCTGGAGGAAGTCGCACCCGAAACCGGTGGCGGCGGTGTCGTGGATGTACAGGTCGGTGAAGCGCCCGCGCAGCACGTACTGCAGGCCGAGCCCCTTGGCCAGCACCTCGTACTCCTCGGTCTCCACCTGCGAGCCGTCGATCTCGAAGTGGGCGAAGGTGACGTCGGCGATGTGGTTGTCCCGACCGGCGCCGTGCTGGGCGGTGGTGAACCAGGCCAGCGGCACCGGCTGCGTGGGGGCGCCCGGATTGGCGAGGGCGAAGCAGGTGACGCCGCGTCCGGCGCCGATCAGCGAGACGCCGCTGCGCCAGAGCACCGGGCGGTCCCGGACCACGTACCGCCCGGCGGGTACGCGCACCGTGCGCGGGCGCCCGTCCTGCGCGGTGGCGTCGCCCAGCGCGTCCACCAGCTTCTGCAGCGCCGGCCCGTCGTCGGTGACACCGTCCCCGACCAGGCCGTACGCACGGGCGTCGACCGTCAATGGCGCGGTCATACGGGCGCTCCTTCCGTCGGCGACACACGGGCGGCCGGGCGCCGGTACCGCCCCTGTGCCGTCCGGGTACCAGTCGGCGACTCCTCTCAATCACCGCCGCGAGGCCACTCGGACATTTCGTGCGCTTTATCTCATTTGGGGGTACATAATCAGAACATGAGTACGGCAACGTTGGAACTGCTGGCCGCGTCCTCACACGCGCTCAACATGACGGTCGCCTTCATCGGCGGGCTGGTGATCGCCGGCGCGCTGATCTGGGCCGTGCGGATGGGCATGAGCGTCATGGACCGCGAGCCCGACCGCCCCCATGCCGAAGATCAGCCCCATCTCCCCGCCACCGGCGCCGTCCATGAGGAACGGGAGATGCGGGAGCCCGACGAGATTCCGCTGAACGAGGACGGCAGCCCACGGCTCATGCCGTACCAGCTGCACCACTCGGGCAGCCGCCGGTGCGACGACCAGAAGCGGCGCCGCTGGCTGCCGGGTTCGAGCGGCGCCTTCGGCAGCGGCGGGCCGGGACACGTTTGAATCCTCCCCTCCCTGAAGGGGAGGGGATTCCTGGCTCAGGCCGCCTCCTGGAGCAGCGCTCCAGGAGGTCTTGTGCCATCGGCACCAGCCGGGTTGAGACCAGCCCGGACGAGCATGACGCGTGCGGAGTTCTTGTCCCTGGGGGAGACGGTTCCGCAGGCGGTGCAGGTGTAGGTACGTTGCGAGAGGGGGAGTGCGTGCTTGGTTCTCGCTCCGCACTGTGCGCAGTCCATGGTGGTGTGCGCGGGGTGGACGAGACGGATGTCCCGGCCGTGTTTGCGGCCCATCTCGATCAGGGCGGCCTTGGTGGCGCCGATGGCGGCGTCGGCGGCCTTGCGTGCCATGCTGGTCTTGGCCAGGCATTTCGGACGGAAGTCCTCGACGGCGATGGCGTCGTGGTCGCGGACGACCTTCTTGGCCCACTTGCGGCCACTGTCCGCGCGTTGCCTGGCGACCTTCTTGTACGCCTTCGCCCGCAGTCTCCGCGCCTCCCGGTACCCCTTCGATCCGGGCTTGCCCTTCTTCGGTCTGCGGCGGGCCATCATCCGATCGTACCGGGTCAGCTTCGCCCGGGCCTGCCCACCGTGCCCGGGGTGCGGCAGGTCGTGCGCGTCGGACGTGGTGGTCGCGATCTCCCGCACTCCCCAGTCGACACCGAGGACGCGGCCGGTTGGAGGCAACGGCTGGACCTGAGCGGGGACGACGAACGAGCCGTACCAGTGCCCGAGGCTGTCCTGGTACACGCGTACCGAGGACGGCTCGCCGGGCAGGTCCCGCGACCACACCACCGTCAGGACGATGCCGCCCGCCAGGTGCAGCCGGCCGTCCTTCAGCCGGAACCCGCGCCGGGTGTAGTTGAGGGACGGCAGCGCCTCACGCCTGGTCTTCCACTTCGGCATCCCGGCCCGACGCACCAGGGGCAGACCGCCTGTGATGTCCTGGTGCGCCTTGGCACGGGAGCGGCCGAAGTCACGGACGACCTGCTGCTGGGGAACCGACGAACCCTCCCGCAGCCACGGCGTACAAGCGCGGGCCTCGGTCAGCATCCGGTCCAGCTGAGCCGGACCGCACGTGACCTTCTCCCCGGTCGCCTTGTTGTGCAGGTGCACGGCCCGGGACTTGGCAACGCACTCGTTCCACACCCAGCGACACCGGCCCCACTCCGCCACCAGAGCAGTGCGGGCAGCAGACGACACCCGCAACCGGTACGTGTACCGGGCATGCCCGACCCCCGCATCCACCCCCACTCGCGCCACCCCGCTCCCCTTTCACGGCCCCGGCCAGAACCCTGCGCCGTCCCGAACCCTGCGAAGGACCGTACGTACGACAGCCGCACACACACCCGCCGTTCCCCCAGCCACCACCCCGACGAGCGGCCACGGGCACACACGTTCGGATCACCCGGCGGCACCGACACGGCGGTACCGGCACCTCCACGAACCGGACACGGTGACGCTCCGAGTCGCGATACCCGGATGTGACTGCTCCCCGGCGTGAACACCGGGGCCTCTTCGCAAGACACATGAATCTTGGACAGCGGCCCGCGGGACTGGTCTTCTCGGGGCATGTGCTCCTTGCGTGATCCCTCGCTCCGCCGCCCCCGCCGTTGGCCCGCCGCGCTCGCCCTCGCGCTCCCCCTGGCCGGCTGCGCCGCCGAGTCCGAGCGCCCGGACGCCGCGCCACCGGCGAGCAGTTCGTCCCCGGCCGGCGGCACGGCCACCGCGGCGTCGGAGATCCGCGCACACCTACGGGTCGACGGCCACTCCCGCTCCTACCTCCTGCACCGGCCCGCCACCGACGGCCCCCGGCCGTTCGTCATCGCCTTCCACGGCCGCGGCTCCGACGCCGCCGAACTGCGCGAGCAGAGCCGGCTGGAGCGGGCGGCCGGGGCACGCGGCATGCTCGTCGCCTACCCCGAGGGCCTCCACAACGGCTGGGGCGCGGGCACACAGGCGACCGAGCAGCGCCCCGACCCCGACCTCGACGTCCGTTTCACCGAGGCGCTGATCAAGCACCTGGTGCGCACCGAGCAGGCCGACCCCGAGCAGGTCTACGTCGCCGGGTTCTCCAACGGCGGCTCGATGGCGCTGCGCGTCGCGGCCCAGCGCCCCGGCCTGCTGGCGGGAGCGGCCTCGGTCTCCGGTCAGCTGCCCACGGGCGCCGCCGCGGTGCGGCCCACCGGTGCCGTCCCCGTCATGGTCGTCTACGGCGCCGACGACCCCGTACGGCCCCTCGACGGCTGGCCCTCCCCGCCGCCGGACCCGAAGGAGCCGATCATCCCGACCCTGTCGGCCAGGGACAGTGCGGCGGCCTTCGCCGCGGCGGGTGGCGCGGGCGAGCCGGTCACGGAGAAGAAGAAGGGCTACGACCGTACGGTCTGGCCCCTGAAGGAGGACGCCCCGGCCACCGTGCAGCTCCTCGTCGTCGACGACGCCGGCCACACCTGGCCGGGCTCGTCGATCACCCCGCCCAAGGGATTCGGCCCCACCAGCAGGGCCCTGGACGCCACCGACGCGATCCTCGCCTTCTTCACCGGCACCGGTCGCTGACGGGACGTCGCCCTCGGGGCAGGCTCCTTCAGCCGAGGCGCACCGGCAGCTCCGCCAACCCCCGCAGCAGGGTGCTGGTCCGCCAGGTGAGCGTCGCCGGGTCGGCGGCGAGGGCGAGCGCGGGGTGCCGCCGAAGGAGCAGCCGTACGGCGACGACGGCCTCGACGCGGGCGAGCGGGGCGCCGAGACAGTGGTGGAGGCCGTGGCCGAAGCCGAGGTGGCCCCGGGGCCCGCGGCCGATGTCGAAGCGGTCGGGGTCGGGGAAGTACGCCGGGTCGCGGGAGGCGGCGGCGAGGGAGACGAGCACGGACTCGCCCGCCGCGATCGCGGTGCCCGCCAGCTCCAGCGGCTCGGCCGCGAAACGGAACGCGGAGGCGTGGACGGGGGAGTGGTACCGCAGCGACTCCTCGACGGCACGCTCGGTCAGGTCCGGGTCGGCCCGCAGGCGGTCGAGCTGGTCGGGGTGGGTGAGGAGTCCGTGGACCGTGGCGGAGATCAGGTTGACGGTCGTCTCGTGGCCGGCGACGAGGATCAGGAAGGCCATGCCGAGGAGTTCGCCGTCCGTGAGGTCCCCGCGGTCCGCGGCGGCGACCAGGTCGCCGAGCAGCGTGTCGTCCGGGGTGCGGCGCTTGGCGTCGGTCAGCTCGGTGAGGTAGGCGGTCAGCGCGGTCGCCGCTGCCCCGGCCGCTTCGGGCGAGGTGGGCATGACCAGCTCGTTCGACCAGGTGTGGAAGCCCGCGCGGTCGCTCTCCGGGACGCCCAGCAGCTCGCAGATCACCGTGACCGGCAGCGGCAGCGCGTACCGGGCGACCAGGTCGGCCGTGCCCGCTCGCGGCAGCGCGTCCAGCAGGTCGTGCGCGAGGCGCTCGACGCGCGGGCGCAGCGCGGCGATCCGGCCCGGCGTGAAGTGGCCGGCCACGAGGTGCCGCAGCCGGGTGTGCTGCGGCGGGTCGCTCTGGAGCATGTTGCGGCCGATGGCATGCCCGCCGTCGGTGCGCCAGGACGCGGAGTGCCGGATGTCGTTGCGCAGCCGCGGGTCGGTGAGCGCGGCCCGTGCCGCGTCGCGCGTCACGACCAGCCGGCATTCCCCGCTCCCCGGCACCACCACCCGGTGCACGGCGCCCTCGGCCCGCAGGGCGGCCAGTTCCTCGGGGGTGGGCGCGGTCATGGGGCCTCCTGGGGGAAGACATCTAAACGGGGAGTGCTCCCCACTTCCTTGGCCGACGATAGCATCGGCGTTCGGAGCACGGGGAGCACTCCCCGGTTCGTACGGCCCGGAGGACGAGGATGAGCGTCGGCGCAGGCGACGGAGCGCCCCGGCGGCGACGCGACGCGCGGCGCAACCGGGAGCTTCTGATGGAGGCGGCCCACGAGGTGTTCACCGAACAGGGGCTGGACGCGCCGCTGGACGTGATCGCGCGCCGGGCGGGCGTGGGCAACGCGACGCTCTACCGCCACTTCCCCACCCGCGCCGCGCTCGTCGACGCCGTGTTCCGCGACTCGCTGACGCACACGATGGACGCCGGCGAGCAGGCCCGGAACGCGCCGGACGCGTGGGCGGGCCTCACCGCCTATCTGGAGGTCGTCTTCAGCACCCTGGCCGCCGACCGCGGCTCCAACGACCTCATGACCACCCACTTGCGGGGTGTCGACAGCCTGGAGTCCGTGCACGAGCACAACCGCCGGACGGTGGAGTCACTGCTGTGCCGGTGCCGCGACGAGGGCACCGTCCGCGCCGACGTCACCACCGAGGACGTCCTGTTCGCGCTGGCGGCGCTCGGCCGCGCCGTCCCCGCCCTGACCGCCGCGACGGCGCCGGACGCCTGGCGCCGCCCCCTCGCCCTGCTCCTCGGCGGCCTGCGCGCCGGTACGCCCGCCCCGACCCCGCCGCCCCTGCCCGGCCCCGCGCTCACCGCCGCCGAACTCGGCGACGTACTGCGCGAGCTGGGCCCGCACCGCACCCGCGCCGCCGTGCGCGAGTCCGGCGCGTGAGGGAGGAACCGCTCAGCTCCGAGTCGTCTCCTGGGTGCCGGGTTCCTCGCGCTCGACCGTCTCCCCCTGGATGACGCGCGGCGTCCCCGGCGCGTCCGCGTCCTTGGCCGCGCGGGCCTCGGCCTTGAGGATCCGGGCCGACTTGCCCGCCGAGCGGGTCAGCTCGGGGAGCTTCTTGGCGGCGATGACGACTGCGACGACGATGAGAATGATCGCGAGTTCGCTGAGTCCGAACATGGCGCTCCCCTGGTGAACGTACGGTCCGGGCCCGCGGCACGGGCCCGGACGGAATCTACGGCAATGACGGCGGGCGTCAGAGGTCGAACTCGTGCGGCGGCAGGTCCAGGGCGTAGCACGCCTCGCGGACCACGGCCCGCTCGTCCTGGTCGAAGTCCCCGTCGGCGCCGCCGATGACGATGCCGATCTGCACGACGGCCCGTGCCTCGGCGGGCTTCTTCTTCGCCTTGGCGATCTCCTGGAGGATGCCGACCTTGCCGAAGGCGAAGTCGGCGGTCAGCTTGTCCAGGTTGGCCTCGAAGCGGCGGCGCAGGTCGTCGGCGGGGAAGTTCTGCAGCACCTCGTTGGTCGCGATCAGCTGGGCCACCCGCTGCCGCTCGGACGGGTCGACGGTGCCGTCGGCGGCGGCGACCAGGGCGCACATCGCCATGCTCGCGTCGCGGAAGGCGCCGCTCTTGAGGTCGTTCTTCTTCGCCACGAGCTGCGTCTGCATCTGCGACGCGGACTCCTTGAAGCGGTCCCACAGGGCCATGAGAACTCCGTACGGATCGGGGGAGGTCTTTCTCTACAGTCCTGTAGAAGTTATCAGGCCGCCGTCGCCTCCTCCCCGGGAACAACCGGGGGCCGTCCGGCCGTTCTCTACAGGTGAGTAGAAGCACAGGGGCCGGACCGCGAGCGAGGTCTCCCCATGTCTTTGCTCGTCCTTTACCATGAGAGGGAAACTCTCGGGCGGCCGGCTGGTACCGGCGCCCACCGACCCCGTTAAGGAGTCCCGTTCCGTAATGGAGCCTCCCAGTACCGGCCGTGCCATGGCCGGCCCGCAGTTCCCCCCGTATGCGCGTGAGGGAAGCGGGGTGGCACGGTGACCGAGGTCCTGCTGCTCCTGCTGGCCCTCCTCCTCACCCTGGCCTGCGCGCTCTTCGTCGCGGCCGAGTTCTCCCTCACCACCGTCGAGCGCGGTGACCTCGAGCGTGCCGCCGAGTCGGGCGACCGCCGTGCCGAGGGTGCCCTGAAGGCCGTACGCTCCCTGACCCTCCAGCTCTCCGGTGCCCAGCTCGGCATCACCGTGACCTCGCTGGTCATCGGCATGCTGGCCGAACCGTCGCTCGCCGTGCTGCTGCGCGGCCCGCTGACGGCGATCGGCCTGGGCGGCGCCGTCTCGACGGTGGCGACCCTGCTCGGCGTGGCCGTCTCCACCGTCGTCCTGATGGTCGTCGGCGAGCTGGTCCCCAAGAACTGGGCCATCTCCCGTCCGCTGGCGGTCGCGAAGGTCGTCGCGGGCCCGCAGCGCGGCTTCACCACCGCGTTCGGCCCCTTCATCCGCCACCTGAACAACACGGCGAACCGCACCGTGCGCCGCTTCGGCCTGGAACCGGCCGAGGAGCTGGCGTCCGCCCGCAGCCCCGAGGAACTGGTCGCCCTCGCCCAGCACTCGGCCGCCGAGGGCGCCCTGGAGGCGGACTCCGCCGAGCTGTTCGTGCGCACCCTGCACCTGAGCGAGCTGACCGCGGAGAACGTCATGACCCCCCGCGTGGACGTCAAGGCGCTGGAGGCCCACGCCACCGCCGCCGACGCCGCGAACCTCACCCACGCCACCGGCCTGTCCCGCTTCCCGGTCTACCGGGACAGCCTGGACGAGGTCATCGGCACCGTGCACATCCGCGACGTGCTGGCCCTGGAGCCGGACCGGCGCGCGGTCACCCCGGTCACCGAGCTGGCCACCGCGCCGCTCCTGGTGCCGGACAGCCTGCCCGCCGACCGGCTCCTGGAGCGCATGCGCTCCACCCGCACCATGGCCGTCGTCATCGACGAGTACGGCGGCACGGCGGGCGTGGCCACCGTCGAGGACATCGTGGAAGAGGTCGTCGGCGAGGTGCGCGACGAGCACGACCCCGTCGAGGTGCCCGACCTGCTGCCCGCCCCCGCCGACGCGGACGGCCGTCCGGCCTGGGAGGCCGACGGCTCGCTCCGTCTGGACCGGCTCGCACGCATCGGCCTGACCGCGCCGGACGGGCCGTACGAGACCCTGGCCGGTCTGATCGCCACCCACCTGGCGCGCATCCCCGCCGAGGGCGACGTGATCGACCTGGACGGCTGGCGCCTGGACGTCCTCGACGTGGACCACCACCGCGCCGACCGCCTCCGCGTCACCGCGCCCGTGCCGGTCCCGTCGGCCGACGCCGACCGGGAGCCGGAGGTCGCCCGATGACCGTCGTACAGCTGTTCATCGGCGCGCTGACGCTGCTGACCAACGCGTTCTTCGTGGGCGGCGAGTTCGCCCTGATCTCCGTGCGCCGCAGCCAGATCGAGCCGCGCGCGAAGGCGGGCGACAAGCGCGCCCGGATGACCCTGTGGGGCCTGGAGCACCTGTCGGCCATGATGGCGACGGCCCAGCTGGGCATCACGGTCTCCTCGCTGGTGCTCGGCGCGGTCGCCGAGCCGGCCATCGCGCACCTGATGGAGCCGGCCTTCGAGGCGGTCCACATGCCGCACGCGCTGGTGCACCCGATCGCCTTCGCGATCGCCCTGTCCCTCGCCACCTATCTGCACATGCTGATCGGCGAGATGATCCCGAAGAACATCGCGCTGGCCGCCCCGGCGACCACCGCGCTGATCCTCGGCCCGCCGCTGGTCGCCCTCACCCGGGCCCTGAAGCCGGTCGTCTTCGGCATCAACGCCTTCGCCAACACCCTGCTCAAACTGCTCAGGGTGGAGCCGAAGGACGAGGTCGAGGCCGTCTTCACCGACGACCAGCTGGCCCGCATGGTGGTCGACGCCAGCGAGGCCGGACTGCTCACCCCGGCCGACGGCGAGCGCCTGCGCGACGCGCTGGAGCTGGGCACCCGCCCGGTCGGCGAGATCCTGGTCCCGGTCCAGAAGATGCGGACGGTCACCCACACGGTCACCCCGGCGGAGCTGGAACGCCTGGCCGCGGACGCGGGCTACTCCCGCTTCCCGGTCACCGGCCCCGGCGGCACGGTCCTCGGCTACCTGCACATCAAGGACACGCTGGGCCTCACCGACCGCGACCGCCCCTTCCCGCGCTCGGCCCTGCACCGCGTCACCCGGGTCCGCATCGACACCCCGATGGACGACACCCTCACCGCCCTGCGCACCGAGGACAGCCACCTGGCCGCCGTCACCGGCGAGACGGGCGCGGTCCTGGGCTTCGTGACGATGGAGGACGTCCTGACCGAGCTGGTCGGGCCGGCCGCGGTGGCGTGATCCCGGGAACTCGGGGGTGACCGCGGGCGTCTCCCCCAGCGGTGCACGCAGGTGCACAGCGACACCGACACCGCTGCGGGAGGCGTTCATGGCCATGGTCGGCCTGTTCTGGATCACCGAGGACGCCGTGTACGTGGGCGCGGAGCCCACCGGCACGGCGTCCGGGGTGCGGTTGACCAAGGACGGGGTCGAGACCCTCGGCCTGGACCAGGGCCGCTTCTGGGCCTGGGACGAGGTCCGCGGCATCGACGTGCGGGACGTGGCCGTCCGGTCCGCCGCGCGGCGGCTGGCCTCGATGGCGTTCGACTCGGTCTACGCGATGATCACCGGTGACGGCGAGCACCCGCCGGCCTTCACCGTACGGGTCGAGACCGAGAGCGACGGCACGGTCGAGGCGAGCGCCATGGTGGCCGTCCCCGGCGGCATCCACACCCCCGACGAGTACGACCTCTCCCGCACCCTCCTCACCCGGCTCGCCGACGGCACCACGCCCGTCGAGGACCTGCTCGCCTGGCGTCGCGACCAACCCGCCGACGGCAGCCTCACCAAGGACGACCGGATGACACTGCTCCGCCGGTGGTCGGCTCCCGCCGACCACTGACACTCTCAGCGGACCTGCGCTCGCCGCGGCAGGTATCCGACCGGCGCGACTAGAGTTCGTGGTGCGGGGGAACCGGATTCCCTGCGGCGGGCCGTGTCCCCAGCGGTCCGCGGGAAGGTATGCATGACCCCGGAGAGCAGGCTGAACGCCGAAGGTCGGCCGCAGGCCGCCGACCGGCTCGACGACGATCACTACCCGGCGTACACCATGGGCAGGGCGGCCGAGCTCATCGGTGCCACGCCCGGTTTCCTCCGCGCCCTGGGCGAGGCGGGGCTGATCAGCCCCACGCGGTCGGGTGGCGGGCACCGCCGCTACTCGCGCCAGCAACTGCGCCGCGCCGCCCGCGCCCGCGAGCTGGTCGACCAGGGCACGCCCATCGAGGCCGCCTGCCGCATCGTCCGTCTCGAGGACGACCTGGAGGCGGCGCTGAGCATGAACGAGGAACTCCGCCGCGGGGCCGATCGCCCCGGCGACAGCGGAGGCGCTCGGAATGGGGAGCGAAAATCTGACGCGGGCGAAACAGATATTCGCCGGAGGCCGTAAAAGGAAACGTGATTCTTTTCCGTCCGCATTCTGCTTCCGGCCTGCATTCTGCGTCACATTCCGTGCGGCGGACGTATTCCGTGCTAGCGTGGACGGCAGTTGCAGTTGTGGTTGCCGTATGCGTTACCGGGTTTCCGGGCAGGTGATCATCGCAGCGAGATGAGAAGGCCCGCACCGTGCGGGCCTCGAACACTGCTCAGGAGAAAAACATGGCTTCCGGTACCGTCAAGTGGTTCAACTCGGAAAAGGGCTTCGGCTTCATCGCGCAGGACGGCGGCGGCGCCGACGTCTTCGCCCACTACTCGAACATCGCCACCCAGGGCTTCCGTGAGCTCCAGGAGGGCCAGCGGGTGAACTTCGACGTCACGCAGGGCCAGAAGGGCCCGCAGGCGGAGAACATCGTTCCCGCGTAACGCGCACACACGCAGCGAGAGGGCCCGCACCGTACGGTGCGGGCCCTCTTTGCCATCTCTTTACAACCCGTCCGGCCGCCGCCTCGTCTCTCCGCTCGATCCACCACCGCACGCGCCCCGCGCCCCGCGACCCGTGCGACACGTGACACGACGAAAGAGAGAGCGACCCGATGCGCCGTACGATCCTCAGCGCCGTGACCCTGGCCTGCACCGCCGTACTGATGGGCACCGCGCCCGCGTTCGCCGACGACCCGGCGCCCGCCCCCTCCGTCGCCGCCCCGGCCGAGAGCGCCCCGAGCCCTGGCACCGAACCGAGCGAGGTGCCGTCGCCGGTGCCGTCCGTCAGCTCCCCGGCCCCGGCGGCCGAGCCGACCCGGGCGCCGAGCGACGCCCAGGTCTCCGCCGTGCCCGAGGGCGCGCCCGACACCGGAGTGGCGACGTCGGAGTCCTCCGGCGGCAACGGAGGGCTGATCGGCGCGGGCGCCGGTGCCGCGCTCGTCGCGGGCGGCGCGGTCCTCTTCGTCGTACGGCGTCGGCGGGCGGCGACCGGGGCATGAGCCCGCTCTCCAGGCGCGCCCTCGCCACCGTCGCGCTGGCCGCGCTCCTCGTGGGCTGCGGCGGCGGCCCCGGGAGCGACACGACCGCACCCGCCCGCCCCGCGGCCACGGCACCGCCGCCTTCGCACGCCTCCGCGAAGTCGGTCACGCCGCTGGGGCGTTCGGTCCCCGTCGGCCTCGCCGTCCCGGCCATCGGCGTCGACACCCCGGTGATGCGGCTGGGACTGGCGGCGGACGGCACGGTGGAGGTACCGCCCGTCACGGACGACGACCGCGCGGGCTGGTACCGGCACTCGCCGACACCGGGCCAGCTCGGCCCGTCGGTGATCCTCGGTCATGTCACCGTCGGCACCCACGGTGACGGGGTCTTCCGTCACCTCGGGCGGCTGCACCGGGGCGACCGCATCGAGGCGCGCCTGGAGAACGGCACGGTGGCGGAGTTCTCCGTCACCTCCGTACGGACCGTCCCGAAGGCGCAGTTCCCGACCGACGACGTCTACGGGAACGTGGACCGCCCGGAGTTGCGGCTCATCACCTGCGGCGGCCCGCGGGTCGGCGAGGAGTACCGGGACAATGTGATCGTCTTCGCCGAGCTGAGCGCGACCACGAGCGCGACGAGCCCTCACGACCATGGAGAGCGTTGAAACGGTCCCGTGACAGGGCGGCGTCCGAGCTGTTCGCCGCCCTGTATCCGCGCCTCGCCGGCTGGTGCCGCCGGCTCGTCGACGACGACGAGACGGCCCACGAGATCGCCTCGGAGGCGTTCACCCGGCTCTGGGCCCGCTGGACGAAGGTGGAGGAGCCGCGCGGCTTCCTCTACGTCACGGCCGCCAACCTGGTCCGCGACCACTGGCGCAAACTGGAGCGCGAGCGCCGGGCGGTGCGCCGGGTCACCGCGGAGGTGGCCGTGCGCCCGCACCCGGAGCAGGCCGACCCCTCGGTCCGCCTGCTCGTGCAGTCCCTGCCGGAGCGACTGCGCGTGCCGATCCTGCTGCACTACTACGCCGACATGCCGATCCGGGAGGTGTCCGTGCTGACCGGGCGCAAGGAAGGAACCGTCAAGGCCGATCTCCACGCGGCCCGCGAACTGCTCCGCGTCCACCTGAGGAGAAGCCTTGACCACACGCCTTGACGACGACCCGGGCGACCCGGGCGATCCGGGGTTCGGGTGGGACGACGACGATCCGCTGCTGGTCGTGCTGCGTCCGGGCGCCGACTACCTGGGCCCGCCGCCGGGCCGCTACGAGGCGATCCGCCGGACGGCGTCCCGTCGGCGCCTGGTCCGCGCCGCGGCCGGTGCCGCCGCGACCGCTGCCGCCGTCGCCCTGATCGCGCTGCCGTTCCAGTGGGCGTCGGCCCCCGCGTCGCCCCCGCGTCCGACGGTTCCGCTGGCCCCGGCCCCCGCGGATTCCCCGCCGACGGCCTCACCGAGCCCCGCCCCGCCTCGCGACTCCTCGCCGGAGCCCACCCCCGAGGCGTCCGTGTCCACCGTGCCGGACGGGACACCGTCGGTCGCGCCGAGCACGCCGGGAGGCGGGCCGTCGACCGCGCCGAGCACGTCGGCCGCGCCCTCGGAGGACGTCGGCGCGGCTGCCGCGAGGCAAGGGAGAACGGCAGGCTGAACGCGGCGGAGGGCGGGGACGGAGGCTTCCGCGTCCGTCCCCGCCCTCCGCTCACACGTCCTGCGTCGGCGTCCCGCCGAGCAGCGCCGACGCGGTCTGCACCGGAGTGGCGTCGGGCGCCGGCGCGGGCTCGGCATCGGGGTGCGGGTGGCAGGTGAAGCCGAGGCGGGTCATGGCCCGGGTGACCTCGGCGCCGGAGAAGTCGCGGCGGTCCTGCCGGGTGACGACCTCGCCCACCTGCTTGACGGGGTAGCGGCGGCGGCCGATGGTCACGGACTCACCCGTGACGGGTTCGGGCGTGACCCCCTTCATCGATTGCAGCACCCCGTCCTTGGTGAGGTCGAACGGGTAGCGGGCGATGACACAGCGCATGATGCCTCCACAAGGGGGAGAGGGTGCGGGTGGACGAGCCGTTCGCCAGGGCCGGTAAGAGCCCTGGCGTTGTCTGACAGGCCTCTAGGCCTGTCCGGCGGATCATGCCGCAGACGCGGGGTCTGGCACGCCCATCTGCGGGCGTTGTCGTCGGTTGCCGACTCCCCCACGCTCGGCTTCGCTCGCGCGGGGGGACCCCCATCGCGTCGACGCCCTCCTCCGCCTTGCAGCTGGACGCACCAGACCCCGCTCACCGGCGACGATGAGATACCGCCGCTTTCCTGCGACCTGAACCGCCGGACAGGCCCTAGGCCGCCGAGCCGCCGGCGGACTGGCGGCGCGGTCGGCGGCGCGGGGTCTCGCCGGCGGGGCGGCCCTGGGTGCCGCGGCCCTGGCCGGTGCGGCCCTGCGGGGTCGCGCCCTGAGCGGTGCGGCCCTGCGAGGTGGCGCCCTGGCCGGCGCGGCCCTGCCCGCCGGTCCGCCCGCGGCGGGCGCGGGACGACGAGCCGCCGCCGGACGCGGCGCGACGGGGCCGCTCCACGACCGGCGCGGTGATGACGACCGGGACGCCGGACGGGGCCTGCGCGCCGGTGATGCGGGTCAGCTCCGCCTCGCCCGAACGGACCGGGGTGACCTGCGGAGTGATGCCGGCCGTGGCCATCAGCCGGGTGATGTCGCGTCGCTGGCCCGGGGTGACCAGGGTGACGACGCTGCCGGACTCGCCGGCCCGGGCCGTACGGCCGCCGCGGTGCAGGTAGTCCTTGTGGTCGGTCGGCGGGTCCACGTTGACGACCAGGTCGAGGTTGTCGACGTGGATGCCGCGGGCGGCGACGTTGGTCGCCACCAGCGCCGTGACGTGCCCGTCCTTGAACTGGGCGAGGGTGCGGGTGCGCTGCGGCTGGGACTTGCCACCGTGCAGGCCCGCGGCGCGCACGCCGCTCTTCAGCAGGTGCTTCACCAGCCGGTCCACGGCGTGCTTGGTGTCCAGGAACATGATGACCCGGCCGTCCCGCGCCGCGATCTCGGTCGTCGCCTGGTGCTTGTCGGTCTCGTGCACGTGCAGCACGTGGTGCTCCATCGTGGTGACGGCACCGGCCGACGGGTCGACGGAGTGCACCACCGGGTCCGACAGATAGCGCCGGACCAGCCGGTCGACGTTGCGGTCGAGGGTGGCCGAGAACAGCATCCGCTGCCCGTCCGGGCGCACCTGGTCGAGCAGGGCGGTGACCTGGGGCATGAAGCCCATGTCGGTCATCTGGTCGGCCTCGTCCAGGACGGTGATCGCGACGTCGTCCAGTCGGCAGTCGCCGCGGTCGATGAGGTCCTTGAGCCGCCCGGGCGTCGCGACGACGACCTCCGCGCCGGCCCGCAGCGCACCGGCCTGCCGGCCGATCGACATGCCGCCGACCACGGTGGCCGAGCGCAGGCCCAGGGCACGGGCGTACGGGGTGAGCGCGTCGGTGACCTGCTGGGCGAGTTCCCGGGTGGGGACGAGGACGAGGGCGAGCGGCTGCCTCGGCTCGGCGCGCCGGCCGGCGGTGCGGGCCAGCAGGGCGAGGCCGAAGGCGAGGGTCTTGCCCGAACCCGTGCGGCCGCGGCCGAGCACGTCACGGCCGGCCAGGGAGTTCGGCAGGGTCGCCGCCTGGATCGGGAACGGCGAGGTCACGCCCTCGTTGCCGAGCGCGGTCAGCAGCCGCGCCGGCATGTCGAGCTCGGCGAACGACTCGACGGCGGGCAGGGCCGGGGTGATGGTCTTCGGCAGCGCGAACTCGCCCTGAGGGGCGGCCGGCCGGCGTCCGGAGCCCTGAGAACGTCCGGAGCCCTGGGGACGTCCGGAGCCCTGGGAGCGGCGAGGGCCGCCGCCGGAGCGTCGGCGGTCGTTGGTGCGTACGCGGTTCATGGCGAACCTTCCTTGATAGGGCACGTATCAAGGGAGACCCGCAGCAGAAGAGCGGCGCAGGGAATCGCAAGAACGAGCCGGCCCCGGTCGATTTCGGCGTGTGGTGCCGAGTGGACCGGGAGAATTGAGGGAACTGCGGAAACTGAATGCGCCCGGAAACGCGGCGAGCTGGGGCCCGCACCCCAAGGTGCGGGCCCCAGCTGCGAAGTACGCGTGAGCGTCAGGCGGGAGTGATGTTCTCGGCCGTCGGGCCCTTCTGGCCCTGCGCGATGTCGAACGTCACCTTCTGGCCCTCGAGCAGCTCACGGAAGCCCTGGGCGTTGATGTTCGAGTAGTGGGCGAAGACGTCGGGGCCGCCGCCGTCCTGCTCGATGAAGCCGAAGCCCTTTTCCGCGTTGAACCACTTCACGGTGCCGGAAGCCATAGTTTTCTCCTTCGGTACGGTGCTCGGAGTACACCCTGTGTGAACTCCGGTCGCCGTGATGATCACCCCGTCGGAAAAACCTTCAGGCAACCACAACTGCAACTTCCTACGACAGTAGCACGCCGTGATCGGGCGGGCGCGCGGAATAATCTTGGTCCAACTGGCCGACCGGGAATATTCCCGGGGAGCCCGGTCGATTTCTCCCACCACGACGGCGGACGGGCTGCCGCCGAGCACCCTGCGCACCAGGCCCCCAGGGCCTAGGATCCGGAGCCATGGCCCTGACCATGAGCGACGTGGACCGGTTCGAGACCTCCAGGCCCCGTCTGGAGGCCATCGCCTACCGCCTCCTCGGCTCCGCGAGCGAGGCCGAGGACGCCGTGCAGGAGACGTTCCTGCGCTGGCAGGCCACCGACGTCGACCGCGTCGAGGTCCCCGAGGCGTGGCTGACCAAGGTCCTCACCAACCTCTGTCTCAACCAGCTCACCTCGGCCCGCGCACGTCGCGAGACCTACGTGGGCCAGTGGCTGCCCGAGCCGCTGCTCGCCGGGGACCCGATGCTCGGCCCCGCCGACACCGCCGAGCAGCGCGAGTCGGTCTCGTACGCGGTCCTCGTCCTGCTGGAGCGCCTGTCCCCGGCCGAGCGGGCGGTGTACGTGCTGCGGGAGGCCTTCGACTACCCGCACCGGGAGATCGCCCGGATCCTCGACATCAGCGAGGCCGCCAGCCAGCAGATCCTCCACCGCGCCAAGAAGCACGTGGCGGAGGGCAGGGCCCGCACCGAGGTCGACGAGGCCGCGGCCCGGCGGGTCGTCGAGGAGTTCCTCACGGCCGCCACCAGCGGCCGGACCGAGCCGCTCGTGCGGTTGCTCACCGCGGACGCCATCTCCATCGGCGACGGCGGCGGGAAGGTGCCCGCCCGCGCCAAGGCGTTCGAGGGCGCCGTCGCGGTCGCGAAGTTCATGCGGGGCCTGTTCACCCCGGGCAAGGCCAAGCGGGACCTGGTCGGCGGCTCGCCCGAGGTCCACGCCACCACCGCCAACGGCGGCCCGGCCGTCGTGGCGGTCGTCGACGGCCGGGTCGTGGGCATCCTGTGCGTCGAGGTCACGGCCGAGGGCATCGCCGCGTTCCGCAACCAGGTCAACCCCGACAAGCTCGAACGCGCCACGCGGCGGTGGGCGGCGGCCGACCACGGCGCACCCTTGTTCCGCGCCTTCTGACCCGGTGTGACGCGGCTCACAGCGCACTCCTGTCAGGAATCGCCGGGCTGCCCGGTTCAGGTGGCGAACCCGCCCAGGAGCCGAGACAGGGAGCCAGGAATGCTGCACCGCATCATCGTCCTCGGAGCCGGATACTCCGGAGCCATCGCCGCCGGGCGCCTCGCCAAGCGGCTGCGCCGCGAGGACGTCGCCATCACTCTCGTCAACGCCGAGCCCGACTTCGTCGAGCGGGTCCGGATGCACCAGCTCGCCGTCGGCCAGGACCTCGCGCCCCGGCCCTTCAGCGAGATGTTCGCGGACACCGGCGTGGAGCTGAAGCTCGCGAAGGTCACCGGCGTGGACGCCGACCGCAGGACCGTCGCCGTCGCCGGCCCGGACGGCGCCGAGGAGCTGACCTACGACACCCTCGTGTACGCCCTCGGCAGCGGCTGGAACGACCAGGGCGTCCCCGGCACCGACGCGCACGCCCACGAGATCGCCTCCCGCCCCGGAGCGCTCCGGCTGCGCGAGCGCCTGGCCCGCCTGGACGCCGGACAGCCCGTGGTCGTGGTCGGCGGCGGCCTCACCGGCCTGGAGGCGGCGACCGAGATTGCCGAGGCCCGGCCGGACCTCGACGTCGCCCTCGCCGCCCGCGGCGGACTCGGCGACTGGCTCTCGCCCAAGGGCCGCGGGCACCTGCTGAAGGTCTTCGGCAGGCTCGGCATCACCGTGCACGAGCACGCCGACGTCACCGCCGTCGAGGCCGACCGGGCCGTCATCGCCGACGGCAGGTCCCTCCCGGCCGCGGTGACCGTGTGGACCACGGGTTTCGCCGTCCACCCGATCGCGAAGGCCACCACCCTGGAGACCGACGCCACGGGCCGGATCGTGGTCGACGGGACCATGCGCTCGGTCTCGCACCCGGACGTCTACGCCATCGGCGACGCCGCCCTGGCGATGGGTCCGGGCGACAAGCCGCTGCGGATGTCGTGCGCCTCCGGGACCCCCACCGCGTGGCAGGCCGCGGACGCCATCGCGGCCCGCCTGACCGGCGGAAAGCTCCCGAAGACCACGCCGCGCTACTTCAACCAGTGCATCTCGCTGGGCCGCAGGGAAGGCCTGATCCAGTACGTCACCGCCGACGACCGCGCCGTCCGGGCGGCCCTGACAGGACGGCTCGCCGCCGTCTACAAGGAACTGGTCTGCAAGGGCGCGGCCTGGGGCGTCGCCAACCCGACCCTCGGGATCCCGACCCGGCGCCGCCGCGTCGTCCACGAGCCGGCGGCCGCCGGCTGAGGGCCGGCCCGCCGGTCCGGCCGGGCGCGTGACCGGTGGGCCGCGCCGCCCGGCAGGACGGTCAGTTTTCGAGAAGCGCCGCCGACCCGGCCGCCCCTACCGTCGACGACATGAACTCCATCGACTCCGTCACCCTGGAGGTGGCCGACGCCGCGGCCGCCGCTCGCTTCTACTCCGACGCCTTCGCGCTGGACCCGTCGCGGGTGCGCGTGCGCGCCTGTGAGGACCCGACGTCCGGATTCCGCGGCTTCACCCTGTCGCTCGTGGTGTCTCAGCCGGGCAACGTCGACGCGCTCTTCGCCGCCGCCCGCGACGCCGGTGCCACCGTCCTCCAGCCGGCCGCGAAGTCGCTGTGGGGCTACGGCGGCGTCGTCCAGGCCCCCGACGGCACGATCTGGCAGATCGCGACGTCCACGAAGAAGGACACCGGCCCGGTCACCCGCGACGTCGACGAGATCGTCCTCCTCCTCGGCGTCGAGGACGTCAAGGCCAGCAAGCAGTTCTACGTCGAACAGGGCCTCACCGTCGGCAAGAGCTTCGGCGGCAAGTACGTCGAGTTCGCCACCGGCTCGGGCACCGTCAAGCTCTCCCTCTACAAGCGCCGCGCCCTCGCCAAGGTCGCGGGCGTCCCCGCCGACGGCACCGGCTCCCACCGCGTCGTGCTCTCCGGCGCAACCCGGCCGTTCGACGACCCGGACGGCTTCGTCTGGGAACCCACCGCCCCGCTGACGATCACCCACTGAAGCGGGCCGCAGGTTCAGCGCACCGGGAAGCCGAAGGCGTAGCCCTGCTCCTTGAGCCAGGGCAGGACGCGGCGCAGGGCCTCGACGGTCTGGGAGCGGTCGCCTCCCGCATCGTGGAAGAGGAGCGTCGGCCCGTTGGGGAGCTCCCGCTCGACGGTGGCGACGATCGCGTCCGTGCCCGGCCGCTCGAAGTCCTTGGTGTCCACGTTCCAGCCCAGCGGGCGCATCCCGTGGGAGGCGGCCAGCTTGCGGCTGTAGGGCGTGAAGGCCCCGCCGGGTGCCCGGTAGTACATCGACCGTACGCCCCCGGACGCCTCGACGATCATGCGCTCGGCGTCGAGGATCTCCTTCGACTGGTACGCCTCGGGCTTCCGGTCCATGGCGGTGTCGTGCGACACCGAGTGGTTGCACAGGCGGTGGCCGGCCGCGACGACCTCCTTCACGAGGTCCGGGTGGGCCTGCGCCTGCGTCCCCGTCACGCAGAAGGTGGCCTTCACCCCGTACTCGCGCAGCAGGTCGAGCACTTGAGGGGTCCACGTGGGGTCGGGGCCGTCGTCGATGGTGATGTTGACGCCGCGCGCCCCCGCGTCCGAGGCGTGCACGATGGTCACGTCGACCGGCGTCACGGCACCGCCCGGCGTGGCGGACACGGCCGGCTTCGGCGACGACTCGCTCACGGAGCCGGCCTGCGCGGTCCACACCGACGCTCCCACGGCGAGCATCGTCACCCCGAGCGCCGCCCCGACCGTCTTGCCGTACCAGCTCCGCCCGCCGCCGTGCCGTGCCATGTCCGCCCCGCCTTCGCGTAGTTGCCCGCCCGATCCCCGACCACCGTCGGAGCCACCTGGCAGGACGAGGAAAGGTGCCCGCGGGATGCGTCCGTTACCGATCACGGACAATTCCGGGGACGTGCGCGGACAACTCGACGGACAACGGCCGGAACGGGCCGGGAGGCCGCGACGGGTGTGGCTGTGTAACCGGCCGGTGACAGCGTTGTCCTGCGACGGCGACGACGGGATCCCCGGGGTGCGCGGCCGCCTCATAGTGAGCGAGCGAGCACGGAGCAGCCGAGGGCGCTTCGGCCTCACCGTCACTGGACCGACCAGCAAGGGGATCTCATGTTCCGCAACCGTCGCAAGGCCGTCCTCGCCTCCGTGGCCCTGGTGGGCACCGCCCTGCTGATGACGGCATGTCAGGACGCGGACCAGAGCCAGGAGAGCACGGACACCGGCGCGTCCTCGTCCTCCTCCCCGGTCGCGAACGAGGCCGCCGCCCCTGCCGAGGAAACGGGCGTGAGCGACAACGGGGTTGACGAGGGAACCGGCTCCGGCGCCGACACCGGGGACGGCGAGCGGGTGCCGGTCGAGCAGAGCTGCGGCGCGGGCGACATCGCCTGGAGCACCAGGTCCGAGACCCAGGCCGGCGGCTACATTCTGATCACCGCGAAGGCCAAGCCGGGCATCACCTGCTACCTGCCCGCCGCCCTGCCGACCGTGGCCTTCGGCTCCGACGGCACCGAGGCGGGTCCCGCGGAGCAGTCCGTCGGCGAGCAGGTCAAGCTGAGCGGCGACACGGCCGCCTACGCCGGAGTGAACCCGAAGACCACGGAGGGCGACGGCGGCAAGGAACTGGACAGCATCATCGTCGCCGTCGGCGACAACGACCCCGACCCCGTCTCCCTGCCGGTCGGCACCATCGTCGTCGACGACCCGATCGTCACCAACTGGCACACGTCTCCCGCGGACGCGGTCCCCTTCAACTGAACGGCCGCCACCCGTGGTGGCCACGTCGCTCGGCTCGGCGCGCGGGTGCGGGAATACGGCGACGTCGCGACCGTGTTGCCGCCTGCGTCGGCGTCGCCGCGTGCGGTCGGCGTCATGACCGGGGGCTGATCTTTCCAGGGAGAGGACGAGGGACGGTGAGTCTTCGTCAGTTCGAGTACGCCCTGGCCGTGGCCGAGGAGGGCTCGGTGACGGCGGCGGCGGAGTCGTTGCACGTCGCCCAGCCGTCGATGTCCCAGCAGATCCGCGGCCTGGAGCGGGAGCTCGGCGTGACGTTGTTCGCCCGCACCTCGACCGGGCTGGTGCCCACCGCCGTCGGTCGCGCGTTCCTGCGGGACGCGGAGGTCGCCGTGCGGGCGGCGCGGCGGGCGAGGGCGACGGCGCGGGCCGGTGCCGAGGAGCTGGAGGGCGAGCTGGTGGTCGCCGCGCAGATGGGCCTGGGCACGCGACAACTGCCGGGCGCCCTGAGCGCGCTGCGCCGCCGTTTCCCGCGACTGGAGATCACCGTCTTCGAGGAGGCGAACCCCGCCGAGCTGGAGCGGCTGGCGCGCCGGGGCGTGGTGGACCTGGGGCTGATGGCCGGGCCGTGCAAGGAGGGGGACCTGTACGAGGGCCACCACCTCGGGGACGAGGAGTTCGTCATGGTGACGAGCCCCGAGCACGCACAGCTCGCCGCGGACCGGGTCGAGCTGCGCGCGTTGGAGCGGGAACCGTGGATCAGGTTCGATCACGACAGCGCGCTCGACGGTGTGCTCCGGGACGTACTGCGGGACAATGGGCTGGCTCCGGCCACGGTCGCCCGCGTGTCACAGACGGCGACGGCGGTGCGCTGGGCGGCCCACGGGCTGGGGGTGACGCTCGTGCCGACCTCCGCGGTGCCTCCCGGTTTCGAGCACCTCACGCGTCCCGTTTCCCCCGCCGTTTCCCTGCCCACCGTCGCCGCCGTCCGACCCGGCGCGGGGCCGGCGGAAAAGGCCCTGCTGGAATTCCTGCGTCAGGAGACGTGGCACACCGCTGTGCTCACACCGGGAACTCGCCGCCGTCCACGGTGAGGTTCCGTCCGGTGAGCCAGCTCGACCGGTCCGAGACGAGGAACAGCACCGCGTCGGCGATGTCGTCGGGCCGGCCGTCGCGCCCCAGCGGAGGGGCGGTGACGTCCTGACCCGGCCCCTCGGCCAGCTTCGCCCACTCCTCCCGCGTCGCCTCGCCGCCCGGGGTGGCGGTCCTGCCGGGGGACACGGTGTTGACCCGGACTCCGTACGGGGCCAGTTCCAGGGCCAGCCCCCGGCTGTAGTTCTCCAACGCCGCCTTCGCCGCCGTGTAGTGCAGGAACGGCGGTGCCGACGTGGGGACGGCGGCCGAGGAGACGTGCACGACCGCGCCTGAACGCCGTTCCCGCATACCGGGGGTGAGCAGTGAGTCCAGCCGTACCGATGCCAGGTAGTTCAGGTTCAGCTGGTCCTGCCACGCCTCGTCGGGGATGGCCGAGGCGTTCGGGAACGGGCGCGCTCCACCGGCGTTGTCGACCAGGATGTCCACCGCGCCGAGCATGTCCCGTGCGGCCTCGGCCACTGCCTCCGCCCCGGCCCGGGTCCGCAGGTCGGCCTCCACGAAGGCGGCCCCTTCCGGCACCGTGCTCGTCTTCGACCTGGCGGTCGTGAGCACCTCGGCGCCGGCGTCCAGGAACTGGCGCACGATGGCCGCACCGATTCCGCGCGAACCGCCCGTGACGAGGGCCTTCTTTCCCGCGAGTTCGCGTATTTCCGCATTGTTGCTGGTTGTGTTCATGGCGCCGGCCTCTCCAATTCGTATGCGTTTCCCGTCGAGCTGTTTCACCGTAGAACCGGGAAATGCGGAGAGGCAAAGACCAAAAGTGAGCAGGCGCTATAGGGGATTCCTATGGCGTGGGAGACCTGCCGTCGGGTGGCCCCGACGGCAGGTCTCCCCGGTACGAGTGGTTTAGGTCGCTCGTCCGTGTGAGGGCGCTGCCCTGCGGGTCGTTCGTGCACCAAGAGTGGGACGCGATGAACACTCAGAACGCGAACACCACAGGCACGAGCACGTCGTTCGGGAAGAATTCCCCCGTAGTCGGGGAGGAGCAGCAGCCCGCTCCCGGCGCGCACGACACGCCGCTGCGACCACCGGCACCGCGTGGCAGCACGCCCTCGCGGCGTTATGTGGTCACGGCGACCGGTGCCTCGGCACTCGCCGTCGGGATCACCGCCGCCTCCGCCGCCTCCGCGACCGCGCTCAGTCCCGCCGTCGCGCCCTCGATCACGCCGGCCGCGGCGCCGCCCGGCACCGACCCGGAGGCGTACAGGACGGTCGCCCGCGCGGTCGTCGTCCACGACGAGCACGACAAGTCCCTGGTCCCGTCCTATGTGAAGGCCGTCAACGACGGGCTGCCGGCCAGCCGGGGGAAGGCCACGAAGCGGGTCCTGATCGTCGGGGCCGGCCCGGCCGGGCTGCTCGCCGCCGACCTGCTCAACCGGGCGGGCCACGACGTCGTCGTGATCGAGGCCAACGGCAACCGGGTCGGCGGCCGTATCAAGACCTTCCGCAAGGGCGGTCACGAGAACGGCAGGCAGCCCTTCGCCGACCCCCGGCAGTACGCCGAGGGCGGGGCCATGCGGCTGCCGGAGAGCCACCCGCTCCTCATGGCCCTGCTCAAGAAGTTCGACCTCCCCCGCCAGGAGTTCTACCTGGTGGACGTCGACCCCGACGACCCGGCGAAGAAGACCAACCGCACCTGGATCCACGTCAACGGCATCCATGAACGCCGGGCCGACTACGAGAAGAACCCGGAAAGGGTCAACGACACCTTCAAGGTCACCGGTGCCAACCGGAAGAAGACCGCCGCCGCCATCCTCGCGGACGCCCTCGAGCCCGTACACCGGCTGATCCGGGGCAAAGAGGGAACCGCGCTCGTCGACGGGTGGGCCGAGGTCCTCAAGAAGTACGGACACTGGTCCATGTACCGCTACCTCACCGAAGTCGCCGGGCTCGACACCAGGACCATCGACCTGGTCGGAACCATCCAGAACCTGACCTCGCGGCTGCACCTCTCCTTCCTGCACAGCTTCCTGTCCAGTGCGCTGATCGCCCCCAGCACCAGGTTCTGGGAGATCAAGGGCGGCACCGCGCTGCTCGCCGACGCGCTGTACGCCCCGGTGAAGGGGAAGGTACGGCTCGACCGGCGCGCCGTGCGCATCGAACGCACCGACGGCAAGGTGCGGGTGCACACCGTCTCCGAGGACTGCCAGACCGGCAAGGGGGGCACCACACAGGTCTTCGAGGGCGACGAGGCGATCATCACCGTGCCCTTCTCCGGGCTGCGTCACGTCGCCTTCGACCCCCCGCTGTCGTACGGCAAGCGCCGGGCCGTCACGGAGCTGCACTACGACGCCGCGACCAAGGTGCTGCTCGAATTCTCCCGGCGCTGGTGGGAGGACACCGAGGCCCAGTGGAAGCAGGCCCTCGACAGCATCGAGGACGGCCTCTACGACAAGTACCGGTCGGGCAAGGTCAGGGACGCCGGGTATCTCGGCGCCCACAAGTCCGTGAAGGCGCTGGGGGTGACGATCCCCGACGCGTACAAGCACTGCTTCGCCGCCTTCCGGCCCGCCGCGGAGGGTGAGGTCGAGGCAGCTCATGTCCGCGGGGGCGGCTCCGTCAGCGACAACGCCAACCGCTTCATGTACTTCGAGCACGCCCACCCCATGGAAGGCAGCGACGGCGGCATCGTGCTCGCCTCCTACAGCTGGTCCGACGACGCCCTCAAGTGGGACGCCTACGCCGACGAGGAGCGCTGCCTGCGCGCCCTCGCCGGAGTGCAGGCCGTCTTCGGCCGCCGGTGCGAGGTCTTCTTCACCGGCAAGAGCCAGACCCAGTCGTGGATGCGGGACCACTACGCCTACGGCGAGGCGTCCGTGCTCTTCCCCGGCCAGCACACGGAGCTGTTCCCCGACATCCCCACCTCGGAAGGCCCCCTGCACTTCGCGGGAGACCACACCTCCATCAAACCGGCCTGGATCGAGGGTGCCCTCGAATCGGCCGTCCGAACGGCCCTGAAGGTCCACACGGCCTGACAGCGGCTGCCGCACCACCACCAGGCCCAGGTCACCGACCTGGGCCTTTCGTACGGTCAGGCGAAGTCCCGGAGACGAAGCGGACGGTGGCCATGACACGGGAGAGGAGCTGCGGCGCGGGGCCCGGACCTCACACCGTCCGGGCCCCGCGCACGCGGAAGGTCAGCCCGCCCAGACCTCGGCCTCGTCGGCCGGAACGGTGGTGGCCAGGCCCAGTTCCTTGCGGGCGGCGACCGACTTGTTCGGGTCGATACCGGTGAACGCCGGCTCGTAGGCGACGTAGAACGCGTCGGCGTCGGCGGCGTTCGCGGCCTTCTCCCAGTGGCCGGCCGTCTTCGTCAGCGTCGAACGGAGCTTGCCGACCTCGGCACCCTCGATGCCGTTCAGGCCCTCGACGTGTGCCTCGAGAGCGGCCTCGACGGCCTTGGCCTGCGCCTTGTAACCGGCCAGGTCGTCCTCGACGTTGTCCTTCTCGGGCTGGTGCGCCCACAGGGCCTCGTAGACACCGTTCGAACCCTTGAGGTACGTGAGCTGCTCGGGCTTGAGGGACTTCGCGGTGTCCAGCGTGCCGCTGAGCGTGCCCTTCTCCGCGGTGTAGGTGCAGCTCACCGCGCGGTCCCCCGTCGCCCAGCTCTCCTTGGTGGGGGTGTAGTAGAAGAGGGCGGCGCCCGCGGGGAGCGCCCAGGTGTCCGGTGCGTACTTCTGCGCCTCGACCGGGCAGCGGGTGTCCGCGATCGCCGAGACCCCCTCGTCGCCGGGGTACTCCTTGCCCTCGTCGATCGAGAACTCGCCGACGACCTGGCCTTGGTGCGCCTCGTCGCAGGGCACGATCTCGACGGTGTACGCCGTCCCCTCGGACTTGCCGGACGGGTTGTAGCAGTCACCGGTGTCCAGCGAGAACACCGAGCGCTGGCGAGCCACCTTCTTCGCGCCGTCCTTGGCACTGTCGACGGCGTCGGTGACGTCCGAACACCCCACCGCGCCGATCGCGAGCAGGGCGGCGACGGCGGACATGCCGCGAAGGGAACGATACGGGGTACGGGCGGGCATGACGTGTACATCCTCTTACGTGGTCTTTAAGCAGGTCAGGCGGATCGTATGTCATTTCCGCGGCCGGGTGGCCCGCGGGCAGGCCCTCAGATCGTCGCGGTGTCCTACTGACGCGCGGCGGACCACGAGGGTTGTATCGCGGACCCCGAGGGGGACGGTCGACGGCTCCCTGACAGGCGAGTCAGGGGGTGGTGGGGGATGGTCCGGGGCCGTCCCCGATGCCCGGGCCCCTGGCCGGCGAGGAGCCTGGGAGCATGTCCCGGACAAAGCGCGTACTCGTCATCGCCGGCTCGGTCCTGACCGTGCTGTCCCTCCTCGTGGGCGGGGCGTTCCTCTGGCTGTGGACGGGCGCCGACGTCAACACCGTCGGCAAGGAGTCCTTCGACAACGAACTCGCGATACCGCCGCTCGCCGAATCCCGCCTCGGCAAGGACGGCACCCGCGTCTTCGACCTGCGCATGCAGCAGGGGCAGAAGGAGTTCAGGGACGGACGGAAGACCAGCACCTGGGGCTTCAACGGCGACTACCTGGGCCCCACCCTGCGCGCCGAGCGCGGCGAGAAGGTGCGCGTACGGATCCGCAACGGCCTGGACGAACCGTCCACCGTGCACTGGCACGGCATGCACCTGCCCGCGGAGATGGACGGCGGCCCGCACCAGATGGTGGCCCCGGGCGCCACCTGGTCCCCGCACTGGACGGTCGACCAGCCGGCGGCCACTCTCTGGTACCACCCGCACCCCCACGGGGCGACGGAGAAGCACGTCCAGCGTGGTCTGGCCGGCATGTTCCTCCTCGACGACCCCGCCTCCGACCGGCCGGCGCTGCCGGGGCGCTACGGGATCGACGACCTGCCCGTGATCGTGCAGGACGTCACCTTCGAGGGCGCCGACTTCGACCACGGTCACGGCATGATGCAGAACGCCGGTTTCCTCGGCGAGCGGACCATGGTCAACGGCACGCTCAGCCCGTACCGGGAGGTCGCCGACGAGCGGGTGCGTCTGCGCCTGCTGAACGCCTCGACGGCCCGCACCTACACCTTCGGCTTCTCCGACGACCGCGCCTTCGACCTCGTCGGTACGGACGGCGGCCTCATGGAGCGGCCTGCCGCACTGGAGCGCGTCCAGCTGTCCCCCGGGGAGCGGGCCGAGATCGTCGTGACCATGCGCCCCGGCGAACGGACCGTCCTGCGCAGCTTCCCCCAGGACAATTACGGGGGCGCCTGGCAGCAGCGGTTCAACGGCGGCGACGACTCCTTCGACGTACTGCAACTGCGCGCCGCCGACCGCCTGCGTCCCTCACCGAGGACGCCCGCCGAGCTGGGCACGCTGGAGGTGCCGGACGGCACCAAGGCGGTGAAGGCCCGCCACTTCGACCTCAAGCGCTCCGGGATCAACGGCCGCGCCATGGCCATGGACCGGGTCGACGAGATCGTCACCCGCGGGACGGCCGAGACCTGGACCGTGCGCAACACCAATGGCATGCCGCACAACTTCCACGTCCACGACGTGCAGTTCCGTGTGCTGGAAGTGAACGGCGAGCCACCCTCGGCCGCGCTGCGCGGCCCCAAGGACACGGTCTTCCTGCCGCACGGCACGACGATGAAACTGGCGATGCGCTTCGACGGCCCGGCCGACCCGGACACGCCGTACATGTACCACTGCCATCTGCTCTCCCACGAGGACCAGGGAATGATGGGCCAGTTCGTGGTCGTCGAGAAGGGCCAGAAGGCAGGCCGCCCCGGTGAGCACCGGCACTGACCGAAGCGGCCGTCCCGGCGTTCGGCACCGGCTCACTTACCGAGATCAACAGGCCCGGTCGTCGACCGGGACCCAGCCGAAGAGCAGTCTCATGTTCTCGATGCCGTGGGCACGATCGGCGGCGGAGCGTGCGCTGTAGAAGAACTCCAGCTCGGTGATGCTGCTGCCCGGTCCCCTCCGTACTGCTCGGTGCCGTCCCGCGACAAGCGGGCGAGCGCGCTGGTGTCGATGAGGAATCGCGCGGCGTTCACCGCCGGTGGTTCAGCCCTCGTCGTCCTCGTCGCCCTCGAACAGGTCCCCCACTTCGTCGACGACCTCTGCGGCGACCATGCCTCCGACGACGCCGACCGCGAGCCCGGCCGCGCCCGCCGCGACGGCCGTGCCCATGCCGGGTCCGGAACGCCGATGGCCCTCATGGTGATGGTCGCCGTGCGCTCGGTGTCCGCCGTGTCCGTGGTCGGAGTACGGGGCGCCGTGCCCGTGCGTCGCGGCCTGGTGGCCGTACGTCGTCCGGTGCTCGATCATCTGGCGGATCCAGCCGTCCACGGAGGCATTCCAGTCGCGTTCCTCGTGGTGACCGACGGTGAAACGCATGAGCGCATCGTGGCCGGCGGAGAGGACGCCGCCGCGCTTGTCGGCCTCCAGGACCACGTCCAGCCCGCCCGGGCCCGCCAGGAAGGTCAGCTCGATCTCGTTGACCTGGTGGGCGTACTGCGGGGCCGGGATGAGTTCGATCTCCTGGTAGAAGGGCAGCTGCTGTCCGGTGCCGCCGATGTGCCCGTATTCGAGGTCGGCGGAGCGGAAGCCGAAGCCGAGCTGTCCGAGGGCCTCCAGGATGGCCTCCTGGGCGGGCAGGGGCGCGACGGTGATCTGGTCGAGGTCGCCCTTGTCCTTGGCGCCGGCGACCGCCAGCTCGGTGCGCACGCCGAGCACGATGCCCAAGGGCTGCCCGTACAGCTCGGTGACGGGTGTCTCCCACGGCAGCGTGACGCGGAAGGGCACGCTGTGCGCTTCCGCGGCGGCGAGCCGGAAGCCGCCGCCGACGGTGAATCGGTCGAAGGCGACGACTCCCTCGCTCTCCCCGCCTTCGTGCTCCGCTTCGACCCGGGCCACGAGCTCAAGTGTGATGAGCTCGATGTCGAAGTCGGCCTGGCCGCCCGTGAGATGTACTTGTCCGGTGAGCGTGCCGCCGGGCTGGGCGGGAGCCGGGTCGAGCACCGTGTCGACCGTGGGGGCACCCACGCCGAGCGAGCCGAGAAGTCGCTTGAACACCATCGTGGCGTCCACTCCTTATGCGTCCAGATCGATCGAAGCCGTGTGTGTTGCGTCCAGGACCACGGCGCAGACCTCGTCCGGGCCCTTTTTCTACAAACGTGTAGAAGCTTAGAGTGGTCTCGGAGAGCCTGAAGTGCGCTCCGGGCCGCCTCGCCGGAAATGGCTGAAATACGCTCACGAGCCGGCCAGAGGCTCCGTGTGACATCGGCTCGCTGTCGGTGGCTCGCCGATGCGGGCCGGGCAGTACGCCTACGCGCGCCCGGCGTGGGCAGTGGCCAGGAACCTGTTTTCGGTCAGAATCGTTTTTGTGTCCGCACGCCCAGATGAGGAGTCATCGCTTGTCCGCCAGATCCTCGACGGACCCTTCGGGGCACAGTCCCCGACCATCCCGCCCGGTACTTCCTGAGCACGGCACGCGGCGGGGTGGTGTTCGATGAGTGCCGTGGAAGCCTGGCTGGGCGTGCTGGCGGTGTTCGTGCTGACCGCGGGCACCGGCTACTTCGTCGCCCAGGAGTTCGCGTACGTCTCCGCCGACCGGCTCGCCCTCGCACGCGAGGCCGACGCCGGGGACCGGAAGGCCGCCCGCGCCCTGAAGGTGCTGGAGCGGTTGTCGTTCATGCTCTCGGGGGCGCAGCTCGGTATCACCGTGACGGGTCTGGTCGTCGGTTTCATCGCCGAGCCGTCCGTCTCCGCGCTGCTGCGGCCGGTGCTGTCCGGCCTCGGCATCCCCGACGGCGCGGTCACCGGCATCTCCGTGGTGCTCGCGTTCGTCCTGGCCACGGTCGTGCAGATGGTGCTGGGCGAGCTGGCGCCGAAGAACCTCGCCATCGCCGTCCCGGAACGGCTGGCGAAGTCGCTCGCGGGCTCCACGCTCGCCTACCTGAAGGTGGTCGGCCCGGTGGTCCGGATCTTCGACGGCGCCGCGAACAAGCTGCTGCGCAAGGTCGGTATCGAGCCGGTCGAGGAACTGCACCACGGCGCCACCCTGGAGGAGCTGGGCCACCTGATCGGCGAGTCCCACGAGCAGGGACAGCTGCCGCGCGGCACCGCCGAGCTGATCGACCACGCCCTGGAGTTCTCCGAGCGGACGCTGCACGAGGTGATGGTGCCGCGCGTCGACGCCGTCTTCGTCCACAGGAACGCCACCGCGGCCGAGGCCATCGACCTCATCGGCAGGCACGGTCACTCCAACTACCCGGTGCTCGGCGACCACCCGGACGACGTCGCGGGGGTGCTGGGCGTACGCGAGCTGATGGGGCTGCCCGCCGACCGGCTCACCTCCACCACGGCCGGTGCGGCGGCCCGGGGCCCGCTGCTGCTGCCGGCGACCCTGCCGCTGCCGGCCGCCGTGGAGCGGATGAGGGAACGGAACGACGAGTTCGGCGTCGTTCTCGACGAGCACGGTGGTGTGGCGGGCGTCGTCACCTACGAGGACGTCGCCGAGGAACTCGTGGGTGACATCGCCGACGAGTCGGACACGGTCACCGAGGTCGCGGTCGCGGACGGCGAAGGCTGGCTGGTGGACGCCGGGCGCCGCCTGGACGAGGTGGCCGAGGTCACCGGCATCGAGCTGCCCGAGGAAGAGGACTACGACACCGTGGCCGGCCTGATCGTCGACCGGCTCGGCCGCTTCCCGGCCATCGGCGACCGCCTCACCGTGACGCTGCCCGACGGCGGCGACGCGGCGATCGACGTACGCACCCTCGACCGGCACGTACCGGAGCGGGTCCGCATCGAGCGGACGGACGAGAAGCGGACGGCCGAGAAGGCGACGCCCGACGAGGAGGAGGGGCAGGCATGAGCTTCCCGACGGCGATCTTCGTCACCGTCCTGCTGCTCATCGGCAGCGGATTCTTCGTCGCGGCCGAGTTCGCGCTGGTCGCCGCCAAACGGCACCGGATGGAGAAGGCCGTGGCCGACGGGCAGCGCGGTGCCAAGGCGGCCCTGGCCGGTATGCGCGAGCTCTCGTTGATGCTGGCCGGCGCCCAGCTCGGCATCACCGTGTGCACGCTGGGCCTGGGTTCGGTGTCCAAGCCGGCGATCTCCCACGAACTGGACCCCCTGCTGCACAGTCTCGGCCTGCCCACCGCGCTCAGCTACGGCGTGTCCTTCGCCGTGGCGATGATCGTGGTCGTCTTCCTGCACATGGTCCTCGGTGAGATGGCACCCAAGTCGTGGGCCATCGCTCACCCCGAGCGCTCCGCGATGCTCCTCTCCCCGCCCTTCCGCGGGATCGTGAAGGCAGTACGCCCGCTCATCTGGGTGCTCAACCGGATCAGCAACGCCCTGGTCCGGCTGTGCCGCGTCACCCCGCGCGACGAACTGGCCTCCGTCCACAACCGGGAGCAGCTCACCCACCTGGTGGAGGAGTCCGAACGGCTCGGCCTGATCAGCGAGACCGACTCCGACCTGCTGACCCGCTCACTGACCGAACCGGAGACCCCGGTGCGCGACCTGCGGATCCCGGCCGACGACATCACCGCCGTCGACGCCGACGCCGACGCGGAACAGATCCTCGCCGTGGCCGCAGCCGGCGACCGCACCCGGCTGCTGGTCAGGGACGGCGGGGACGTACTCGGTTCGCTGCACGCCCGCGACGTGCTGGTGGCCCGGGCCCAGGGCAGGACCACCAGCGCCCGCGCCCTGGCCCGCCCCGTGCCCGAACTGGCCGAGGACGCCACGGTGGCCGACGCGATCGAGCTGCTGCGCCGACGCCGGGCCACCCTCGCGGTGGTCCGCGACGACACCGGCCGCCTCACTGGCATGGTGAGCCTGGACGATCTGCTGGCCCGCTACCTCCAACCCCGGACGGCATAGCCCCGGGTGGTGGTCGGAAGAGCTCGGCGTGACAGGAGGGGCATGCGACCACCAGATGAACCAGGCGGCGGCCGGGGCGCGGACGAGCACGAGTTCGACGCCTTCTACTCCGCGAGCGTCGGCCGGCTCATCGGCCAGCGCCGTCCGCGGCACCTTCGGCGATGGCCGACGGGACGGCCCCGACCACCACGCCGAGCGGAACCGCGGCCCCGCCGACGTCGTCGTCGGCCGGTGCGACGGCCCTCTGGGCCGGCACCAAGCAGTTCGTGCAGATCGAGGACGCCCGGACCAGTGACGGGAAGACGTACCTGTCGGTGCGGCCCGCCCAGAAGAAGGCCCACGCCCAGTTCGAGGCATGGGTGATCGTCCCGGGCGAGGGGCCCTGCACCGAGGTGCCCATGGCCGAGGACGCCAAGGTGCTGCTCTCCGTCCCGCTCGGCGACGAGAAGCACCCCGCGTCGTACTCCCCGTCCGACTTCGTCACCCGACTGACGGCCCAGCCGTCCTCGGCCCGCCCCCTCCTCGGATACGACCTCAGCTTCCACGGAGAGGGCCGGGTCACTGACCTGGGCCTCAATCTTGGAGCGGGTGACGAGAATCGAACTCGCGCTCTCAGCTTGGGAAGCGACAGCGCTCGCGCAGGCTCCATGGCTCGACCAGCATGGATACCTGGCCCCGAGGTGATCGTGCGTACCGGATCGCACCGTCGTCGAGCGCCTGGCGCCGAGTCCTCTGTCATTCGATCAGAGCCGCGCGGTGCACTCGCCGCCCGTTGTGCCATTTCGAATGGCATACTCGGAGTGTGACTGACGACGACGTTGACTTCCCGCCCGGCGACGGCCCCACCAGCGGTATTTCCGTCACCTTGACCGCCGGGACTCTGCAGGCCATCCGTGAGCGGGTCGGCAAGCGAGGTGTCTCGGCCTACCTGGAGAAGGCGGCCCAGCGGCAGATCGAGCGCGACAACCTGGACGAGCTGATCGCGGACTTCGACAAGGTGCACGGTCCGGCCGATCCCGAGGCCGTGGCAGCCAAGCGCGCCCGGCTGACCGGAGGCGCCACGAACGCCGGGGCGGCCGCGTGAGCGGTGTTCTGGTTCTGGACAGCGAGGGCCTGGCAAAGGCCGTACAGCGTGATCGGGAACTCCATGAGTGGCTGACGGCGGCTCGCGACGCGGACCTACCCGTGATCACCTCGGCGGCCGTGTTGGTCGAGGTGATCCATCCGAAGATCAACGACGCCGCACTGAAGTGGACGCTGTCCCGCCTGAGCGTCGAGCCCGTGACCCAAGCCGTCGCGCAATCCGCTGCCGCCTTGCTGCGGGCAGCGGGGCTGCACGGCCACAAGTACGCCATCGACGCCATGCTGTGCGCGACCGCCTTGCAGCATCCCGGCCGGGTGACGATTCTGACTTCGGACGTGGAAGACATCGGGCTGCTCACTGCCGAGCATCCGCGCCTGAGCGCCGAGAAGGTCTGAACCGCGACGCCTTGTAGAAGCGGTGCGCGCCGTGCGGACTCGGCTCTGGCTTGGCGGTCTCCTGCCCAGCCGGCAGGCCGACTGGGGGACATCTTCTCGACCTGCTCGGATCGGGCTGAACGAGAGCGTGGTCGGCATCGGGCAGGGGCGTGTCACGCCCGAGTAGCGGCGCCCCCACTGTTCCGAACCCTCTGGAAGGGCATGGACTCGGGCTCCGGCACGCGCCAGACGATGCGGACTTGCTCGTCGAGAGGAAGCGAGGGGCCACCGATGTAGATGCAGTGGATGAAGTAGAGAACGGCCAGTCGAAATGCCTCCGGTTCGATGTCGGTCGACTTCGTCACCGTGGCCCGGCTCAGCTTGTTCACTTGGCGCACGACGCTGGAATCGGCTTCGAGAGGACCGAGCTCGCTGAGGATCTCCGGATCGAGTTCGGCTTCCTCGCGCATGGCCTGGATCGACCGTCTCAGCAGGTCGGGCTCCGATTCGACCCGGTCGACGATTCGGGCGATGACGTAGTCATGGAGCACATCCGCCTCGATGCTGCCGTGCTCCACCGGCTCTTCGCCCGTGCAACTCGCGCACCCCTCGCACTCAGTGGGTTCGTCAGCCTCCTGACTGGAGACGAAGCACGAGACCACCCACATGATCTCGGCACGGTTCAGCTCCAGTTCCTCGGCGGTCGACAAGTCGGGGTCGCCCCATTGACCACCGGGATCACTGCCATCTCCGTCTCCACCTCCCGGCGGCGTCATCTCGGAGCGCAGCAGGGACTCCAGGCTGACGAGGTACGGTTCCCAGCCGTGCGCGCTCATCAGTAGTGTCGCCAGCGCGTCCCCCGGGCGCTTTCAGAAGATGAGGTCTTCGTCGAAGCCGTTGACGAAGTGCAGGACGTGGTCCGTCGAATCGAACTCCACTCCGGACATCTCGCTCAGGTGGGTCAGGACCGCCTGACGACCCCGGTAGCGTCCGACGTAACGGCGGGCCTGGGCGACGAAGAACGGCACAGTGCTGTCGTTCAGCACAGCGTTGGGGCTGACGCCGATGAAACGCGGGGGGTTCAGCGGACCGGACCGGCGGAGCTGTTGGGTGGCGTTCGCCCAGTGCAGTCGTCTGGTGTCCGGGTCGTACACCACGCAGTAGACAGGAATGTTCCCGTCCGCCCAGGTGTCACCGTGCTGATCGACAGGCACCGCGTAGCCGTTGCCTCGGCGCCAGCTACTCCCACCCTTGACCTGGACCTTGATCGTGTCACTCGTGAGATGTCCGTCGTCGGTGAAGGTGACGTAGAAGTCCTCCCCGAAGTCGTTCTGCCCGGATATCTCTTGAACGATGTGGTCGTGGTCTTCAAGCAGGGTGCGCAACGCGTTCACGGCAGCCTGCCCCACACGCCTCCCCTTCGAGACCTTCGGCATGCCGCGCCCCCTCCGGAAGGTTCCTCGCGGGCCCCTGCGGATGAGGGGCCGGTGTCTGTTTGGATCAGCCTGCCCCATACCTATGACACCGGGGTCGGGACGAGGGAGGTCGTAGGGCGCCTGCTGAGCGGCCTGGCATGGCGCGGTCCGGAAACGACTGAGGCCCAGGTCATTGACCTGGGCCTTCTGTATGGAGCGGGTGACGAGAATCGAACTCGCGCTCTCAGCTTGGGAAGCAGCGAGCATCGCGGGCCTGTCGTCGGTGCTGACCTGCTTGAACCGCAGGTTCGTAACGTCTGCGGGCTCGACTGCTTTCACCGTGATTCCCCGCTGCTCCCCGCTCGATCTGGTGCGCTTGTGGTGCGGTTACCTACGAACCGGCGCGTCTGCACGTGCCTTAAAGGTGTTGCTTGGCTGCCCTGACCAGTCGGCTGATGTCGTCACGGGTCCGCACCCTGGCAACGTCTAGTTCTGTTCTGCTGTCCGTCTTGGACAGCGTCGTAACGTCTGCGAGCAAGTCCTCCGCGGCCTGGCTCAGAGTCACGTCATCGGTGAGCATCTGTGCCCGGAACAGTGCTTCTTGGGCGTTGGAGCGCAGGTCGTAGGCACGGATCCGTACCGTGTCGGGGTCCTCCGGTGGTGGCTGTTCGTGCTCGCAGAACCATAGGTGAACGAGGCAGCGGCGGTAGTTGACCAATGCGCCGGCGTAAGCGGAGTAGGCATCGAGTCGTTCCTGCCGGAGCTTCTCTTGGCGGGTGAACTGGTGGCTCCTGTCGGCGGTGCGCTGCTGGAACGCCAGGGTGATCCCCGAACCAAGCAGCGTCCCTAGGACGGCTATGCCGCTGGCGATGATGGTCTCCACCACCCAAGCTGATCACGCATCGAGGGTCCTCCGTGGGGCGTTGCCCAACCCCGATGCCAACACGCTTTCCAACTGTCTGAGGAGTTGGGTCTCCTACCTGCGACTATCGGCGTCTGGCGCGTGCAGTGCGCCTGACTTGTGGTCCGATCTGGCGCTGACTCCCTCGCTCCCCGGCTGTCTGGTTCGGCCCCCCTCAGCTGTGGGCATCCAGCCGGTCAGCTTAGGCTGACATCACTTTGACACCATCGGGGTATTGAGGTACACGGGAAGCTATGCGACTCTAAAGTCTTTGAGCACCTGCAGGGGGGGCATATGAATGAGCGCATTCTGGCGTTATACGAAATGGCGTTCCGGGACCGTTACCAGGAATCTTTCGAAGATGAGTTCCAGGAGTTCTTCTCGGAGATAATGGAGCGAGCCTATCCCGATGGCGACTTTGTTCGTGTCAGGCCCTGGGGAAACTCCGGAGACGAGAAAAATGACGGATACCTGATATCTCAGCGTACGGTTTTCGCCGTGTACGCCCCACGGAAGCCCACGGCTTCAGGCATTCGAGCGAAGATTGAGAGCGACTTCAATGGGTGCCTCCCTTTTTGGGACGAGTATCTTGACCAATGGGTATTCGTCCACAATGACCGTGAAGGACTCGGGCCGGATGCGCTGAAGACAATCCTTGAGCTCAATAGAGCGCATGGGGACAAGGTGGCCGCCCCCTGGGGGCGGGAAGCCCTATGCAAGCGCGTGATGGACCTCGGAATCAGCAATCTGCGGGCGCTCTTCCCTAGTGTTCCCTCGATGGCAGACTTCGTAGAGACGGGAATGGAGCAAATCCAGCCAGTCCTCGATCATCTGGAGCGCGCTCGCGTACCTGGTCGTCCTGATAGGCGTCCGGTGCCTGAGGATAAGATCGAGTACAACCTTCTGTCAGAAGCGACACGCTTCCTCATCACTATGGGCATGCAGCCAGCGCATTTGGTAAGAAATTACTACAGGCGCGTGAGTGATGAGCTTCTTAGGGACCAAACGGCTCAAGCCTTCTCCGAGAAGTATCAGGAACTGCGCGGTACTGGTCAGAGCCCGGATGAGATCTACTGGGAGCTCCGCAAGTGGGTTGGTGGCATCGGCCCATCGAGTCCTGCTCGCGAAGTGGCCGTATACGGCGTGCTCACGTACTTTTTTGAAGAGTGCGATATATTCTTGCGGCCAGAGGAAGGCCAGGAAGAATGATCTTGCCAACTAAGGGAGTGTCTGCCGATAGGGCCCTGCTGACCGTGGGCGCTCAAATCATACGCGAATTGGACGAGCCGAGCACTGTGAGCGGACTGTGGCACTTGGTGCGAGTCAAGCGGGCCCAAGATGAAAATTCTACTCCCCTTACATTTGACTGGTTTGTATTGGCGCTCGATCTCCTGTTCGCGGTCGGGGCAATTCGAACGGGGCCAGCAAACACACTTAGGCGGGCAACGTGATTAAGCGAATTTTCAGCACAATGCCCTCCTTTAAGGAGATCCACCTTCACGCCGGGTTGAATATTCTTCTCGCGGATGTCAGGCCGGAATCGAAGGAGGTTGACACTCGGAACGGCGTTGGCAAGAGCAGTTTGATTGAGTTGCTTCACTTCCTCATGGGTGGCAATGCAGATCCGAGTAGCCTGTTCCGCAATGAAGCCCTTGTGAATTTCGAGTTCGGCCTAGAAATTCTCGCTCCACAGCGTGACCCCTCAGCAGAGCCCTCTTATATCACCGTACGCCGTTCTGGAGTTCAGCCGTCGAAGATTCATATCGATGGTTGGGAGAGCGTGCTGGGTAGCCCCAGCGTGACCGTCTCCAATGCCGTTTGGAAGTCTCTTATTGCGAAACACTTCTTCGGCATCTCCGATCTAGAGAACGCTGGAAACTCTGGCCCATCTGCACGTTCTCTGCTGTCATACCTGATTAGGCGTCAGGCAAGTGGCGGGTTTCAGGAGACGGTAAAGCACACGAGTCAACAGTCAACTGTTGATCAGCAAGTGAATATTTCCTACCTGCTAGGGCTAGACTGGTCAATTCCCCGAGACTGGGAAAAAGTTCGCCAGCGCGAGAAATCTCTGCGAGAGCTAAAAAAGGCGGCGAAAGATGGAGCTCTAGGTGACCCTGTGGGTAAAACAGCCGAGCTTCGAGCCTCTCTTGCAATTGCTCAAGCAGGTGTTACGCGGCTGAGTGAGCAGCTGAAGAGCTTTCGTGTGGTCGAAGAGTACTCGGAGTTGCAAAGTGAAGCCACTCAACTCAGTAGAAAAATCGCCGAGTTCAACGACGAGAACACTCTGGATCGCCGGTACCTAGATCGGCTGAGCAATGATTCGAAAACAGAACCAGTTCCCGATCCAGAGAACCTAAGGCTTCTGTATGATCTTGCTGGAGTTGAGCTTCCCGGCGTCGCTCTTGCTGCCTACGAAGATGTTCAGCGCTTTCATGAATCTGTCGTTGCGAATCGGCGCACGTACCTGCGTGAAGAGATCGTAGCTACTGAGGCCCGGATCGCGGCACGTGAGAAGGAGATTGGAACACTCGATCGTCGGCGTGCCGAAATTATGGCCTTGCTGAGTGCGGGCGGCGCTCTGGAAACGTTCCTGGAAATGCAAAAGGAGCTTGGCCGGCGGGAAAACGAAGTTGAGCGCTTGACCAAGCAGTATCAAGCTGCTGAAGCGCTCGAGTCGCAGCAGGTCACATTGGGGCTAGAGCGGCAGCAACTTCAAGAGCGTTTGCAGCGCGATTTTCGCGAGCGTTCAGATAGCGTAGACCGGGCTGCCGTAGTGTTCCAAGATTTGTCACACTCCATCTATGGCGATAGGGGAGGACTGCTGGCAATTTCTAACACGGATAATGGGCCAAAGTTCAATGTTAGTATCGATGGTGAGCGAAGCAAGGGTATTACAAACATGCTCACCTACTGCTTTGACCTCACTTTGATTCGTATCGCATTGTCTCAGGGTAGGGCTCCTTCATTTGTGGCTCACGATAGCCACATCTTTGATGGAGTTGACAGTAGGCAAATTGCAGCTGCCATTAGGACCGGCAAGGAAGAATGCGATGAGCACGGCTATCAACATCTAATTACTCTGAACAGTGACAACTTGCCGAATGTCGAGGGCGTGGATCTTGACGCCGTTATATTGCCAGTCCGCCTTACAGACAAGTATGACGATGGAGGCCTGTTCGGCCTGCGATTCCGCTAGTAGCAGTGTGAGGTCGGTGGAGCGGCTTTGGGGTGGCGCTGCTTTGGCGCGAGTGATCATGGCCCCGTAAGCTTCCGGCGCGTCGGGCAGTCTGTGGACCTGCCCGGTAAAGCACGACGTTGGGGCCATGATCTTCGAGGCTCGCGCCAAAGTGGCTCCGTAAAGCCGTGGAGCCGACCGCCCCAGCCACGATGGACCCCTCCTCTGGCATCAGGCGGCCGATTGCTGTGAGCGCGGCACGGGCGCCGGCCGGGCTGGAGCGGGGCGGAGACAGGAGCGCAGGCCCGGCCGGGGGCCGGGCCGCGCGCGGTGAGCGGAGCGAGCCGCCTTGAACCCGTGAAGAAGGTTGTAACTCAGGCTTCGTCCGTGATGCGCCACAGAGGCGCCTCGTACTGCTTCGGGCGACTGGCAATGAGGAGCTGCCGCAAGTCGTCGCGCTGTGCGCCACTGAGACCCAGGGCCTCAGTGATGCGGCGGAACGTTGTGTGGGTGGCTCCACGGGTGCGGGCCTCGGCCTCGAACTGGTGTAGTTGCCTACCGATTGAGGAAGGGTCCAGATTCGTTGGCTGCTGATTGTTGAGCCAGAGAGCCTTATTGCGCTCGTAGTCGATCTCGGAGTACCCGCACACTTCGCGGCTGTATGCCTCGGCCTCGTCCAGGTCTGTAGTGGACATGATCGCTCGGGCCAACCGGTTGCGGCTCAGAGCGTCGTCCAAGTCGACCTCGTACACGGCGGGGCTCTCGTCCGTGAGTAGGACAGGGAGCCCCGCGTCTCGAATTTCGCATGTGCCCCGTACGCCTCGGGCCGTCGCCGCGAGCAGGCCCGTTGCTTCGGACGGGTGCCACTCGAGGGCAGTGCTAACGGCGGTCGTGTCTTCCGGGGTGAGGGTGTGGACAACGGGGCCCAGCACGCTAGTCATAGCCTCCGGCGGGAGTTCGCCGTCCAGGCCCGGTCCTGCTACGAGGAGCCGTACAGGTTCGTTCAACTGGCAGCATGCCGCCAGTGTCAGAGCGTCGGCCAGCGGGCTCTTCAGGGTCGGCTCGTCGCCCTGCGCGAGGATGTCTCCGCCCACGTCCAAGAGATCGATTGATGCGGGCTGTATGTGGTCAACGAGTGATTTGAGTTGCCGGGTAAGGCCGACGGCCCCCTGGTGGGGGTCGAGCAGTGCGAACGCGGCTGGGAGCTCCGCTGCCAGTCTGGGGAGGGTGGAGCCTGCGGGTGCGATCGGGCGGGCCTGCGCCGACACTGACCAGACGTCTGGCGTGAGGCGTTCCAGGCCGGTGAAGTCGGCGGGGCGCCGCGGGCCCGGTAGAGGGTCGATCAGGAGGCGGTCCCAGGCGTAGGTCAGGATCACCGCCTGGTCCTCGTCGCCGTAGAGGGCGGCGTGAAGCATGGCGGCGGCGACTGCGTCGCCCCCTCCTCCTGCTGCGACGATCAACCGCGTCATGCGATCAGCCTACGGGTTCCCAGATTGGCCACTCAGCCTATAGTGGCCAAAGGCTATAGCCACTTGGACAAGGAGGGGACATGCCTCAGATCGAGGAGGCTCAACCCAAGTACCTTCAGATCGCTCACTTCATCCGCGACCAGATCCTTCGGGGTGACCTGCGGCCTGGGGACGAGGTGCCCTCTGAGCGGCAGCTCGCTGCGGACTGGAAGGTGTCCCGGCCTACGGCTGCGCGGTCGCTTGAGGCGCTGAGCCATCAGGGCCTGGTCGAGAAGCGGCAGGGGTCCGGCACGTACGTGCGCAGTCTCGAAGTGAACCGTCGTGCGAGGGAGTTGTACGGGCGGGCTCGGCAGACCGGGAAGATCTATACACCCGGGGAGTATGCCGTGATCACGTCGGCCGGCTGGCTGGATGCCCCGGACCACGTTGCTGAGGCCCTGGGCTTGGTGAGGGATCGGCGGGCCGTTCACCGTCGGCGCGTCACGAACAACCAGGACGGCCCGATCACCCTGTCCACCTCCTGGTTCGCCCCGGACGTCGGCCAGCGTGCGCCCAAGCTCACCGACCCTGGACGCATCCAGGAAGGGACGCTCATGTACGTCGAGCGCATGACGGGGCGTCAAGGCAGTTACGCCGAGGACCGCATGTGCGCTCGTTCGGCCACGGAGGAGGAGGCTGCCGACCTGGGATTGGAGCCCGAGTCCGCCGTCCTCATCGTGCACCACGTCGTCTTCGACCTTCAGGACCGGCCGCTGGAGTTCGCCGAAGCCACGTACCCGCCGCACCGCTGGGCGTTCGAGCAGGGCTACCCGCTCACCTGACGGCGCGCCAGTTCCGCCGTATCGCTTGCGCTCTGCAAGTGGCCAATGCCACTATCCACAAAGTGGCTAAGGCCACTTGGAGATGAAGGGGGCACGACGTGACGAGTCGGCGGCCGAAGCAGGACGCGCGATTAGCTTGCCGGGGGTGTCGGGGGCGTGGATGGAAGCGCGTCGGTTCCCGAGCGGCGCTGACGCTCTCCACGGCCGACGACCGCAACCGTGCCACGTCGAAGCGGCGCTGCCTCGACTGCGACGGCAGCGGCAAGGAGTGAGCACGCATGGCTTACACGATCGACCGACACCCCTGTGAGGACTCGCCGCGGCTTGGAGCGATGACCTTGCACCCGGAGCCGGAGTCCGTCTCCCGTGCGCGGCGCTGGTTCCGTAAGTTCATCGCTCCGTACAACCCGGCCTGCTCGATCGACGACTGCGCACTGATGATCTCTGAGCTGGTCACGAACGCCATCCGCTACGGCGCGTCGGAGGATCCGTGGGTGGTGCGGGTCGAGTGGTTCCGCCAGGGGACCTCGCTCCGCGTCGAGGTTCACAACCCCGGCTTTCCGGCGAGCGTACGGCTGAGGCACCCGGACGCGAACGATGCCCACGGCCGAGGACTGCTCCTCGTCGATTCGATCGCGGATTCCTGGCACTCCGGCCCCAGCTACCTCGGCGGCACGGTCGTCTCGTTCGTGGTCGCTGATGCCTGGCCGGCGTGATGGGATAGCTCACCTCTTCTTCTGCCGGTGTGAAAGTGTCGCTAGGCTGGTTGACCAGTTGACTTGGCCAATCTCGACAGGCGGCGTTCATGGCGTATGAAGTGGAGCCACCGAAGTACCTGCGCCTTGCGCAGACGCTCCAGCGCCGCATCGAGGACGGCACCTATGCGCCAGGGGTTCGGGTGCCGAGCGAGAACCAGCTCGTGCAGACATTCGGTATGTCCCGTCCAACCGTCGTGCGCGCCTTGGAGCTGCTGAAGCGGGATGGCTGGCTGGAGTCTCGCCAGGGGTACGGCACGATCGTGCGGGGACGGCCGACCGCTGCAGAGGACCAGGACCGCCGGGGACAGCAGGCACTCAGCCGTGATGAGTCGCGGGCCCCCGGGCGACTGGTCGAGGTGGGGTACGTGCCCGTCCCGAAGCGTGTCGCCTCAGTGCTGGGGTTGCCCAAGCGAGCCAAGGTCCTCATGCGCCGCTTCTTGGTGGAGGACGAGGGTGCACCATTCGAGCTGGTCTCGTCCTACTTCCCTGTCGGCATGGTCGAGGGCACCGATCTGGAGAGCGCCGAACCGCTGAGTGGCAGTACTCGGGAGCACCTAGAGGCTCGGAAGAAGGTTCGCTTCGACCACGTTCAGGAACGAATCTCGGCGCGGCTGCCTGGGCCGGCCGAGGGTGAGCTTCTCGACGTCCCAGACGGTGTTCCGGTTCTCAGCGTCCTAGTCGTCGCATGTGATGCGTCCGGGCAGGCGTTGCAGGTCTCCGACGTGTTGCTTCCCGCTGACCGGCAGGAGCTCGAAGACAGCTACCGGCTGAGCTGAGCAGGCAGAGGACGGTGCCGACGCGGTCGGCGGAACCTCATAATCTGCTCTGGCGCAGAACTGAGTGATCTCAGGTTGGAGGGGCTCATGGCAGAAGGGCGCGGGTCCTACCCGGATGTGGGCGGCGGTCACATCGGGCTGGCGGTGACCATCATTGCTCTGATCGTCATCGCCAGTTTCTCGGGCACCCGCTGGACTTTGATCACCGTGGGGTGCTTCGCCGCCTGGTTCATCGTCGCGCTGACCGTCATCCTCATCAGGGGCGGAAGCGGCAGGGTTGCGGTTCGGCGGGCCTATGTCGCGACCTTCGGATGGGGCGACTACATCACTCCCTGACGCGTGACCTTGCGGAGCACAAGCCTGCGCATGGCTGTTTGAGCGCGGTTCGTCTGCGTGCGTCGCGCCCTCTCGTGCTCGCTGTCTTCATGGGGGCGGGGCCTTGCCTCGTCGGAAGGCCGACCGTCACCTAAGCCACTTGACAAGTCAACCTGGCATCTCTAGCTTCGGACTTGCTAAGTCAACCTGTCAGGTTGACAGGTTGGTCGATTCCCAGAAGGAGCAACCCCTGTGCGTGTGATCCGCGTTGATGCCTCGACCGCCACGATCCTGCTCACCGAAGCTCCCGCACCCAAGGTGCGCGACCGGCAGACCGGTGAGATCGCGAAGGATGTGCTGACCGGTGAGGCACTGATGACCGTCGGTGTCGTCTACATCGACGAGGGCGAGTCGTCGCTCTTCCAGGTCACCGTCCCGGAGACGGGAGTGTCCGAGGGCCTGACGGTCGGTGCCCCGGTGACACTTCCGGGCCTGGTGGCACGGCCGTGGGAGAGCGTCTTCAACGGCAAGGAGCGCCACGGCATCGCCTACCGTGCGACGGCCATCGCGCCGGGCGCCTTCCCGATGACGCAGGCGGGCTGATCGCCGTGACGGACCTGGTCACGGTGGCCGAACTGGGCGGTTCGCTCGCTGCGATAGGCGGCGCGGCGTACGCCCGGCACTCCCACCCGGCGGCGTACTGGTCCACGGTCGGGCTTCCGCTCTCGGTGGCCCGGCTGCTGGCCTCGTACTCCTCGACCATGGACGCCTGCGGCCTGACCGTCGAACCGCCCAGGTGGAGGGCGCTGGCCGTTCGGGCTGCCACTCGCCGTGAGGTGCGGCCCGTTCCCCCTCGGCGAGGCGTCATCCGGCCCACGACGACCGGGCTGCGTATGCGGTTGCGGTTGGCCCCGGGACAGGAGCCGGCGGACGTGGCCGCCTCTGCCGAACGACTTCGGCATGCCTGGGGTGTGCACGCCGTCTACGTACGTGACATCAGGCCCGGGGTCGTGGAGTTGCGGCTCGTCGGCTTCGATGTGCTGAAGAAGGTGCGCATGCCTCGTCGGCTCGACGGCGGTCCGCTTCGAGTGCCGGTGGCGCTACGGGAGGACGCGACCGCGTTCCTGCGGGACTACCGGGCCGTGCCGCATGAGCTGGTGCTCGGTGCCACGCTCTCGGGCAAGTCCATGTACCTGCGGAACCTGCTGGCCGGGCTCGCCGCTCAACCGGTGGTCCTGGCCGGCATCGACTGCAAGCGCGGAGTCGAGCTGGCGCCCTTCGCGCCTCGGCTCTCCGCCCTGGCAACGGACCCCGACGAGGCGGCCGAACTGCTTCCCGCACTCGTGAAGGAGATGGAGGACCGCTACGAACTGATCAAGGCCCGGCAGGGCATCGCTCCCAACACCCCGCAGGAGCTGATCACCTCGGACGTCTGGGGGCTGCCGGACAACGAACGCCCAGCTCCGATCGTGCTCTTCATCGACGAAGTGGCGGAACTCTTCCTCGTCGCCACAAGGAAGGAGGAGGAACGCCGCGACGAAATGGTGACCCACTTCATCCGTCTCGCCCAGCTCGGACGGGCTGCGGGGATCTACCTCGAAGTCTGCGGACAGCGCTTCGGTGCCGAGCTGGGCAAGGGCGCGACCATGCTCCGCGCTCAGCTGACCGGTCGCGTCTGCCACCGCGTCAACGACGAGGCATCCGCGAAGATGGCGCTCGGAGACATCGCCCCTGAAGCCGTGTCGGCTGCCTGCGCCGTCCCTGCCGAACTGCCCGGCTTGGCCGTCGTCGGCGACACCTCCGGCGGCTGGTCCCGGATCCGTACCCCCTATCTCTCCCTCGCCGACGCTGCGGCCACCTGCCGTGCCACGGCGGGGCTCGCCCCCGACGTAACGACGCTCGCCCCCTTCAGGCCCTGCCTCTCACAGATGCCGGCGGCGGCACCTGGCCCCGTGGCCCCGGTAGCTCCGGCTCACCCCGCCACCGAGTAGGCCCACCACCTGACGACCGGCACGGCCGTTCCGTGCCAAGTCCCTACCCCCTCCATGTCTGGCACCGGAAGGAGTTACGCCATGGGCGCCTTGCCCGTCCGTATCGACGCGGTACTCGTCCAAGCCTTGATCGCCGCAGCGCTGTCTTTCGCCCACCTCCACGACCTGGCGCTTGCCGCCGGGCAGGACGGCTGGAAGGCGTGGGCCTACCCGGTCTCGGTCGATCTCCTGCTGGTCGCGGCCTGGCGGCGACTGCGCACCGGCCAAGCCAAAGCGGCCGGTTGGTGCTGGTTCGTCATCGCCCTGACCGCGTCTCTCGGCGCCAACGTCGCTACGGCCGGCCTGCTCGACCTCAAAGCCGTACCTGACTGGCTGCGCATCCTCGTCGCCGGGTGGCCTGCGGTCGCCTTCCTCGGCGGGACTCTGCTCGCTCACGGAGAAGCCACGGACGCTCACACGACCAACGACGGGTCGGCTCCCCGCTCCTCAACATCCGAAGCCCCCACCTCCGCCCCCGAGCTGTCCGCGGCCGAGACCGAAACGGCTGCCCCCAGCTCCACCCCGGTTCCGCCGGCACTTGTCGCGCTCGCGCGCAAAGTCGCCGACGAGCACCACGCCCGAACCGGAACGCCCATCGACACCTCGACCCTTCGCGCCCGGCTCGGCGTCCCGCTGCCGCTGGCCGAAGCCATCTCCGCCCACCTGACCTGACCCGGAGGACCTGCCCCCGTGCGCCCGTCCACGCTCCGCGCGCTGAAGCGCGCCGCCGAGCTGACCCGACAGAACCGCCTCACCGAAGCCGTACTCATCGCCGAGCCCGTCATCCTCGCCGCCGACAGCTACGAGGGCGACGAGATCTTGCGATGGCTGGCCGAGCACGTCACCGACTTCACCGGCGAAGAACCCAAGGAGAGCTGTTGATGACCGCCAACCGCCGCTTCCGCCGCGTAATCCGCATCGGCCCCGTACAGGTCGCCACCTACTACGACGGCCGGGGCCGCCAGAAGCACACCGCCGCCTGCACCGCTCCGCGCTGCGGCTTCGCCACGGACTACGACAGCCGCGCCGCCGCCGAGCTGGCCGCCCGTACCCACCGCTGCGCCGTCCGCTGAGGGAGCTCCCGTGACCGTCTCGCTGCCTCTCGTCTTCGTCCTGGGCGTCATCGCCTGGGCCGCGATCAAGTTCCTCGGCGTCCGGCTCTGGGTCGCCGTCGTGATCGCCCTGTTCGGCTTCTGGCTCTCGCACACCATCCTTGCTCCCGCCATCGAGTCCGGCACCCGCTCCGGGGTCGACGTCGTCAACGGCACCGACGAATGACAAGGAGATCCGCCATGTTCCGCCCCAAGCTGCCCGCCGTCCCGACTGTGCCGACGACGACCGTCGCATCCCCACACCAGCACTCGCAGGCTCCGCTTCCCTCGACCGGTCGCCCCGTAGTCCCGTACGTGGGCATCGGCGCCGGAGCGGTGGCCGCCGTGGTCGTTGTCGGGATCGTCCTTACCGCGCTCCTGGCGGCGGTCGCCGTCTCGGCCGTGTCCGTGGCCATCGCCGCGGTGGTCCTGCGCTCCCTCGTCAGCAGCGCGAACAAGCGCTGACCGGCCGCCGGGGCGGCAACAAGCCGCCAAGCATCCCGCCGCCCCGGGGCCGTCTCTCCCGACCGTCGTCGCAACAGCCGAAAGGAACTCCCATCATCACCCGGCAGACTCCGCCGCTGGCGGAACTCTCCATGCTGGCCTCCCTCGGAACCATGCCCGAGCTGGCCCGTCAGCTGTCCGGCCTGGGCGGCTGCACGCACCCCGTGCGCCTCGACGGCCACCGCACCGAACACGCGGTGGACCGGACAACCGGTGAGATCGGCCGCGTCCTGCACCATCTGGACTCCTCGGCCCTGCCCGCCGGCCAACTCCTCGTCCGCTGCAACAACCGTCGTGCGACCCGGTGCCCGGCCTGCGCCGAGACGTACCGTCGCGACACCTACCACCTGATCACCGCCGGACTCCGCGGCGGCAAAGGCACACCTCAACAGGTCGCAACGCATCCGCGCGTCTTCGCCACCTTCACCGCACCCAGCTTCGGCCCGGTCCACAACCGCCCGTCGGGCGGTCGGCGCTGCCGCTGCGGTGTCCGGCATGACGAAGGCGCCCCGGTCCTGGGCACGCCGCTCGACGCCGACACCTACGACTACGAAGCGGCCGTGCTGTGGAACGCGCACGCTGGTGCCCTCTGGCGACGCTTCTCGATCTACCTCCGCCGAGAGGTCGCCAAGCGCGCCGGCCTCACCCAACGGGCCTTTCGGGACCACGCCCGGGTCTCCTTCGCGAAAGTGGTTGAGTACCAGAAGCGCGGTGCGGTCCACTTCCATGCCGTCATCCGCATCGACGGCCCCGAGGGCGGCGAATCGCCGCCTCCGACCTGGGCCACGGCCGAGCTGCTGACCGACGCCATCCAGGTCGCCGCCGGCACTGCTCGCGCTGAGGGTCCAGAAGTTGACGGGCGGCCCCACACCTTCACCTTCGGACGGCAGCTGGACGTCCGCACGATCCGGTCTGCCGACTTCGACGGCGGCCAGGCGCTGACCGACCGGGCCGTCGCCGCGTACATCGCCAAGTACGCCACCAAGGGGGCTGAGACGGCGACGGGCACCCTGGACCGGCCCATTCGCTTCCTGGCCGAGCTGGCACAGGCCCGGATCACCGAGCACGCCCGCCGGATGATCCGCACCGCATGGAGCCTGGGCGCTCGTCCCGAGCTGGCAGAACTGCGCTTACGGGCCTGGGCTCACATGCTCGGCTTCCGCGGCCACTTCTCCACCAAGTCCCGCCGCTACTCGACCACCCTCGGCGCCCTCCGCGATGCTCGCGCCGACTGGCGGCGTGCCCAAGCGGCTCCGCCCGTCCCGCAGGACGCAGAAACCACTCTCGTGCTCGCCCACTGGGTGTTCGCCGGGACCGGCCTATCGCACGCCGAAGCCTGGCTTGCCGCGTCACTCGAACCTGCCCCCGGCACGGAAGGAGAGCCGACCACATGAACGACCGCTATCTCTCGGTGGACCAGGTCGCCGAGCTGCTCGGTACGACGGCGCGTTTCCCCCGTCGCCTGATCGAGGAGCGGCGCATTCGGTACGTGAAGGTCGGCCGGCACGTACGCATCCCTGCGAGCGCGGTGGCTGAGTTCGTCGAGTCACACACCGTTGAGCCCGTCCGCTTCCGTCGCGCCGGGCTGCGGAGGGCCGCCTGATGGCCAACAAGAAGGGCAGGCGACGCCGGTTCGGCGCGGTGCGGCAGTACCGGTCCGGGCGTTGGGCGGCCTCATACCTCGGGCCCGACGGGGAGCGCATCCGCGCAGACACGACCTTCGCCACCAAGAAGGAGGCCGAGATCTGGCTGTCTCAGGTCGAGGCAGACCTCAGCCGCGGTGACTGGCGCGCTCCTGATGCGGGAGCGGTCGGCTTCGACGTCTACGCGAACAAGTGGGTCGAAGAGCGGGAGCTGTCGGTCCGCACGGAGGACCTTTACCGCCATCTCCTCCGACTGCACATCCTGCCGACATTCGGCGGACTCGACCTGGACGAGATCACGGCGCCTCGTGTACGCGAGTGGCGTGCCGAACGCCTCCGGACCACCGGAGCCAAGACCACGATCGCCAAGGCGTACCGCCTTCTCAAAGGCATCCTTGAGACGGCTGTCGACGATGACCTGATCACTCGCAACCCTTGCCGGATCAAGGGTGCGGGCAAGGAGTCGGCCGCAGAGCGGCGGATCGCTACCGTCGGCCAGGTCGACGCCCTTGCCGACGCGATCGGCATCCGGTGGAAGCTCATGGTGTACCTCGGTGCCTATGGCCCGATGCGACCCGAGGAGCTGGCCGGCCTCCGCCGTCGTGACGTCGACCTCGACAACCTCACGGTCCGTGTGCGCGTCGCCGAGCCCGAGCGTACGAACGGCAAGCGGGCTCCCGGCCCCACCAAATCCGACGCAGGCGCACGTGTGGTCGTCCTTCCGGCCTTCCTCCGCGTGGACTTGGAGCGGCATCTCTCCTGGTTCGCCGAGAAGGGGCCCGATGGGTTGCTCTTCGTGGGGGAGAAGGGAGCGGCCTTCCGGCGCACCTCGTTCGGGCGGAAGTGGCGACGGGCTCGCGAGGCTGTCGGCCTCCCGGACGGATTCCGCTTCTACGACCTCCGCCACACCGGACACACCCTGTCGACCCGCTCGGGCGCCACCCTCCGGGACACGATGGTGCGCGCCGGCCAGTCCTCCGAGAAGGCGGCGCTGATCTACCAGCACTCCGACGAGGACCGGCAACGGGAGGTCGCTGCCGGACTCGACGACCTCGTGCGCGCCGAACGTGCGAAGCCCCACACCGACGACCGTGCGCACCACAAGGAAGAGCCGTCGGCGGGCTAATGGTGCGGTTGTGGTGCGGCAGTCGCCCACCGGTCTGGACGACAAGAAACCCCCGGGTCGATGACCTGGGGGTTTCGCATGGAGCGGGTGACGAGAATCGAACTCGCGCTCTCAGCTTGGGAAGCTGATGTTCTACCATTAAACTACACCCGCGTAAGACGCCGACCGAGGTCGGTGTCCGGACGCTCGCTCACTCTACCCCATCGCAGGCCCCCGGTGTTCGCGCCGTGGGGCCTGCGACGGTTTCGCGAGGGTGGGATGCGGCTGCGTCGGGGCCGAGTTGGGGCGTACGGTGGGGGCTTCGGGGAGGGTGCGTGGGAGGGCGGAGTGCCGCCTGGAGGGTCGTCTCTTTTATCCCGTAGTGTGGCTTTTGTCGTCAGGGTAGTCAGCCAGACGAGGCTCTTGGGGAAGGGACTTGAAGGACTTGATGGAGCGCACTGTCGTCCGCTGTGCCGATGGGCACGTGTTCACCGCCGGCTCGTTCCCGATGCAGCAGGCCGAGCGACTCGGCCCCGGCCGGCTCGTCCGATGTCCGCGGTGTGCGCGGCTGCGGAGTGCCGTGCCGGTGGGTGCGGAGAAGCGGTAGCGGAGAAGCGGTAGCGGGGTAGCGGCGGCGGAGACGCTGTAGCACACACCCCGAGCGGGTCCGGGCGCGCGGCGCGGCGGCGGTTGTCGCTGCTCCGCGCGCCTTGCGTATCCTCGGTGCGTGCTTCTCTCAGACAAGGACATCCGGGCCGAGATCGAATCCGGACGGGTCCGCATCGATCCCTTCGACGACTCCATGGTGCAGCCGTCGAGCATCGACGTGCGCCTCGACCGCTACTTCCGGGTGTTCGAGAATCACCGGTACCCGCACATCGACCCCTCCGTCGAGCAGGCCGACCTGACCCGGCTCGTGGAGCCGGAGGGCGACGAGCCGTTCATCCTGCATCCCGGCGAGTTCGCGCTGGCCAGTACGTACGAGGTCGTCTCGCTGCCCGACGACCTCGCCTCGCGGCTTGAGGGGAAGAGCTCGCTGGGGCGCCTCGGGCTCGTCACGCACTCCACCGCCGGGTTCATCGACCCCGGGTTCTCCGGGCACGTGACGCTCGAGCTCAGCAATCTCGCCACCCTGCCGATCAAGCTGTGGCCGGGAATGAAGATCGGGCAGCTGTGCATGTTCCGGCTCACGTCGCCGGCCGAGCACCCGTACGGGAGCGAGCGGTACGGGTCCCGTTACCAGGGACAGCGGGGGCCGACCGCCTCCCGGTCCTTCCTCAACTTCCATCGGACCCAGGTATGAGCAGGACGCGCGCATGAGTGATGTTCGGGAGAATCTGACCTACGAGCAGTTCGGTGTCGCCGTGCGCGAGCTCGCGCAGGCCGTCGCCGACGACGGGTACGAGCCGGACATAGTGCTCTCCATCGCCCGCGGCGGGGTCTTCGTCGCCGGCGGGCTGGCGTACGCGCTGGACTGCAAGAACATCCACCTCGTGAACGTGGAGTTCTACACCGGCGTCGGGACCACGCTCGAGATGCCGGTCATGCTCGCGCCCGTGCCCAACGTCATCGACTTCTCCGAGAAGAAGGTCCTCATCACCGACGACGTCGCCGACACCGGCAAGACGCTCAAGCTGGTGCGGGACTTCTGCCTCGACACGGTCGCCGAGGTCCGCAGCGCCGTGATCTATGAGAAGTCCCACTCGCTCGTCCAGTGCGAGTACGTGTGGAAGCGGACCGATGACTGGATCAACTTCCCGTGGTCCGTCCAGCCGCCGGTCGTGCGGCGGGACGGGCAGGTGCTCGACGCCTGAGCGGCGAGGACACGCCATGTGAAGGGCCCCCGGCGCGACGCCGGGGGCCCTTCACATGACGGTCACGGGGGACCGGAGGGCACTAGAACGTGCCCAGCTTCACGATCGACAGCAGTGCGATCAGCTGGATCGCGGACGCGCCGAGCGCCTTCGGCCAGGGCAGGTCGTGGGAGCGGTTGACCATCAGGGTCAGCAGGGCGCCGCCCGCGACCCAGGTGGCCCAGCCCAGGATCTGGACGAAGGGTGCGTCGCCGCCGGCGAACATCGCGACGACCAGGCGGGGCGCGTCCGTGATGGACATGATCAGCATGGAGAGGCCGACGGTGGGCTGCCACGCGCCGTCGCCGCCGAGCTGGCGGGCCAGGGTGTGGGTGACCACGCCCAGGACGAAGGCGCTCAGCACCATGGCGACGGCCGTCGTCAGGACGATCGGGATCGCGTTCGAGAGGGTGGCGTTGATCGCCTCCTCGCGGGCGCCGTCGAAACCGAAGACCGCCAGCAGGCCGTAGAGGAACGTCACGATGAGCGCCGGGGCCCACATCGCGTAGTCCCGCATCTGGAGGAAGGTCTGGTTGGGGGCGAGGACGACGCCCTTCAGCAGGTCCTTCCAGTGCAGGCGGGGGCCGACCGGACCGGGCGGCGGAGTGGCGCCGGCGCGGTAGGTACCGCCCTGGTTGTAGGGGTCGTCGCCGACGGTGAACGCCTGGGTGTGGCCCGGGTTGTTGGCCGCGTACGGGTCGTACGGGGCCTGCGGGGCGGGTCCGCCGTGCGGTGGGTGCGGGCCGCCCTGGGGGTAGCCGCCCCCGTCGCCGAAGTACTCCGGCTCCCCGTGCCCGCCGCCGTGCGCCTGCGGCCACGGGGACCCGCCGGGGCCGCCACCGCCGTACGGCTGCTGCGGGTACGGCTGCCGAGGCGCGGCGGGGCCGCCGTACGACGGTCCCTGGGGCGCCTGCTGTCCGTACGGTGGGTGTTGCGGTCGCGCGTGAGGAGCGCCGTTGTCCCGGCCGCGTCCGATCCTGAATCCAGCCACGCCTTCGAACGTACCTGGTCCCGAAGAGTGACGTGCGGGGCCCGGCCATTCGGGGCTTCCTTTGCGGCCGAGCTGTGACATCCCTTACGGGAGTTGACCGGGACGTCCCCTAGGGGCCGGGCCGTCCGCGGTCGGCCCGGCGGCACGGGCGCCGTCAGCAGAAGTCGGTGAACCCCCACCAACCGTCGGTGACACGCCGGGCGGCGTCGATGCGGCCGTCCCCCCGGCCCAGGTAGGCGAGCTGCCATCCGGGATTGCCCGACCAGCCGTCGATCACGTAGCTCTTGTTGGTGACGGCGACGAGGTCGGGGGCGTCGGAGCCGTTGAAGTCGCCGACGGCGAACAGGTGTCCCAGGGCGTTCCAGCCGCCGGTGCCGATGAGCGTGCGGGAGCCGAGGGCGCCGCCGGCGGTGCCGGGGTAGAGCCAGAGCTTGCCCGTGGAGGCTTCGCGGGCGTAGAGGTCGGGGTGGCCGTCGCCGTTCGTGTCGCCCATGCCGACGAGTGCGTTGATGGTGTTCCAGCCGCCGGTGCCGATCAGCTTGCGGCTGCCGAGGGCGCCACCGGCGGTGCCGGGATACAGGTAGAGCTTGCCGGTGGACTTCTCGGTGGCGATCAGGTCGGAGCGGCCGTCGCCGGTGAGGTCGCCGAAGGCGGTGATGTCCCGCATGCCGTTCCAGCCGCCGGTGCCGATCAGCTTGCGGCTGCCCACCGCGCCGGTGCCGGTGCCGGGGTAGAGCCAGAGCTTGCCGGTGGACGCCTCCCGGGCGATGACGTCCTCGTGGCCGTCGCGGCTGAAGTCGCCGTGCCGGGTCAGGGCGTTGATGCCGTTCCAGCCGCCGGTGCCGATGATCCGGCCCGTGCCGTCGCCGGAGGTGAACCACAGGCGTCCCGCACGGTCGCGGCTGATGATGTCGGCCCTGCCGTCGCCGTCCATGTCGCCGAAGCCCAGGGATGCGGACTGGGGCGAGGCCGCCCAGGCCGGGTGGTCGGGCACGTTGCACTCGTGCGCGTCCTGGACGAACTTGATCGAGCGGATGACGGTGGACATGTCCCCGTAGTACGGGTACCCGTCGGCGTCGGCGGGTTCCACGGACCAGAGGTGGCTCGTCCTGTCGTAGTCCCTCTCGCCGTAGAAGCAGGCGACCGCGTTCGTGCGGTTGACGTAGGAGTGGATGTCGCCGGCCCAGCCCCCCAGGTCCGCGACGTTCTTGTTCGTCTTCCACATCGTGCCGTTGACGTCCTTGCCCGACCAGCCGCAGAAGTAGCCCCTCGGGCAGTCCTCCACGCTTGCCGCGGCCGGAGCGGCGTTGACGACGGCCAGGCCCGAGCCGGCGAGTACGAGGCCGGCGAGTACCGAGACGGCCCGAGTGAATCGGTTCTGCATGGTGTTGGTGTCCCCTCCCCTTGATGCTGCGCAGGCACCCTAACTTGGCCGCGCGACCCGCAGTTCCCCTGTCGGGGAACGGCGGCGGCCCCCGACCCGTGGGGGTCGGGGGCCGCCGTGGACCGGGCTGCCGGGGTGGGGCCGGTTACTTCACCGGCTCCGGGGTCGGCTCGCTCTCCGGCTCCGGGTCGCCGGCCGGGTCGGCCGGGGTCTTGACGGAGTCCAGCAGGAGCTGGGCGACGTCGACGACCTGGATGGATTCCTTGGCCTTGCCGTCGTTCTTCTTGCCGTTGACGGAGTCGGTGAGCATCACGAGGCAGAAGGGGCAGGCGGTGGAGACGATGTCGGGGTTGACCGACAGGGCCTCGTCGACGCGCTCGTTGTTGATGCGCTTGCCGATCCGCTCCTCCATCCACATCCGCGCACCACCGGCGCCGCAGCAGAAGCCGCGCTCCTTGTGGCGGTGCATCTCCTCGTTGCGGACGCCGGGGACGGCGGCGATGATCTCGCGCGGGGGCGTGTAGATCTTGTTGTGGCGGCCCAGGTAGCAGGGGTCGTGGTACGTGATGATGCCCTCGACCGGGGTGACCGGGACCAGCTTGCCCTCGTCCACCAGGTGCTGGAGCAGCTGGGTGTGGTGGATGACCTCGTAGTCGCCGCCGAGCTGCGGGTACTCGTTGCCGAGGGTGTTGAGGCAGTGCGGGCAGGTGGCGACGATCTTCTTCGCCGACCTGGGCTTGCGCGACTCGTCGGTGACCTTGCCGTCGTCGTCCATCTCCTCGCCGAAGGCGGCGTTGAGGGACATGACGTTCTCCATGCCGAGCTCCTGGAACAGGGGCTCGTTGCCGAGGCGGCGGGCGGAGTCACCGGTGCACTTCTCGTCGCCGCCCATGATGGCGAACTTGACGCCCGCCATGTGCAGCAGCTCGGCGAAGGCCTTCGTCGTCTTCTTGGCGCGGTCCTCCAGGGCGCCGGCGCAGCCGACCCAGTACAGGTACTCGACCTCGGTGAGGTCCTCGATGTCCTTGCCGACGACCGGGACCTCGAAGTCGACCTCCTTGAGCCACTCCAGGCGCTGCTTCTTCGCCAGGCCCCAGGGGTTGCCCTTCTTCTCCAGGTTCTTGAGCATGGTGCCCGCCTCGGACGGGAACGCCGACTCGATCATGACCTGGTAGCGGCGCATGTCGACGATGTGGTCGACGTGCTCGATGTCGACGGGGCACTGCTCGACGCAGGCGCCGCAGGTGGTGCAGGACCACAGGACGTCGGGGTCGATGACGCCGTTCTCCTCGGCGGTGCCGATCAGCGGGCGCTCGGCCTCCGCGAGAGCGGCGGCGGGCACGCCGGCCAGCTGCTCCTCGGACGCCTTCTCCTCGCCCTCCATCGTCTTGCCGCCGCCGGCCAGCAGGTAGGGGGCCTTGGCGTGCGCGTGGTCGCGCAGGGACATGATCAGGAGCTTGGGGGAGAGCGGCTTGCCGGTGTTCCAGGCGGGGCACTGCGACTGGCAGCGGCCGCACTCGGTGCAGGTGGAGAAGTCCAGCAGGCCCTTCCACGAGAACTGCTCGACCTGGGAGACACCGAAGACGTCGTCGTCACCGGGGTCGGTGAAGTCGATCGGCTTGCCGCCCGAGGTCATCGGGAGCAGCGCGCCGAGCGCGGTGCCGCCCTTCGCGTCGCGCTTGAACCAGATGTTCGGGAAGGCCAGGAAGCGGTGCCAGGCCACGCCCATGTCGGTCTTCAGGGCGACCGTGATCATCCAGATGAAGGAGGTCGCGATCTTCAGGCCGGCGAAGAAGTAGACCAGGTTCTGGAGGGTGCTCAGGTCCAGGTCCTGGAGCGCGGAGACGACCGGGTACGAGATGAAGAACGACGCCTCGTAGCCGTCCACGTGGTGGAGGGCGCCCTCCAGCGCGTGCAGCATGAAGATGCAGACGCCGACGATGAGGATGACGGCCTCGACGAAGTACGCCTGGCCGAAGTTGGAGCCGGCGAAGCGGGACTTGCGGCCCGGCTTGTTCGGCTTGCTCAGCTGGCGGATCGCGATCAGGACGAGGATGCCGAGCACCGTCATCGTGCCGATGAACTCGACGAAGACGTTGTACGGCGCCCAGTCGCCGATGACCGGCAGGATCCAGTCGGCCTGGAACAGCTGGCCGATCGCGTTGACGATCGTCAGCAGCAGGGAGAAGAAGCCCACCGCCACGAACCAGTGCGCCACCCCGACGATGCCCCAGCGGTTCATCCGGGTGTGGCCGAGGAACTCCCGGACCACGGTGAGAGTGCGCTGCGCGGGTTCGTCGGTCCGCGTGCCGGCCGGCACCGACTGGCCCAGCCGCATGTAGTTGACGATCTGCAGGACGGCGCGGCCGAACAGTGCCACGCCGACCACGATCAGGACCAGCGACACGATGATCGCGGCGAGTTGCATTGGGGGCTCCTCGGGCCTGCGAGGTTGCGAGAGGGCGGTTATTACTAAGCGGTAACTTAATCAGTCCGTTCGAGACTACCCCCATCCTCCGCCGCACTGTAGTCGGACGTGCGGTGATCTGCGTCGCTGAGGCAACCCTGACCGCCGGGCTCCCCCGTCCGGCTCGACGCCACGCCGGGCCCGACGGGCCGTTCATCGCAAATCATGATATTCGGCATATCTTGAGCCCGTGCTCTACGGGATCGCCGCCGTCACCGCCTCCTTCGCCGCCGCCGCCTCCTCCTTTCTCCTCGCCGCCCTGCTCGCCGCGCTGCTGAGGGCGCCCGCCCTGCGCCTCGCCCTCGTCGACCGGCGACGTCAGCGGCCCGTGCCGCTGCTCGGCGGCGTGGCCGTGGTCCTCGTCACCGGGCTGGTCGTGTGGGCCGGGGAGTGGACCGGCGTCGTGCCGCTCGGCTCGGGCGTCGGCCGACTGCTCGTCGCCGGGACCGCCGTCGGCGCGCTCGGCCTGGCCGCCGACGTCTGGCGGCTGCGGCGACGGTGGCTGGTCGCCGGTACGGCCGTGGCGGCGGCGTGCGTGGTGCCGTACGGCGAGACCGGGCCGGTGGCCGGGACGCTCGCCGTGGTCTGGATCGCGCTGGTCGCCGCCGCCTTCCGGGGGCTGGACCACGCCGACGGGGTGGCCGGCACGGTGGGGATCGTGACCGCCTTCGGTGTCGGCGCCTGTGCCACGGCGGAGCTGAGGGGCGGGCTGGCGGTGCTGCTGAGCGCGCTGGCCGCGGCGCTGGCCGGGTTCCTGCTGCACAACCGGTATCCGGCGCGGATCGCCCTCGGGGCGTGCGGGTCGCTCTTCGCGGGCTTCCTGCTCGCCGGGGCGGCGGTGTTCACCCGGGTGGGGCACGATCCCCGGGCCGGCGCGGGGGTGCTCTTCGCGCTGACCGCGCCGGTCGTCGCCGACGCCGTCCTGGTGCTCCTCTCGCGCCGGCTGGCCGGGCGGCCCCTGCGGCGGGGCGGACCCGATCATCTCGCCCACCGGCTGCGGCGGCTCGGGCTCGCCCCGCAGGGTGCGGTGGTGGTCATCGGCGTGGTCTCGTTCTGCGGGGTACTCGCGGGCGTGCTCGTGCACGTCGGCTGGGCGGGGCGGGCGACGCTGCTGTGGGTGGCGGGCGTGGTGGCCGTCGGGATGGTGGCGCTGTTGCGGGTGCGGGTGTACGAGCCGCGGCGGGCGGGGTCGGAGACCCGTGGGGTCCATGGGACTCGTGGGGCGGCGGGGACGGACACCCGGGCCCGCGGGCCCCGGACGGTGTCCCGGGTGGGACAGCCTCGGGAGTCCCGTGACGCGTCCGGCGCCCCCGTCCGTGGCCCGTCCCTCCCACCCGTTCGTGTGGCGGCGCGGGCGTCGATTTTCCCGGTTCGTCAGGCCCAGAGCGGTGAGAACGAGCAGGTCAGCGCGCCATTGCGTGTAAGGAACGGATAAGAGTTGAGTCTGCTCGACTCACCTCTGTTGACCCATCGCCGGGCGTCGTGCACACTTGAGCCTGTTCCACTCAAGTCAGCTGGAGGTTATTCACCATGGCACGTGCGGTCGGCATCGACCTGGGCACGACTAACTCCGTCGTCAGCGTTCTGGAGGGCGGCGAGCCCACCGTCATCACCAACGCCGAGGGCGCCAGGACCACGCCGTCCGTCGTCGCCTTCGCCAAGAACGGTGAGGTGCTGGTCGGCGAGGTGGCCAAGCGCCAGGCGGTCACGAACGTCGACAGGACCATCCGGTCGGTCAAGCGCCACATGGGCACCGACTGGAAGATCAACCTGGACGGCAAGGACTTCAACCCGCAGCAGATCAGCGCCTTCGTGCTGCAGAAGCTGAAGCGGGACGCCGAGGCCTACCTGGGCGAGAAGGTGACCGACGCGGTCATCACCGTACCGGCGTACTTCAACGACGCCGAGCGCCAGGCCACCAAGGAGGCCGGCGAGATCGCGGGCCTCAACGTCCTGCGCATCGTCAACGAGCCGACGGCCGCCGCTCTCGCGTACGGCCTCGACAAGGACGAGCAGATCATCCTCGTCTTCGACCTCGGTGGCGGCACCTTCGACGTCTCGCTGCTGGAGATCGGCGACGGCGTCGTCGAGGTGAAGGCCACCAACGGTGACAACCACCTCGGTGGTGACGACTGGGACCAGCGCGTCGTCGACTACCTGGTCAAGCAGTTCCAGTCCGGTCACGGCGTGGACCTCTCCAAGGACAAGATGGCGCTCCAGCGCCTGCGCGAGGCCGCCGAGAAGGCGAAGATCGAGCTGTCCTCGTCCACCGAGACCTCGATCAACCTGCCCTACATCACGGCCTCCGCCGAGGGCCCGCTGCACCTGGACGAGAAGCTCACCCGCGCCCAGTTCCAGCAGCTGACGGCCGACCTGCTGGAGCGCTGCAAGACGCCGTTCCACAACGTCATCAAGGACGCCGGCATCCAGCTGTCCGAGATCGACCACGTCGTTCTCGTCGGTGGCTCCACCCGTATGCCCGCCGTCGCCGAGCTCGTCAAGGAGCTGACCGGCGGCAAGGACGCCAACAAGGGCGTCAACCCGGACGAGGTCGTCGCCATCGGCGCCGCCCTGCAGGCCGGTGTCCTCAAGGGCGAGGTCAAGGACGTCCTGCTCCTCGACGTCACCCCGCTGTCCCTCGGCATCGAGACCAAGGGCGGCATCATGACCAAGCTGATCGAGCGGAACACGACGATCCCGACCAAGCGCTCGGAGATCTTCACCACCGCCGAGGACAACCAGCCCTCCGTGCAGATCCAGGTCTACCAGGGCGAGCGCGAGATCGCGGCGTACAACAAGAAGCTCGGGATGTTCGAGCTGACCGGTCTGCCCCCGGCGCCCCGCGGCGTCCCGCAGATCGAGGTCGCCTTCGACATCGACGCCAACGGCATCATGCACGTGACCGCGAAGGACCTCGGCACCGGCAAGGAGCAGAAGATGACCGTCACCGGCGGCTCCTCGCTGCCGAAGGACGAGGTCGACCGCATGCGCCAGGAGGCCGAGAAGTACGCGGAGGAGGACCACGCCCGCCGCGAGGCCGCCGAGTCCCGCAACCAGGGCGAGCAGCTCGTCTACCAGACGGAGAAGTTCCTCAAGGACAACGAGGACAAGGTCCCGGGCGAGGTGAAGACCGAGGTCGAGTCCGCCGTCGCCGAGCTGAAGGAGAAGCTCAAGGGCGAGGACACCGCCGAGATCCGCACCGCCACGGAGAAGGTCGCCGCCGTCTCGCAGAAGCTGGGCCAGGCGATGTACGCCGACGCCCAGGCCGCGCAGGCCGCCGGTGGCGAGGCTCCCGGCGCCGGTGCCGGTGACAAGGGTGCCGACGACGACGTCGTCGACGCCGAGATCGTGGACGACGAGCGCAAGGACGGTGCCGCGTGACGGAGGAGACCCCGGGTTTCGACGAGAAGCCCGACGTCCCCTCCGGCGCCACCCCTGACGACGCCGAGCCGCAGGCCGCCTCCGAAGAGGGGGCGGCCCCGGCCGGGGACGCGAGTGAGAACGCGGGCCTGGTGGCCCAGCTGGACCAGGTGCGCACGGCGCTGAACGAGCGCACGGCGGACCTCCAGCGCCTCCAGGCCGAGTACCAGAACTACCGCCGCCGGGTGGAGCGGGACCGCGTCGCGGTCAAGGAGATCGCCGTCGCGAACCTCCTGTCCGAGCTGCTTCCCGTACTCGACGACGTCGGCCGCGCCCGCGAACACGGCGAGCTGGTCGGCGGCTTCAAGTCCGTCGCGGAGTCGCTGGAGACCACGGTGGCCAAGCTGGGCCTCCAGCAGTTCGGCAAGGAGGGCGAGCCCTTCGACCCGACGATCCACGAGGCCCTGATGCACTCCTACGCACCGGACGTCACCGAGACGACGTGCGTGGCGATCCTGCAGCCCGGGTACCGGATCGGCGAGCGCACCATCCGCCCCGCGCGGGTGGCCGTCGCCGAGCCGCAGCCCGGGGCGCAGACGGTCAAGGCCGAGGAGCCGTCCGAGGCGGCCGACGACAAGGAGAGCGGTGGCCCGGAGGAGGGCTGACGTCAGTACAGGAGCCGGAGAGGAGGGACGTCGGGGATGAGCACCAAGGACTTCATCGAGAAGGACTACTACAAGGTCCTCGGCGTCCCCAAGGACGCCACCGAGGCCGAGATCAAGAAGGCGTACCGGAAGCTCGCCCGCGAGTACCACCCGGACGCCAACAAGGGAAACGTCACGGCAGAGGAGCGCTTCAAGGAGATCTCCGAGGCCAACGACATCCTCGGTGACCCCAAGAAGCGCAAGGAGTACGACGAGGCCCGCGCGCTCTTCGGCAACGGCGGCTTCCGCCCGGGGCCGGGCGCGGGCGGCGGCAGCTTCAACTTCGACCTGGGCGACCTCTTCGGAGGCGGCGCCCAGGGCGGGGGCCAGGGCGCCGGCGGCTTCGGCGGCGGGCTCGGCGACGTCTTCGGGGGCCTGTTCAACCGCACCGGCGGCGGTCCCGGCACCGGTACGCGGACCCAGCCGCGGCGCGGCCAGGACATCGAGTCCGAGGTCACCCTGAGCTTCACGGAGGCCATCGAGGGCGCGACGGTCCCGCTGCGGATGTCCTCGCAGGCACCCTGCAAGGCCTGTTCGGGCACCGGCGACAAGAACGGCACGCCGCGCGTGTGCCCGACCTGCGTCGGTACCGGTCAGGTCGCCCGGGGTTCGGGCGGTGGCTTCTCGCTCACCGACCCGTGCCCGGACTGCAAGGGCCGCGGCCTGATCGCGGAGGACCCCTGCGAGGTCTGCAAGGGCTCCGGACGCGCCAAGTCCTCCAGGACCATGCAGGTCCGCATCCCGGCCGGGGTGTCGGACGGGCAGCGCATCCGGCTGCGCGGCAAGGGCACGCCGGGCGAGCGGGGCGGACCGGCGGGTGACCTGTACGTGGTCGTGCACGTCAAGGACCACCCCGTCTTCGGCCGCCGGGGCGACAACCTCACCGTCACCGTCCCGGTCACCTACGCCGAGGCAGCCCTCGGCGGAGAGGTCCGGGTCCCGACCCTGGGCGGCCCTCCCGTCACGCTCAAGCTGCCGGCGGGCACGCCCAACGGGCGCACCATGCGGGCCCGGGGCAAGGGCGCGGTCCGCAAGGACGGCAGCCGCGGCGACCTTCTGGTCACCGTGGAGGTGAGTGTTCCGACGGACCTGACGGGGAAGGCTCGTGACGCGCTGGAGGCGTATCGCGAGGCGACCGCGGACGAGGATCCGCGGGCGGAGCTGTTCCAGGCCGCGAAGGGAGCATGAGGAGATGGACGGTCGTCGACGCAATCCGTATGAACTGACCGAGGACACCCCGGTCTACGTCATCTCGGTGGCGGCCCAGCTCTCCGGCCTGCACCCGCAGACGCTGCGGCAGTACGACCGTCTCGGCCTGGTCTCCCCGGACCGCACGGCCGGCCGCGGCCGGCGCTACTCGGCCCGCGACATCGAACTGCTCCGTCAGGTGCAGCAGTTGTCGCAGGACGAGGGCATCAACCTGGCCGGCATCAAGCGCATCATCGAACTGGAGAACCAGGTCGCCGCCCTCCAGGCCCGGGTGGCGGAGCTGGCCGACGCCCTCGACGGCGCGGCGACGGCGATGCGCCAGCGCGAGGCGGCGGTGCACGCCTCGTACCGGCGCGATCTGGTGCCGTACCAGGAAGTGCAGCAGACCAGCGCCCTGGTGGTCTGGCGTCCCAAGCGGCACGGCCAGTCCACGGACTGAAAGCGGCGACGACGGCCCGGAGGTCCACCAGCCTCCGGGCCCGTTCGCAACGGTGCTGTCTCATTGGTCTAGTACTTCTTGACGATTTCGTGAAGACAGCGTTGGCTTCCTTCACCTGGGTCTCAAGCACCACCCGTGTGTCGGAAGGTAAGCGCAGTGAGCAGCCGTGCCCGTCGTATCGCCATATCCGTGGCCGCGTCCATGATGACTCTTTCGCTGGCCGCCTGCGGGGCGCTCGGCGCGTCGGAGAGCAGCGACGCCGCGAGCCCGGCCAAGGGCAACGACATCACGGTGGGCCTGCTGCTGCCGGAGAAGGCGAACACGCGGTACGAGCAGTTCGACTACCCGTTCTTCAAGGCGAAGGTCGCCGACCTCACCCGTGACCAGGGCGAGGTCAAGTACGCCAACGCCGAGGCGAGCGCGTCCAAGCAGGCGCAGCAGCTGCAGCAGATGATCGACGACAAGGTCGACGTGATCGTCCTGGACGCGGTCGACGCGAAGGCCATCGGGGACGGCGTGCAGAAGGCCAAGGACGCCGGCATCCCGGTCATCGCCTACGACCGGCTGGCCGAGGGCCCGATCGACGCCTACATCTCCTTCGACAACGAGCTGGTCGGCGAGGTCCAGGGCCGCTCCCTCCTCGAGGCGCTCGGCGACGACGCCGACAGCTCCGCCAAGATCGTCATGATGAACGGCTCGCCCACCGACCCGAACGCCAAGCAGTTCAAGGCGGGGGCGCTGTCCGAGCTGAACGGCAAGGTGACGATCGCGCAGTCCTTCGACACCAAGGACTGGAAGGCGGAGAACGCCGAGGCCAACATGGCCGAGGCGATCGGGGAGATCGGCAAGGACAACATCGCGGGCGTCTACTCCGCCAACGACACCATGGCGGGCGGCATCATCGAGGCCCTGGAGGACGCGGGCGTCACCGACCTGCCGCCGATCACCGGCCAGGACGCGGAACTCGCGGCGGTGCAGCGGCTCGTCTCCGGCGAGCAGTACATGAGCGTGTACAAGTCCTACCCGCAGGAGGCCGAGAGCGCCGCGGAGATGGCCGTGGCGCGGGTCCAGGGCCGGGACATCCAGTTCGACGCGCTCGCCCGCGACAAGGTCGACAGCCCCACCCACAAGGGCATCCCGGCCCAGCTCGTCCCCGTCGTCGCCCTGACGCAGGACAACATCAAGGAGACCGTCGTCGCCGACGGCATCTACAAGGTCGGCGACATCTGCACCGCCAAGTACGCGGCGGACTGCGCGGAGATCAAGCTGAAGTAGTCCCGGACCGGTCCCGTGCACTGCCCGGGCACACCGCCCGCAAGGGTGTATTCCGGTCTCCTTCCCGCCCGGAGCCGTGTTGCGGAGCCGGTCCCGGCCGCGCATAGTTGCGCTGCGGAAAGAGCCGGAACCGGGGGTGGGATGGGCGATGGCCGGGCACGGGGCTGAGGAGCATCCACACGGCGCCGACCGGCTGTGCGCGGCCGGGGACCGCGTGTACTCCCGCGCCGTACGCCGCGGCCGGGTGCCGCGCCTGGACGCCGAACCGGTGCCCTGCCTCCTGGAACTGGCCCTGCTGCACCCCGACCCTGACGACATGGACTGGCTGGTGCCGACCTCCCCGCAGGAGGTCATGACGCGGCTGCTGCGGGGGGTCTACGACGAGGTCAGCGCGAGCCAGCGGCGGGTGGGTTCGGCGGTGGAGGCCTTCGAGTGGTACGCGGTCCTGGGCCGCCAGATCCAGACGCCGGCCGGGGCGGAGGGCACGGCGCTGCGGGTGCTGGACGGGCTCTCGCGGATCCAGGCCGCGATGGACGAGGCGACGCAGGCGTGCACGACGGAGGTGCTCACCGTCCAGCCCGGCGGCATCCGGCGTGAGCACGAGCTGTCGGAGGGGCTGCACCGGGCGCTGGCGCTGCGCGGGCGCGGGGTGCGGATGCGGGACCTGTACACGCACGTGGCCCGGCACGGCCAGGGCCTGCTCACCTACCTGGAGCTGATGGGTGACGCGGTGGAGGCCCGCACCCTCGACGAGGTCATCGACCGCCTCATCCTCTTCGACCGCACGGTCGCCTTCATCCCCGCCAACACCGACCGCACGATGGCCCTGGAGCTGCGCCACCCCGCCCTGATCGCCTACCTGGTCACGGTCTTCGAACGCCTCTGGCGCCTCGCGATCCCCTTGACCGCCCCCCTCCCCGACACGGGCATCGAGGGCATCTCCCACCGCGAGCAGTCCATCGCGGCGCTGCTGGCGGAGGGCCACCAGGACGCGGTGATCGCGGAACGCCTGGGCATCAGCGTCCGCACGGCCCGCGCCCACATCGCCCGCCTCTCGGAAACCCTGGGCGCCACCAGCCGCACCCAGTTGGGCGTCCGCATCGCCCAGGCGGGCCTGGACGGCGCGCCCCGGACCGCGTCGGCACCCTCCGCCGTCAGTGTTCCTGGTCGAGAATCCCCGACTGCCCGATGAGGTACCCGAGCTGAGCCCGGCTTTCGCTGCCGAGGGTGGCGGCGAGTTTGGCGATGTGGACGCGTGCGGTGCGGACGTTCATGCCGAGGCGGTCGGCGATGTCGGTGTCGGTGTGTCCTTCGATGAGGAGCGCGGCTATGGCGCGTTGGCGGTGGGTGACACCTCCCGGCGACGGTCGTCGGACCGAGTCGGGGTGCATGGGGGTCGCCAGGCGCCACAGGCGGTCGAAAGTGGTGAGGAAGTACGAGATCAGCGCGGGATGGCGAACCTCGAGGGCCATGGTTCGGTCGGTGTTGGCGGGGATGTAGGCGACCGTGTGGTCCACGATGATGAGGCGCTCGGTGATCTCGTCGAGGGTGCGGGCCTCCACGTCACCGGACAGACGCTCGTACCGGGCGACCACCGTGGGGGCGTGGCGCAGCGTGTGCTGGTAGAGGGTGCGAATGCGGCCACCCCGGTCGAGCAGGGCCTGATCCCGTGCCAGGGCGACCTCGTGTACACGGGGATGCGGACCGATGTGCGTGCTGTGGGGTTGGATGGTCAGGACCTGATCCGTGGCCACCGCCATGACCTCCCCGATCGTCCGGTCGATGCGCTCCTTGCCGCTGAGCAGTCTCAACGTGGAGGTATCCCCGGTCACGATGTGCGACGAGCTGCGTATGAGCGCCGCGAAGGACTCGGTGAGCTGTTCTTCCCTGCGACGCTCGTCGGCGATGCGCTCCTGTGAGGCACGCAGCAACCGATGCAGTGCGACGGTCGGAGGTACGGGCCCGAGCAGGTCCGCGTCGTCGAAGGTTGGCTGCAGGAGCCCGAAGTCGATGAGGCAGGGCGTCGCATCGGCCTCCGACACGGTCGCGTGTCCTTTGCGCAGTGCCTGGGTGTACAGCTCGAGCCCTGCCTCGCACAGCTCTTCCGGTCCGTGGTGGTGCGCCCGATCGGTCACGCGTGGCTGCCTCCTCCCAGGTCCCGGTGGTCCTCCTCCAGAATTCCCGACTGGGCTATGAGGTAGCCGAGCTGGGCACGGCTGCCGCTGCCGAGGGCTTGGGCCAGTTTCGCTATGTGGGCCCGGCAGGTGCGTACGTTCATGCCCAGGCGGCGGGCGATGGCCTCGTCCACGTGGCCCTCGACCAGCAGCTTGGCGATGGAATGCTGAATCTCTGTGATGCCGTCGGGCGCGGTCTCGTAGGGAGCGCCCGTACTCAACGGAACCGCGCGGGACCACATGAACTCGAACACTTTGATCAGGTACCGGACGAGCCCCGGGTGACGGAGTTCCAGGGCCACCTGGCGATCGTCACGCGTGGGAATGAAGGCCACGGACTCGTCGCAGATGATGAGTCGCTCCACCAACTCGTCGATGGTCCGGTACTCGACCTTGCCGTCCGAGAACTGGGAGACGTAGCCCAGCGTTTCCGGGCTGTACCGCGCCGTGTGCTGGTAGAGAGTCCTGATGCGCACTCCGCGTTCGAGCAGGGGTCTGTCGCGCTCCAGGCCTTGCAGGAGGGTGTGCTCCAGGCGGCGGCTGCTCGGCTGCACCGTGAGCATTTCCGACCGGCACTCGGCCGTGGCCAGGTCGAGTGCCGCGTTGATGCGGTCGAGACCTTCGAGGACCGTGATCGAGTGAGTGCTGGTAGTGGCGTGCGCACCGAGCGCCAGGAACGGTTCGAAGGCGTCTGCCAGGTCGATGGACAGCCGCCGGCGTTCGGCGATCTCCCGCTCGATCATGTTGAGTCGTTGCGCGAGCGCGACCGACGGGGGTACGGGGCGCAGCCAGTTCGCGTCGTCCGGATCCGGATGGAGAAGCGCGAATTCCATCAGGCAGGGGATGGCATCCGCATCTCCGCGGGCGACGCGCCCCGTGCGCAGGGCGGTCGCGTAGAGAAGGCCCCCCTCCTCGCACAGTTCGGACATCGCATGGGGATGTGGTGTTTTAGTCCGATTCGTTGTCAAATCTCCACCCCCCAGGGTCCTGAACATGCAGGAACATGATGCACTGATTGTGTGGCCATGACGTGCCCGAATGAGCCATCGTCTTGTTCGACGGGGGAAGAGGGGACCATCAAGTGAGGACGAAGCCGATTATGCGCAACAAATTGCTTCGCTCGGTGCTTGCCGTCGCCTTCTCCGCCGTCGTGGCCGTCGGTGCGCTGACCGGTCTCTCTGGCGTGAAGGTTGACACTCGGGCGGACAGTACCTGGGGAATGACTGCTTCCACGGTTGCTCCGGCGGTAACCGAGGCGGCGCCCACCCCCCTCGGTGAAGACGACAGCACTTGGGGCTGACTGATGACCACTCCACCCGACGACCGCTCCTTCCGTCGTGAAATGGCCACCGCCTACCGTTCCGGCTGGCACTTCATCGATCTGGTCACCGCGATCCCCCACTCCGGTGACTCCCTGATGGTGACCGTCTTCGGAGAGCCGGTCGTCGTCACGCTGGACGAGGACGGCGACGTACGGGCGTACCGGTGTCTGCGGCGGCCTCGGGGGGCGCCGCAGCCCGTGCGGTGTGCCATCCGTTACGGAATGATCTTTGTGAACCTGGACCAGAGGGACCACCGGCTCGCCGGGCCGGAGCCCTCCGAAGTGAGGACCATCTCGGCCACCCCCCGCAGTGCCTGACGCGATTCCCCCGTCGTAACAAATCGCTCAGGTGCTTCCCCCCGGCAGCGGCGTCACCGTGACCTGAACACGGTGACGCCGCTGTCGTTTGCGGTGACATTTCGGGTATCGGGCCTGCTTCGCGCTGGCTGAAAAGGCACTCGCGCGACCCTGCCCTGCCGCGAGGTGGGGTTCGGTGTCGTCGGGGGCCGGGTATCCGGCCCGCGTCGCTTCCTTGAGTGGAATAGACTCAACTTTGTGTACGTTGTCTGAGTCAGCACTGGGAGACATGGAAGACGCGGCCGGACCGCCGACGGCCGATGCGAGGAGGGAAGCCAGAACGTGGACGCCGAGCTGACCAACCGGAGCCGGGACGCGATCAACGCGGCCAGCAACCGGGCCGTGACCGAGGGGCACGCCGACCTCACCCCCGCCCACCTGCTCCTGGCTCTGCTCCAGGGGCAGGACAACGAGAACATCACCGACCTGCTCGCCGCCGTCGAGGCCGACCTCGCGGCCGTGCGCTCCGGCGCCGAGCGCATCCTCGCGGGGCTGCCCAGCGTGACCGGGTCCACGGTCGCACCGCCGCAACCCGGCCGTGAGATGCTCGCCGTGGTCGCCGACGCCCAGGCCCGCGCCAAGGAGCTCGGGGACGAGTACCTCTCCACCGAGCACCTGCTCCTCGGCATCGCCGCGAAGGGCGGCGCGGCCGGTGAGGTACTGGAGGGGCAGGGAGCCAGTGCGAAGAAGCTGCAGGAGGCCTTCCGCAAGGCGAGGGGAGGACGCCGCGTGACCACCGCGGACCCCGAGGGCCAGTACAAGGCGCTGGAGAAGTTCGGCACCGACCTCACCGCGTCCGCCCGCGAGGGCAGGCTCGACCCCGTCATCGGGCGGGACCAGGAGATCCGGCGCGTGGTGCAGGTGCTCAGCCGGCGCACCAAGAACAACCCCGTCCTCATCGGTGAGCCCGGTGTCGGCAAGACCGCCGTCGTCGAAGGGCTCGCCCAGCGGATCGTCAAGGGGGACGTGCCCGAGTCGCTGAAGAACAAGCGGCTGGTCGCGCTCGACCTGGGCGCGATGGTCGCCGGCGCCAAGTACCGGGGCGAGTTCGAGGAGCGGCTGAAGACCGTCCTCGCGGAGATCAAGGACTCCGAGGGGCAGATCATCACCTTCATCGACGAGCTGCACACCGTCGTGGGGGCCGGGGCCGGCGGGGACTCCGCCATGGACGCCGGGAACATGCTCAAGCCCATGCTCGCGCGCGGTGAGCTGCGCATGGTCGGCGCGACGACCCTCGACGAGTACCGCGAGCGGATCGAGAAGGACCCCGCCCTGGAGCGGCGCTTCCAGCAGGTGCTCGTCGCCGAGCCGACCGTCGAGGACTCCATCGCCATCCTGCGCGGACTCAAGGGGCGGTACGAGGCGCACCACAAGGTGCAGATCGCGGACAGCGCCCTGGTGGCCGCCGCCAGTCTGTCCGACCGGTACATCACCTCCCGCTTCCTGCCCGACAAGGCCATCGACCTCGTCGACGAGGCCGCCTCCCGGCTGCGCATGGAGATCGACTCGTCGCCCGTCGAGATCGACGAACTGCAGCGTGCCGTCGACCGGCTGAAGATGGAGGAGCTGGCGATCGGCAAGGAGACCGACGCCGCCTCGCTCGAACGCCTGGAGCGGCTGCGGCGCGACCTCGCCGACAAGGAGGAGGAGCTGCGCGGCCTCACCGCCCGCTGGGAGAAGGAGAAGCAGTCCCTCAACCGGGTCGGCGAGCTGAAGGAGAGGCTCGACGAACTGCGCGGGCAGGCCGAGCGCGCCCAGCGCGACGGCGACTTCGACACCGCCAGCAAGCTGCTGTACGGCGAGATCCCGACCCTGGAGCGGGACCTGGAGGCCGCCTCCGAGGCCGAGGAAGAGGTCGCCAAGGACACCATGGTCAAGGAGGAGGTCGGCGCCGACGACATCGCCGACGTCGTCGCCTCCTGGACCGGCATCCCCGCCGGGCGGCTGATGGAGGGCGAGACGCAGAAGCTGCTGCGGATGGAGGACGAGCTCGGCAAGCGGCTGATCGGCCAGACCGAGGCCGTACGGGCCGTGTCCGACGCCGTACGGCGCAGCCGGGCCGGGATCTCCGACCCGGACCGGCCGACCGGGTCGTTCCTCTTCCTCGGCCCCACCGGTGTCGGCAAGACCGAGCTGGCCAAGGCGCTCGCCGACTTCCTCTTCGACGACGAGCGGGCCATGGTCCGCATCGACATGAGCGAGTACAGCGAGAAGCACAGCGTTGCCAGGCTCGTGGGCGCCCCGCCCGGATACGTGGGATACGAGGAGGGCGGCCAGCTCACCGAGGCCGTGCGGCGTCGGCCGTACACCGTCGTGCTGCTCGACGAGGTGGAGAAGGCGCACCCCGAGGTCTTCGACATCCTGCTCCAGGTGCTGGACGACGGGCGCCTCACCGACGGGCAGGGCCGCACCGTCGACTTCCGCAACACGATCCTGGTCCTCACCTCCAACCTGGGCAGCCAGTACCTGGTCGACCCGATGACCGGCGAGGCGGAGAAGAAGCAGCAGGTCCTGGAGGTGGTCCGGGCCTCCTTCAAGCCGGAGTTCCTCAACCGGCTCGACGACCTCGTGGTCTTCTCGGCGCTGAGCAAGGGCGAGCTGAGCCGGATCGCGCGGCTCCAGATCGACTCGCTCGCCCGGCGGCTCGCCGAACGCCGCCTGAGCCTGGAGGTCACGGACGACGCCCTGGCCTGGCTGGCCGACGAGGGCATGGATCCGGCCTACGGGGCGCGCCCGCTGCGCCGCCTCGTCCAGACCTCGATCGGCGACCGGCTCGCCCGGGAGATCCTCGCCGGTGAGATCAAGGACGGCGACACGGTCCGTGTGGACCGCTTCGGCGACGAGCTGATCGTGGGTCCGGCGAGCGGCAAGACGCTCTAGGGACGGCGAGGTGCTGCGGCCCGTCACCCCGGGTGGGTGGCGGGCCGCAGCGCGTTGCACCGCCGGGGCAGGTGTGCGCTGGCCCGCCCTGGACACCCGGACGGTGCGTGCGGAAGGCGGCGCCGCGGTGGACCCGGCGTCCACCCGACCGGCCGGATCCTGTCAGCCCAGGGCTGACATGATCCCGGCGGGCTTGCCACGCCCCTCCCCGCATGGGGGAGGATGGCCAGATCCGTACGAAGGGAAATTCACGGTGAGCATCGACCCGTCCTCGATTCCGAACTTCGGGGGCCAGCCCGAGCCGCAGCCCCAAGGACCGGCGGGCCCCGTCGTCCCGGATCAGGATCTTGTGAAGCAGCTCCTCGAACAGATGGAGCTGAAGTACGTCGTCGACGACGAGGGCGACCTCGCGGCGCCGTGGGAGCAGTTCCGTACGTACTTCATGTTCCGCGGCGAGGGGGACCAGCAGATCTTCTCGGTGCGGACGTTCTACGACCGGCCCCACCAGATCGACGAGAAGCCGCAGCTGCTGGAGTCGGTCGACGACTGGAACCGGCGCACCCTGTGGCCCAAGGTGTACTCCCACACCCATGACGACGGCACGGTCCGCCTGATCGGCGAGGCGCAGATGCTGATCGGCATGGGCGTCAGCCTGGAGCACTTCGTCTCCTCGACGGTCAGCTGGGTGCGGGCCGCCATCGAGTTCGACCGGTGGCTCGTGGAGCAGCTCGGCCTGGAGCAGGAGGTCAACGAGGCGGACAAGCCCGACGACGAGGACGGCGAGTAGTCCACCTCGTCCGACAGCCCGTCCGACGAGCCCGGCCCCGGTGCGACACCGGGGCCGGGCTCTCGCCTTTCACCCCGCGAGCGCCTTGAGGCGCCGCACCGCTTCCTCCAGCACCGTCGTCCGCTTGCAGAACGCGAAGCGGACGAACGGGGCCCCCGCCTCCCGGTGGTCGTAGAAGACGGCGTTGGGGACGGCGACGACCCCGGCGCGTTCCGGCAGGCCGCGGCAGAAGGCGAAGCCGTCGCTCTCGCCGAGGGGGCGGATGTCGGTCGTGACGAAGTAGGTCCCGGCAGGGCGGTAGACGCCGAAGCCGGCCTCCTCCAGGCCCGTCGCCAGCAGGTCCCGCTTGGCCCGCATGTCGTCCCGGAAGGCGGCGAAGTAGGAGTCGGGCAGCGCGAGGGCCTCGGCGACGGCGTACTGGAAGGGGCCCGAGGCCACGTACGTCAGGTACTGCTTGGCCGAGCGGACCGCCGTGACCAGCGCGGGGTCGGCGGTGATCCAGCCGACCTTCCAGCCGGTGAACGAGAACGTCTTGCCGGCCGAGCCGATGGTCACCGTGCGCCCGCGCATCCCCGGGAAGGTCGCCAGCGGGATGTGCCCGGCCTCGTCGAAGACCAGGTGCTCGTAGACCTCGTCCGTCACCACCAGCAGGTCCCGCTCCACGGCCAGCTCGGCGACCGCCGCCAGTTCCTCGCGGGTCAGGACCGTGCCCGTCGGGTTGTGCGGGGTGTTCAGCAGCAGCAGGCGGGTGCGGTCGGTGACCGCGTCGCGCAGCTCGTCGAGGTCCAGGCGGAACGTGCCCTCGTGCGGGCGCAGCGTCACCGGCACGCGCGTGCCGCCCGCCATCGCGATGCAGGCCGCGTACGAGTCGTAGTACGGCTCCAGGGCGACGACCTCGTCGCCGGGCTCCAGCAGGGCCAGCAGCGCGGCGGCGATGGCCTCCGTGGCGCCGGCGGTGACCAGGACCTCGGTGTCCGGGTCGTAGGACAGCCCGTAGCGGCGGCGCTGGTGGTCGGCGACGGCGGCGCGCAGCTCGGGGACGCCGGGGCCCGGCGGGTACTGGTTGCCGCGTCCGTCGCGCAGCGCCCGTACGGCGGCCTCCCGGATCTCCTCGGGGCCGTCGGTGTCCGGGAAGCCCTGGCCCAGGTTGATCGCCCCGGTCCGCACGGCCAGGGCGGACATCTCGGCGAAGATCGTCGTCCCGAACTCGGCGAGCCGGCGGTTCAGGAGGGGGCGGGCACTGGAGCTCATGGGGGTCATGGCGGTCATCCTGCGCCGAAGCTCTGGAGTTCCTCAACTCTGCTTTGGGGCGTGGCGGCGAGGGGCATCTCCCGTTCACGCAACGAGCGAGGCACCCAACGGGGGGCGCTTCGGGGGACCTTCCGGGCGCGTGCGCCCGGGGACGGAAGGAGGGTGACGCCATGGTGATCGGCATCATCCTGATCGTGGTCGCGGCCCTGGTGATCAGGGCGGTCGTGGTGAGCCGGCGTGCCTCGCCCGCCGTCCGCAGGAGGGGCGGCCGGCGGTCGGCGAGCGGGGGCGGCGGCAGCAGCAGCGCCAGCGGCAGCTGGTGGGCCGGGGACAGCGGGTCGTCCTCGGGCGGACACCACTCGAGCCACTCCTGCGGTGGCGGCTCGTCCTGCGGAGGCGGGTCGTCCTGCGGGGGAGGGGGCGGTGGCGGCGGATGCGGTGGAGGCGGCTGACACGGGGCAGCCGAGCTCCATCCAGGGGGAACCGCATCCCCGCCACGGGGGCCCGCGCCTGGGAGCGGGCCCCGCGTCCCACCACGAGCGCCCGCCGGGAATCACACCCGGCGGGCGCTCTCGCGCTCCGGCGCGCGCATTGCGGTCGGGATGTGCGCCCTGGTTGAACAGTTGAGCTGAGGAGCCCTCTGAGGGATGGAAACCGCACGAAGTTGGGTAAAAAAGCTGTGGCGGCGCCACCGTTCGTGATTCCCTCTCCATCACCAACGCAGCCCCTCGGACGACCTGTTGACCCCCCTCCAGACCGGCCGACTGGGCTGACCGGGCCGCACCCCCGGCCGTGACCGGGGCGCGCAGGTCCCACACCCTCCTTCTTCTTGTGTGCTTGCGGAGCCGATCCATGCTCACGACCCTGAAAACCGCCTACACCGACACGCGCGCCGACGACCTCGCCTGGGCCCTGGGGCGCGAGCCGCTGCCCGCGCTCGCCAGTCTGGACCTCGAACTGACGAGCGCGAAGCTGCAGCTGAGACTCCTCGGCGCCTCCCACCAAGTCCTGCTCGAGGAGGAACGGGGCAGCTGTTCGGAGACGGTGGCGTGCATCGCCGGCAGCAGCACCCCGCTCCCGCTGGGCGTCGCCAAGCGGGTGGGCGACTGGGAGTACGAGTTCGCCGCCCGGGTGGAGGTGCTGACGCCCGGCTCCTTCGCCGGCCGCGCCCAGGAACTGCTCGCCCTGGTCGCCGACCATCCGCACGGCCTGGCCGGCGTCTTCCCGGGCAGCCCGCACGCCTTCACGGCGCTGCTGGCCCACCGGCACGAGGGGCAGGTGCACTGGCGCACCTGGCACGCCTATCCGCAGGACGGCCAGCTGGTGTCGACCCGCACCCGGGTGGGCGTCCGGGTGCCGACGGCGCAGCTCAGCCCCTCCGGGGTGTGAGCGGGGCGCACCCCGGGCGGGCCGTGGGGCGAACCGCCGGGTAAACCTGCGCCGCCCAACGGATCGTCAGTTTCACACGTGTGGGTGACGAAGCGCAGTGCGGGAGTGACGTAACGTCACTGCGTGATCGAACAGCACGCTCCCGCCCCGTCCGGCACTCCGCCGTCCTGGGGCGGTTCCGGCGGCCCGGCCGGCCCCGCCCGTCCCGGAGGTCCCGCCCGTCCCGGAGGTCCGGCGCGGCTGCCCGTACGGCCGGGCGTCGGGCGGTTCCTGGTCCTGGCGGGCGTGTTCGTCTGCGCGGCGTGCGGGCTCGTGTACGAACTCGAACTCGTCGCCCTCGCCTCGTACCTGATCGGCGACTCGGTCACCCAGGCGTCCGTCGTCCTGTCCGTCATGGTCTTCGCGATGGGCCTCGGCTCGCTCGCCGCCAAACGGCTGCGCCGCCTGGCCGCGGCCGGCTTCGGCGCGGTCGAGGCGGTCCTCGCCCTCGTCGGCGGCTCCAGCGCCATGGTGCTGTACGCCTGCTTCGCCTGGACCGGCGGCTGGGGCGGCCTGTGGGCCGACGGCCCGCGCATCCTGCTGGTCGCCTTCTCGCTCACCATCGGCGTGCTGATCGGCGCCGAGGTGCCGCTGCTGATGGAGCTGATCCAGCGCGTCCGCCGCCAGGACCCGGGCGGCGCCGTCGCCGACCTGTTCGCCGCGGACTACGTCGGCGCGCTCGTCGGCGGCCTCGCCTTCCCCTTCGTCCTGCTGCCCTTCCTCGGCCAGCTCACCGGCGCGCTGCTCACCGGCACCGTCAACGCGGTCGTCGGCGCCGCCCTGGTCCTGGGGCTGTTCCGGCGGGACCTGACCCGCCGGGCCCGCTGGCTGCTGCTGACCGCCAACGCCGTCGTGCTGGCACTCCTGGGTACGGCGACCGTCCTCGCCGACGACTTCGAACGCGCCGCCCGGCACGCCGTGTACGGCCAGGAGGTCCGCGTGGCCGTCCGGACCGACGTGCAGGAGGTCGTCCTCACCGGTGACACCGACGGGCGGTCCCTCGACCTGTTCCTGGACGGCCGGCTCCGGGTCTCCGGCAGCGACGAGCGGCGCTACCACGAGGCGCTGGTGCACCCCGCCATGAGCGGCCCCCACGCGCGCGTGCTGATCCTCGGCGGCGGTGACGGCCTCGCCGCCCGGGAGGTGCTGCGCCACCCGGACGTGCGGCGGGTCGACGTCGTCGAGGTCGACCCCGGGCTGGCCCGGCTGGCCCGGCACGACCCCGGCCTGTCCACGCTGAACGAGCACGCCTACGGCGACGCCCGGCTCCACGTCACCACGGCGGACGCCTTCCGCCGCATGCGCGCGACGTCCACCGCGACGTACGACGTGGTGATCTCCGACCTGCCCGACCCGGGCATCACGGCCAGCACCAAGCTGTACTCGCAGGAGTTCTACGGCCTGCTGCGGCGGGTGCTCGCCCCCGACGGGCGGCTGGTGGTCCACGCGGGCCCGGTCTCCGCCCGCCCCCGCGCCTTCTGGACGGTGGACGCCACGCTCCGCGCGGCCGGCCTGCCCACCGCCGCCTACCGCGTCGGCGCCCGCGACGCCGGCTTCGCGCCGGGCCCCGACCGCACGGCCGCCACCCCCCACGCCCCCCGTGACTGGGGCTTCCTCCTGGCCGCGCGTAAGCGCCCCACCCTGCGCCTCGACCCGACGGCCCCCCGTCCGCACACCCTCACGCCCGGCTCCCTGGCCCGGGACGCCCGCGCCGCGTCCCGCACCCGGATCCCCGGCCTGCCGCCCTCGACGCTGGTGCACCCGCGCTACTGACCGTTCCTAATCAGTGGGCAGGAGTGAGTCTTGGACCCATTCCTGCACGCTGCGGACATCCCGAACGGTTTTGGATGTCCTGGTCGCCCGCGTACTCGCCGCGTCCGGCGGCACGGATCGTGTCCGTGGTCCGGGGATGCGGGGGCGGGGTCCCTCGCGCCCAGGGGCACGCCGGTCGGCCTGGACGGTCCGATGCCCGTGCACATCGCTCTGGTGTGCACGGGGCGGTGTCGTCCGTCGCCGGATCGGGTGTCCCTGGGCGCGTCGTCCGATCGCGATGCTCGCGGCATCGTGCCGGGTGGTCTTACGGGTGGGGCCGGCCGTGGGCTTTTGCCAGTGCTGGGCGCCCCACTTGCTGGTGTAGGCGGGGTCCACGGCGATGATTGCGATACCTGTGGCGTCGGCCATGGACGTCAGCCGGGCGCGGAGCCTGCCGGTCGGCATGCCGGAGATCAGCTGCCGGAATCGGCGCTTGTTCCCGTACTTCTCTCTGGTTTTCTCGGCCTGGAAGTCGAGGTCTTCGACCGCGATGGCCTTGACGCCGCAGGTCTTGGCCCAGTGCAGCAACTGCGTGAGGGCGTGCCGGATCTGGGCGTCGCGGTGCTGGGTGTTGCCGGACAGGTCGTAGAGGAACCGGCGTGGCCGGCCGGTCGGGTTGCCGTGCGTGTCCAGGCACCATGCGGCGAGGTGGTCGGCATTGGTGTCCACGCCGATCACGCCATCGGTGAGGGCAGCTTCCAGGGGGATGGTCCGGGTGGGTGGGATCTGCCAGGAGGCGTCCACATACCAGCGCCCGCGCCTCGTGTCGTAGTGGATGCGGTAGGCCACCGCACGGTTGGCCTCCACACGGTCGGCCCACTCCTGCCCCCGGTGAGGGAACCGCACCTGCGCGGCGAGTACGTACCGGCCGTGCCTGGCGTTCGCCAGGCCGGCGAGCGGGGCCGGGAGCTTGATCGACACTTCGCCCTCGGGCGTGATGCGGATCGTCTCGTTGCCGAACCTCTTCCCCGACTCGCCGTCTGCCTTCAGGAACCAGCGCTCGGCTTCCCACCGCTCACGCCACTCGGCCTCGGCCGGTTCCGCCTTGTCGAGGTGGTGGCGGGCGCCCAGCAGACGTTTGCCGCCCCGCACGACATGCACCCGGCCCGCTTCCCGGTCGGCCCGGACCTGCTCGAGGCGGCCCTCCAGCACCTGCAGCCGTCGCGTCTTGTGGAACCACTCGTGCGCACAGCGGTAGCCGCCCGGTGCCCGCTTCGTGCCCTTCTGGCCGACCGGCAGCGACAGCCGGCGCCGGATCGTCGTGATACCGGCTTCGAGGGACTGTACGTGTGCGGCCTGGCCGCGCCGGGCGAGTGCCCACTGGTCATGCGTGGCCTTCGTGATCGACCCGGCCCACCGGGACGACGACTCGACCGTCAGATCCCGCTTACGGACCGCCCATGACTCGGTGGAGTGCTCCAGGCCGTCCATGCAACGCGCTTTGAGGTCCTTCGAGGCGAGCGAGCCCAGGTGCGCGCCCACCAAGCGCAGAACCTTGTCATCCTCGGCCGTGAGGTCCTTGAGCCTGGTACGTACTGCCAAACCGGACGGTCCGGGAGCGACGAACGGTGCGGCGATCGGGCGGGGGTCAGCCATGTTCGGCGGCTTCCAGTGCCTTGCGGGCGCGGTTCTTCGCTGACCTGCGCCCGTACAGGCGGGCACAGAACGAGGTCAGCACCTCCACGGTGTCCCGCACCAGGTCGTCTTCGACCTCACCCTCGTCCAGCACCAGCAGGCGACGGCCCGTCGCGGATAAAGCGGCCTCGACAAGCTCGACGTTCATCCGGCCGAGCCGGTCCTTGTGCTCGACCACCACACAGGTCACGTGTGGGTCGGCCAGCAGACGGCGGGCCTTGGAACGGCAGCCGTTCACACCGGAAGCGATCTCCGCCTCGACACGAACGACTCGGTGACCGGCCTTGACCGCCCACGCCGACAGCCGAGCCACCTGGCGTTCCAGATCACTCTGCTGCCCGTGCGAGGACACACGGGCATACAGGCCCAGACCGCCGACGGCCCCGGGCGTGGTGTTCGCGTCGATGTTCACCAGGATTGTGCGCGGCCCGACCCGCTGAGCCGGTACCGGCAAGATCCCCTCCCGGAACCAGCGATACGCGGTCTGCGGATGCACGCCCTGCGTCTTCGCCCATTCCGTCAGATTCACGCACTGACAACGACACTCACTCATACATGGTTACGCTCACTCACCCGACGTCGAGGACCAGCAGGTAGAGCCCCCGCCGTGCCCGTCTCTCCCCTCGTCACGTCGTACGACCCCGTGCGGCGGCCCGCCCCTCCCCCGGGTACGGACGGGCCGCCCCACCCCCTGTGGATCGTTCGCACCGAGAACCTATGACCGCTCCGCCCGCCCCGAATCCCGCGGTGGGTGGATACGGAAGCCAACCCTGCGCGGTAGGCCGACCGGTTCCTGCAACTTCCGCGGTACGGCGGAAGGATGACGCCGCCGCCCGGCGACCGGACCTACGCTGCGGTGATGCGCCTGCACCCGCTGGCCGCCGACGGCCTGATCGCCGCGGCGCTGACGACCGTGGCCGTCCTGCTCGGCACCGAGGCCGTCGCCCAGGGGTGGCCCGCGCTCGACCCGCTCGCCTGGACGCTCGTCGCCCTGCTGAGCCTCCCGCTCGCCCTGCGCACCCGCGCCCCGGTCGCCGTCTGCCTCGCCGTCCACGCCTGCTGGGCGGTCTACGTCACCCTCGGCTACTGGCCGGTCGTCGGCTCCTTCGGCCCCATGCTCGCCGTCTACACCGTGGCCTCCCTGCGCCCCACCCGCACCGCCGCCGCCTGCGCGGCCCTGCTCGCCGGCGTCTGGATCTACGCCGGAGTGGTCAGCGACGCCGAGGCGATGGCGTCGGTCGTCGGACAGGCCCTGGGCTTCCCCCTGGTGCTGTGGCGGTTCGGCTACGTCGCCCGCCGGACCGCCGAACTCACCTTGCAGGTCCGTGCCGAACAGGCCGAACGCGCCCGGCGCGAGGTGGCCGGGGAGCGCGTGCGGATCGCCCGTGAGCTGCACGACGTGGTCGCCCACCACATCGCCGTCATCAACGTGCAGGCCGGACTGGCCCGATTCGTCTTCCACTCCGACGCCCGCACCGCGCGCGACGCCCTGGACGCCATCGAGGGGGCCAGCGGCGAGGCCCTCGCCGAACTGCGCCGGATGCTCGGCCTGTTGCGCGCCGACGGCGTCCAGGGCGCGGACGGCGCCCCCGCGCCCGGCCTCGACCAGCTCGACGAGATGGTCACCCGGGTGCGTGCCGGTGGCGTGGGCGTGGAACTGCGCGTCACGGGCACTCCGCGCGCCCTGCCGCCCGGCGTGCAACTGTGCGTGTACCGGGTGGTGCAGGAGGCCCTGACCAACGTGCTCAAGCACGCGCCCGGCGCGCAGGCGTCCGTCGAACTCGCCTACCGCGCGGGTGAGATGACGGTGTCGGTGACCGACGACGGGCACGGGGGCGGCCCGGGGGCCGGGCAGCGGGAGGGGGTGGATTCGGCCACAATCCCCGAGCGCGGCGGCCACGGCTTGATCGGGATGCGGGAGCGGGCCAAGCTCTACGGCGGGACGATCGTCGTCGGCCCGCGCAGCGAGGGGGGATTCGGCGTGCGCCTGACCCTGCCGACGCCGGTACAGACCGCACGCCGGGGAGACGCCGGCAGGGAATGACCGACGCAGACCGCCCGACAGACCGCCCGACAGACGGCACGATCAGACTGCTGGTCGTCGACGACCAGTTCCTCGTCCGCAGCGGACTGGCCGCGCTGCTGCGCGCCGCCCCCGGGATGCAGGTCGTCGGCGAGGCGGCCGACGGCGCCGAGGCGGTGGCCCTGGCCGCGCGGACCCGGCCGGACGTCGTCCTGATGGACATCCGCATGCCCGGCATGACCGGCATCCAGGCCACCGAGCGGATCCTCGCCGAGGCGGTGGACCCCGCGCCCCGCGTCCTGGTCCTGACCACCTTCGACCTCGACGAGTACGTGTACGGGGCCCTGCGCGCCGGCGCCTCCGGCTTCCTGCTCAAGGACGCCGGCCCCGAGCGGCTGCTGGCCGCGGTCACCGCGGTGCACGGCGGCGACGCGCTGTTCGCCCCCGCGGTCACCCGGCGCCTGGTGGAGGCGTTCACACACCTGTCGGACGTGAGCCGGCCCGACCCGTCGGACGCCGGACCGCCGCCCGGCCTGACGACGCTGACCACCCGCGAGGCCGAGGTCCTGAAACTCGTCGCCCGCGGTCTGAGCAACGCCGAGGCCGCCGACCGCCTGTTCATCAGCGAGGCCACGGTGAAGACCCACCTCAACCGCACGATGACCAAGCTGGGCCTGACCAGCAGGGCGCAGGCGGTGGTGATGGCGTACGAGACGGGACTGGTGACGCCGCGGGGCGCGGGAGGCGGCGGGTGACTTTGTGCCGACGGGGGGTGCGGCGGGCGCCCGCTGGGTAGGGTGGCGTGACATGGAGCATGAGGTGTTCGTTCCGGTACCGGCCGAGCGGCTCAGGGACGTGCTGGCCGACCCCGTCCGGGTCGCCCGGGCGGTTCCGGGGCTCCAGCAGGACGCCGGCGCCGAGCCCGTCGCGGGACGGCTGAAGGTGCGTGTCGGCAGCCACTCCATCACCTACCGGGGCTCCCTGCGCGTGTCCGCGCGCGACGACGGGGCGTACGCCGTCGAGGGCGCCGCCACCGAGTCGCGCGGCAGCGGCAAGGTGACGCTCGCGCTCACCTTCCGCGTGGCGGACGCCGACGGCGGCTGCACGCTGGTGGTCGCCGGGACGGCCACGGCGGAGGGACGGGTCACGGAGCTGTCGGCGGACGCGGTGACGTCGTCGGCGACCCGGCTGCTGACCCGCTTCGCGCAGAACCTGGGCACGGCGGCGGAGCAGCGGCAGGAGCAACAGCGGCAGGAGCAACAGGAGCAGAAGCAGGAGCAGCCCGAGGCGGATGCGGAGGCGGAGCCGCGGCACACGTCCGTCTTCGACACCGAGGTCCCGCCGTCCTCCCTCGCGGACACGGACGCGGACATGGCGGCGGACGCGGACACCGAACCCCCCGCCGAGGCCGCGCACGCGCGCCGCACGATGATCGGCCGCAGCGCCGAGGAGGTGGACCACGCCCCGCCGCGCGGCCGGTACGCCCCCGTCCCCGCGCCCCAGACGACCGGGCCCGCCACCCCCCTGCGCTGGGCGGCCCCGGCGGCCGCGCTGGCCGTGGCGTCGGCGATCGTGGTGGGCCGCGCGCTGCGCAGGCGCCACTGAACCGCCCCCCCGGCCCATCGGGTGGGGCACCGTTGATCGCCCCAGTAGGGTCATGGCGTGAGTAACGAACCCATCACGCTGACCGCGGGTGACGCGGAGGCGACCGTGCTGCCGGGCAACGGCGGCCGGATCGGCGGGCTCCGCGTCGGCGGCACGGAACTGCTCCGCCAGGGCGAGCGCTACGGCTGCTTCCCGATGGTCCCCTGGTGCGGACGCATCCGCGAGGGCCGCTTCAGCGACGGCGCCGTGGTCCACCGGATGCCCCTCAACTCCCCGCCGCACGCCATCCACGGCACCGCCCGCGACGGCGCCTGGCGCACCGCCCGCGTCGCCGCGGACGAGGCCGTCATCACGTACGACCTCGTCGACCCGTGGCCCTACTCCGGCCGGGTCACCCAGGTGATCGCGCTCGCCGGGGACGCGCTGACGCTGACGATGTCCGTGGAGACGTACGAGTCGTCCTTCCCGGCGCAGATCGGGTGGCACCCCTGGTTCAACCGCACCCTCGACGGCGCGGACGTGACGATCGCCTTCGACCCCGCCTGGCAGGAGGAGCGCGGCGACGACCACCTGCCCACCGGCAACCGGGTCGCCCCGAAGCCGGGCCCCTGGGACGACTGCTTCGGCATGCCGGACGGCGTCGACGTCACCCTCACCTGGCCGGAGCGGCTGGAGCTGAAGGTGACCAGCCCCGAGCAGTGGGCCGTGGTCTACGACGAGCAGGAGGCTGCCGTCTGCGTGGAGCCGCAGACCGGGCCGCCCAACGGCCTGAACACCCTCCCGCGCCTGGTCACGCCCCTGGAGCCGCTGGAGGCCACCACCACCTGGCGCTGGACCCGGCTCTAAGCTGGTGGGCATGACGGACGTACGTGCGGCGCTGCTGCAGCAGATCAAGGACAAGGCCGTGGTGCACGGCAAGGTGACCCTCTCCTCGGGTCTCGAGGCCGACTACTACGTCGACCTGCGCCGCATCACCCTGGACGGCGAGGCCGCGCCGCTGGTCGGGCAGGTGCTGCTCGACCTGACCGCCGACCTCGACTTCGACGCGGTGGGCGGGCTGACCATGGGCGCCGACCCGGTGGCCGCGAGCATGCTGCACGCCGCCGCCGCGCGGGGCCGCAAGCTGGACGCCTTCGTCGTCCGCAAGGCCGCCAAGGCGCACGGCCTGCAGCGCCGCGTCGAGGGCCCGGACATCAAGGGCCGCCGCGTCCTGGTCGTCGAGGACACCTCCACCACCGGCGGCTCCCCGCTCACCGCCGTCGAGGCCGTGCGTGAGGCCGGTGCCGAGGTCGTGGCCGTCGCGACGATCGTCGACCGGGCGACGGGCGCCGCCGAGAAGATCCAGGACGGCGCCGGGGTGCCGTACCTGTACGCGTACGACAAGGACGAGCTGGGCCTCGACTGAGGCCCCCTCCCGGACCGGGGACGGTCCGGGCGGTCCGGGGGACGGACGTCCACTCGGAGTATCCCGTTTCGTCTGGAAGGATGGGGCCGACGATGACGTCGCCCCCCATGGTCTAGGTCAGGGCCGAAGCACGTATCACGCCCACCCGCACATACAAGGAGCGGACAGATGCCCATCGCAACTCCCGAGGTCTACAACGAGATGCTGGACCGGGCGAAGGCAGGAAAGTTCGCCTACCCGGCCATCAACGTGACCTCCTCCCAGACGCTGCACGCGGCCCTGCGCGGTTTCGCGGAGGCGGAGAGCGACGGCATCGTCCAGATCTCCACCGGCGGCGCCGAGTTCCTGGGCGGCCAGCACAACAAGGACATGGTGACCGGCGCCGTCGCCCTCGCCGAGTTCGCGCACATCGTCGCCGAGAAGTACGACGTCACCGTCGCCCTGCACACGGACCACTGCCCGAAGGACAAGCTCGACGGGTACGTCCGTCCGCTGCTGGCGGTCTCCGAGGAGCGCGTCAAGGCCGGCCGCAACCCGCTCTTCCAGTCGCACATGTGGGACGGCTCCGCCGAGACCCTGTCCGACAACCTGTCCATCGCCGAGGAGCTCCTGGAGCGCGCCCGCGCCGCCAAGATCATCCTCGAGGTCGAGATCACCCCGACCGGCGGCGAGGAGGACGGCGTCTCCCACGAGATCAACGACTCCCTCTACACGACGGTCGACGACGCGATCCGCACCGTCGAGGCCCTCGGCCTGGGCGAGAAGGGCCGCTACCTGCTCGCCGCGTCCTTCGGCAACGTGCACGGTGTGTACAAGCCGGGCAACGTCGTGCTCCGCCCCGAGCTGCTCAAGGAGCTGAACGAGGGCATCGCCGCCAAGTACGGCCAGCCGGCCGGCAGCAAGCCGTTCAACTTCGTCTTCCACGGCGGCTCCGGCTCCACCGAGCAGGAGATCGCGACCGCGCTGGAGAACGGCGTGGTCAAGATGAACATCGACACGGACACCCAGTACGCCTTCACGCGTCCGGTCGTGGACCACATGTTCCGCAACTACGACGGTGTCCTGAAGGTCGACGGCGAGGTCGGCAACAAGAAGACCTACGACCCGCGCACCTGGGGCAAGCTGGCCGAGGCCGGCATGGCCGCGCGCGTCGTCGAGGCCTGCGGTCACCTGCGGTCCGCCGGCCAGAAGATCAAGTAGTCCCGCTCCGTGCGAAGGGCCCGGCACCTCGCGAGGTGCCGGGCCCTTCGTCGTACGCTCGGGGAAGGCGTCAGGACAGAGTCTGCGCCGCCGTCGGCGAGCTGTCCTTCAGGAACTGCGAGCAGCGTTCGTACTCCTCGGTCTCCCCGATCGCCTGCGCCGCGCGGGCGAGGGCGTGCAGGGAGCGCAGGAAGCCGCGGTTCGGCTCGTGCTCCCACGGCACCGGGCCGTGGCCGCGCCAGCCGCTGCGGCGCAGGGAGTCCAGGCCGCGGTGGTAGCCGGTGCGCGCGTACGCGTACGACTCGACCGTCCGGCCGGCCTCGAAGGCCCCGTCCGCGAGCTGCGCCCAGGCCAGGGACGACGCGGGGAACCGGGCGGCGACCTCCGACGGGTCGGCGCCGCCCGCGAGGAGGTCACGCGGTCCGGGGTCGTCGGGGAGGTGGGTCGGCTCCGGTCCGCCGAGCAGGTTCTCGTGAGTTGCCATGGGTTCCAGTCTGCCATCCGGCGCGGAGTACGGGACGGGCCCGGGACGCGTCGCGCGCCCGGGCCCGTCCCGTATCGGCGCAGGTCAGCGGACCTGGACGGATGCGACCAGAGTGTTGAGGTCCGGCCAGAGCTTCTTGTTCGTCTCCGGCAGTACGACCCACAGCACCGAGGGACGGACCCGCCCGGTGTCGACCACTAGGACCGCGTTCAGGTCCATCGTGGACGGCACCCCGCGCTTGTGGAAGTGGATTTCGCTGACCAGCAGCCAGGCGTCGTGCCCGTCGACCTTCAGCGGCTGCGAGGCGACGTCGACCAGGATCGCCTGGTCCCGGGGGTACTCGTAGCGCCGCCGCTCGTCCATCACCGCGCCCGCCACGCCCCGCAGCTCCCCGGTGCCGCCGGCCGCGGCCATGATGTCCTCGTCGACCTGCGTGGACTTCACGAGTGCGCGCTGGCGCCCCTCCTGCTTGCGGGTGAAGCCGTCGAAGACCGGATCCAGCGTCTTGCTCCGGTCCCACGTGCCGCCCAGCTCCGCGTATTCCAGGGAGGAGTCCGTGACGGTGCCGATGACCGGCGAGCCCTCGCCCGGGTAGTCCGGCACCTCGACGGTCCCGGTGAGCCGCCGCTCCTCGGGCAGCGGGGAGGCGCCGGGGGTGAGAGTGGGCACGGGGATGCCCCGCTGCGGGGCGTCCGCGGTGCTGCCCGCGCAGGTGGCGGACGAGGAGTCCGGTGTGCTGTGCGCCTGCTGGACCACCTTGCCGTCGACCAGCACGGTGCACGTGAGGGTGCCCCCTTCCTGGTCCTCGCGGCTTCTGACGTCCAGATAGAAGTCGGCGCCCGCTGCCAGCGTGACGGTCTTGCGGTACGGCAGGATGACGACCCCGTAGGGCACGTGGCTGTCCGCCTCCCCGACGGTGAGGTCCACCGAGGGGTGGTCGCCCGTGGCGATGTAGGTGACCTCGACCCGCTGGGACTCCTTGTCCGGGGATGCCCCGTCGTCGCTCGGGTCGCCGACGGCCAGGGCCAGGCCCACCGCGCCGAGCGTGACCACCTCGAAGAGGATCACCAGGGCGCCGACCAGGTAGAACCCGCCCGGGATCCGGTCGAAGATCTTCCTGCCGCGGCCGGAGTGGAACTCGCGTCTCGGCTGGGATGTCTGCGTCATGTCGTCCTCCCCCTCACGCCCGGCCGCTGTCGCCGGACCGGCGGTCGGCCGGCTCGTCGGCGAACCGCGTGGCCAGCAGCCCCGCCTCCCGCGCCTCGTCCAGCACCCGGTGCAGGTCCTGGAGCCGGGACCGGTCGGCGAGCCCCTCGATCTCGGCGACGGCCAGCTCGTCCCGCACCGTGTTCACCACCAGCTCGTGCATGTCCTCGCCGAGTTGCTCCAGCTCCCGTACGGCCTCCCACTCGCGGTACGCCGCGTCCGCCGCGCGGGTGTTCTCGGCGTACCGCTCCAGCGCCTCCACCCGCTCCTCCAGCGCGCTCGACGACAGCCGCAGCGCCTGCCGCTGCCTCCGCAGCACCTCCTCCACCCGCGAGCCGGAGGCGTCCCCGGCAGCGGTGCGCACCTTCCGCGCCAACCGGGTCAGCTCGGCCAGGCGCTGGGCGATCTCGTACTGCTGGGCCGGCAGCGTCACGTCGTTGGCGATGTCGTCCAGCAGCCCGACCCGGTCGACCTGCGACTGGAGCACCGCCGTCACGGCGGCCTGGGCGCGCTCCATCCGGCGCAGCGGCGAGTGGCCCAGCAGCTCGCGCAGGGAGTCGTCGCCGAAGTCCTCGGCCAGGTAGTAGCGGCCGTGGCGCAGCCGGGCCACCCGCTGCCGCTCGTCGGTCCCGCAGCCGAGGACGACGATCAGCAGCCAGGCCAGCAGGTGCACGCCCACGACGGTCAGGACGAACGCCTCGAACCCGAACTGGACCCCGACCCAGATCAGCCCCGCCTGCGCCGCGAGCCCGACGGCCAGGCCGGGCCACACGCCGATCAGCGCCCACAGGATCGTCACCGGCAGTAGCGCGCACACCGCGGAGGCCCCCAGGGCCGTCCAGATGTCCGCCTTGGTACGGCCGCCCAGCCCCGGCTCCTCGGGCAGCGGCAGCGTGGCCGGGAAGAGTCCGTCGGCGGACCCCTCCAGCAGCGCGCGCTCCGCGTCCTCGAGGGCCGGATCCACCACCGGCCGCAGCGCAACCTCCTGCGCCATACAGCAACACCCCCCACAGGTCGGGGGAGATCGTGACACACGCCGCAGGGACCGCCCCACGCCGCCCCTGGTCCGCCGCCACCCGGCCTCGGGGCCCTTCCACCGACCTTGCCCTCTTCCGATTCACCACGCATCATTCGAGGTGGGTCCGGTCGGTGCCGGGCCTGAGGGGACCGGGGCCCTGTTGCCGGAGAGGAAGGGGCGGACCGCTACCCGGCAGCACGTAGACACGGAGACAGCGATGTCCTCTGATCCCACGCCCGCGCACGCGCCCTCGCAGGACAGCGAGCCGGACACGCCGAGCCTCGACTTCGCGGGCACGACCCCCTACGAGGACTACGTCAAAGCGGACGTTCTCACCCATCTGCAGCACACCCTCTCCGACGATCCCGGAGAGATGGTCTTCCTGGTCACCACCCAGGTGATGGAGCTGTGGTTCACCGTCATCGTCCACGAGTGGGAGACGGCGGCCGGCGCCCTGCGCGAGGACCGCATCCAGGTGGCGACCGACGCGCTCAAGCGTTCGGTGCGGGAGCTGGAGGCGCTGAACGCCTCCTGGACGCCGCTCGCGGGCCTCACGCCGGCCCAGTTCAACTCGTACCGCGGCGCTCTCGGCGAGGGTTCCGGCTTCCAGTCGGCGATGTACCGCCGTATGGAGTTCCTGCTCGGCGACAAGTCCGCGTCGATGCTCGTCCCGCACCGCGGCGCCCCGCGCGTCCACGCCGAGCTGGAGAAGGCGCTGCACGAGCCGAGCCTGTACGACGAGGTGGTCCGGCTGCTCGCCCGGCGCGGGTACGACATCCCGGACGCCGTGCTCCGGCGTGACGTCACCCAGAAGTACGAGGCGGCGCCCGAGGTGGAGGCCGCCTGGACGGCCGTGTACTCCGGCGACCAGAACGGCGAGCTGGCCCGCCTCGGCGAGGCGCTCACCGACGTCGCGGAACTGGTCTGGCGCTGGCGCAACGACCACCTGGTGGCCACCCGCCGCGCGATGGGCTCCAAGACGGGTACGGGCGGCTCGGCCGGGGTGGCCTGGCTGGAGAAGCGGGCCCGGAACAACGTGTTCCCCGAGCTGTGGACGGCGCGGTCCTATGTCTGAGCTCATCGACACGGCCGAGGCACTGGACGCCGCCGACGAGCTGGCGGCGCTGCGTGAGCGGTTCGTCCTGGACGACGTCGTCTATCTGGACGGCAATTCGCTCGGCGCCCTCCCGGCCGGCGTCCCCGCGCGCGTGGAGGACGTCGTACGCCGGCAGTGGGGCGAGCTGCGCATCCGGTCCTGGGAGGAGAGCGGCTGGTGGACCGCGCCCGAGCGGATCGGCGACCGGATCGCCCCGCTGGTGGGGGCGGCCGCCGGGCAGGTCGTCGTGGGCGACTCGACCAGCGTGAACGTCTTCAAGGCACTCGTCGCGGCGGTCCGGATGGCGGGTGAGGGGCGGGACGAGATCCTCGTCGATGTCACCACCTTCCCCACGGACGGGTACATCGCCGAGTCGGCCGCCCGGATGACGGGGTGCACCCTGCGCCCGGTGGCCCCGGCCGAGGTGCCGTCGGCGCTGGGGGAGCGTACGGCGGCCGTGCTCCTCAACCACGTCGACTACCGCACGGGCCGGCTGCACGACCTGCCCGCGCTCACGGCCGCGGTGCACGCGGCGGGGGCGTACGCCGTCTGGGACCTGTGCCACAGCGCGGGCGCCCTGCCGGTCGGGCTGGACGAACACGGCGTCGACCTGGCGGTCGGCTGCACCTACAAGTACCTCAACGGCGGCCCCGGTTCGCCCGCGTACCTGTACGTGCGCCGTGACCTCCAGGACCGCTTCGACTCCCCGCTGCCGGGCTGGAACTCGCACGCCGAGCCCTTCGGCATGCGGCCCGCGTACGCCCCGGCCTCCGGTGCGCTGCGGGGCCGGGTCGGCACGCCGGACATCCTCTCCATGCTCGCCCTGGAGGCGGCGCTGGACGTGTGGGACGAGGAGGCGGTCTCGGTGGCGGCGGTGCGGGCCAAGTCCCTGGCGCTGACGGACTTCTTCCTGCGCTGCGTCGGGGAGTACGTCCCGGACGGCCGGGTGGAGTCCCTGACTCCGGCCGCGCACGCCGAGCGGGGCAGTCAGGTCGCGCTGCGCTGTGACGACGCCGGTGACGTCATGAAGCGGTTGATCGAGCGCGGGGTGGTCGGGGACTTCCGTGCCCCGGACGTGCTGCGCTTCGGCTTCACCCCGCTGTACGTCGGTTTCGCGGACGTGGAGCGGGCGGCGCGGGTGCTGGCGCGGACACTGGACGAAACCGGCTGAGGAACCGGTGGCGGGCTCCGGCGCGTGAACGCGGGTGTGGATGATGTGGATCATGTGGATCACCGGACCCGTGGCTGCGCCGGATGCCTCGCCGGTGTGATCGGCGCCTCGACCGCGCTGCTCACCTGGGCGCCGCTCGCTCGCGTCAGCGTCACCGGCGGCTTCGAGCAGGAGCATCGCGACCTCAGTGTGCTGTACGTCGACCTGCCGCTCGTGGCGCTTGGCGGCGCGCTCGTGCCGGTGGTCGCGTGGACGCTGGGCCTGCGTCTGCTGGGCCGGCCGTGGGCGGCGGCACTGGTCGCCGTGGCCGCGCTCGGGTTGGGGGTGTGGGGTCTGACCGCCTGGTGGACACCGTACGAGCGGCCCGAGTTCATGGGGTAGGCCGGGCGTGCGCCTCACGGGGCGGTCCGGGCGTCCGTCCTGTCCCTCACCCTGCGTGACATCCCCATGTCCGTGCACGTCATCGGCCTGATACGGTCCCGCCAACGGCCGATTCCTTTCCTCCGGTCCGCCAACACCGTTTCGTCGCTGAGAGGTTGAGCATGCCGGACGCCGCCGCAGAACCGGGCACCGCTGCCGCGCGGAACGCCGCGGAGGAGAAGTCGGCCTTTTCGCACCCGGCGGTCGAACCCGACGGCACGGCGGTGTACGGCGATCACCCCGACCAGGTGATCGACTTCTACGTCCCGCGGGGGGCGGAAGCCGCGGGAGATGCCCCTGTTGTGGTGGTCCTGCACGGAGGCTCGTGGCGGGCGCCGTACGACCGGCGCCACGTCAGCCCGTTCGCCGGTTTCCTGGCCCGTCGGGGCTTCGCCGTGGCGAGCGTGGAGTACCGGCGCGGTGCGGAGGACACCGGTGAGGGCGGCGACGGGGGCGGCCCCGTCGCGGGGCGCTGGCCCGACACCTTCGACGACGTGGCCGCCGCGCTCGACGCGCTGCCCGCGCTGGTCCGGCAGCACCTCCCGGGGGCCGACCTGCGCCGTCTGGTGCTCACCGGCCACTCCGCGGGCGGCCATCTCGCCCTGTGGGCCGCCGCCCGGCACGTGCTGCCCGCCGACGCCCCCTGGCGCCTGGACCGTCCGGCGCCCCTGCGCGGTGTGGTCGCCCTCGCGCCGATCGCCGACTTCGAGGTCGCCGGGAAGCTGGACGTGTGCGGCGGTGCGGCCCGTCAACTCCTCGGTGGAGGTCGGTTCTTCGCCGAGCGCCGCCCGTATGCCGACCCGGCGCTGCTGCTGCCCACCGGCATCGCCACCACTCTCGTCCAGGGCCGGGCCGACGTCGATGTTCCGCAGGCGGTCGCCGAGGCGTACGCGGACGCGGCGGCGAAGGCCGGGGAGATGGTGGGCGTGACGCTGCTGGAGGACGTCGGCCACTTCCCGCTCATCGACCCGGCGGCGGACGCGTGCGCGGTGGTGGCGGAGGAGATCGCGCAGCTGGCCTACTGATCGTGCAGTCGCCCTGCTGATCGTGCAGTCGCCCTGCTGACTGCGTCCCGGTCGTACCCGTAGTACCTGAGAGCTACTTCGCAGGTGAGTTCCCTGGCGGGACGCGGGTTACTTCGCGCGATCCATAACTTTCCTTCCAGACAAGCCCGATGGGCGGCGTGCTGGAGGGGGAGAGGCCATGGGGCCGGGGACGAGGCCGGGGACGACGGTACGTTGGCGGCGGGGCGTGAGCAGATTGCGCCGCACCGCCCTCGCCGCGCTCATCTGTGGTGCGGTGGTCCTTCCTCTCTCCGGTGCCGCGCGGCCCGAGACCCCCGCCCCGGCCCCCGCAGCGCTCGCCGCCCCGACGGCCGGCACGCTGGCGCAGGCGTACGCCGCCAACCGGGCCAACGCGGCGGAGGCGTCCCGGATGGCCGCCGCCCACGGAGACCGGCGCCGCGCGGCGGCGGACCGCGCGCTGGCCGACCCCTCGCGGCATCTCCTGGCCTTCGACGGCCGGGGCGCCGGACTGGCCACGGAGGTCTTCGGCGATCTGGCCCCCGCCGACCGCGTCGCCGTCCTGGTCCCGGGCTCCGACACGAGTCTCGACACGTACGGCCGGTTCCGCGCCGCGGCTCTCGCCCTGCACCGGCAGCTCCTCGCCGACGCGCCCGAGGGCACCTCGGTCGCCGTCGTGGCCTGGCTGGGCTACGAGACGCCGGGCACCGTCAGCACGACGGTCGCCACCACCGACCGCGCCGACCGGGCCGCCCCGAAACTGCGCGCGCTGGTCGACGCCCTGCGCGGAACCACGGGCCCCGGCACCCGCCTCTCCCTTCTCTGCCACTCCTACGGCTCGGTCGTCTGCGCCCGCGCCGCCGACGGCCTGGACGTCGCCGACATCGCCCTGGTCGGCAGCCCGGGCACCGGCGCCGACTCCGCCGCGGGCCTGCACACCGACGCCCGGATCTGGGCGGCGCGGGGCGGCGACGACTGGGTGGAGCACGTGCCGCACCTCAGTGCCGACCTCTTCGGCACCACCGTCGGCTTCGGCACCGACCCGGTCTCCCCGGACTTCGGCGCCCGCACCTTCGCGGCCGGCGACGGCGGCCACAGCGACTACTTCGACGCCGGCTCCGTCTCCCTGACGAACCTGGCCCGCATCGCCCTGGGCGAGACCACGGAGGTGACCCATGACTGACGCGACACGAGTGTCGGGGGCGACACGAGCGCCGACGGAGACCCGGGCGGCGGAGACCGGGGCGGCGCGGCCGAACCCGGCGACGCGGGAGGCGCCGGAGACACAGTCGGAGAGACGGCCGGTACCGCCGCACGGCCCCCTGCACGGCCTGCGCCGCGCTGCCGTCCGGATCGACGCCGCCACCCCGGCGGAGCGGGACCGGGCCGTCGACGCCCTGCGCGCCTTCGCCATCCTCGGCGTGGTCCTCGGCCACTGGCTGGTGACGGCCCTGGTCGCCGACGGCAACAGCCTGCACGCGGCCAGCCCCCTGCGGGACATGCCCTGGCTGGCCCCGATCTCCTGGGTCTTCCAGACCCTCGCCGTGTTCTTCCTGGTCGGTGGCCATGTCGCCACCCGGGGCCATGCGTCGGCCCGCGCCCGCGGCACGTCCTACGGCCGCTGGCTGTCCGCCCGGCTGTCCCGGCTGTTCCGCCCGGTCGCGGCCGTCCTCACCCTGTGGACGGTGACGGCGGCGCTGCTGTTGCTGACGGGCGCGGAGTTCGTGACGGTCCACACGCTGGTGAAGCTGGCCCTGTCCCCGCTGTGGTTCCTGTTGGTCTTCGCCGTACTGACCGCGGCGACGCCGCTGCTGTCCCGGCTGCACCCGCTGTGGCCGCTGGTCGTCGTCCTCCACGTCGACCTGCTGCGCTTCGGCTTCGGCGCCCCGTCCTGGCTCGGCTGGATCAATCTTGCCGCCGGCTGGCTGGTCCCCTACACCCTCGGCGCCGCCTGGACCCGCGGCGAACTGGACCGCCGCCGCGCCGGCTGGATCCTGCTCGCCGGAGGCACGGCGGCGACGGCGGCACTCGTCGCCTGGGCCGGCTACCCGGCGTCCATGGTCGGCGTCCCGGGCGCCGCGGTCTCCAACCTCAACCCGCCGACGCTGGCCGCCGTCACCTTCGGCCTGGCCCAGTGCGGCCTCGCCCTGCTGCTGCGCGAGCGGTTGCGCCGCGTGATGCGGCGGCCCGTCCCGTGGGCGGCGGTCGCGCTGGTCAATCTCTCCGCGATGACGATCTTCCTGTGGCACCAGACGGCCCTGATGGCGACCACGGCCACCGGCCTCCTCGTCGGCCGGCTGCCCGGCCTGCACACGATCCCCGACGGCCTGGGCTGGGTCGCGGCCCGGCTCGTCTGGCTCCCGGTGTTCGCTCTGGTCCTGACCGGCTGCTGGGCCGCGTTCCGCTCCTGGGAGCGCGGTGGCGGGCGCCGGTCCCGGGTCGTCCGGGCCCATCACCCGCGGGGCCGGACGAGGGCGGCGGGTGCAGGTCATGTCTAGGGTGGGCCGGGTGATGCGAGGGGGGAGCCGCGTGATGCCGAAGGGAAGCCGGCGGGTGCTCACGGGCGGTCGGGTGGAGCGCGTGCTGCGGGTGCTGCACGACGACCTGTGGACCTGGCGGGCGGACCCGCTGCCACCGTCGGTGTGGCTGCGCTGGTTCCCGCACGGGGTCGTCTGTCTGGCCGCCCTGGGCGTGCTGCTCGGTGACGCGGCTCAGCTCAATGACAACGGCGGGGTCGACCCCGGGTTCGCCTTCCTGATCGCCCTCGCCCAGGCCGGCGCGATGGTGTTCGCGCTGTGGCGGCCGGTCGCGGCCTGGTGGCTGTCGACGGCGGCCATGCTGGTGGGGGCCTTGGCCGTGCGGGCCGAGATGGTCGTGGGGGGCGACAGGTTCACCTGGCCCTGGACGGCCGCCGGGCTGATCGCGCACCTGTTCGTCCTGTTGCTGCTCGCCCTGCGGGTCCGTACCCGGGTCTCCGCGGAGGCGCTGGCGCTGACCGCGCTCACCACCTACCTCGTCCAGGGCGTCGTGGGCGGGCTGGACTACCAGCCGACCGGCCAGCTCGCCGTCATCCTGTTCGCGGTCGTCGTGCTCCTGGGCACCGCCCTGCGCGGACGCCGCGAGGCGCGCACGGAACTCGCCCAGCAGACCTCGCTCACCGCCGAGGAGAGAGCCCGGCGCACCCTGCTGGAGGAGCGCAGCCGCATCGCCCGCGAGCTGCACGACGTGGTCGCCCACCACATGTCCGTGATCTCCATCCAGGCCCAGGTCGCCCCCCACCTCGTCGAGAACCCGCCGGACGAGCTGAAGGAGAACCTCGCGGGCATCCGGCAGAACGCGCTGGAGGCCCTCACCGAGCTGCGCCGGGTGCTCGGCGTGCTCCGCTCCGAACACCCCGAGGCACCGGACGCGTCCGGCACCGCCGGCGCCGCGGGCATCGCCGGCACCTCCGACACGTCGGGCACCGCCCCGCACGCCCCGCAGCCCACGCTGGACCGGCTGGACGCGTTGGTGGAGAACACCCGGGCCGCCGGACTGACCGTCACGACCGGGACGAGCGGGGCGCGCAGACCCCTGCCGCCCGGCGTGGAGCTGTCGGCGTACAGGATCGTGCAGGAGGCGCTGAGCAACGTCCTGCGGCACGCCCCCGGCGCGACCGCCCGCGTCCACCTCACGCATCTTCCGATCGGGCTGCGCGTGGAGGTCTCCAACACCCGACCGTCGCGGACCCCGCCGCCGTCGCAGGGGGCGGGGCACGGGCTGCTCGGTATGCGAGAACGGGTCGCGATGCTCGACGGCAGCCTCACGGCGCAGCCCCTGCCGGACGGCGGCTATCAGGTGGCCGCGTTCCTGCCGGCCGATGCCACCGATGCCACCGATGCCACCGATGCCACCGACGGCGATCGGTCCACCCACCCCATCACCGAGGACGACACTCCATGACGACCAGCGGCAACGGCCGTGTGATCCGCGTACTGATCGCCGACGACCAGCAGATGGTCCGGCAGGGTTTCACCGTGCTGCTCAACACCCAGCCCGACATCGAGGTGATCGGGCAGGCGGTGGACGGTCTGGACGCCGTGGCCAAGGTCGCCGAGCTGGCCCCGGACGTCGTCCTGATGGACATCCGCATGCCCGAGCTCGGCGGCATCGAGGCCACCCGCCGCATCACCGGGGCGACCCCGGAGATCAGAGTGCTGGTGCTGACCACCTTCGACCTCGACGAGTACGTGTACGAGGCGTTGCGGGCCGGCGCGTCCGGGTTCCTGCTGAAGGACGCGTCCGCCGACCAGCTCGCCGAGGCGGTCCGGGTGGTGGCGGCGGGGGACGCGCTGCTCGCGCCGGGTGTCACCCGGCGGCTGATCGCCGAGTTCTCCCGGCTGGACGACCGGCCCCGCGCTCCGCTGAAGGCCCGCGTCGGCGACCTGACCGAGCGGGAGACCGAGGTGCTCGCCCTGATCGCCCAGGGCCTGTCGAACGCGGAGATCGCCCGGCGCCTGGTGGTCGCGGAGCAGACGGTGAAGACCCATGTGGGCCGGATCCTGGTGAAGCTGGGCCTCCGGGACCGCACACAGGCGGCGGTGTTCGCCTACGAGTCGGGTCTGGTGAGACCGTCCGGGTACTGACGGACGGGTACCGGACCGGTCAGCACCCGGGCCGGTGCCGGGACCCGTAGTACCTGAGACGGATACCGAAGGACCCCTCTCACTGGTGACGACGGTGTACCCCGGCTCCGCCTACCGTTGCCGACGTGACCGAGACGACCCAGACGAGGACCGTGCCCCCCGGAGACGGAAGCGGGCCCCGCAGCCCCGAGTACCGGCTGGCCGTGGGCGCGCTGAGCGGACTGCGCGAGGACCTGTTCCACGAGGCCTTCGCCTACCGTCCGATGCCCCGCATGGCCACGGACGGCCCGCTGGCCCGCCGCCTTCCCGGCCGGCTGCGGGCGCACGCGGCCCGCCTTCCCTACGCGGCGGTGGCCGCCGTCGCGCTGCTGTGCTTCTACGGCGGCCTGGTCGACAGCGGGAGCGACGGCGCGCTGACCCTGCTGACCGGGCTGGTGTGCGCGGTCCCGGTGCTGGCCACACTGGTCCGGCCGGTCGGTGCCTTCTGGATGTCCATGGCAGCGACCCCCTTGGTCGCGCTGCTCGGCAGCGACTGGGGGGACTGGCCGTGGCGGCCCGGCGCGTTCCTGTGCCACACGGCGGTGCTGGTGATCGTGGCGATACGCACCCGGCCCCGGACGGCCGCGTGGATGTGGGCCCTGACCGCGGCGTACGGCTTCATCAACGAGTCCTTCTGGGGCGGGGGTCACTACGGCAGCAATGCCACTCCGCTGCTGGTGCTCACCGCCTTCGCCCTGCTCGTGGTCGCGGTCTGGCAGATCCGGCGCGACGCCCGTCAGCAGGTGACCGCCCAGGAAACGGTCACGGCGCACGAGCGGTCCCGGCGCACCCTCCTGGAGGAGCGCACCACCATCGCCCGCGAGCTGCACGACGTGGTGGCCCATCACATGTCCGTGGTCGCGATCCAGGCGGAGGCCGCGCCCTACCGGGTGGAGAACCCGCCGGAGGAGCTGGAGCGCGCCTTCGTCACCATCCGGGAGAACGCGGTCGCGGCCCTCACCGAACTGCGCCGTGTCCTCGGCGTCGTCCGCGCCGAGGACTACGAGGCTCCGGACGCCCCGCAGCCCACCCTCGCCGACCTGGACGCACTGCTGGCCAACGTGCGGGACGCGGGCCTGACGGTCGACAAGGCGGTGACGGGCGCGGTGCGTGAGCTGCCGCCCGGAGTGGAGCTGTCGGCGTACCGGATCGTGCAGGAGGCGCTGAGCAACTCGCTGCGGCACGCGCCCGGCGCCCCCGCCCGCGTCGAGGTCTCCTACGTCCTGGGTGGTTTGGGCCTCAGAATCGTCAACGGCCCGATGCCCGAGCCCTCCTTGGTCAAGCCCTCGCCCGGCGCCGGGCACGGCATCACCGGCATGCGCGAGCGCGTCTCGATGCTGAGCGGCGAGATGACGGCCGGCCCCACCGACGAGGGTGGCTACGAGGTGGCGGTGTTCCTGCCGGTCACGGCGGTTGCGAACGAAGGTGAAGCATGACCGACAGCACGATCCGGGTCTTGATCGCCGATGACCAGATGATGGTCCGTGAGGGCTTCTCGGTGCTGCTCAACGCGATGCCGGGCATCGAGGTCGTCGGCGAGGCGGTCAACGGCCGGGAGGCCGTGGCGAAGGTCCGTGAACTCGCTCCGGACGTCGTCCTGATGGACATCCGCATGCCCGAGCTGAACGGCATCGAGGCGACCAGGGAGATCGTCGCCGCCGACGGCGCGGCGAAGGTCCTCGTCCTCACCACCTTCGACCTCGACGAGTACGTGTACCAGGCGCTGCGCGCGGGTGCCTCCGGCTTCCTGCTCAAGGACGCCTCGGCCCGCCGGCTGGCCGACGGGGTCCGCGTGGTGGCGGCCGGAGAGGCCCTCCTGGCCCCCTCGGTCACCAAGCGTCTGATCACCGAGTTCTCGAAGCTGTCCGACGGCCCGCGCCTGATGTCCTCGGCGCAGGGGGCGTACGGCGACCTGACCGAGCGGGAGACGGAGGTGCTGGTGCTGATCGCGCAGGGCCTGTCCAACTCGGAGATCGCCGAGCGCCTGGTGGTCGCCGAGTCGACGATCAAGACGCACGTCAGCCGGATCCTGGTGAAGCTGGGCCTGCGGGACCGCACACAGGCCGCGGTCTTCGCCTACGAGGCCCGGCTGGTGACCCCGGGCTGACCGCCACCGGGCCAGGACTATGGGCAGCCGCCCCGCCGACGTCTTATCGTCCGTCCATGACGGCTGCATCCGACCTCGCGTTCGACCCGTGGGACCCGGCGTTCGTCGCCGACCCGTACCCCGTCTACGCCGAGCTGCGCGCCCGGGGCCGCGTGCACTACTACGAGCCGACGAACCAGTGGCTGGTCCCGCACCACGCGGACGTCTCGGCGCTGCTGCGGGACCGCCGCCTGGGCCGTACCTATCTGCACCGCTTCTCGCACGAGGAGTTCGGCCGCACCCCGCCCCCGCCGGAGCACGAGCCGTTCCACACCCTCAACGACCACGGGATGCTCGATCTGGAGCCGCCGGACCACACCCGCATCCGGCGCCTGGTGTCGAAGGCGTTCACCCCGCGGACGGTGGCGCGGCTGAAGCCGTACGTGGAGCAGTTGGCCGGTGAGCTGGTCGACGGCCTGGTGGAAGCGGGCGGCGGTGATCTGCTGCGGGACGTCGCCGAGCCGCTGCCGGTCGCGGTGATCGCCGAGATGCTGGGCATCCCGGAGGCGGACCGGGGGCCGCTCAGGCCGTGGTCGGCGGACATCTGCGGGATGTACGAGCTGAACCCGTCGCAGGAGGCGGCCAAGAAGGCGGTCCGCGCGTCGGTCGAGTTCTCGGACTACCTGCGCGGACTGATCGCGGCCCGCCGCAAGGACCCCGGCGACGACCTGATCTCGGGCCTGACCGCCGCCCACGACGAGGACGACGACCGCCTCACCGAGCAGGAGATGATCTCCACCTGCGTCCTGCTCCTGAACGCCGGCCACGAGGCGACGGTGAACTCCACGGCCAACGGCTGGTGGGCACTGTTCCGCAACCCCCAGCAGTTGGCGGCCCTGCGCGCGGACCACTCCCTCGTCCCCTCGGCGGTGGAGGAGCTGATGCGCTACGACACCCCGCTGCAGCTCTTCGAACGCTGGGTGCTGGACGAGATCGAGATCGACGGCACGGTGATCCCGCGCGGCGCGGAACTGGCCCTGCTCTTCGGCTCCGCCAACCACGACACCGCGGTCTTCACCGACCCCGCCCGCCTGGACCTCGCCCGCCGGGACAACCCCCACATCTCCTTCAGCGCCGGCATCCACTACTGCATCGGCGCCCCCCTGGCCCGCATCGAACTGGCGGCGTCGATGAGGGCGTTGCTCGACAAGGCCCCGAACCTCCGGCCGGCTCAGCAGCCGAAGCGCAAGCCGAACTTCGTGATCCGGGGCCTTGAAGGGCTGGCCGTGGAGGTGAGGTGAGAGGAGGTGAGGTGAGCGGCCGGGCACTCACGTCGTCATGTCGCGGCGTCGCAGACCCGCCAGCCCCGCGGCCACCAGCACCGCCGCGATCGCGCACAGCACCAGCACCGGCTCCCAGCTCATCTCCGCCCCCGGCACCTTCGGCAGGTGCCCGAAGGGGGAGAGGTCGAGGATCGCGGCGGGGACGTCCAGGGCCGGTCCCACCCACCCCAGCAGCAGGACCGCACCGGCCACACCCCAGGCCGCGCCCACCGCGGCCCGCGGCAGTACCCCGTGCAGCAGGACCGCCGCGCCGCCGATCACCCACACCGCCGGGACCTGCACCAGACACGCGCCCAGGATGCCGCCCACGTCCTTGCCGTAGCCGAGGGCGTATCCGGTACCGGCGAGCAGCATGATCCAGACCGCGCCGCCGAAGGCGATCGCGAGGTGGCCCCCGGCCCAGCGGAGCCGGCCGACCGCGCCCGCCAGCACGGGTTCGGCCCGGCCGGAGGTCTCCTCGCCGGTCAGGCGCAGCACCGACCCCACCACATACAGCGCGGCGATCAGCCCCAGCATCCCGACCATCGACGCCACGAACGCGTCCGTCAGGCCGGCCTGCCCGCCCATCCGCTCGATGATCTGCCGGGCCTGCTCGTTGTCACCGACGAGATCCGCCGCGCCCTCGGTCATCCCGCCGTAGACCACCCCGGCGAGGAAGAAGCCGATGCTCCACCCGAGGACGCTGCCCCGCTGCAGCCGCCAGGCCAGCGCGCCCGCCGTGTCCAGGCGTCCGGCGGCCGGTCCGGGCCGGGTCGGCAGGAAGCTCATGCCGAGATCGCGGCGCCCGGTCAGCTCGTAGGCCACCGCGCCCTGCACCAGCACCGCCCCGGCGATCAGCAGCAGCACCCACCACCGTTCGTCGGCGAACGCCCGCAGGTTCTCCAGCCAGCCCAGGGGCGACAGCCAGGTCAGGGGCGAGGAACCGTCGGCCGTCGCCGAGTCACCGGCCGCGCGCAGCACGAACGCCGCGCCCAGCACGCCCGCCGTCAGCCCCCGGGCCAGCCGTGCGCTCTCCGTCAGCTGGGCGACGATCGCCGCCATCGTCGCGAAGACCATCCCGACGCCCGCGACGCCGAGGGCGAGGGCGAGTGCTCCGGCCGCCCCCTGGCCGTAGAGACCCGCGGTCAGCAGCAGTGCCAGCAGCCCGTTGGCGACCGCCGCCGTCAGCAGGGCCGCCGTGAGCGAGGCCCGGCGTCCGACCATCCCGGACGCCACCAGCTCCTGGCGGCCGCTCTCCTCCTCGTCCCGGGTGTGGCGTACGACGATCAGGAGGCTCATCACGGCGGCGAGGGCGGCCGCGTACACCCCGGCCCGCCAGGCGGTGAGCGCGCCGAGGGAGTCGTCGAAGGCGGGGCCGACCATGGCGCGCAGCGAGGAGTTGGTCCCCATCTGCCGCATCAGGTCGGCCCGTTCGGCCGCCGTGCCGTACAGGCCCTCGAGGGTGCCCGGCATGGACAGCACCATCAGCGCGTTCACCGCGATCCACAGGGGGATCAGCACGCGGTCCCGGCGCAGGGCGAAGCGCAGCAGCGTGCCGGTGCCCGCGAGTTGGCGCGAGCCGACGGGGCGTGCGGCGAAGGCGGAGGCGGACGCAGAGGTCGTCGCGGTCATCGGGACACCGCCCCGGCCCCGGTCACGTCCTCCTGGTAGTGCCGCAGGAACAGCTCCTCCAGCGTCGGCGGCGTCGAGGTCAGCGACCGTACGCCCGACTCGCCGAGCGCCCGCAGTACGGCGTCCAGCTTGTCGGTGTCGACCTGGAGCCGGACCCGGTGTCCCTGTACGTCGAGGTCGTGGACGCCGGGCAGTGCGGCCAGCCCGTTCGGCGGGCCGGCGAGTTCGGCGCTCACGCTGGTGCGGGTCAGGTGGCGCAGCTCGGCGAGCGAACCGCTCTCCACGGTGCGCCCCTTGCGGATGATGCTGACCCGGTCGCACAGCTCCTCCACCTCGCTGAGGATGTGCGAGGACAGCAGCACCGTCCGCCCGCGCTCCCGTTCCTCGGCGACACAGCGCTGGAAGACCTCCTCCATCAGCGGGTCGAGCCCCGAGGTCGGCTCGTCGAGGATCAGCAGGTCGACGTCGGAGGCGAACGCGGCGACGAGGGCGACCTTCTGCCGGTTGCCCTTGGAGTAGGTGCGGCCCTTCTTGGTCGGGTCGAGCTCGAACCGCTCGATCAGTTCCGCCCGCCGCTCCCGGTCCAGTCCGCCGCGCAGCCGCCCGTAGAGGTCGATGACCTCGCCGCCGGAGAGGTTGCGCCACAGCGTCACGTCGCCGGGGACGTACGCGATCCGGCGGTGCACCTCCACGGCGTCCGACCACGGGTCACGGCCGAGGACCTGGGCGGCGCCCGAGTCGGCGCGCAGCAGGCCGAGCAGGACGCGGATGGTGGTGGACTTGCCGGCGCCGTTGGGGCCGAGGAAGCCGTGGACCTCACCGGTCTCGACCGCCAGGTCGAGCCCGTCCAGCGCGTGTGTCCGGCCGAACGACTTGTGGAGTCCGGAGACGCTGATTGCCTTCGTCATGGTTTGGAACGTACGCTTCTTTCAGAAATTTGTGAAGTTAAGAAAGCGTCAGGGTTGTGAGAGATGATCGGACGATGACGGAACCAGCCGAAGCGACCGGACCGGGACGCGACCCCGAGGCGGTGTCGAAGTTCGTCGAGGGCTTCGCCGCACAACTCGTCGAGGCCGGCATGCAGCGGATGCCGGCCCGGGTCTTCGCCGCGCTGCTGGCCTCCGACTCGGGCTCGCTCACCTCCGCCGAACTGGGCGAACAGCTCCAGGTCAGCCCCGCCGCCGTCTCCGGGGCGGTGCGCTACCTGTCCCAGCAGCACATGGTGTCGCGCGAGCGCGAACCCGGCTCACGCCGGGAGCGCTACCGGGTGCACAGCAACCAGTGGTACGAGGCGCTCACCAACCGCGAGGCCATCCTCAAGCGCTGGGAGTCGGCCCTGCGCGAGGGCGTCACCAGCCTCGGCGCGGACACCCCGGCGGGCCGCCGCATGGCGGAGACGCTCGCCTTCTTCGAGTTCGTCGACGAGGAGGTCGCCGCGATGATGGAGCGCTGGCGGGTGCATCGGGAGGAACGGTTCGGAAAGGCGCCCTGACCGGGCCCCGCCTCCACCGGCGCCCTACCCCACCGGCACCGTCAGCCCCCACGCCCCCTCCCGCACCACCCATGTCCGGGTCCCCACCGGACCCGACACCACCGCGTCCGCGCGATAGCGGAAGTGTGCGCCCGACACCGTCACCGAGCGCCCCTCCGCCAGCAGCGGCGACGCCTGCGCACCCATCCCCGCCGCCACCGGCCGCACCTCCACCCGGGCCGTCCCGCAGGCACCGGGGACGACCGACACCGCCTCCACCGGCTCATGCAGATCGACCAGCGTCTCCCCGTCGACCTCCACCCGCAGCCGCGCGGGCCCCGCCTCCGGAGCGGAGGCCGTCCGCCCCGACCGTGCCGGCGCCAGCGTCCGGACCAGGGACTGGTACGTCCGCAGCCACGGCCGCCCCCGCACCATCCCCAACCCCATCCCCGGCCCCGCTCCCGCTTCCGCCCCGGCCCCCGCCCGCTCCGCCCCGACCGGCGGGATCCGCAGCGCGCCGAGCACCACCCCGTCGCTGTCGTCCACCAGCAGATCCAGCCGCCGCTCGGCCCCCTCCAGCACCGCCCGCGCCGCCGCCACCGCCCCCGTGGGCACCCCCAGCGACCGGGCCAGCGACAGCGCACCCCCCACCGGCACCAGTGACAGCGCGCACCCCGTCAGCTCCCGCTGCCGGTGCAGCAGCGCCACCGCGCGGACCAGGGCCCGGTCGTCACCGACCACCACCGGCCGCCGCGAGCCCCGCCGCCGCAGCGCCCGCGCGAACTCCTCCGGACCGTCCGGCAGACACACCTTGGTGCTGGCCGCACCCGCGCTGAGCACGTCTTTCGCGATGCGCACGGACTCGCCGTCCCTGCGCCGGGCGACCGGATCGATGACCACCAGGAGCTGATCGGACGTCGCGGAAGTCGCCACCTCGGCCATGCCTCGCTTCCTCGGGTAGCATCTTTGTGCAAGAGCCCCTTGCGCTATTGCGCCAGGGGCTTCGTCTATTCCGGGGCACCCGGTCCGACGGTTGGCGGCCAACGACGGTCGCGGTGTACGTGGCGGAAATCCACCGCATACGCCCTCGACCATGGACATGCCCCGCCCGGAAGGGGTGTACGCGCGTGCCCGCACTTGTGCTGCTCGGTGCTCAGTGGGGTGACGAAGGCAAGGGAAAGGCGACGGACCTGCTCGGTGGTTCCGTCGACTATGTGGTGCGCTACCAGGGCGGCAACAACGCCGGCCACACGGTAGTCGTGGGCGACCAGAAGTACGCCCTCCACCTGCTCCCTTCCGGAATCCTGTCTCCCGGCTGTACGCCGGTCATCGGTAACGGCGTCGTCGTCGACCCGTCGGTCCTGTTCTCCGAGCTGAGCGGGCTGAACGAGCGAGGCGTCGACACGTCCAAGCTCCTGATCAGCGGAAACGCGCACATCATCACGCCGTACAACGTGACCGTCGACAAGGTGACGGAACGCTTCCTCGGCAAGCGCAAGATCGGCACCACCGGTCGCGGCATCGGCCCGACCTACGCCGACAAGATCAACCGCGTCGGCATCCGCGTCCAGGACCTCTACGACGAGTCGATCCTCACCCAGAAGGTCGAAGCGGCGCTGGACGTCAAGAACCAGATGCTCACCAAGCTCTACAACCGCCGCGCGATCGCCACCGGCCAGGTCGTCGAGGAGCTGCTGGGCTACGCGGACAAGCTCGCGCCGTACGTCGCCGACACCGTCCTGGTCCTCAACCAGGCCCTCGACGACGACAAGGTGGTCCTCTTCGAGGGCGGCCAGGGCACGCTCCTGGACATCGACCACGGCACGTACCCCTTCGTCACCTCGTCGAACCCGACCGCGGGCGGCGCCTGCACCGGCGCCGGCGTGGGCCCGACGAAGATCAGCCGGGTCATCGGCATCCTCAAGGCGTACACGACCCGCGTCGGCGCCGGCCCGTTCCCGACCGAGCTCTTCGACGAGGACGGCGAGGCCCTGCGCCGCATCGGCGGCGAGCGCGGCGTCACCACCGGCCGCGACCGGCGCTGCGGCTGGTTCGACGCGGTGATCGCCCGCTACGCCACCCGCGTCAACGGCCTCACCGACTTCTTCCTCACCAAGCTCGACGTCCTCACCGGCTGGGAGCAGATCCCGGTCTGCGTGGCGTACGAGATCGACGGCAAGCGCGTCGAGGAGCTGCCCTACTCGCAGTCCGACTTCCACCACGCGAAGCCGGTCTACGAGATGCTGCCCGGCTGGAGCGAGGACATCACCAAGGCGAAGTCCTTCTCCGACCTGCCGAAGAACGCCCAGGCGTACGTCAAGGCGCTGGAGGAGATGTCCGGCGCCCCGATCTCCGCGATCGGCGTGGGCCCGGGCCGGACCGAGACGATCGAGATCAACTCGTTCCTCTAGGCACCGCGGAAGCACGGACGGACGCAGCCGGACACACCCGGACGGCCGGGGCCCCGAGCGGGGTCCCGGCCGTCCGCGTACGCCGGGCGGATACGCTGGCCGATGCCGGCAGAACCAGCAGAACCGGCACAACCGGCACTCATCGGCAAACGGACAGCGCGGAGCGAGCGGAACATGCGGATCGGTATCCGGACGTGGATCTGGCTGACCGTGGCGGTGGTCGCCGTGGCCGGCGCGCTGTTCTACGTCGACAGCCACCGTGTCTCCGCCGCCCCGCACGCGGACGACGCCAAGTGCGACAAGGTCGTCGACCGCCTGCCGGACGACATACCCGGCGCCTCGCGCGACTGGGCCCTCGGCGACGGTGTCGCCTCCTGGGGCGGTCAGGCCGCGGTGTTCCGCTGCGGCGCCGAGGAACTGATGCCGAACATCAACCTGTGCGTCACGGCCGACGGCGTCGACTGGGTCCTGGACGAGGAACGGCTGAAGCGCGACGGCGTGAGCGTCCTGCGGACGTACGGCCGCTCACCGGCCGTGGAGTTCACGTACACCGGCCCGCGCGCGGACGTGGGCGGAATCCTCACCGAGCTGAACCCTGCCGTGCAGTGGATCCCCCAGAAGCGCAAGTGCGTCGGCCTGGACGACGCAGACATCGTCTGACGGCCCGCGCTGCCGTTCGGCCGCCCTCGCCGGGCGCCGGTGCGAGGCCTGGTGTCGGATCGAGGACATGACCGACCGTGACCGCGCCGCTTCCTGCCAGGGCCCGTACGGTGTCGAGACCGGCCCCGGGGCTTGCGGCGACCCGGCCCGCTTCGAGGTCGCCCGGTACCGGCGGACACCGCTGCGGGTGTGCCCCGTCCATCTGGGGCCGTCCCTGCTGCTGGCCGACGGGGTGCTGTGGCCGCCGGAGATCTCGCTGATCCGGTGAGGGACCGCCCGTGAGCGTGCGTCCGCCGGGGTGGTTCACTTGGGGGACGTGGCCCGGGGGGTGGCCCAGGGGCCGAGGACGCGGAGGGAAGCCGTACGGTGCCCGGACGATCCGATGGCCGTGACGACGTGGTGGCACTGCGGTTCGAGCAGGACCGGCCCCGGCTGCGGGCGGTCGCGTACCGGATGCTCGGCTCGCTCGGCGAGGCCGACGACGCCCTCCAGGACGCCTGGCTGCGCGCCGACCGCGCGGACACCGCCGAGGTGGAGAACCCCTCCGGCTGGCTCACCACGGTCGTGGCCCGGGTCTGCCTCAACATGCTCCGCGCCCGCGACACGCGCCGCGAGGAGCCGCTGGACGACTCGACCGGCACGGGGCCGGTCGCCGTCGCCCCCCTGTCCGGCAGCCGCGGCGCCGATCCCGCGGAGGAGGCACAGCTCGCCGACGCCGTCGGCATCGCGCTGCTGATCGTCCTGGACACCCTGGGTCCCGCGGAGCGGCTCGCGTTCGTCCTGCACGACATGTTCGACGTGCCCTTCGACGACATCGCCGCGATGCTCGACAAGACCCCCGCGGCCACCCGCCAGCTGGCCAGCCGTGCCCGCCGCCGTGTGCGGGGCGTCCCCGCGCCCCACGCCGACCTGCCGCGCCGACGCCGCGCGGTCGACGCGTATCTGGCGGCCACGCGCGGCGGTGACTTCGACGCGCTGGTCTCGCTGCTCCACCCGGACGTCGTCCTGCACGCGGACGCGGCGGTCGTCCCGACGCCCGAGCCCTTCTCCGTCACCGGTGTGGAGCGGGTGGCCGGGGGAGCGATGGCCTCGGCGGGCCGTGCCCTGTCCACCGCCGCCGTCCTGGTCGACGGCGGGGTGGGCCTGGCGATGGCCGAGCACGGCCGACTGCGTGTGGTGCTCCGCTTCACCTTCGCGGACGACGGTCTCATCACCGCCATCGACGTGATCGCGGAGCCGGAACGCCTGAACGACCTGGACATCACCGGCATAGGCTGAGGCCGTACGCGCCGCGTCGGCAGAAGAAGGTGAGTGCGATGCGCGTGCTGCCCGGCCCCCGGCCCTCAGCCGAAGCCGCCCCTCAGCCGAAGCCGCCCCTCAGCCGGAGCCGCCCCTCAGCTGAAGACGATCATCGACCCCTGCGCCAGACTCCGTGTGGCCGCCGCGTGCAGGCCGAGCCAGACGTGCCGCTCGCGGGCGAAGGGGCTGGGATCGTACGGCGCGGGTACGGCCGGTTCCTCCAGCTCCGTGGGGGAGAGCGGCGGTTGCGGCGGGGCCGGGGGGTTGGCCGGATCGATGCCGAGGGCGGGGGCGACGGCCTCCAGCTCGCGCAGCAGGGTGTGCGAGGAGCCCAAGGGGCCGCCTCCCGCGAGGAGTTCGTCGTCGGAGAGCGGGTGCGGGAAGTCGACCGGGACGTACGCCCCGGCGTGGTCGTAGTGCCAGACCAGGTGCGACTGCTGGGCCGTCGACTCGAACATCTCCAGCAACTGCTCGTAGTCACCGCCGAGTTCGTCCACCGGCGTCACCGGCAGCCCGCACACCTGGAGCAGGTACGCCCGGCGCAGGAAGTGCAGCGCGTCGTAGTCGAAACCGGCCACCGGGGCGACCTCACCCGTCAGTCCCGGCATGTACTGGTACACCGGTACCGGCGGCAGCCCGGCCTCGGCGAGCACCTTGTCGTATTGCGCGAGTTCCTCGGCGAACGGGTTGTCCGGCGTGTGGCACAAGACGTCGACGAGCGGTACCAGCCACAGGTCACAGGCCAAAAGAGGGCTCCTCACACAACACGGTGGTCAGGACACGGTGGTCAGGGCAGCGTAGTCGCTGCGTACTCGGTGCGCGGTTCGTGCAGGTCCCATACCCATCTGGGGCCGGGCCACGACACATCAGGCGTTGGTCATCCGCCGTCGCGATCCGGTCGCTGGTCCGGTCGCTGGTCCGGTCGTCACTCGGTGATCCGCTCGATCAGGGCGAGGGAGTGGGCGTTGTACGCGTCGACGAGCGAGCGCGCGGCCGCGACGTCGCGGCGGGCGAGGGCGTCGACCAGTTCGGTGTGCCCGCACCACAGCTCGCCGCGCAGGTCGCTGAGCCGGCGCAGGTGCTGCACCGTGCACACCCAGCTCTGTACGCGCAGCCGGTGCAGGAAGTCGGAGAGGTAGGGGTTGCCGAACAGGGCGGCCAACTCACGCCAGTACCGCAGGTCGTAGCCGATCAGGACGGTCAGGTCCCCGGCCGACGCGGCGCGCTGTGCCTCCTCGCCGCGCCGCCGGACCCCGGCGAGGGCGGCGGCGATCCGGGGGTCGTCGGGGTCCGGCCCGCCCCGGCGGTCGTCGGCGAGGACGAGGAACATCCCGTCGGTGACGAGGCCCCGGGCCTCGATCATGCCGCGGAAGTCGTCGACCGAGTACTCGTGCACGCGGAAGCCGCGGTGGTGGTCGGCGTCGAGGAGCCCCTGCGCGGACAGGTCGACCAGCGCCTCGCGCACGGGCGTCGCGGACACCCCGTACTGCTCGGCGATCTCCTTGACGGTGAACTCCTGCCCGGGCTGGAGCCGCCCGGCCAGCACCTCGTCGCGGAGCGCGTCGGCGATCTGCCGCCGCAGGGTGCTGCGCGTCACGGCACCGGTGCCGCTGGGGCCGGGCATGGTCGGGCGGTCTCCTTGTCGCGTCAAGGTGCGTGCTGTCCACGTGCACGGACGTGTGTACGAGCACGCACCTTACGCGGTGCGGCCGCGGGACCGGCTCCCGTCGGCCGCGGCCTTACTCGGTGTACTCGTCCGCCACGGACAGTGCCGTGTCCAGTGCCGCCAGGCCCTCCTTCAGCTCCGTCTCGGAGATGTTGCACGGCGGCACCACATGGGTCCGGTTCATGTTCACGAACGGCCACACGCCGTGCGCCTTCGCGGAGGCGGCGAACGCGGCCATCGGCGTGTTGTCCTGCCCGGTCGCGTTGTACGGCACCAGCGGCTCCCGGGTCTCCCGGTTCTTCACCAGCTCCAGCGCCCAGAACATGCCGACCCCGCGCACGTCGCCCACGCTCGGGTGCCGTTCGGCCAGCTCCCGCAGCGCGGGCGCGACGACCTCGGCCCCGAGCCGCGCCGCGTGCTCGACGACGCCCTCCTCCTCCATCACGTTGATGGTGGCGACGGCGGCGGCGCAGGCCAGCGGGTGCCCGGAGTAGGTCAGCCCGCCCGGGTAGGGCCGCTCGGCGAACGTGGCGGCGATCCTCTCGGAGATGGCGACACCGCCCAGCGGCACGTACCCCGAGTTCACGCCCTTGGCGAAGGTCATCAGGTCGGGCACGACGTCGTACAGACCCGCCGCGAACCACGAGCCGGTCCGCCCGAACCCGGCCATCACCTCGTCCAGGACGAAGACGATCCCGTACTTGTCGCAGATCTCGCGGACCCCGGCCAGGTAGCCGGCCGGCGGCAGCATGATCCCGGCCGTGCCCGGAACGGTCTCCAGGATGATCGCGGCGACGGTCCCGGGACCCTCGAAGGCGATCGTCGTCTCCAGGTGCTCCAGCGCCCGCGCGCACTCCTGCTCCTCCGTCTCGGCGTAGAAGCGCGAGCGGTACAGGAAGGGCGCCCAGAAGTGCACGACCCCGGCCTGGCCGCTGTCCGAGGCCCAGCGGCGCGGGTCACCGGTGAGGTTGACCGCCTGCTGGGTGCCGCCGTGGTACGAGCGGTACGCCGACAGCACCTTCGGCCGCCCGGTGTGCAGCCGCGCCATGCGCACGGCGTGCTCCACGGCGTCCGCGCCGCCGTTGGTGAAGAAGATCTTGTCCAGGTCGCCGGGCGTCCGCTCGGCGATCAGCCGTGCCGCCTCCGAGCGCGCCTCGACGGCGAACGCGGGCGCGAAGGTCGTCATCCTCGCGGCCTGCTCCTGGATCGCGGCGACGACCTTGGGGTGCTGGTAGCCGATGTTGGTGTAGACGAGGCCGCTGGCGAGGTCGAGGTAGCGCTTCCCTTCGTAGTCCCAGAAGTACGACCCCTCGGCGCCGGCGACGGCGAGCGGGTCGATGAGCTCCTGCGCGGACCAGGAGTGGAAGACGTGCGCACGGTCCGCGGCCTTCACGGCGGCGCCGGCCTGGGGGTTGGGCTGAGGGGTCATGCGGCCGAGGGTAGATGTCCGCGATGCGGAAGCGGAATCGGCGTCCTGTCTGTGGACGGGGACTTTCCACGACAGATTGTCGACGGGGCGAGAGCGGTCGAGCATATTGACAGCATGCAGTCTAACTGTCAGCATGCTGTCATACGCTTTCGGGTTCAGGAGGAGCCATGACCGGCAGTACCAGCAGCACCCGCAAGCCCGTCCACCTCGCCGTGTACGACACCCTGGCGGACTGGGAGACCGGCCACGCCACCGCCCACCTGGCCCGCGCCGGGTACGAGATCCGCACCGTCGGCCCGGCCACCGCTCCGGTCCGGAGCATCGGCGGCCTGCGCATCCAGCCCGACCTGGCGCTCGCCGACCTGCGCCCCGAGGACAGCGCGCTCCTGATCCTCCCGGGCGCCGACCTGTGGGACGCATCGGACGACCTCGCCCCCTTCGCCCGCACCGCCCGCGCCTTCCTGGACGCCGACGTGCCCGTCGCCGCCATCTGCGGCGCCACCGCCGGACTGGCCCGGGAGGGCCTGCTCGACGACCGCGCCCACACCAGCGCCGTCTCCTTCTACCTGGCGGCCACCGGTTACGCGGGCGGCGCGCGGTACGTCGAGGCCGACGCGGTCACCGACCGCGGCCTGATCACCGCCGGTCCCACCGAGCCGGTCGCCTTCGCCCGCGAGATCCTCGGCCTGCTCGGGGCGTACGAGGGCGAGGTGCTGGACGCCTGGTACCGGCTGTTCCACGACTCCGACCCGGAGGCCTACGCCGTGCTGGAGAAGGCGGGCGTCGCGTGAGCGACCGGGAGCGGCAGGACCTGCTCAGCCGCGGCGCGCTCGGGGTCTTCCGGCTCAACGGCCAGTTCCTCGCGGTCGCCGAGGAGCTGGCCCGCCCCGCCGGGCTGACGGCCGCCTGGTGGCAGGTGCTCGGCGCGGTCCTGCGCGACCCGCTGCCCGTCTCCGGCGTCGCCCGCGCCATGGGCATCACCCGGCAGAGCGTGCAGCGCATCGCCGACCTGCTGGTGGAGCGCGGCCTCGCCGAGTACCGGCCCAACCCGGCCCACCGCCGCGCCAAGCTCCTCGCGCCGACCGAGGCGGGCCGCGCGGCCGTCTCCCGCATCGACCCCGGGCACGCCGCCTTCGCCGACCGGCTGGCCGAGGCGTACGGCTCGGAGGCGGAGCTGGCCGACGCGGTCCGGGCGCTCGAACGGTTGTCGCAGGTGCTGGGCGAGCTCGGCGGCCCGCCTGTTACGGAACCGTAGACAACTCCGGGTAACCGGACGGCCACCCCGCATCTATCCTCGGTCTGTTGCCCACGTGGGTTCACGTGCGGGGGAAGGCGGCGCGACATGGAGAAGCTCGGGGGCGGGGACCCGCAGCGCATCGGTGCCTACCGGCTGCTGGGGCGGCTCGGGGCGGGCGGTATGGGCCACGTCTATCTGGCCAGGTCGGACCGCGGACGCACGGTCGCCGTCAAGCTGGTGCGCGAGGAGCTGGCGGCGCTGGAGGAGTTCCGGGAGCGGTTCCGGCAGGAGGTCGCGTCCGCGCGGCGGGTCGGCGGGTACTGGACCGCACCCGTGCTGGACGCCGACACCGAGGCCGCCGTCCCATGGGTCGCCACCGGGTACGTCGCCGGCCCCAGCCTCCAGCAGGTCGTGGGGCACGACCACGGCGCCCTTCCGGAGCGCTCCGTCCGCACCCTGGCGGCCGGGCTCGCCCACGCGCTCCAGGACATCCACGCCGCCGGGATCATCCACCGCGACCTCAAGCCGTCCAACGTCCTCGTCACCATCGACGGCCCCCGGGTCATCGACTTCGGCATCGCGCGGGCCCTGCAGACGGTCACCGACGGCGGACTCACCCGCACCGGCGCGCTCGTCGGCTCGCCCGGCTTCATGGCGCCCGAGCAGGTGCGCGGCGACCGGATCACGCCGGCCTGCGACGTCTTCTGCCTCGGTTCGGTCCTCGCCTACGCCGCCACCGGCGCACTGCCCTTCGGCACCGCCAACAGCGGCGTGCACGCCCTGATGTTCCGCATCGCGCAGGAGGAACCCGACCTGTCCGGCGTCCCCGAGGGCATCGCCGACCTGGTCCGCGACTGCCTGAAGAAGGACCCGGCGGCCCGCCCCACCCTCGACGCCGTCCTGGAGCGCACGGGCGCCCAGGACACGGTCGCCGAGGGCCGCTCCCGGGACCCGTGGCTGCCCAGCGCGCTGGTGGCCCAGCTCGGCCGGCACGCGGTACGGCTGCTCGACACGGAGAACCCGGAGACGCCGGGCGCAACGGCAGCACCGGGAGTCGTGGCACCGGGGACCGCAGCGCCGGCCGAGGGGCCAGCACCTACCCCGCCCCCGAGCGGGGAACCGGACGGCCCACCGCCCCCGCGCGATCCGGGCAGCGGCGGCCCGCTGAACCACCTCCCCACCCTGGTCGCCGGCCAGACCCCTCCGACGCCCCCACCCGCCTACGGCCACCCGCCCCCGCACCAGCCCCCCGCCCACGGGTACGCCCCGCCCGGACATCACCCGTACGGCCTCGGTTCGACCCCGCCCTACGGCCCCCCGCCGTACGGCCCGCCGCAGGACCCGTCACGAAGAGGCCGCTCCACCGCGCTGCTGATCGCGGTCGCCCTGGTCGTCGCGCTGGGCGCCGGAGGCTCGGTCTACGCCCTGATGAGCGGGGACGACGACGGCAACCGGGCCGACGGCGACCCCACGCACACCACGACGGCCGCCGCGTCCCACAGCCCGGGCCCCTCGACGGACGGCACGGCCCCGACCACCGACGCCGGCCTGCCGACCACCGACACGCCCACCACCCAGGACGGCACGATCCCGACGGCGTACGTGGGCACATGGGCCACGACCATCGACAACGCCTCCGGAGTCCACACCCGGCAGCTGACCATCCAGCAGGGCGAGGTGGGCGACACGGTCCTGACCCTCGTGGCCGACGGCCCGGCGGGCAACGGCACCTACCACTGCGTCTTCCAGGCCGGCCTGACCAGCGCACCGGGACCCGACGGCCCCCTCCACCTGGGCCCGTCCACAGTGACGACCGGTCCGTCCACCTCCTGCACCCCGGGCGACCCGACGGTGGTCACCCTCCTGCCGAACGGCACCCTGGACCGCACCAACACCAGCAACGGCGAGAGGCTGACCTACCGACGTCAGTAGCCGCCCGGCGGCACGCACCGCCGCCCGGTCGCACCGGTCCGGCGGGAGAGGAACAGCGGAAGGCCGCTGCCACGGGCAACCGCGTCCCGTCCGCCGTCACCGCCGGCACGCACACCCGCGAGGCGCTGCGGATACTGCGGCGCAGCGCCGGCAACGCGGCGGCCTCCCGTGTGATCGGGCAGCAGCGGCGTGCCCACGGTGCCGGCTGCGGAACCCTTGAGGGCGGATCGCACCCGTTCTCGCCGCGACGTCCGTCACCGAGGCTCCGGCGGCCGCTGCCGGGGCATGTTCGGCCGGGGCCCGTTCGACGACACCGAGAACCGTCCCGGCCCTCCTGCCCCGGCCTCCGGGCGTCCCCCCGCGGAGGCTCCCGCCTGCGGTCCCAGCGGCATGGCTCCGGTCCGGAAGTCCACCATCCAGTCCGTCGTCTCCGCCCGTACCAGCTCCGTCACGTCCTCCGAGAACCGCCGCAGCACCGTCAGACACCGCTCGGCCGCCTCACTCGCCGTCCCGTCCGCCGGCCCCAGCACCTCCCGGACGCTCTCCGACGCCCAGTCGAACTGGAGCGCCTGGAGCCGCCGCTGCACCGCCTGCGCCGTCGCCACGTCCCTCATCCACCCAGACGTGACGCCGAAGTACCGGTCCCCGGCCACGCACGCCACCCCGAGCAGCAGCGCCAGATACCCCCAGGGGGCGATCCCGCCCGCCACCCCGGCCATGTCCAGCAGTGGCAGCGCGGCCCCGGCGACCGCCCCCGCCGCTGCTCCGCCGCGCAGCAGTCGCGCACCCCGCCGCTTCCACACCCGGTCCGCCAGATACCAGGCGGCCGTTTCCAGCGCGCCCCGCTCCACCCACCGGTACAGCTCGTCCAGCCGCTCGGCGGGCAGGGCCCAGTCGCCGAGCGGGAACGCCCGCCCGGTCAGGTCGCCCGGCCTCAGCCCGGCCGCCCCCTCAACGCTGCGCCCGTCGTACGGCGGCCCCTCGGGCTGCATCTCCGGCTGACCCACCCGGCACTCCCTACTGATCACCGTCCGTGAAGACCCCAGCGCGATCACGAGAGCGATGACGAGAGCGATCACGTGACGCCTGAGGTTGACGTGCCGAACCCTTCCTACCGCCCAATGGGTGGCGAAGACCCGGGTTTGAACTCTTTTCCGCCCGGAAGGGTGTGTTGATCAGGTATAGGGCTCGCCGCAACATCACTCGAAAGAGTGCTGGGGCGAGGGCCGCCCGGACCACGTAGGCTCGTGCCGAACGGGAAAACCCGTAGCGATAGGAGCTGAACGTGATCCCCGGTGGTGGCCAGCCCAACATGCAGCAGCTGCTTCAGCAGGCCCAGAAGATGCAGCAGGATCTCGCCCGGGCCCAGGAGGAGCTGGCGAGGACCGAGGTCGACGGCCAGGCGGGCGGCGGCCTGGTGAAGGCCACGGTCACCGGCTCCGGCGAGCTCCGCGCCCTGCGGATCGACCCCAAGGCGGTGGACCCGGAGGACACCGAGACCCTCGCCGACCTGATCGTGGCCGCGGTCCAGGCGGCCAACGAGAACGCGCAGAACCTCCAGCAGCAGAAGCTCGGCCCCCTCGCCCAGGGCCTGGGCGGCGGCGGTGGCATGAACATCCCCGGCCTGCCTTTCTGAGTCCGCCTTTCTCAGACCGGCAGAAGCCCTCTACCGTACGTAGTGCACGAACCTCAGGAAGGACGGCAGTCCGTTGTACGAAGGCGTGGTCCAGGACCTCATCGACGAACTCGGGCGGCTGCCCGGCGTCGGTCCCAAGAGCGCGCAGCGGATCGCCTTCCACATCCTCCAGGCGGAACCGACCGACGTACGGCGCCTCGCCCAGGCCCTCATGGAAGTGAAGGCCAAGGTCCGCTTCTGCGCGACCTGTGGGAACGTCGCGCAGGAGGAGCAGTGCAACATCTGCCGCGACCCGCGCCGCGATCCTTCCGTCATCTGCGTGGTGGAGGAACCGAAGGACGTCGTCGCCATCGAGCGCACCCGTGAGTTCCGCGGCCGGTACCACGTGCTCGGCGGCGCGATCAGCCCGATCGACGGAGTCGGACCCGACGACCTCCGTATCCGTGAACTGCTCGCCCGCCTCGCGGACGGCACCGTCACGGAACTGATCCTGGCCACGGACCCGAATCTGGAGGGCGAGGCCACGGCCACGTACCTCGCCCGCATGATCAAGCCCATGGGCCTCAAGGTCACCCGCCTGGCCAGCGGCCTCCCGGTGGGCGGCGACCTGGAATACGCGGACGAGGTGACCCTCGGCCGCGCCTTCGAGGGGAGACGACTCCTAGATGTCTGACGCCACGCTGCACGCGACCAACCAGAACCCCGACGACTTCGCGGTCCAGATCGCGGACCAGATCGAGAGCTTCCTGGTGGCCGTCACGGAGGTCGCCAAGGGCGACGAACCGGACTCGGCGGTCCCCTTCCTCCTCCTGGAGGTCTCCCAGCTCATGCTGGCCGGCGGCCGCCTCGGCGCCCACGAGGACATCGTCCCCGACGACCGTTACGAGCCCGACCCGGGCCCGGAGCTGGACGTGGACGACCTCCGCGAGAACCTGGCCCGCCTCCTCGAGCCGATCGACGTCTACTCCGAGGTCTTCGACCCGTACGAGCCCCGCAAGGCCCCCGTACCGGCCCGCATCTCCGACGACCTCACCGACGTCATCACCGACCTCCGCCACGGCATGGCCCACTACAAGGCGGGCCGCACCACGGAGGCCCTGTGGTGGTGGCAGTTCTCCTACTTCTCCAACTGGGGCTCCACGGCCTCCGCGACCCTGCGCGCCCTCCAGTCGGTCGTCGCCCACGTCCGCCTGAACCAGCCCCTGGAGGAGCTCGACGGCCTCGACACCGACCAGGACCTCGGCGACGACACCCTGGAAACGGAGGCCGGCAAGGTCATGGTGGAGGAGATCGCGGGCCCGCTGGGGCTGCGCCCGGTCACGTGACACGGTCCGTTCCAGCGAGCTGGGGGCGGGGGGTGTTGCGAAAAGACGTGAACAGATGGCGAGGGATTGTCATTCTGGCGCTCGGATGAGCGCCGTGAGGCCCGGGATCGATCCCCGGGCCGGACCGTGACGGGTCAGGAAATCGACGTGAGGTCTCCCTGCGCCGGAAACAGCGTGGAGACCTCGCGGGCGGCGAAGGGCGTGCGCCAGTTGCCGGTGCCCGCGTAGAAGTACCTCACGCCGTCGCCGTAGGCGAACAGGTCGGGGCGCCCGTCGTGGTTGGCGTCGCCGATGCCGACGGTCTCCAGGTACGCGTTCCAGCCGCCGCCGATGCGTGCGCGGGTGGCGAAGGTGCCGTCGCCCTTGCCGAGGTGGAGCCAGAGGACGCCGGCCTTGTCGCGGGCGATCAGGTCACCGCCCGCGGCCCCGCCGATGTCACCGGTCGCGGTGAGCTGGTTGTAGATGTCCCAGCCTCCACCGACCTGGGTGCGCTGGTCGAAGGGGGCCCGCCAGTTGCCGGTGCCCTTGTAGAGCCACAGGACGCCACTCTTGTCGGTGGCCAGGAGGTCGGCCTTGCCGTCGTTCGTGACGTCGCTGCCGGCGGCGATCTTGTTGTAGACGTCCCAGCCGCCGCCGATGCGTGCGCGGGTGGCGAAGGTGCCGTCGCCCTTGCCGAGGTAGAGCCAGAGGACGCCGTTCTTGTCGCGGGCGACCAGGTCGCCGGTCGGGGCGCCGCCGAGGTCGGCGGCCGCTTCGATCCGGTCGTAGACGTTCCAGCCACCACCCACGAGGGCGGTGCCGGTGCTCGTATGGTCGAGTACGCCTTCGGGGGAGAAGTGTGAGTCCTCGCGCCACAGGTAGCCCGAGGAGTCGCGCGCCAGAAGATCCGGGCTGCCGTTGTCGTTGAAGTCGTGCGGGGCGGCTCCACGGACCACCTGGAAGGTGCCGGTCCGGGTCAGCGTCGGACCGAGGCCGTTGAGCGGCCGGGCCTGGATCTCCCACGTGTAGTCGCCGTTGTAGGCGCTCAGGGTCCCTCGGTCGAGGTCGCCCGCCCAGTAGATGGAGAACCGCCGTGACTCCGGGTGCACCACGGTGTACTCGGCGGTCTTACCGGTGCGTACGTGCCGCAGAGTCACCTTGAGTTCGGCGTTGCCCCGCGTAAGGTTCCACCTCATGGGCGCCGGAGTGTCGTAGCTGGGCTCGGAAACCGGGTAGACCTGGTGCCAGGTGAGGGCGAGCGCGGTCGGCTCGCCGGTGCTCGCAACGGGCATAGCGGTCGGGGCGGTGCCGCCGGGGCCGGGGGCGAAGCGGTAGATCCCTTCGCCCTGTGCGACCGTACCGCCGCGGACGTAGAGAGCGCCGGAAGGAGACACGTAGGCCGAGACGACGTGGTCCAGGAGCTTGGCGGTCGCTCCGTCCTTGAGGTTGTAGGCGGTGAGGGCGTGCAGCGGATCCACCGTGTCGGCGGTGAGGCCGCCCTTCTTGCCGTAGGTCAGGTAGTCGTCCTGGAGGCCGATCTCGTAGTCCGAGGGTGAGGCGTCACCCACCGGGACTCGTCGGGTCTCGCCGGTACCGCGGGCTCGGACCACCACACTGGTCCGTCCACCGTCGCGCTCGACCCAGGCGACATGGGTCGGGGAGAGAGCGACGTCGCCGTTCTCGGCGGTCGCGTCCCAGAGGTCGGGCTCCGTCACGGTTCCGGTGGTGACGTCCATCAGGCCCAGATGCCGGTCCGAGGCGCCGGTCGTATACCTGACCAGAGCGTCCGTTGACGAGCTGTTCGTGACGCTGTAGTTGCGCGCGCCGTCCGGGAGACCGGCCACCGCTACCGTCGCGCCGTCCGCGGTGTGCATCCACAGTTCGGAACCGGCCGGCACGTCCCTGTTCGTGGTGAAGACGGCCTCGCCCACGGCGCCCGCGTAGTCGACACCGTCGGCCGGTCGGGGGACGGTGAACACGGACCGGTCGGTGGCGAGGTCCCGCACTTCGATCTCGTCGGCGCCGAGCAGCGCGACCAGGTCTCCCCGCCCGGTGGACAGTACGGGGTCGTGACCCAGCTTGATCAGAGCCCCGTCCGAGGCCCGCACCCAGGATTTGTTGCTCAGAGACCCGTCCCTGACCAGGTAGCCGGACGCGGTGACGCCGACGAGCTCCTGATCGGCCGGAAACGGAGCAACGGGCTCGGACGCCACCTGGAGCGTCGTCGTGGAGTCCGGCGCCGGAGACGCGGCCCTCGCGGGACCGGTCGCGCAGATCAGACCGGCGGTGACGGCGAGAGCAGCGGATACGGCAGTCGCGAGCCGTCGTCCGGACGGACGTACGTGAGACAAGGCGGCGGTCCTCCCCAAGGCGTGGCGCACCGCGCGCCACGGCTGTCAGACTCACCACCGGCCCCAAGGGTTGTACGTTCAACCACCCGTCTTCCCACGTGGCGGGAGGCCACTTGTGAACGTGTGACACACCGCACTTTCCCGAGTGACCCGCGCCCTCCTGGGCATGAGCCACCCCGAGCGACGGGCGCCCGGAAGTCTCACCATGCGATACCGCAGGGGGGAAATCCGGACGCTCGGTAAAATGAGCCGACCGCAGTACATATACGTACGTGCGGAAAGAGACGGATTGAGCGAGGAGCGCACGTGGGCCTTGTCGTGCAGAAGTACGGAGGCTCCTCCGTAGCCGATGCCGAGGGCATCAAGCGCGTCGCCAAGCGGATCGTGGAAGCGAAGAAGAACGGCAACCAGGTGGTCGCCGTAGTTTCCGCGATGGGCGACACGACGGACGAGCTGATCGATCTCGCCGAGCAGGTTTCCCCGATCCCTGCCGGGCGCGAGCTCGACATGCTGCTGACCGCCGGAGAGCGTATCTCCATGGCCCTGCTGGCCATGGCGATCAAGAACCTGGGCCACGAGGCCCAGTCGTTCACCGGTAGCCAGGCAGGTGTCATCACCGACTCGGTCCACAACAAAGCCCGGATCATCGACGTGACGCCGGGCCGCATCCGCACCTCGGTGGACGAGGGCAACATCGCCATCGTGGCCGGCTTCCAGGGCGTCAGCCAGGACAGCAAGGACATCACCACCCTGGGGCGTGGCGGTTCCGACACCACGGCCGTCGCCCTCGCCGCCGCGCTCGACGCGGACGTCTGTGAGATCTACACGGACGTCGACGGCGTGTTCACCGCCGACCCGCGCGTGGTGAGCAAGGCGAAGAAGATCGACTGGATCTCCTTCGAGGACATGCTGGAGCTCGCGGCCTCCGGTTCCAAGGTGCTCCTCCACCGCTGTGTGGAGTACGCCCGCCGGTACAACATCCCGATCCACGTCCGGTCCAGCTTCAGCGGACTGCAGGGTACGTGGGTCAGCAGCGAGCCGATCAAGCAAGGGGAAAAGCACGTGGAGCAGGCCATGATCTCCGGTGTCGCGCACGACACCTCCGAGGCCAAGGTCACCGTCGTCGGTGTGCCGGACAAGCCGGGCGAGGCGGCCGCGATCTTCCGGGCGATCGCCGACGCCCAGGTCAACATCGACATGGTCGTGCAGAACGTGTCCGCCGCCTCCACCGGGCTGACGGACATCTCCTTCACCCTCCCCAAGAGCGAGGGCCGCAAGGCCATCGACGCGCTGGAGAAGAACCGCTCCGGCATCGGCTTCGACTCGCTGCGCTACGACGACCAGATCGGCAAGATCTCGCTGGTCGGTGCCGGGATGAAGACCAACCCGGGTGTCACCGCCGACTTCTTCACCGCGCTCTCCGACGCCGGGGTGAACATCGAGCTCATCTCGACCTCCGAGATCCGCATCTCGGTCGTCACCCGCAAGGACGACGTGAACGAGGCCGTGCGCGCCGTGCACACCGCCTTCGGGCTCGACTCCGACAGCGACGAGGCCGTCGTCTACGGAGGCACCGGGCGCTGATGTCCGGCACCCAGGGCGTCGGGCGCACCGGGCGGCCGACGCTGGCCGTCGTGGGAGCGACCGGCGCCGTCGGCTCGGTCATGCTCCAGATCCTGTCCCAGCACGCGGACGTCTGGGGCGACATCCGCCTGATCGCCTCGCCGCGCTCGGCCGGCCGCAAGCTGGCCGTCCGCGGCGAGGAGGTCGAGGTCGTCGAGCTCACCGAGGAGGCCTTCGACGGGGTCGACGTCGCCATGTTCGACGTACCCGACGAGGTCTCCGCGCAGTGGGCGCCCGTCGCCGCCGCCAAGGGCGTGGTGGTGGTCGACAACTCCGGCGCGTTCCGGATGGACCCGGACGTACCGCTCGTCGTGCCCGAGGTCAATCCGCACGCCGTGCGGATGCGGCCGCGCGGGATCGTCGCCAACCCCAACTGCACGACGCTGTCCATGATCGTGGCGCTGGGCGCGCTGCACGCCGAGTTCGGGCTGCGTGAGCTGGTCGTCTCCTCGTACCAGGCGGTGAGCGGGGCCGGGCGGGACGGCGTGGAGACGCTGCGCCGGCAGCTGTCCCTGGTCGCCGGGACCGAGCTGGGGACGCACCCCGGTGACGTACGGCGGGCCGTCGGCGACGACACCGGGCCGTTCCCGGAGCCGGTCGCGCTGAACGTCGTACCGTGGGCCGGTTCGCTGCGCGAGGACGGCTGGTCGTCGGAGGAGATGAAGGTGCGGGACGAGTCCCGCAAGATCCTCGGGCTGCCACAGCTGCCGGTGGCGGTGACGTGTGTGCGGGTGCCCGTGGTCACCACGCACTCGCTGACCGTGCACGCCCGTTTCGAGGGCGAGGTGACGGTCGACCGGGCGCGGGAGATCCTGGCCACCGCGCCCGGCGTCGTCCTCTTCGACAACCCGGCCGCGGGGGAGTTCCCGACCCCTGCCGACGTGGTCGGCACCGACCCGACCTGGGTGGGCCGGGTGCGGCGGGCGCTGGACGACCCCACGGCGCTCGAACTCTTCGTCTGCGGGGACAACCTGCGCAAGGGCGCCGCACTGAACACCGCGCAGATCGCGGAGCTGGTGGCGGCCGAGTTCGGATGACCCCGGGCCACCCCTTCGGGCCGGTGGAACGGAAACACCCTGGCCGCTGTGGGGTTCCTTTGTAAGATCCGTGCACGACATGTGATCCGGATGTTGATCCGGGCCACTTGTACCGGGCGCCTGTGGCATCAGAGGATTTCCTCCCCGCCCTCCGCAACCGTGCGGAGAGCGGGGAGCGTCTTTGCGGTCACCCATTCAGGGCGCAGGGCGCGGGTCGGCGTGGGGGACGCCGATGAACGGGCGTGGTGACGCCTGTTCATATGGGACATAGGGGAAGAGCGGGACGATGAGGGCCTATGACGCACCGTCGGTCGGGTGCCCACCCGGCGGACGCGGGAACGTGACGCCCGGCACGTACAACCCTCACGGGGGTCGACGTGTCCAACTGGCGTGGCAGAGGTACTCGAATTCACCGCAGCGACGCGCGGCACCGTTCTGCGGCCGCCTGTCCGGCCCGTCCGTCCCCGTGTGGCCGGCCCGGCCGGTGGCATGCCGGTGATCGCGCCCATGCCCGCAGCGCGGCCGGCCCGCATATCGAACCAGCGCGACGGAGCGGACGACGTCGTGGCGGCGGGCACCACCGTCGACCACCTCACCGAGACCTACCGGGCCCACTACCGGTCGCTGCTCGGACTCGCCGCCCTGCTCCTCGACGACACGGCCTCCTGCGAGGACGTCGTCCAGGAGGCGTTCATCCGCGTCCACTCGGCGCGCAAACGGGTCCGTGACCCGGAGAAGACCCTGGCGTACCTGCGCCAGACCGTCGTCAATCTCTCGCGCTCGGCACTGCGCCGCCGCATCCTCGGCCTCAAGCTGCTCTCCAAGCCCATGCCGGACATGGCGAGCGCGGAGGAGGGTGCCTACGATCAGTTGGAGCGCGACTCCCTGATCAAGGCCATGAAGGGGCTGCAGCGCCGTCAGCGCGAGGTCCTGGTCCTGCGGTACTTCGCCGACATGACCGAGGCCCAGGTCGCCGAGACGCTCGGCATATCCCTGGGTTCGGTCAAGGCGTACGGGTCGCGCGGTATCGCGGCGCTCAGGGTGGCCATGGAGGAGCCGGCATGAGCGACGACGCCGACGACGCGCGGCGCGAGGCCGCGACAGGGCCGGACGGGCAAAGGCAGCCGAAGCACACGCACGCTGGGAACGGATCTGTGAACCACGGCCCCGCCGACCAGGGCCCCGACACTCAGGGCCCCGATAACGAAGGGTCCCACCCTCACGGCCCCGACGGGCTCGGCTCCGAGGGGCTCGGTCCCGACGAGCCCGGCCCTGGAGCTCGGGGCTCCGACGGGCCCGGTCCCGGTACGGAGGGATCCGTCGATCAAGGGCTCCGCGCTGGGGGGCCCGAGGGACTCGGTCCCGGTGCTCACGCTCCCGGTGGGCTCGGGGTCGACGAGTTGGCGTTGCGGAGGATGTTGCAGCAGGCCGTTCAGGACGTGGAGCCGAGGGACGGCACCCTGGACCACCTGCGCCGCGCGGTGCCCGCCCGGCGGGCCCGTAAGCGCCAGGCCGTCGTCGGCATGGCGGCCGCAGCCCTCTTCTTCGGCACCGCGATCCCGGCCCTCGTGCATGTCTCCAACTCCACCGGCCCGGGTGCCGACCCGTCCGTCGCCGGACACGCCTCGCAGGCCCAGGGCGGCGCTTCCCAGGGCAAGGACCCGGCCGGCGGCCAGAGCGGCATCGCCGGCTCCGCGGGCGAGACCGAGGGCAAGGACAAGACGGACCCCTCGGAGAAGCCCAAGGACGAGGAGAGCGGCGCCGTGACCGGCTCGGACCCCGGCGCCGACCCCTCCACCAGCGCCGCCGCCGACATCCCCGTCTGCACGGCGGAGCAGCTCGGCCCGGCCGTCGCCAGCAGCGCCGCGCCCGACTCCACGGGCGTGGTCTACGGCGCCTTCAGCGTCACCAACGTCTCCTCGGACAGCTGCACCGTCGTCGGCCCCGGCAGTGTGGTCGCCGGCCCGCAGGGAGCGGCGGACGCCACCAAGATCGGCACGGCTCGGCACGCGGCCGGGGACGCCGCGGCCGGACTGCCCGACCCGTCCCTGGAGGCCACCTCACTGACCGTGGCGCCGGGCTCCGGGTACGCGGTGCAGTTCGCCTGGGTGCCCTCGGAGACCTGTCCCACCACCGGCGACACCACGGGAGGCAGTACCGGCGGGCCCTCGCCCGACCCCTCGCCCACCGAGGAGACCACCGCCGCCGCGGGCGGCACCACCACGGGCGGCGGCGACGCCGGCCCCACGACCCAGCTGGTCACCGAGGACGCTCCTGCCGACGGCAGCGTGTCGGTGACGTACACCCCGGAGGGCGGCTCGGGCTCGGCGACGGTCACGGTGTCCAACGCGTGTGCGGGGACCGTGTACTGGACGGGCGTGCTGGCGGGGTCGGGTACGTAGCACCCGCCCGCCCGCCGGCTCGGCGCGGCGCCGAGCGGCGCGTCCGGCGTCCGCCCGCCCGTCCGCCCGTGCGTCAGACGCCGGACGGGCTGGTGCTGCGGTCGGACTTCCGCTCGGCGGCCCCGTCCTCGGCGTCCTGCGCGTCCTCCTGGACCAGCCCCAGCTCCGCGTCCCGGGCGAGTTCGACCTCGCGGCGCAGCAGCCGGAACCACATGAAGATCACGAAGCCCACGAAGGCGAACCACTCGGCGGTGTAGCCGAGGTTCTGGAACGCCTTCAGGTCCAGCCCCGTGTTCTGCGGGGCGCTCACGGGCACGGCCCGCATCCCGGAGTCGCCCTCGTTGAGCGTGACCCACGCGTCGTAGACGTCGTACGGCACCAGGTTCAGCAGCGTGGCCGCGCTGATCGCGCCGGTCTGCCCGTCCGGCCAGCCGGTGCGGCCGCTGACGCCGTTGCTGCCGACCGACTCGGCGGCCTGGAGCGCTCCGGAGACGGTGACCTCGCCGGTGGGCGGGGCCGGGGCCTTCGCCGGGTCGGGTTCGCCGGGCAGCCAGCCCCGTACGACGGGCAGCGCCTTGCCGGCGTCGGTGCGCAGCAGGGTGAGGACGTAGTAGCCGGACCGGCCGTCCAGCTTCCGTTCCGGAACGAGCAGCTGGTCGTCGTACCGGCCGCTCACGGTGGTCTGCTTGCCGACGGTCGCCTTGTCGACGGGCAGTAGGTCGGCCAGCGGGCGGGCCGCCTCCTGGCGGTCGGACGCGTTCTGCGTCGTCGCGGTCTCGTGGTCCTGGATCCGGTCCTCGAACCGGCCCAGCTGCCACGAACCCATGAAGATGCAGAAGGGGATGGCCAGGACGACGAAGACGTTGATCCCCCACCATCGGGGCGTCAGCAGAAACCGGTACACGCCCCCACGGTACGGGGCGCGCCCCCGCGGCCCGGCCGCGGGGCTGTGGAAAAGCGTGGACGAGGGAAGTTTTCCACAGGCTGGGGATCTGATCTGCGCGTTGTCGCCGGGGCGGTGCAGTATGGGGGCCATGACTGAGAGCAACGGGTCCACGTCGTCGGACCAGCGGCGGGCACAGGACGCCCCGTACGACACCCCACAGGACGTCCGACACGAGCGCGACGGCCGACAGGGCGAGGGGATGCCGGACTGGGAGAAGCGGTTCCGCGCGCCGCGGGTCTCGCTGCCGGACTGGGCCGAGGACGCGCCGGACCGTTCCCTGTTCGTGTCGAACGCGACGGGGACGTACGAGCTGTATGCCTGGGACCGTACGACCGGCGAGCAGCGCCAGGCCACGGACCGGCCCAACGGCACGACGGACGGCGTGCTCTCGCCGGACGGCGACTGGATCTGGTGGTTCGACGACAAGGACGGCGACGAGTTCGGCGTCTGGCGCCGCCAGCCCTTCGCGGGCGGTGAGGACGAGCTCGCCGTCCCGGGCCTCGACCCCTCCTACCCGGCGGGCCTCGCCCTCGGCCGGGACGGGCGCACGGCGGTGATCGGCCGCTCGACCGACGAGGACGGTACGACGATCCACCTGGCACTCGCGGGCGAGGCGCCTGCGGAGATCTACCGGCACCGCGAGTCGGCGGGCGTCGGCGACCTCTCCCACGACGGCACGCTGATCGCGATCGAGCACACCGAGCACGGGGACGCGATGCACTCGGCGCTGCGCGTCCTGCGCCCCGACGGCACGGTGGTCGCGGAGCTGGACGACACCAACGGCGGCGAGGAGGAGCTGGGCCTGGAGGTGCTGGGCTTCGCGCCGGTCGCCGGTGACACCCGCCTGCTCATCGGCCATCAGCGCCGGGGCCGCTGGGAGCCCCTGGTGTGGGACGTGGCGACGGGGGAGCAGACCGACCTCGCCCTGGAGCTGCCCGGTGACGTGAGCGCCGAGTGGTACCCGGACGGCAGCGGCCTGCTGATCGTGCACGGCTTCGAGGCCCGCAGCGAGCTGTTCCGCTACGACTTCGCCGAGCGCGAGCTGGTGGAGATCGCGACCCCGGCAGGCACCGTCTCCGGGGCGACGGCCCGTCCGGACGGCAGCGTGGAGTACCTGTGGTCCTCGGCCGCCGAGCCGTCGGCGGTCCGCTCGACGAGCGGGCGCACCGTGCTGGACCCGCCCGGCATGAAGTCACCGGGTTCGGTTCCGGTGGAGGACGTGTGGGTGGAGGGGCCGGGCGGCCGCATCCACGCCCTGGTCCAGAAGCCGGCCGGCACGACCGGCCCGCTGCCGACGGTCTTCGACATCCACGGCGGCCCGACCTGGCACGACAGCGACGCCTTCGCCGCGGGCCCGGCCGCCTGGGTCGACCACGGGTACGCGGTGGTCCGCGTCAACTACCGGGGCTCCACGGGATACGGCCGCGCCTGGACCGACGCCCTCAAGCACCGCGTCGGACTCATCGAGCTGGAGGACATCGCGGCGGTGCGCGAGTGGGCGGTCACCTCCGGCCTCGCCGACCCCGAGCGGCTGATCCTCACCGGCGGCTCCTGGGGCGGCTACCTCACCCTCCTCGGCCTCGGCACCCAGCCCGAGGCCTGGACGCTGGGCATCGCCGCCGTCCCGGTCGCCGACTACGTCACCGCGTACCACGACGAGATGGAGGGCCTGAAGGCCCTCGACCGCACCCTGCTCGGCGGCACCCCCGAGGAGGTCCCCGAACGCTTCGCGGCGTCCTCCCCGCTGACCTACGTCGACCAGGTCAAGGCCCCGGTCCACATCTCGGCCGGTGTCAACGACCCGCGTTGCCCGATCCGCCAGGTCGAGAACTACGTCAAGCGCCTGGAGGCGAGGAACGCGGTCCACGAGGTCTACCGCTACGACGCGGGACACGGGTCACTGGTCGTGGACGAGCGCATCAAGCAGGTGAAACTGGAACTCGACTTCGCGGCACGACACTTGCCGCCCACCGCGTAGCCGGCTGCTTGGCCGACCGAGTCGGTCTCGAGGGTGGCTGCTTGGCCGACCGAGACGGGTGGTGGGTGGGCATGGGCCGGGGGTCCAGGGGGCGGAGCCCCCTGGCGGGGGTGTAGGGGGCGGCGCCCCCTACACATCCGTCCGCTGTTGCGCACGCCGCCCCAGCAACTCCGCCAACCCCCGCCGCGTGGCCGCCAGCACCACCCGATCCTCACCCCGCAGGACATACGTGTCGGGCAGCTCCCACACCCACCCCGACTCCCGCACCCCCTCCGCACCGACACCCTCGGCGTCCCCCGCCCGCCCCCGCGTCTCGCCGGAGACCTCCAGTGCCAGCACCCGCCACGCCCCCGCCCGGAACGCCTCCCCGACCGTCTTCCCCTCCAGCTGCGGATGCCCGGCCACGTCCACGGCCGCGAACAGCAGCACCCGCCGCTCGACGGGGATCGCGCCCAGGATCTGGCGGCCCATCATCGCCCCGGCGAACGCGGGCGCGGCCAGGTGGGTCACGCTGCGGCTCCGGGTGAGCGCGCCGGGGTGCGCGGCGCGCAGGGTGCGGTACACGGCGGTCGCGAAGGCGTCGTCGTACAGGCGCAGCACCACCCGCAGGTCGGACCGTACGGAGCGGGCGTACAGCACGGCCTCCAGGTTGGTGGTGTCCACACTGGTCAGGGCGAGCAGGGAGTGCGCCCGGTGCACCTTGGCCGACTCCAGGACGCCCTCCTGGGTGACGTCCCCGAGGACCACCGGCACCCGCAGCCGCCGCGCGGTCGCCATGCCCCGCGCCTCGGGATCCGCCTCGACGCACACGACGGGGATGTCCATCTCCCGCAGCCGGGTCAGCACCCGCGTGCCGATCTTGCCGAGACCGAGCAGGACGACATGCCCGCCGAGCCCGCGCGGCGGCTTGCGCAGCGTCGAGGCGCTGCGGAAGGTCCCGAGGGCCTCGAGCACGGCCGCGAGCAGCACGGGCAGCAGCAGGAGTCCGACGAAACCGGAGAGCAGCTGGAGGATCTGGCGGCCGGTGTCCTTGTTGTGCGCGGGCTCGTTGATGGAGAACAGGTCGAGCAGTGTCACGTACGTCGCGTGCAGGGGATGGTCGCCGGTGACCACCATGAGGGCCACGGCGAGCGCGACCACGCAGCCCGCCAGACCGGCCAGCGACCACCGCAGCCGCCGCGAGAACAGCTCCCCGAACGGCGGCACACCGGCCCGCCCGGCGGGCAGCGGCGGACCGGAGTACGACACCTGCTCCAGGACCACGGTGCCGCGCCCGGTCGCCGCCTCCACCGCCGCCGCGTCGGGCAGCAGCTGCGGCCCCTGGTCGCCGCTGTCCTCCGAACCGTCCGCCCCGGCGGGGTCGTTGCTCGTCGTGGACAGTAGCGCGAGGGTGCACAGACCCGGGTCGGCCACCTCGCCGGGGCGTGGCGGCCGGCGTTCCACCGCGCGCAGCAGCAGCCCGTCCGTCTCGACGACCTTGCTGGTGCCGACGAGGGCGGTCGCCGCCAGTGCGGGCGCGGCGGTGTCGGCGTCGGACAGCACGGTCGTCGAGGCCTCGACACCGTCGAGCCCGGCGACCTGTCCGCCGCCGGTGGCCAACGCGGCGCTCTGGTCGAGGAGTTCCTCGATGTGCTGGCCGAGGCGCCGGTTGTAGAGGCGCAGGACCAGACGCAGCCGGGGGTTGAGCCGGCGGGCGGTCAGGGCCGCGCGAATGTTGGTCTCGTCGTCGTCGTACACGAGGGCGAGTGCGGCGGCGCGATCCACCCCGGCCTCCGCGAGGACGTCCTCGGTCGGCTCGGCGGCCTCCAACTCCTGGGTGCCGTCGCCCTGGTCACCGTTGCCCGCACGGTTGACGGCCGCGTTGACCATGCGGTCCAGCAGCGCCGCCGCGCGGGCCCGCCCGACCACGGGTTGAGGCACCCGGCGACCGGAGGGCGGGACGACGAGAGTGACCTGTTCGCGGTAGACACCGCGCAGTTCGGCGGCCAGTCGGTGTGCGAGCCCGTCGTCGCCGCACACCACCATGTGCGCGTACGCGTCGCCCGGCCGGCCCTGATTCGGAACGCTCCCCATTTAGGAGGAGACAGTACCCGCGGGGCGTGCGGTTCCGGGAGTGTCCGAGGCGGTCGAGGGCGGCATTAAAGACGCGTAAAGATTGCCGGTTTCCGGCAATGACGTGGCTCGCGGTCGCGTGTGACGATTCGTTTCACCGAAGCTCAGCGACGGGCGAGAGGGGGACGGCACGCATGGCCTGGTTTCTCGGGCTGGGTATCACGGGGATCGTGCTGCTCGCCCTGTCGCTGGTCTTCGACGGACTGCTGGAAGGCGCCTTCGACGGAGTGCTGGACGGCGTCCTCGAGGGGTGGCTGTCGTTGCCGGTCGTCGCCGGGTTCGTGGCGATGACCGGCTTCGGTGGAGCCATCGCCCTCGGCACCGGCTGGACCGGTCCCGCGGGCGCCACCGGAGTCGGCGCGGTCGCCGGGGTGGGGGCCGGCTGGTTGACGTACCGCCTCAGCCGCGCGCTGATGCGCGACCAGACCGCCGTCACCCCCAGCACGAACGACCTCATCGGCACGTCCGGCAAGGTCGTGACCGCCATCCCCGCGGACGGCTACGGCGAAGTACTGCTCCGGCTCGCCGGGCAGCCGCTGAAGTGCGCGGCGCGCAGCGCGGAGCCGGTGGCGCGGGGGGCCGAGGTCTGGGTCGAGGCGGTGCCGACGGGAACGTCGGTCGTGGTGCGCCCGGTGGACCGCTGAGCTTTCCCAAGGGCAGTCGGCCGTGCAGTGGTCGTTGGTTCGTTGTTTCGTTGTCTCTCTGTGTGATTCGGGGGCGTTGCCATGAGTCCTGTCGTCATCGCGGTGGTGGGAGTCGTCGTACTCCTGGTGCTGCTCGCGCTGGTGGTGGTCAGCCGCTACAAGGTGGCCGGCCCGAGCGAGGCGTTCATCGTCACCGGGCGCCGCGGCAAGAAGTCCACCGACCCGGAGACGGGCCGGGTGTTCACCGACAACAGCGGCCAGAAGGTCGTGGTCGGGGGCGGCGTGTTCGTCGTGCCGTTCGTGCAGCAGCGCTTCACCCTCGACCTCTCCTCCCGGCACATCCCGGTCGCCGTGCGCGGCGCGGTCACGCTGCGCGGTGTGAAGGCCAACCTCGAAGGCGTCGCGATCGTCAAGGTCGGGGGCACGGAGGACGCCATCCGCGCCGCCGCGCAGCGGTTCCTGATGCAGCAGGACGGCATCGTCGGCTTCACCCAGGAGGTGCTGTCCGGCGCACTGCGCGCGATCGTCGGGCGAATGTCCGTGGAGGACGTCATCCGGGACCGGGCCGCCTTCGCCGGGCAGGTCGCCGAGGAGGCGGAGGCGAGCCTGTCCGGGCAGGGCCTGGTGCTGGACGCCTTCCAGATCCAGGACATCACCACGGAGGGCTCCTACCTGGAGGACCTCGGCCGTCCCGAGGCGGCGCGGGCCAAGCAGGAGGCCGACATCGCCGAGGCCGTGGCCCGGCGGGCCGCCGAGCAGGCCCGGCTGAAGGCCGAGGAGGAGATCGCGGTCGCGCAGCGGACCCTCTACCTGAAGCAGGCCGAGATCAAGGCCGAGACCGACCAGGCGTCGGCCCGCGCCAACGCCGCCGGACCCCTCGCGGAGGCGGCCCGGCAGCAGGACATCCTCGCCGAGCAGGAGAAGGTCGCCGAGCGGCAGGCCGCGCTGAAGGACCGCCAGCTCGACACCGAGGTCCGCAAGCCCGCCGACGCCCAGCGGTACGCGGCCGAGCAGGAGGCGGAGGCCCGCCGGGTGGCGCGGGTGAAGCAGGCGGAGGCCGAGCGGTCGGCCGAGATCGCCGCGGCCCAGGCGGAGGCCGAGCGGGCTCGGCTCACCGGTGAGGGCGAGAAGCAGCGCCGTGGCGCGCTGGCCGAGGCGGAGGCCATCGAGGGTCTCAAGCAGGGTGAGGCCGAGCGTTCCCGGCGTGCGGCGATCGCCGAGGCCGTACGGCTCGAGGGTGAGGCGGAGGCCGCCGCGATCGGCGCGAAGGGCACGGCCGAGGCCGAGGCGATGGAGAAGAAGGCCGACGCCTTCGGCCGCTACGGCGACGCGGCCGTGCTGCAGATGCTGGTCGAGGTGCTGCCGCAGGTGGTGGCCAAGGCGTCCGAGCCGCTCGCGGCCGTGGACAAGATGACGGTCATCTCCACGGACGGCGCGAGCCGGCTGTCGCGCACGGTCGCCGACAACGTGGCGCAGGGTGTGGAACTGCTCAGCTCCACCACGGGAGTCGACCTGGCGTCCCTGCTGAAGGGGCTCACGGCGACGGGCGCGGCGGGGCAGGTCTCTCCGGAGGCGGACGGCGCGGGCCCCGGCCGTCCGCAGGGCGCGGACCCGCGCAACGGCAAGGTGGAGATCACGGGCTGACCACCCCACCCAGGAGCCGGCCCGCTCAGATCTCCTGGGCGGGCCAGCCCAGCAGCCGGGCCCCGATGACCGCGGTCTGCAGGGTGTAACGGTGCACCGGGTCGGCGGCGTTGGCGCCGGTCAGCTGGTGGATGCGGTCCAGCCGGTAGGTGAGGGCCCGCACGCTGAGCGTCAGCCGCCGGGCCGCCTCCGCCGCGGTGCAGCCGGCCTCGAAGTACACCTCCAGGGTCCGCAGCAGCGGCTCGGCACCGCCGCGGGCGCCGCGCAGCGGGCCCAGCACGCTCAGCACCAGGTCGGCCATGGCCTGCCGGTCGCGGGTGAGGACCGGGTAGACCAGCAGGTCGGCGGCGCGCACCACGGGCTCGTCCAGCTCCAGCCGCTCGGCGAGTTCGAGGGTGCTCAGCGCCTCCTCGTAGCTGTGCACCACGCCACCCGCGCCGCTGCGGGGGCGCCCGACGGCCACCCGGCTGCCCTCCGTGGCGGCGTACGCCTGCTTGGCGAAGAAGGCGAGGACGTCGTCCTGGTCACCGGGCGCGATGCAGATCAGCTGGCCGTTCTTGGTGGCGATCAGGATGCGCCGGTCGCCGAAGCGGGAGATGAGCGCGCTCTCCACGAGCCGGGTGACCTGGGCGGTGTCGTCGTACGCCTCGGGCGCCTGGGCCACCGCGACGGCGTGGGCGCGGGAGAGGACGAGGCCGAAGCGCTCGGCCCGTTCGGCGAGCCGGCCCAGGTCGCTGCGCCCGTAGAGCAGGTCGTCGATGAACTCCCGCCGGGCGGCCTCCTCCTGGCGTACGGCGAGGCGCTGGGCGCGTTCGTATCCCTCGGCGAAGGCGTCGACGGCCTGGGTGACGGCGGCCAGCACGCTCTGTGCCGCGTCCGGCCGCTCCGCCCCGCCCGGCCAGTCGGCGCGCGTGGCGTCCAGGTGGAGCCGTACGAGGCTGCGCAGGCTGTGACCCGCCTCCGCGGCCCGTTCGCCGAAGAACCGGCGGTCCTCCAGCTCGTCGCGGGTCAGCCGGCGCCCCGTGCCGGCGACCTCCGCCAGGAGCCCGGCGTACCCGGTCAGATACGTAGTCGGCGTCTCCTCCGTCTCCTGCGTCGCCTGCGTCTCCTGCTGTTCCGTCACCCCGCTCCTCCCCGGCCGGTCACGGCCGCTGGTACGGCTGCTGCTGCGGCCGGCCGGAGGCCTGACCGCCCTGGCCGCTGCCGGCCTGCGCCTGGAGCTGCTCCGCCTGCTCCCTGGTCAGCTGCTGCTCGGCGCCGCAGAAGGTGCACTGCGTGGCGTACTTCGTGGAGAACGGGAACAGCGGCACGAAGAACAGCGTGAACTTCGTGACCCGCTTCCTGAGGGTGTGGGCGGAGGGGTTGCCGCACTGGGTGCACACCAGCGTCAGTATCGCGAGCTGGTAGAGGTAGCCCTTGGTGCCGAAGATGATCATGAGGTGGTCCTTCCCGGTCTGAACCGAACCTGCCGGCATGCAGATCCTCTCCCGGATCGCGCCCGAACGGGAGCCGGGAGCGGGGAGCCGGGAGTCGGGGGCCCTGGAGTCACCCGGTGCCATCGATCACGCGTCTGTGTCCGCGTCCCCGGCTTCCCAGCGCAGCAGGTCTCCCGGCTGGCACTCGAGCACCTCGCACAGCGCGGCGAGCGTCGTGAAGCGCACCGCCTTGGCGCGGCCGTTCTTGAGCACGGCCAGGTTGGCGGGGGTGATCCCGACGCGCTCCGCGAGCTCGCCCACGGACATCTTGCGCTTGGCCAGCATCACGTCGATGTCGACGGCGATCGGCATCAGATCACCTCGGCGAGCTCGGCCCGCATCCGCGCCGCCTCGAGGTCGCGGGCGACGGCCTGGGCGAGCAGCATCCGCAGCACGAGCACCACCAGCGCGACCCCCAGCACCGCGATCGCGACCCCGCCAAGCAGGAGGACGATGCCCGGCGCGACGGCCTCGCCCGGGGCCAGGACGACCCCGAGCGCGAAGACCAGAAGCGCGGCGGCGACGAAGGCGCCGATCACGGCATGCACATACCGGAAGGCACCGAGGGAGAACACGGTCCCTCGCCGCACCATCGTCACCAGCCGCCACACGCAGACCAGCACGACCTGGGCCGTCACGACGCCCAGCACGACGATCACGAGCACCGGTGTGCGGACGGACGCGAGGGCCGCGTCGGCTCCCTCGAAGTCCATGGCCAGCAGCGGCACCATCACCGCCTGCACGAACACCGATCCGGCGAGCAGCGCCACGAGCACCGCACGCAGGGCAGATACGGTCAGCTTTCCCATCGCCCCTCCCCTCCGTTCCCTTCCATCTGTCCCTTGTGTTCCTTTCCGCTGGCGTCGGTCAATCGACCCACGATGGAAATCTATCGAAAAACGATAGGAGCGGCAAGGGGTGAGGGTACGGCTACAGGTCAGGTCCGGCCATATGTGGGTACCGGCCCGGATGGTGGTCGCACCCGGGCTCGGGGAAGGCTGTAACCGACTCCAGGTCCCGCTTCGGAGGAGGACGCCATGCCCCCGTCCGACGACCAGCGACTCAGCGAGATCGAGTCCCGTCTCCACCGCGACGATCCCCGCTTCGCCCGAGCCCTCGGTGCCGGTCGCCCTCGCCGGCCGCGCGAGTACCGGCCCTTACGGGCCTGGCTGTTGCTCGCCACCGCCCTGTCCGCGCTGGGCGTCGGCGTCGCCCTGCCCCACGGTCTTCTCATCGCCACCGGCCTGGTCCTCGCCGGCATGGCGGGGGAGCTCTTCGACCCGCATCGCAGGCGATCCCCCTCCCGATCCCCGACCCTTTGATCCCTGTACGGGATGAAAGAAAGCGCAATGCGAAATAAGTCGTACGGTAAACTTCTTTACCGAGCCGTGACGCTCCGTTGAGCGATGAAGCGCTCACCTTGCGGAGGTCTTGCGGAGGGCGGGGAGCCCCGGACGGGAGGGACACGACATGGATCGCATGGATCGAGTTGTCCCCACCGCACTGACCGTACCGACCGTCGCGACCGCCATGACGGTCATGACCGTACGGATCGACAACACCGCTCGTGACAGCGTGCCCGAATCGACCGGCGCCGCTCTCGGCCTCTGACCCTCCGGCCGGTCCTCCGGCCGTTCTCACGACCGACTGAGCCCCACCGCCGCGATCGCCACCGCCGCGATCCCCACCCCGCGACCCCACCGCCACGCCCGCCGTTCCGCCGCGTCGATGCGACCGGCCCTGCGCCGGGACTCGCGCACCACGCCCACCCTCGGCAGCGCCGTCACGCTCCACCCTGCCCCCGCACCGCACCGCACCGCCGCGCCCTTGCCCGGCACACGCCCGGGGGCCCCGCACCGACGCCGTCACCGAACCGAACCGGAGGACAGACGCCCGTGCACGACACGACCGCCATGCTCATCGAGCTGGGAGCGATCATCCTTGGCCTGGGACTGCTGGGCCGCCTCGCGGGCCGGGTGGGCTTCTCGCCCATCCCCCTCTACCTGCTGGCCGGACTCGCCTTCGGCCACGGCGGCATCCTGCCCCTGCAGGCCAGCGAGGAGTTCGTGGCCACGGGCGCCGAGATCGGCGTCATCCTGCTGCTGCTCCTGCTCGGCCTGGAGTACAGCGCCTCCGAACTGGTCACCAACCTCAAGACCCAATACCCGTCCGGCGCGGTCGACTTCGTACTGAACGCCGTACCCGGCGCCGTCGCCGCACTGATCCTCGGCTGGGGCCCGGTGGCCGCCGTGGCACTCGCCGGCGTCACCTGGATCTCCTCCTCCGGGGTGATCGCCAAGGTCCTCGGCGACCTGGGCCGGCTCGGCAACCGCGAGACCCCCGTCGTCCTCGGCGTCCTCGTCATCGAGGACCTCGCCATGGCCGTCTACCTGCCGATCCTCACCGCCCTGCTCGCCGGCGTCAGCCTGGCCGGAGGCGCCGTCACCCTGCTGATCTCCCTGGGCACCGTCGGAGCCGTCCTCTACGTCGCGCTCCGCCACGGGCGGCTGATCAGCCGCGCGGTCTCCTCGGACAACGCGGAGATGCTCCTGCTGGTCGTACTCGGCCTCACCCTCCTCGTGGCAGGCCTCGCCCAGGAACTCCAGGTCTCCGCCGCGGTCGGCGCCTTCCTCGTCGGCATCGCCCTGTCCGGGGAGGTCGCCGAGGGCGCCAGCAGCCTTCTCACGCCGCTGCGCGACCTGTTCGCCGCCGTCTTCTTCGTCTTCTTCGGCCTGTCCACCGACCCCGCGGACATCCCGCCCGTCCTCGTCCCGGCGCTCCTCCTCGCCGCCGCCACCACCCTCACGAAGGTCGCCACCGGCTGGTACGCCGCGCGCCGCGCCGGAATCCGCGGCGCCGGACGCTGGCGGGCCGGCGGCACCCTCGTCGCGCGCGGCGAGTTCTCCATCGTCATCGCCGGACTCGCCGTCGGCGTCGAGCCCCGCATCGGCCCGCTGGCCACCGCCTACGTGCTGATCCTCGTCGTCCTGGGCCCGCTCACCACCCGCTACACCGAGCCCCTGGCGCGCCGCCTCACCCGCCGTAGGCCCACCGAGGCGGCCCTGGCCCCCACCGCCACCGACACCGAACTGGCCGAACCGGCCGCGGATTCCGCGCACGCCAACGCCTGACGGCGTCGGGGAACGGAAACGCCGGTCACGGCGCGAGCCGGGCGCGAAGCCCGCGGCGCCGGGCCGGCCGAGGCCGCGTGGGTGCCGTACCGCTCACTGCCCGCCGAGAATCCCCGCGGCGGCGTCGACGCCCTCACGCGTACCGATCACGATCAGTGTGTCACCGCCGGCCAGCCGGAAGTCCGGCCCCGGGGACGGGATCGCCTCGGCCCGCCGCAGCACCGCCACGATCGACACACCCGTGTCCGTACGCATCCGGGTCTCTCCGAGCACACGCCCGTTCCACCGCGACGTCGCCGACACCTCGACCCGTTCGGCGACCAGCCCCAGCTCGGTCGTCGACAGCAGGCTCGGACTGTGGTGGGCCGGCATGAGCGCGTCGATCACGCCCGCCGCCTCGTCCGCGGTCAGCCGCACGGACAGCGCGCAGTCGTCCGGATCGTCCTTGCGGTAGGCGCTCAACGTCCGCGACCCGTCCCGCTCCGCCACCACCGACAGCCGACGCCGCTCGCGGGTGGTCAGGTCGTAGCGCACCCCGATCCCCGGCAGCGGCGTCCTGCTCGTACGCGCAGCACCCACGACTGACCTCCTGTCCGGCCCGGGCGACAGCGCGGGCAGCCACAACGAAGTCAGCCACCCTAGGCCCTGCCGCGCACCCGCCCACTCCGGGGGGTGTCAGCCCCGCAGGGCCAGGTGGTACGCGGAGGCCCACAGCACCACGGCGCACGCCAGACCCGTCACGACGCGCACGTTCTCGTCCGTCAGCCCCGCCGCGTAGAGCACGAGGCCGACGACCGCGACCAGGGTCAGGAGCGTCGCCGTCCACCGGTACTGCCACTGGTCGTAGAGACGGGCCAGCGGGAAGAAGTGCACGCCCACGACGAGCGCGATGCCCACGGGCACGAGCCCGGCCCGGCCGGAGGCGTTGACCGCCGCGATCACCGCGAAGATCGCCACCAGTTCGACACCGTTGACGATGCCCACGTCACGCGCCCACTTCTGCGGCAGGTCGACGTTCCGGGGCGAGGGTGCGGCCCCCTTGCGGTAGCCGAGGTAGAGCGCTCCCGCCGTGATCAGCAGGGCCGCGATCTCCGTCCCCACGGGCACGACATCCGTCGCCGCTCCGGTACCGGACGCCCCGGCGAGGGCCCACAGCAGCCCGAACACGGAGAGCACGAGGGTGCCCCGGCGACGCAGACTCCGCGTGAGCGCGAGGCACTCGGCGCCCGCGGCGGACGAAGAGGATGGCGTCGTAGGCGTCATTGGCGGAGGCTACAACGGTCTCCGCAGCTCAACAGGGCATTTTTCCAACTTGGTTCGACACCCGCGGCTCAGGGGGCTTGTCGCGTTGTGGTGCCGTGGACGTGCGGATGTGTGGCGGCTGCCCGGTGGAGGCGGGCCACGGGACGAGGCGCGGTGCCGGTATGTCCCGTGGCCCGGGGTGCGGTTGCAGGGTGAGCAGTGCGCGGCGGGCCATGCCGGTGCCCGCGCCCGGGCCGTGAAGCGGTCTGAGGGCCAGGCGGACCAGGGCGAGGGGGTTGTCGTCACCGGCGATGCGGTTGGCGCTGAGTTCGCCGCAGGTCAGGCACTGATGGATGAGCATCCACTCGCCGTCGGGGCGCGTGGACATGGACACGGGCTCCATGCGTCCCCGGCAGGTGGCGGCCCGGTCGCCCGGGACGCGGGCGTCGACGTGCAGGCTGGCCAGGCAGTTGGGGCAGTGGTTGCGATGCCCGGTGCCCGGCGCGACCAGGGACACGTCGAGACGGCACCCGGCGCACTTGAAGTCGTTCGCGCGGTGCCCGCCGTGCTCGTGGAGCACGTCCTTGTGCCGCTGTGGACGGCTGCGCACGGAAGTCTGCCGCCGGGTGGTGTTGCGTCGCGGCATGCTCACAGCCCTCCGAACGCTTCGAGCGGGAAGGGCGGTTGGGCGAGCGGCCGGACGGCCATCCGCATCAGGACGAGCTGGTTGTCGTCCGCGCAGATGGGGTTGGAGGTGAGTTCGTCGCAGCGTACGCAGCGGTGGATGACCATCCAGTCGCCGGTGCGCAGCACGGCGATGGCGATCGGCGACATCCGGCCGTGGCAGTCGCTCGGGCCGCCCTCGACATGGTCGGTGACGTGCCGCGAGTGCAGACAGGACGGGCAGTGGTTGCGACGCGTGCCGTCGGCGGCGGTCGCGGACACGGTCAGACCGCACCACGCGCAGGCGAAGGTGTCGATGGTGAGTGTGTTGAAGGTGTTACGGGTGGACACCCGGGTGCTCCTTGCTGAGAGGTCAGACATGACAGCAAGAGCAGGCCGAGCGGCCTCGACGAGCAGGACACCGGAGACTTACGTCCGGTAGCCGCGCCAGGACAGCGCGACGGACAAGGACGGACGCTTACGCGGTGAAGCGAGGCGCGCTCGGCGCGGGCCGGGTCATCAAGACACCCCTTCGAGGCACGAAGCCCAGTGGCCGGGTGGTACGCACGTACGTCCCGGTATGTGATCAGAAGTACGAAATCCAGCCTAACGACGCGCTCGTCTCAGGGCCAATGATTTATTGCGAGGTCTGTCGGAAACCGGCCTGCGGCTGGCGGAGGTGATCGCGACGGCACCACAAACCACCAGGGGCCCGACCCGCTTAGCGGATCAGGCCCCTGGTGGTACTTCCCTGTCGGGGTGGCGGGATTTGAACCCACGACCTCTTCGTCCCGAACGAAGCGCGCTACCAAGCTGCGCCACACCCCGATTGTCGCTGCTCGTCGCGGCGACGTCGTTTACTTTAGCCCACCGGTGGCCGGAGACGAAATCCGGTTTACCAGCGACGGCGCAGCGGGTTCGGGCGGATGTGGTCCACGGCCACGAGAAGGACGGCCAGGGCGTAGACGGCGAGGCCGAGGAGGAGGGCGTTGCCGAGGACGCCCTTGTAGCCGTGGTCGTCGACGTCGAGGAAGGGGTAGAGGTAGCGGTCCTGGGTACCGGGCAGGAGGAGCTCTCCGCGGCCCAGGGAGAAGGCCAGGTAGGCCAGGGGGTACAGGAGCCATGCCGCGGCCTGGCGCAGGTGCAGGTGGCCGGGGGCGGTGAGGAGGAGCCAGTCCAGCGTCGCGGCGATGGGGACGGCCGTGTGCAGGATGTGGGTCGCGGCCGTCTGCCAGGCCGTGCCGGTGCCGGCCGGTGTGGCGAACGGGCTCGCCGCGCCTGCCAGGAGCAGGTGGTGGACGAGGCCGGCGACGGCGACGTAGAGGAGTGCCGCGCCGGTCAGGGTGCCCGGCAGGGGGCGGCGGGCGGTCCAGGCGCGCCGGGCCGAGGCGAGCAGGACCAGCGCCAGCAGGATGCCGCTCTGGATCGTGAAGTGGCTCAGGGTCCTCAGGGGCGGACCGGACAGGAGCAGCTCGATCGTCACGCCCGTCAGTGCCAGCAGCGCCGTGAGGAGGCGGAAGGCGGCGGTCAGGGGGCGGCGTACGGGGGGTACGACGGCCCCCGCCGGGACGGGGGTGGGCAGCAGGGTGGACGGGCGGCCCGGGATCGCGGGGAGGTCCGGGATGTCCCTGGGTATCGGGGCTGTCATGGCCCCACGCTAGACAGATGGGGCATATCGGGCTATGCGGGTGGGCCGTGTGGGTGACGCGGCCCACCGCGCGGCAGGCCGGCAGGTCGGCGACGCTACTGCTCGCGGCCCACCAGCGTCAGCAGCGTCGCCTCCGGCGGACAGGCGAACCGGACCGGGGTGTAGCGGTTGGTGCCGCAGCCCGCCGAGACGTGGAGGTAGGCCGTACGGCCCTCGGCCGTGTGGGTGGACAGGCCCTTCACGCGGTCCGTGTCCAGGTCGCAGTTGGTGACCAGGGCGCCGTAGAAGGGGATGCAGAGCTGGCCGCCGTGGGTGTGGCCGGCGAGGATCAGGGGGTAGCCGTCGGCCGTGTAGGAGTCGAGGACGCGCAGGTACGGCGCGTGCACCACGCCCATCGAGAAGTCCGCCGTGCCCGACGGGCCGCCCGCCACCTCCGCGTACCGGTCCCGCTTGATGTGCGGGTCGTCCAGTCCCGTGAGCTCGACGGACACGCCCTCGACCTTGAGCGTGCCGCGCGTGTTGGTGAGGTTCTGCCAGCCGGCGGCGTCGAAGCCGTCGCGCAGGTCCTCCCAGGGGTTGTGGACGACGCCGACGGCGGGCGCGTTGCCGTTGAGGCCGTGGCGGCCCTGGGCCTTCTCGATCAGGTACCGGGCGGGGTTGCGGAGCTTGGGGCCGTAGTAGTCGTTGGAGCCGAAGACGTAGGCACCCGGGAACTCCAGCAGGGGGCCCAGCGCGTCCAGGACCTCCGGGACGCCGTCCGGGTCGGACAGGTTGTCGCCGGTGTTGATCACGAAGTCGGGGCGCAGGCCGGCCAGCGAGCGCAGCCAGCGCTGCTTCTTGCGCTGGCCGCCGACCATGTGGATGTCGGAGACCTGGAGGACACGCAGGGGACGCATGCCGGCGGGCAGGACGGGGATCGTCACCCGTCGGAGGCGGAACGAGCGGGCTTCGAACCCCGCCGCGTAGACCAGACCGGCGGCGCCAACCGCCGTGATTCCCAGGGGCACTCCGTATCGCGCGCGCATACCTCCATCGTGTCAGAAGCGGTGGCGGGAGCCGACCGCGCGTGGGCCGGCCGAGAGGTCACGCGAACCGGGAGGTCACGTGCACCAGTAGGTCACGCGAACCGGAAGGTCGCGTAAATGTGCAGGCGTTCGTCCTCCCGCACCTGCGACAATCAATGCCATGACCACGCTCAAGTCGAAGCTGCACGACGACCTCAACGCCGCGATCAAGGAGCGCGACGAGCTCCGCTCCTCGACGCTCCGGCTGACGCTCGCCGCGATCACCAAGGAAGAGGTCGCGGGGAAGGAGAAGCGGGAGCTCTCCGACGACGAGGTGCAGAAGGTGATCACCCGCGAGGCGAAGAAGCGTCGCGAGGCCGCCGAGGCCTTCGCCCAGGGCGGTCGCGCCGAGAGCGCCGAGCGGGAGAAGGCGGAGGGCGAGGTGCTCGCCGCGTACCTGCCCAAGCAGCTGTCCGACGACGAGCTGAACGCGATCGTCGCCCAGGCCGTCGAGGAGGCGCGGGCGGCCGGTGCCGAGGGGCCGCGGGCCATGGGCGCCGTCATGAAGATCGTGAACCCGAAGGTGGCCGGGCAGGCCGAGGGCGGCCGGGTCGCCGCCGCGGTCAAGAAGCTGCTGGCGGGCTGACACGACGCCCGCAGAAGCGGAGGCGACGCCCACAAGAGCAGAGACAGAAACAGAGAACGCAAGCGGCCGACGGCCCCTTCCGACACGAAGTGGAAGGGGCCGTCGGCCGTCGTCACCGCCCGGTGGCGGACCGGAGGTCAGTCGCGGCGTCCGCCGATGCCGTTACCGCCGTTGCCCTGCCCCTGGATGATGTTGCCCGGGAAGCCGCCGTCGGTGCCGCCGTTGTCCGTGCCGCCGTCGATCAGGCCACCGATGAGGCCGCCGTCGCCGCCGTCGTCCTGGTTGCCGTCGTCACCGTCGTCGCCGCGGCCTTCGTCGTCGCCGCGGCCTTCGTCCTTGTCCTTTTCCTTGCTGTCCGGGATGTGGACGAGGTTGAAGTCGGAGGCCGGTGTGCCCTCCAGCGCGCCCGCCATCATGTCGCCCCAGATCGGACCGGGGACCGCACCACCGAAGACCTTGTCGTGCGGGACGCCGCCGATGGTGATGTTGACCATCTGCCGCTCGTGCTTGGGGTCGCCGACCCACACGGCGCCGGCGAGGTCCGGGGTGTAGCCCACGAACCAGGCCGCGTACCGCTCGTCCGTCGTACCGGTCTTGCCGGCGCTCGGGCGGCTGTCGAGGCCGGCCTGCTGACCCGTACCGTCCTCGACGACGCCCTTGAGGAGCGTGTTGACGGTGTCGGCGGTCTTCTCGGACATGGCCCGCGCGCAGGTGGACTTCGGGACCTCGAGCGACTTGCTCTTGTTGCCGATCCGCTGGCTGATCGACTCGATGGCGACCGGCGTGCAGTACGTGCCGCGCGAGGCGAAGGTCGCGTACGCGCTCGCCATGGTCAGCGGGGAGACCTCGGTGACACCGAGGGCGATGGACGGGGTCTGCTCCAGCTTGTTGCCGTTGGCGCGCTCGACGCCCATCTTCTCGGCCATCTGCGTCACCGGGCAGATGCCGATGTCACCGATCATCTGTACGTAGTAGGTGTTGACCGACTTCGCGGTCGCTTCCTTCATGTCGTACGGGCCGACCTCGGTCTCGTTCTCGTTGGCGAGCTTGACGCCCTTCTCGTTCCACGTCTTGCCGTCGCAGGCCGCGACCGGGGTCGGGTAGTCCATCTCGTACGGCGAGGAGTACGACTGCGTCACCGGCATGCCGCCCTCGAGGGCCGCCGCGGCCACGATCGGCTTGAACGTCGAACCGGGCTGGTAGCCCGCGCCGCCGCCCATGGCGCTGTTGACGGACAGGTTGATCGTCGTCTCGCCCTGCTTGGTGTCGATGCCGTACGGACGGGACTGGCCCATGGCGACGATCTTTCCGGTGCCGGGCTCGACGATGGTGGCCGCGGTCGCCACCTCGTCGCTCGTGTGGACGTGGTCCTTGATGGACTTCTGTACCGACTTCTGGGCCTGCGGGTCGAGCGTCGTGCGGATCGTCAGACCGCCCTGGTTCCAGATCTTGGCGCGGTCCTCCTTGGTCTTGCCGAAGACCGGGTCGTTCAGGAACACCGCGCGCACGTAGTCACAGAAGAAGCCCGCACCCTTCACGGCCGTGATGCAGCCGTTCTTGGGGCGGCTGACCTTCAGGCCGAGCGGCGTCTTCTTCGCCTTGTCGGCCTCCGCCTGGGAGATGTCGCCGACCTGCGCCATGCGTGTCAGGACCACATTGCGCCGCTTGGTGGCCTCCGCCTCGTCGTTGACCGGGTCGTACCGGCTGGGCGACTGGACGATGCCGGCCAGGAGGGCGGACTCCTGGAGGTTGAGGTCCTTGGCGGACTTGGAGAAGTAGCGCTGGGCGGCCGCCTCGACACCGTAGGCCTGCTGGCCGAAGAAGGTGATGTTCAGGTAGTTCTCGAGGATCTTCTTCTTGCCCAGCTCCTCCTCGACCTGGATCGCGAGCTTGAGCTCGCGGATCTTGCGGCCGATGGTCTGCTGGGTGGCCTGGGCGACCTTCGTCGGGTCGTCGCCCGCCTCCTCCACGAAGACGTTCTTGACGTACTGCTGCGTGAGCGTGGACGCGCCCTCGGAGACCTCGCCGCTGCGCGCGTTCTTGTTGAGGGCGCGCAGCACGCCCTTGAGGTCCACCGCGCCGTGCTCGTAGAAGCGCGAGTCCTCGATGGCGACGATCGCCTTCTGCATGTACGGCGACATGTCCTTCAGCGCGACCACCGTGCGGTCGCGTGAGTAGACCGTGGCGATGGTGCCGCCCTCGGAGTCGAGGATGGCGGTGCGCTGGCTCAGCGGAGGAGTCTTCAGGCTGGCCGGGAGTGCGTCGAAACTCTCCACCGAACCCTTGGCCGCCAGCCCCAGCGCGCCCACGGCGGGCAACGCGATGCCGGCCAGGACTGCTCCCGCGAGCACACTGACACCGAGGAACTTGGCGGCCTGCTGCGTTGGCGACAGACCACCGCCCGAGCGCTTCTTTGGCATGAAGGCAGCCTACGTTCTCATTCGCCGGACACGCGTACAGGCATTGGCCTAAGCTGCTCTCAACTGTCACAGCAGTGCGGCCACGTATCAATACGTCCGGCGACCCCGAATCGTTCCGGATCTGCTCGATTTTTTTCCGCGAGGCCTCAGACACATTCCGATGGGGGCGCGTTGGCGCGCGCGAGCGCGTCCCAAGGCGTGTGGAATGCGTGCCCGAATCCGCCTTGTGTGTCAGTCGGTGTCCGTTGTGGCGCACCAGAGATGACCCGTATGCCGGGATCGTCGCGCATGTCGCCAGCTCACTCCCCCGGGTGATCTGCCGCTTACCCATAGTCCGTTCGGGCCATTCAAGATTGGGCCCGAAGGGGGTGTTGCGCTGTGCCCACCTTCCGTAACGTCCTCAACTGGCGGCGGTGAATATGCCGCTGCCGCCGTGGGGGAGCCTCGATTCGGGAGAGGACGGCGCCGGTATGGGCTGGGTAACCGACTGGAGTGCGCAGGCCGCCTGCCGCACTACCGATCCGGACGAACTGTTCGTTCAGGGAGCAGCGCAGAACAGGGCCAAGGCGGTGTGCACCGGATGTCCGGTGCGGACCGAGTGCCTGGCCGACGCGCTGGACAACCGCGTCGAGTTCGGCGTGTGGGGAGGCATGACGGAGCGGGAGCGCCGCGCACTGCTGCGCCGGCGGCCCACCGTGACCTCCTGGCGCCGACTGCTGGAGACGGCGCGGACGGAGTACGAGCGAGGGACCGGCATCGTGCCCCTCGACGACGACGAGGTGTACGAGAACTACGCGGCCGTGGGCTGAGCCTTCCGGGCCTCTCAGGCCTGCCGGGGGTCCTGCGGACGCCCCGGCCGGATCAGGCGCCCGTCTCGGGCAGCTCGGGCCGGCCCGTCGCGAGACGGACGCCGATGTCCCGCAGTCCCGCTAGGTCGTGCACGTCGCCGGGCAGTGCGGCCACTTCGGTGACCGCCACCTCGGGGTGACGCGCGGTGAAGCGGTCACGCGTGCGCTGCTCGCGGGCGAGCAGGTGCATCCGGTCCGCGTGCAGCCTCAGCAGGCCCGCGGCGAGCTGGTCGACGGAGCGCTCCGCCGTTTCCTCGGGTCCCTCGGATTCCTCGGGAGAGGTGCCGGGAGCGACATCGGGAGAGGCGTCGGACGAGTCTGAACTGCCGTACGTGTCGGGAGAGTTACGAACTCCAGCTTTCCCGCCGTCCTGATCCACAATGCGGGGATCCTCAAGATTTTCCGCGGCGGCGAGCGCCCGCTCGGCCGACAGCCGGTCGGCGCCGCTGCCGTGGACCCGGTTGAGTACCAGCCCGGCGAGAGGCATGTCCTCTGCCGCCAGCCGTTCCACGAAGTACGCGGCCTCGCGCAGCGCGTCCCGCTCCGGGGCCGCGACCACCAGGAACGCCGTCCCGGGCGCCTGGAGCAGCTTGTACGTCGCGTCCGCACGGGTACGGAATCCGCCGAACATGGAGTCCATCGCGGCCACGAACGTCTGCACGTCCTTCAGGAACTGCCCGCCCAGCACCTTCCCCAGGACGCCGGTCATCATCGACATGCCGACGTTCAGGAACTTCATGCCGGCCCGGCCGCCGACCTTCGCCGGGGCCAGCAGGACGCGGATCAGCTTTCCGTCCAGGAAGGAACCGAGCCGCTTGGGCGCGTCCAGGAAGTCCAGGGCGGAGCGGGACGGAGGCGTGTCGACGACGATGAGGTCCCACTCGTCCCTGGCCCGCAACTGCCCCAGCTTCTCCATCGCCATGTACTCCTGCGTGCCCGCGAAGCCCGCCGAGAGCGACTGGTAGAAGGGATTGCCCAGGATCGCCGCCGCCCGCTCGGGATCCGCGTGCGCCTCGACGATCTCGTCGAAGGTGCGCTTCATGTCGAGCATCATGGCGTGCAGCTCGCCACCCGCCGAGTCGTCGACGCCCTTCACCCGGCGCGGGGTGTTGTCGAGCGAGTCGATGCCCATGGACTGGGCGAGCCGCCGGGCCGGGTCGATGGTGAGGACGACCACCTTGCGGCCCCGCTCGGCCGCGCGCAGGCCCAGGGCCGCCGCGGTGGTCGTCTTGCCGACCCCGCCGGAGCCGCAGCACACCACGATGCGCGTCGTCGGGTCCTCCAGGAGCGGGTCGACGTCCAGCACGCGCGCGGGGGTGAGGTGCCGCGCGCCCTCCTGCGGCCGGGCCGGGTCCGGACTCATGCGATCCCCTGCTTCCGCAGCTCGGTGGCCAGTTCGTACAGGCCCGCCAGGTCCATGCCCTCGGCGAGCAGCGGCAGTTCGTGCAGCGGCAGGTCCAGCTCGGTCAGGACGCCCCGTTGCTCCTGCTCCAGCGCGTACCGCTCGGCGTACTCCCCGGCCTGCGCCAGCAGCGGGTCCACCAGCCGCTCGGCGTGCCCGCCCCGCCGCGCCCCGCCGAGCCCGGCCCCGGACAGGGACCGTGCGAGCGCCGTACGCGGGGTGCTCCGTACGAGTTCCAGGTCGGCCGCGTCCAACACCTCGGGGCGGACCATGTTGACGAAGACCCGCCCCACCGGCAGCCGCGCCGACCGCAGCTCGGCGATGCCGTCCGCGGTCTCCTGGACCGGCATCTCCTCCAGCAGCGTCACCATGTGCACGGCGGTCTCCCGCGACTTCAGCACCCGCATCACCGCCTGCGCCTGATTGTGTATCGGGCCGACCTTCGCGAGCCCGGCCACCTCGTCGTTGACGTTGAGGAAGCGCGTGATGCGCCCGGTCGGCGGGGCGTCCATGACGACGTAGTCGTACGCGAACCGCCCGCTCCTGTCCTTGCGCCGCACCGCCTCGCACGCCTTGCCGGTCAGCAGGACGTCTCTGACACCCGGCGCGATGGTGGTCGCGAAGTCGATCGCGCCGAGCTTCTTCAGGGCCCGTCCGGCGCTGCCCAGCTTGTAGAACATCTGGAGGTAGTCCAGAAGAGCCAGTTCGGCGTCGATGGCGAGGGCGTACACCTCCCCGCCCCCGGGAGCGACGGCGATCTTCCGCTCCTCATAAGGCAGCGCCTCCGTCTCGAAGAGCTGCGCGATGCCCTGGCGACCCTCGACCTCGACGAGAAGCGCGCGCTTCCCCTCGGTGGCCAGGGCCAGCGCGAGGGCCGCGGCCACCGTGGTCTTGCCGGTTCCGCCCTTGCCGCTGACGACCTGGAGCCTGCTCACGTATTCGAGCGTAACCAGTCCGCGCGCCGAGTACGCCGGAGGCTGTGGACAACGTGGTGGAGAACGCGTCCGCGGTCGCCCGTCCGAGGGGGCCCCGGGCAGCGGCTAGAGTCGGCCGCATGACCAAGTGGGAATACGCAACCGTGCCGCTGCTCGTCCACGCCACGAAGCAGATCCTGGACACCTGGGGCGAGGACGGCTGGGAGCTCGTCCAGGTAGTGCCCGGGCCGAACAACCCCGAGCAGCTGGTGGCCTACCTGAAGCGGGAGAAGCAGGCATGAGCGCCGTCGAGGCGAAGCTGGCCGAGCTCGGACTGACACTGCCCGAGGTCGTCCCGCCGCTGGCCGCGTACCAGCCGGCCGTGCAGTCCGGACCGTACGTCTACACCTCCGGTCAGCTGCCCATGGTGGAGGGCAAGCTTCCGGTCACCGGCAAGGTGGGCGGCGAGGTCACGCCGGAGGAGGCCAAGGAGCTGGCCCGCACCTGCGCGCTGAACGCCCTGGCCGCCGTGAAGTCGATCGCCGGTGACCTCGACCGCATCGCGCGCGTGGTGAAGGTCGTCGGCTTCGTCGCGTCCGCGGCCGACTTCACCGGTCAGCCGGCCGTGGTCAACGGCGCCAGCGAACTCCTCGGCGAGGTCCTCGGCGACAAGGGCGTCCACGCCCGCAGCGCGGTCGGCGTGGCGGTACTGCCGCTGGACGCGCCGGTGGAGGTCGAGGTCCAGGTGGAGCTCGTCCAGGCGTAGGACGGCCCGCGCGGGGTGGGGCCGGCCGGTCCCACCGGTGGCCACTCGAACATCCGCCCGTCACCGGATAGCCTCCGGCCATGGCGAATGGTCGGGCGAGTCGGGCGAATGACCACGCGCGTGATCGGGTGAATGAGCACGCGCCGGCACAGGCGAATGAGCACGCGCGTGATCGGGTGAACGGTCGGGCGGATGGTCGGGCGGACGGGCAGTGGTACCCCCCGGAGTGGCCGGACCGCATCCGCGCGCTGGCGGCCGGCACCCTCACCCCGGTCACCCCGAAGCGCGCGGCCACCGTCATGCTCCTGAAGGACACCGGCACCGGAACGGCCGTCCACATGCTGCGCCGCCGTACCTCCATGGCGTTCGCCGGGGGCGCGTACGCCTATCCGGGCGGCGGGGTCGACCCGCGCGACGACGACCGTGACATCGGCTGGGCGGGCCCCACGCGCGCGTGGTGGGCGGATCGGCTCGGCGTCGACGAGGCGGGAGCCCAGGCGATCGTCTGCGCGGCCGTACGGGAGACGTACGAGGAGGCGGGCGTCCTGCTCGCGGGTCCGACCGGCGACTCGGTGGTCGGCGACACGACGGGCGCGGACTGGGAGGCGGACCGGGCCGCCCTGGTCGCCCGTGAGCTCTCCTTCGCGGAGTTCCTGGACCGCCGGGGCCTTGTCCTGCGCTCCGACCTCCTGGGCGCCTGGGCCCGCTGGATCACCCCCGAGTTCGAGTCCCGGCGCTACGACACGTGGTTCTTCGTCGCGGCCCTCCCCGAGGGGCAGCGCACGCGCAACGCCTCCACGGAGGCCGACCGAACGGTGTGGATCACCCCGGCCGAGGCTGCGGCCGGGTACGACAAGGGCGAGCTGCTGATGATGCCGCCGACGATCGCGACCCTGCGCGCGCTGGCGGAGTGCGGTACGGCGGCCCGAGCGCTCGCGGCCGCGCCGGACCGCGACATGACGCCCGTACTGGCCGAGGCGCGGCTGGTGGGCGGCGAGATCGTGCTCTCCTGGCCGGGGCACGACGAGTTCACCAAGCACGTCCCGAGCGCGACGCCGCAGACACCTTCCGACCCGACCGGGGGAGCCCCCGCATGACGGACGCAGCAGCACTGCCCGGACAGCCGCGGGGCGGCGCCCTCTCCGGCCCCGCCACCGCGCGCGCGGTGAACGTTCTCGCGCCCAACGCCTCCGCGATGACCCTGGACGGGACGAACACCTGGATCCTCGCCGAGCCCGACTCCGACCTGGCCGTCGTGGTCGACCCGGGCCCGCTGGACGAGGCCCACCTGCGACACGTCGTCGAGACGGCCGAACGGGCGGGCAAGCGGGTCGCGCTGACCCTCCTGACGCACGGTCACCCGGACCACGCGGAAGGCGCCGCGCGCTTCGCCGAGCTGACGCGCACCCACGTGCGGGCACTGGACCCGGCGCTGCGGCTGGGGGACGAAGGGCTGGCCGCCGGAGACGTGATCCGGGTCGGCGGCCTGGAGCTGAGGGTCGTACCGACACCCGGGCACACGGCCGACTCCCTGTGCTTCCATCTGCCCGCCGACCGGGCGGTTCTGACGGGCGACACGATCCTGGGCCGCGGTACGACGGTCGTGGCCCACCCCGACGGGCGCCTCGGCGACTACCTGGACTCCCTGCGCCGGCTCAGGTCGCTCACGACGGACGACGGGGTGCACACGGTGCTCCCGGGCCACGGCCCCGTCCTGGAGGACGCCCAGGGCGCCGTGGAGTACTACCTGGCCCATCGCGCCCATCGCCTCGCGCAGGTCGAGACGGCCGTGGAGGACGGCTACCGGACGCCCGGCGAGGTCGTCGCCCACGTGTACGCGGACGTCGACCGCTCCCTGTGGCCGGCGGCGGAACTGTCGGTGCGGGCGCAGTTGGAGTACCTGGACGAACACGGGCTCATCGAGCTGCCCGAGTAGGGCCTGCCGGACAGGCCCTGAGGGCAGCCGGGCAGACCTGGGGGCTGCCGGACAGGCCCTTGGGAGGCTGCCCGGCCTCCCGGCCGAGGTCCCGTCAGCGGGAGCGCTTGGCCAGCCGCTCCACGTCCAGCAGGATCACCGCGCGGGCCTCCAGGCGGAGCCAGCCGCGCTGGGCGAAGTCGGCGAGCGCCTTGTTGACCGTCTCGCGGGAGGCGCCGACCAGCTGGGCCAGCTCCTCCTGCGTCAGGTCGTGCACGACGTGGATGCCCTCCTCGGACTGCACGCCGAAGCGGCGGGAGAGGTCGAGCAGGGCGCGGGCGACACGGCCGGGGACGTCCGAGAAGACCAGGTCGGACATGGCGTCGTTGGTCTTGCGCAGACGGCGCGCGACGGCGCGCAGCAGCGCGGTGGCCACCTCGGGCCGGACGTTCAGCCAGGGCTGGAGGTCGCCGTGGCCGAGGGCGAGCAGCTTGACCTCGGTCAGCGCGGTGGCGGTCGCCGTGCGCGGGCCCGGGTCGAAGAGCGAGAGTTCGCCGATCAGCTCGCTGGGGCCGACGACGGCCAGCATGTTCTCGCGGCCGTCGGGGGACGTGCGGTGGAGCTTGACCTTGCCCTCCGTGACCACGTAGAGGCGGTCTCCGGGGTCGCCCTCGTGGAACAGCGAGTCGCCGCGGGCGAGGGTCACCTCACTCATGGAGGCGCGGAGCTCCGCGGATTGCTCGTCGTCGAGCGCCGCGAAGAGCGGGTTGCGCCGCAGAACGTCGTCCACGAGTTCTCTCCTTGTCGACCGGCTCAGAGGATCTTGTTCCCCCGGTGTACCAGGGGTCCGTGGTGCCCATTTTGCCGGACAGTCCAAACAGTGTGATCTGTCACAAGGATGCCGCACTGGTGTCCTGGGGTACGCGGCAGGGGTCCAATTGGACGCCGATCTTCGAGGTCCGGGGCGGATGTCGGTGCCGGGCCGTAGGCTGGCCGAGTGTCCAAATCGCCGGTGAGAGCACAGGCCGAGGGGGCTGCGCGGGTGGGTGAACGTCGCGATTCCGCTGTGGGCGAACAGAGCCCCGATGGCGGTAGGAAAACGGCGAAAGCGACAAAGCGTGCGGCGCCTGCCAAGAGGGTGACTGCGAGGGCGACTGCGGAGAAGGGTGCCGTGAAGGAGAACGACGAGAACACCCCGACCTCCGCGAGGAAGAAGTCGGCGCCCGCCGGGAAGCGGGCTTCGGCGAAGAAGGCAGCGCTCGCGGAGAAGTCGGCGCCCGCCGGGAAGTCGGCTTCGGCGAAGAAGGCCCCGCCCGTCAAGAAGCAGGCGCCCGCCAGGAAGCCCGCCGTCGTCCCCGGAAAGGCCACCGTCGCCGTCAAGGGCGTCGCCCCGGCGAAGACCGTCGCCCCGAGGACGCCGCGCGAGGAGTCCCGCACCGCGCTGGTCCGCCGCGCCCGCCGCATCAACCGCGAGCTCGCCGAGGTCTACCCGTACGCCCACCCGGAGCTGGACTTCGAGAACCCGTTCCAGCTGGTGGTGGCCACCGTGCTGTCCGCCCAGACCACCGACCTGCGCGTCAACCAGACGACGCCCGCCCTCTTCGCCAAGTACCCCACCCCCGAGGACCTGGCCGCCGCCAACCCCGAGGAGGTCGAGGAGATCCTCCGCCCGACCGGATTCTTCCGGGCCAAGACCAAGTCGGTCATAGGGCTGTCCAAGGCCCTGGCGGAGGACTTCGGCGGCGAGGTCCCCGGGCGCCTCGAAGACCTCGTCAAGCTGCCCGGCGTCGGCCGCAAGACCGCCTTCGTCGTGCTCGGCAACGCGTTCGGCCGCCCCGGCATCACCGTGGACACCCACTTCCAGCGCCTGGTGCGCCGCTGGCAGTGGACCGACGAGACCGACCCGGACAAGATCGAGGCGGCCGTCGGCGCGCTCTTCCCGAAGAGCGACTGGACGGACCTCTCCCACCACGTGATCTGGCACGGCCGCCGGATCTGCCACGCCCGCAAGCCCGCCTGCGGCGCCTGCCCCATCGCGCCGCTCTGCCCGGCGTACGGCGAGGGCGAGACGGACCCGGAGAAGGCGAAGAAGCTGCTGAAGTACGAGAAGGGCGGCTTCCCCGGCCAGCGGCTGAACCCGCCCCGGGCGTACCTGGACGCGGGCGGGATCCCGGCGCCCCCGCTGGGGGCCGGGTGACGGAACGATCTCGGGGGCGTCGGGCGTTGGAAATGGCAGAGCGGGGGTGGAGATGACACGGGCGAGCGACACGCAGGGCCACACGCGGGGCGGGATCCTCAGCAAGGAGGGCCTGCCCGGCTGGCTGGATCCGGTGGTGCGGGCCGCCGAGACGGTGCAGCCCCGTCAGCTGAGCCGCTTCCTCCCGCCGGAGAACGGCGCGGGGCGCCAGTCCGCCGTGCTGATCCTCTTCGGCGGGGGCGAGGACGTCCGGGGCGAGGGCGGCCAGGGGTCGATCGAGGGTGCCCGCGGGCCCGAGCTGCTGCTCATGGAGCGGGCGGGTTCCCTGCGCTCGCACGCCGGACAGCCGTCCTTCCCCGGCGGTGCCCTGGACCCCGAGGACGGTGATCCGCAGGGTGACGGTCCGCTGCGGGCCGCCCTGCGCGAGGCCGAGGAGGAGACCGGACTCGACCCGGCCGGTGTGCAGCTCTTCGGCGTCCTGCCCAAGCTCTACATCCCGGTCAGCGGCTTCGTGGTCACGCCGGTGCTGGGCTGGTGGCGCGAGCCCTCCCCGGTCGGCGTCGTCGATCCCAACGAGACCGCGCGGGTCTTCACGGTCCCCGTGGCGGATCTCACGGACCCCGCCAACAGGGTCACCGCCGTCCACCCCAGAGGCCACCGAGGCCCGGCATTCCTGGTCGAATCGGCGCTGGTGTGGGGCTTCACCGCCGGCGTCATCGACCGGTTGCTGCACTTCGCGGGCTGGGAGCGGCCCTGGGACAGGGAGAAGCAGGTCCCGCTGGACTGGCGCGCATGACAGGGTGTGGCCTGCGTACCGAAAACGACGAGGCGAGGGCCTGAATCAGTGAACGTGCTGGACATCCTGCTGCTGCTCGCCGCCGTCTGGTTCGCGATCGTCGGCTACCGCCAGGGCTTCGTCGTCGGCATCCTGTCGGTGATCGGCTTCCTCGGCGGCGGCCTCGTCGCCGTCAATCTGCTGCCCCTCGTCTGGGACGCCCTGACGGACAACGCGGAGGTGAGCACGACCGCCGCCGTCGTCGCGGTCGTCGTCGTCATCGTCTGCGCCTCCGTCGGCCAGGCTCTGACCACACACCTCGGCAGCAAGCTGCGCAGATACATCACCTGGTCCCCGGCCCGCGCCCTGGACGCCACCGGTGGCGCCCTGGTCAACGTCGTGGCGATGCTCCTGGTCGCCTGGCTGATCGGCACCGCGCTCGCCCAGACGACGATACCGACGATCGGCAAGGAGGTGCGGCAGTCCCAGGTGCTGCTGGGCGTGAAGGAGGCGCTGCCCGAGCAGGCCGACACCTGGTTCGACGACTTCACCTCCGTCCTCGCGCGCAACGGCTTCCCGCAGGTCTTCAGCCCGTTCTCCAACGAGCCGATCACCAAGGTCCAGCCGCCCGACCCGGCGCTGGCGAACAGTCCCGTCGCGGCCCGCGCCAAGCGGTCCATCGTCAAGGTCATGGGCACCGCGACCGGCTGCGGCAAGGTCCTCGAGGGCACCGGCTTCGTCTTCGCCGAACGCCGCGTCATGACCAACGCCCATGTCGTCGGCGGCGTCGACGAGCCCACGGTGCAGATAGGCGGCGAGGGCAGGAAGTACGACGCGACGGTCGTCCTCTACGACTGGCGGCGCGACATCGCCGTACTGGACGTGCCGGAGCTGAACGCGCCCGCGCTGCGGTTCGCCGACGAGGACGCGGCCCGGGACGACGGCGCGATCGTCGCGGGCTTCCCGGAGAACGGGGCGTACGACGTCCGTGCCGCGCGGGTGCGCGGGCGCATCACGGCCAGCGGACCGGACATCTACCACCGCGACACCGTCAGCCGCGACGTCTACTCGCTCTTCGCCAACGTCCGGCAGGGCAACTCCGGCGGCCCGCTGCTGACGCCCCAGGGCGAGGTCTACGGTGTGGTCTTCGCCAAGTCCCTGGACGATGCCGAGACCGGGTACGCGCTCACCGCGGACGAGATCCGCGAGGACATCGCCGAGGGACGCAGCGCGAACCAGGAGGTGGACAGCGACAGCTGCGCACTCTAGATCCCCGGGGTCCTGCGGACGACGCCCCGGTCTCAGCCGCGTGGATGGCGCAGGCGCACGGAGACCCAGCGGGCCCGGCGGCGCAGGATGCGCGGAATGCCCACCCGCGGGTCCGCACCCGCCATGGGCGGGGTGCCTCCTCGTCGGTGGGTGCTTACGCCGCTCGTGGAGCGGCCGTCGCGTGCTACGTCACTGTAGTCGTGCGTCCAGCCCATACCCCGACGTGTGCCCCCGCCCCAAGGTCGATAACCGTTCTCAGGGCCCCCAATTGGCCTATGCGCCAGGCAAATGGCCGTTCATAGGACAAGCGTTCCGCACCGGATACCGGGTGCGATCGTTCGGTCACCGATCGGGTTCGGGGTCCTTCAGCCAGTTGATCAGTTCGGTGGAGAAAGCGACCGGATCCTCTTCGTGCGGGAAGTGTCCGAGGCCGTCGAACAGCCGCCAGCGGTACGGCGCTTCGACGTACTGCCCGGATCCCGCCGCGCTCCGGGTCCGCATCACGGGGTCCAGCGAGCCGTGCAGATGCAGGGTCGGTACACGCACCGGCCGCTTCATGCGCCGGTAGAACTGGATGCCGTCGGGCCGGGCCAGGGAGCGCACCATCCAGCGGTACGGCTCGATGGAGCAGTGTGCCGTGGAGGGGATGCACATGGCACGGCGGTAGACCTCCACCGCCTCGTCGTCCAACGGCCGCGGCCCCGACCAGTCCTGGATCAGCCGGCCGACCAGTGCGCCGTCGTCCGCGGTCAGTTGACGCTCCGGGATCCAGGGGCGCTGGAAGCCCCAGATGTAGGAACCCGCCCGCGTCTGACGGACGTCGCCGAGCATGGCCGAGCGCCAGCGCCGGGGGTGCGGCATCGAGGAGACCGCGAGCCGGCGTACGAGCTTGGGTCGCATCGCCGCGGCCGTCCAGGCCAGGTAACCGCCCAGGTCGTGGCCGACCAGCGCGGCGTCCGGCTCGCCGAGCGAGCGGACCACGCCGGTGATGTCGAGGGCGAGGCCGGCCGGATCGTAGCCGCGCGGGGTGCGGTCGCTGCCGCCGACGCCGCGCAGGTCCATGGCGACCGCGCGGAACCCGGCGTCGGCGAGCGCCGTCAGCTGGTGCCGCCAGGTCCACCAGAACTGCGGGAAGCCGTGCAACAGCAGGACCAGCGGTCCGTCGCCCACTTCGGCGATGTGGAAGCGGGCGCCGTTGGCGGCGACGTCCCGGTGGGTCACCTCGCGGCCGCCGGGGACGTCGAGTCGTACGACCGAGGCGGGCTGCGCCGATGGGGTGGCGGGATCCGTCATGAGGTCGAGCGTGCCACAGCCTCGATGGCTTCGGGGGACCGGTCCGCCGGCAGCTCCGGCCGCGGGTGCGGCTTGGCGTTCTGCAGCACGCCCGCCGACTGCTTCATCGAGGCGGCGACCTTCTGCGGGCCCTTGCCCTTCTTGGCCTTCTTCGCGAAGACGACGCCGATCAGTGCGAGGAGGCCCGCGACGAGGACGTTCGCGGCGAAGGACAGGAGGAAGCAGACCGCGAGGTTCCAGTCGCTCCAGGTGTGGATCCCGTAGGCCAGGGCGAAGCTCAGCATCGGCAGCGAGAACACCAGCAGCAGGCCCGCCAGCGAGAACGCGCCGCCGCTGGTCGCCCCGCGCTTGACGTCCTGCCTCAGCTGCGCCTTGGCCAGCGCGATCTCGTCGTGCACCAGCGCCGACAATTCGGTGGTCGCCGAGGCGAACAGCTGGCCGATGCTGCGTTCGGTGCCGACCGGGCTGCCGTCGGGTGCGCTCATCGCGGTCTCCCTCTTCTGCTGGCTTCTGCGTACGGTGCCGTGGCTGTCGTCGTCTTCCGTCCGACTGCGTACGGTCCCGTCTTTTGTACCGTCTCGTCAGATCATGCCGGACCGCCGCCCTCATCGCCTGCCCCGCCCGGCACTTCGGCACGCCGCGCCGACACCATCTCCTCGGCGATCCGGCGGTGCTCGGCGGCCTTCCTCTCGTGGATGGCGGCCATGCGCAAGTGGTACGCGGGGTCGTCCTCCTCGTAGATGTCCGGGATGCCGCTGAGGTCGTCGTCGCGCTCCTCCGCCTCGGTCATGCGGCGGTACTTGGCGTTGCGCACCTTCAGCAGCACCGTCGCCAGGGCGGCCGCGACGACCGAGCCGGTCAGTACGGCGGCCTTGACCTGGGCCGTCATCGCCGTGTCGCCCTCGAAGGCCAGCTCGCCGATGAGCAGCGAGACGGTGAACCCGATGCCGGCCAGCGTCGCCACCGCGAAGACGTCGGCCCACTCCAGGTCGTCGCTGAGCGAGGCCCTGGTGAAGCGGGAGGTCAGCCAGGTGCCGCCGAAGATGCCGAGCGTCTTGCCGACGACGAGCCCGAGCACGACACCCAGGGTCTCCGGCTTGGTGAACACGTCGGCCAGCGCTCCGCCCGAGAGGGACACACCCGCGCTGAACAGCGCGAACAGCGGCACGGCCAGGCCTGCCGACAGCGGGCGCACCAGGTGCTCGATGTGCTCGCCGGGGGACTGCTCCTCGCCCTCGCGGCGGTGACAGCGCAGCATCAGGCCCATCGCTACGCCGGCGATGGTGGCGTGGACGCCGCTGTTGTACATCAGCCCCCAGATGACCAGGCCGAGCGGCACGTACACGTACCAACCGCGCACGCCCTTGCGCAGCAGCAGCCAGAAGACGGCGAGTCCCACGAACGCGCCGCCCAGCGCGGCGAAGTTCAGGTTCTCGGTGAAGAAGACAGCGATGATCAGGATCGCGAACAGGTCGTCGACGACGGCGAGCGTCAGCAGGAAGGCGCGCAGGGCGCTCGGCAGGGAGGTGCCGATGACGGCGAGCACGGCGAGCGCGAACGCGATGTCGGTGGCGGTGGGCACGGCCCAGCCGGCCAGGGAGCCGCCGCCCGCGGTGCTGGTGACGGTGTAGACGACCGCCGGTACGGCCATGCCGCACAGCGCCGCCACCACCGGGAGGGCGGCGGCCTTCGGGTCCTTCAGGTCGCCGGCGACCAGCTCACGCTTGAGTTCGATCCCGGCGACGAAGAAGAAGATCGCGAGCAGCCCGTCGGCGGCCCAGTGCGCGACCGACAGGTTCAGGCCGAGGGCCTCGGGGCCGAAGTGGAAGTGGCTGACGCTCTCGTAGCTGTGCTGCAGCGTCGGTATGTTCGCCCAGATCAGTGCGGCCACCGCGGCGACCAGCAGCAGGACACCGCCGACGGTCTCGGTGCGCAGGGCGTCGGCGACGTAGGTCCGCTCCGGGAGGGAGAGCCGGCCGAAGGCCTTGCGGGGGGTGCGGGGGGCGGTCACGGGGAGAACCTCCGGTGGGTGGGCAGCACGGAACACATGCCGACCAGACTTCCCGGCGCACCATGAGGATCTTGACGAGTTTCTTATGTGCTCCTCAGCTTATCCGGACCGCGGCGCGACGGCGAAAGGGCACCCGGCGCAGCTCTCGCCGGGTGCCCTTGCCGTGTGCCTTTTCTTCGGCGGGTGGCTCAGTCCTCGCTGGGCGCTGCGGGGAGCTTCGACTGGATGAGGTTCATGACGGTGGAGTCCGCCAGCGTCGTGACGTCACCGACCTGCCGGTTCTCCGCCACGTCGCGCAGCAGGCGGCGCATGATCTTGCCGGAGCGGGTCTTGGGCAGCTCGCCCACCGGCAGGATGCGCTTGGGCTTGGCGATGGGGCCGAGCGTCGCCCCGACGTGGTTGCGCAGGTCGGCGACCAGGTCGTCGCTCTCCGCCGCCGTGCCGCGCAGGATCACGAAGGCGACGATGGCCTGCCCGGTCGTCTCGTCCGCCGCGCCGACCACGGCCGCCTCGGCCACCGAGGGGTGGGAGACGAGGGCCGACTCGACCTCGGTGGTCGAGATGTTGTGCCCGGAGACGAGCATCACGTCGTCCACGCGGCCCAGCAGCCAGATGTCGCCGTCGTCGTCCTTCTTGGCGCCGTCACCGGCGAAGTACTTGCCCTCGAAACGCGACCAGTACGTGTCGATGAACCGCTGGTCGTCGCCCCAGATGGTGCGGAGCATGGACGGCCACGGCTCGGTGAGGACCAGATAGCCGCCTCCGCCGTTCGGCACCTCGTTCGCCTCGTCGTCGACGACGGTCGCCGAGATGCCGGGCAGCGGGCGCTGGGCGGAGCCAGGCTTGGCGTCCGTGACGCCCGGCAGGGGAGTGATCATCATCGCGCCGGTCTCGGTCTGCCACCAGGTGTCGACGACCGGGGTGCTGTCGGCGCCGATCGTCTTCCGGTACCAGACCCAGGCCTCCGGGTTGATCGGCTCGCCGACCGAGCCGAGCACGCGCAAGGAGGACAGGTCGAACTTGGCGGGGATGTCGTCGCCCCACTTCATGAACGTCCGGATCGCGGTGGGCGCGGTGTAGAGGATCGTGACGCCGTACTTCTGCACGATCTCCCAGAAACGGCCCTGGTGCGGCGTGTCCGGGGTGCCCTCGTACATCACCTGCGTCGCGCCGTTGGCGAGCGGGCCGTAGACGATGTACGAGTGGCCGGTGACCCAGCCGACGTCGGCGGTGCACCAGTAGACGTCGGTCTCCGGCTTGAGGTCGAAGACGGCCCAGTGCGTGTACGCCGTCTGGGTGAGGTAGCCGCCGGAGGTGTGCAGGATGCCCTTGGGCTTACCCGTCGTACCGGACGTGTACAGGATGAACAGCGGGTTCTCGGCGTCGAACGCCTCCGGGGTGTGCTCCGCGGACTGCCGGTCGACGGTCTCGTGCCACCACTTGTCGCGGGAGTCGTCCCAGGCGACGTCCTGGCCGGTGCGGCGGACGACGAGGACGTGCTCGACGGTGCCGGCGCGCTCGACGGCCTCGTCGACGGCGGGCTTGAGCGCGGAGGGCTTGCCACGCCGGTAGCCGCCGTCGGAGGTGATGACGACCTTGGCGTCGGCGTCCTGGATGCGGGTCGCGAGGGCGTCGGAGGAGAAGCCGCCGAAGACGACCGAGTGGGCGGCGCCGATCCGGGCGCAGGCCAGCATCGCGATCGCCGTCTCCGGGATCATCGGCATGTAGACGGCGACCCGGTCGCCCTTCTGCACACCCAGCTCCAGCAGGGCGTTGGCGGCCCTGGAGACCTCGTCCTTGAGCTCGGCGTAGGTGAGGGCGCGGCTGTCGCCGGGCTCGCCCTCGAAGTGGATGGCGACGCGGTCGCCGTGTCCGGCCTCCACGTGCCGGTCCACGCAGTTGTACGCGACGTTCAGCGTGCCGTCCTTGAACCACTTGGCGAACGGCGGGTTCGACCAGTCGAGAGTCTCGGTCGGCTCCTGTGCCCAGGTCAGTCGGCGGGCCTGCTCGGCCCAGAAGCCGAGCCTGTCAGCCTTGGCCCGTTCGTACGCCTCCGCCGTGACGTTGGCGTTCGCCGCCAGGTCGGCGGGGGGTGCGAACCTGCGTTCTTCCTTGAGCAGGTTGGCCAAGGATTCGTTGCTCACGACATCTCCCGTTCTCAGGGTTGTCCGTTGTGTCCCAGGCCACAGCTCATCAGACCCGGGGGGCCGATGACAAGGGTCGACGGGCAACTGGTGTAGACCTTTTCGAGGGTCGCCTGTCTTTCGTGGTCCGTGGTCATCCGTACCCACGGACGCCGGTGGCGCGGGGTTCAGTGTCTGTAATGCCCCTCACACTGCCCGCGCCCCGGCTCTACGGCTTCCCCGGACCGCTCAGGCGGTCAGGTCTGTCTCCATCACCAGCTCGAACACGCCGTCCCCGGCGTCCTCCGCGAGCAGGTACGCCTGTGCCTCGCCCACGTGGAAGTACATGCCGTGCAGCTCCAGGTCCCCCGCGGCCAGGGCCCGGGACACCGAGTCGTGGGCGCGCAGGTGCTCCAACTGCTGGACCACGTTGGCCAGGCAGAGCTGCTCGGCCGCGTCGGCGGGCCGGCGCCCGGCCAGCCGGGCCCGGGTGCCCTTGTCGTCGGAGTCCTTGGGGCCCCCGGGGTCCTCGAGGTTCTCGCGGTTCTCGGGGCTCGCGTGGTTCTCATGGTCTTGGTTCCCGGGCATGCGCTCCAGGCTAGGCAGACCGTGTCGCAACCACCGTTTGAGCGGAGTCTGGGCACCGCCGGGCTCGGAGCCGAGCAGCGCCTGCATGGCCCCGCATCCGGAGTGGCCGCACACCGTGATGGACCGCACCTTCAGCACGTCCACCGCGTACTCGATCGCGGCCGCCACCGAGTCGTCGCCGCTCTCCTCGCCGGGCAGCGGCACGAAGTTGCCCACGTTGCGCACGACGAAGAGGTCACCGGGACCACTGGAGGTGATCATCGAGGTGACCACCCGTGAGTCGGCGCAGGTCAGGAACAGCTGGGAGGGCTGCTGACCCTCGCGCGCCAGCCGGGCCAGCTCACGCCGCACCAGCGGGGCGGTGTTGCGCTGGAACGCGCTGATGCCACGGGCCAGTTCCTGTCCGCTGAGGCCGCCGGGCCTCTTGGAGGTGCCGGGCCGGTCGGGCCCGCCGGCTCTGCCGGCTCCAGTGGGCTCGGTCGCCGCGTCGTCGGTGTCCTCGACGCTCTCGCCGATGGCGTCCCGCCGGTCGCTGCCGTGCGGGTGCGCCGGCTGCGGGCGCTCGCACTGGTGGTTGCGCCAGGGGGTCCAGGGGCGGCAGCGGCAGCCGTCCATGTCGGCCGGCTCGGAGATGCGGGTGCCCGGCCGTCGGCCGGTGATGTCGACGGAACCACCCTGCGCGGTGTGCGTCTTCTGCCAGTCCTGCAGCGTCTCGTAGGCCGCGTGGTCCATGAACGACCCGTCCAACTCCACTACGGCGTGCGCCCCGTGAGGTACGTGGTGCAGGACTCGGCTGAGCCGAGGCACCGCGAGGAACGTCAACTGCCCTCTCACATGGACGTGATGGACTCCTTCCGTCTCGTCGTGCGTGATCCGGGTGCGGGTCAGACGGTGCAGGGCGACACCGACGGCCACGGCGATGCCCAGTGCGACGCCCTCCAGGACGCCCAGGAACACGACGCCGCAGGTGGTAACCGCGTAGACCAGCACCTCACGGTGGCGGGTCACCGTGCGAATGTGGTTCAGCGAGACCATCTTGAGGCCGACGGCCATGACCAGGGCGGCGAGCGAGGCGAGCGGGATGAGCTCCAGGGCCGGGACCAGCAGCAGGGTGGCGATCACTACGAGAACGCCGTGCACCATCGTGGAGTTCCGGCTGACGGCGCCCGCCGCCACATTCGCGGAACTGCGTACGGCCACACCGGCGATGGGCAGGCCGCCGAGCGAACCGGAGACGATGTTGGCGGCGCCCTGTCCGAGCAGCTCGCGGTCGAGGTCGGAGCGTTTCACGCGGCCGGTCAGGCCCGGCCGGGCGGCGACCAGCTTGTCCACGGCGACCGCACCGAGCAGCGACTGCACACTGCACACCAGCGTGGTGGTGAGAACGGCGGCGACGAGGCCGAGCACCGGGCCGTCGGGCAGCGTGGCCAGGGCGTGGCTGCTCCAGGACGGCAGGTCGACCTTGGGCAGGCGCAGCCCGGCGAGGGCCGCCACCGCGGTGGCGCCGGCGACGGCGATCAGGGCGGCGGGCACCTTGCCCAGCAGCTGACCGGCCCGGCCGGGGAAGCGCGGCCAGAGCAGGAGCAGGGTCAGGGTCAGCACGCTCACCGCCAGGTCGGCCGGTCTCGGACTCGCCAACTGGGCGGGCAGCGCGCGCAGGTTGTCGGGGACGGAGCTCTGCGGGGTGCCGCCGAGGACGATGTGCAGCTGGGCGACGGCGATGGTGACGCCGATGCCGGCGAGCATGCCGTGCACGATGGCGGGGCTGACGGCGAGCGCGGAGCGTGCCACCCGCAGACAGCCGAGGCCCAGTTGTGCGAGCCCGGCGAGCACGGTGATGGCGCAGGTCGTACGCCATCCGTAGCGCTGGATGAGGTCGGCGGTGACCACTGTGAGCCCGGCTGCGGGGCCGCTGACCTGGAGCGGGCAGCCGCCGAGCCATCCTGCGACGATTCCGCCCACCGCGGCGGCGACGAGGCCGGCCTGGAGCGGGGCGCCGGTGGCGAGGGCGATGCCCAGGGAGAGGGGCAGGGCGATCAGGAAGACCGCGATCGAGGCCGACAGATCGGCACCCGCGACGCGGAAGCGCCGGGGGCCGCCGGGCGGCGGGCTGTGGGGTGGATGGACGTGCTTGGTCCGGGCCGAATCGGCACGGGCGGGGACGCAGGCTGACATTTTCCCGTCTCCTCCAAGGCTGCGCGGTGGTGGTCAGGGGTGGCCCCCGCCGGGCGGGGAGTCCGCGGCCGTGGGGCACGGCGCACAGCGGCGGGATGCCGAGCGCTTGAGCGATTGCGCTCAGTAAACAGATCGTAATTCAGAGTAAAGAGGAGGCATAGACTTTTCGAGCATATGGAGCAATAGACCGCTCACGTGGGTGAATCAGGTATTTCATCGGCTTGTCGTACTAATTCCTTCTCGCATGCGTGCCACCTTGACGGCGCTGACGGCACATCCCGGCTCAGCACCCGACATCGCCTAGTCGGCGTTGGCCCGAGAGAAGGAAGAAGGTGGGCGGAACATGGCCGCCACCCACAGGATCGCCGCGCGCACCGTGGTCGCAGCCGCGGTCTGCGCCGCGTCGCTCGCCGGTTGCGCGTTCGACGGCGGGAACGGTCCCGACGCAGGGACGCACGGACCGCAGAAGGGGAAGGGGAACGCGGCACCCGCGCCCAACGCGGTACGGCTGATCGGTGACGGTTCCACCGCCTACACCGGGACCCAGCCGCACCTGCCCCGGCCGGAACGCCTCAAGCCCGGCCAGAAGCCCCCGCAGTTCGTGGTGTTCTCCTGGGACGGCGCGGGCGAGGACAGTCAGAAACTGTTCTCCCACTTCCGTGAGGTGGCCAAGGAGAACAACGCGGCGATGACCTATTTCCTGAGCGGCGTGTACCTGCTGCCGAAGGAGAAGCGGGACCTTTATCTGCCGCCGCAGCATTCGCCGGGCCGCTCCGACATCGGCTTCAACGACAAGCAGGGCATCGCCGACACCGTCGAACAACTGCGCCTGGCCTGGCTGGAGGGCAACGAGATCGGCACCCACTTCAACGGCCACTTCTGCGGCCCGGAAGGCGGGGTCGGCGAGTGGTCGGTCGAGGAGTGGAAGGACGAGATCAGGCAGGCCAAGCAGTTCGTGCAGACCTGGAAGACCAACAGCGGAAAGAAGAACGCGGCCCCCCTGCCCTTCGACTACGACAAGGAGCTGATCGGCGCCCGCACCCCCTGCCTGGAGGGTCAGGAGAACTTCATGCGGGCGGCCAGGGAGATGGGTTTCCGCTACGACTCCAGCGGTGTGAACAACCAGGTCTGGCCCAAGAAGAAGGAGGGCCTGTGGGACCTGTCGATGCAGCTCGTGCCGTTCCCCGGCCACACCTTCGAGCAGCTCACCATGGACTACAACTTCATGGTCAACCAGTCGGGCACCGACACCCAGGGTGACCCGGCCAAGCACGAGCTCTGGGGCGACCAGATGCGCGACGGCCTGCTCCAGGGCTTCCAGCGGGCCTACGACGGCAACCGCGCACCCCTGATCATCGGCAACCACTTCGAGTCCTGGAACGGCGGCACCTACATGCGCGCCGTCGAGGAGGTCGTCGAGGAGGTGTGCACCAAGAAGGAGGTGCGCTGTGTCACCTTCCGGCAGCTCGCGGACTGGCTGGACGCCCAGGACCCGAAGGTCCTGAAGAAGCTGCGCACCCTGGGCGTCGGGGAGGCCCCCAAGAAGGGCTGGGCGTCCTTCCTGTCGGCCGACCCCGCGCCGGCGCCGAAGGGCGTGCCCGGGGCGCCGGCCGCCAAGCAGTAACCGCCCTGGCAGGGACGGAGCGGACGCGTCACACCGCTGCGACGACTCCCTCGCCGAGGACGAAACCGGGGTCGACCTGCGCCGCCAGGTCGGCCCCGGTGCGCTCGTTGCCCCAGCTGCGGGCGTTCTTCACATGGAAGTGGACCATCTGCTCCGTGTAGCGCTCCCAGTCCCGCAGCTCGTAGGCGGCGTCGACGGCCGTGTGCAGGGCGCGCAGGGCGCGGCGGTTGCCGTCCTCCAGGAGTTCGAACCGGGGCGGCCGTCCCTTCTCCATGGCGCGCACCCAGTCCGAGTGCCCGACGGTCGTCAGCAGGTCCTCCCCGACCTGTTCGCGCAGGAAGTCGAGGTCGTCGGGGCCCTGCACCTTGTTGCCGACGACCTTCAGGGCGACGCCGAAGTCGCGGGCGTACTCCTTGTACTGGCGGTAGACGGAGACTCCCTTCCGGGTCGGCTCGGCGACGAGGAACGTGAGGTCGAAGCGGGTGAACATGCCGGAGGCGAACGAGTCCGAGCCGGCCGTCATGTCGACCACGACGTACTCGTCACGGCCGTCGACCAGGTGGTTCAGGCACAGCTCCACCGCGCCCGTCTTGGAGTGGTAGCAGGCGACTCCCAGGTCGGCGTCCGTGAAGGGCCCGGTGACCATCAGACGGACGGCCCCGCCGTCGAGTTCCACCGGCCGGGCGCAGGCGTCGTAGACCGGGTTGTCCTCGCGCACCCGCAGCAGGCGCGAGCCCTCGCCGGGTGGAGTGGTTTTGATCATCTGCTCGGTGGAGGCGATGCGTGGGTTGGTGCCGCGCAGGTGCTTCTTGATCAGCGGGAGGTGCTCGCCCATCGCGGGCAGCCCGGCGGCCTCCGACTCGTCGAGGCCGAGCGCGGCCCCCAGGTGCTGGTTGATGTCGGCGTCGATCGCGACGACCGGCGCGCCGGTGGTGGCGAGATGGCGGATGAACAGGGAGGAGAGGGTGGTCTTGCCGCTCCCGCCCTTCCCCACGAAAGCAATTTTCATGTTCACCAAGCGTAGTGGTTCGGTAGCTGTAGGTGTCACGGGAGTCCGGAAGTACGTGAAGAAGACCACTCATTCGTGGGGCGTGGCGCCGGGGTGCGTAGTGTCGTACTCATGAGTACGACAGGCGCGACCGCCGATCCGCTCGCGGCCCTGGGTGCACTGCCCGGCGTGTCCGAGTCCGTGGAGTCCGTACGCAAGGCCGTGGACCGGGTCTACGGCCACCGGATCATGCGGCGCCGCAGCAACGAGATCACCTCCGAGGCGGCACTGCGCGGCGCCCGGGGCTCGGCGGCGTTGTCCGGGGCGGACTGGGTGCTGGAAGAGGTGCGCAGGCGGACCGATTTCAGCGGTGACGAAGAGGCGCGTGTGGTGGGCGCGGCCCTGCGGCTGACCGCCGAAGCGGGGCAGCTGCTGTCCATCTGGCGGCAGTCGCCCCTGCGGGTGCTGGCCCGGCTGCACCTGGTGGCGGCCGCGGACAAGGCCGACCAGGTGGGGAGGCCCCGCCAGGAAGGTGAGCCGGTGGACGAGCCGCTCGTCGAGCTGCCCCTGCCGGACGCCGCGGAGGCGCACGGCCGTCTGGAGGGCCTGGCCGAGCTGGTGATGGCAGGGGGCTCCGCACCGGCGCTGGTGACGGCCGCCGTCGTGCACGGCGAGCTCCTGGCCCTGCGGCCCTTCACCTCGCACAACGGCCTGGTCGCGCGGGCGGCCGAGCGCATCGTCCTGATCAACAGCGGCCTGGACCCCAAATCGGTCTGCCCGGCCGAGGTCGGTCATGCCGAGCTGGGGCGCGCGGCCTACCTGGCGGCGCTCGACGGCTACGTCTCCGGAACCCCGGAGGGCATGGCCGCCTGGATCGCCCACTGCGGCAAGGCGGTGGGGCTGGGCGCGCGCGAGTCGACCGCGGTGTGCGAGGCGCTCCAGCGCGGGGCGGCGTGAGGACGGGCGGCACAGAGATGCGGCGGTACGAGAATTCGTACCGCCGCTGGCATGAGCACCGGGTTACCAAGCGTCCTCGATGTGTTGCCCATCAGGTCGGGAACTTTGCCCGTCACCTGGTGCGGCTGGCCCGTAATCGACGGGTCGACGTCGCGTGGGTGCCCAGTGATCATGCTCGGTCCGTGGGGCCAATTGCGTTTCTAAGGTGATCCTTTCGGATGTCCTTGGTCTCGCGGGCCGTTGAGTCCTTTGTACTCCAGGCCCGGAGCAAGCGGAAGTGATGGCCGCACTTCTTTACTTTTGTGCTCATACGCGGGTGAAACGTGAGCCGGGGTCGTGGTGCGGTCAGGCGGCTGCGGTGCGTCGTCGGCTCGCGTACCAGACGAGGCCCGCGGTGGCCGCCGCGGCACCTATCGCGGCGGCGGCGACGAGCGCCGGGCGCGGCGGTACGGAGAAACCGGGAATCCGCTGCTTGAGCCGCACAGGGCGATGGAAATCAAGAATCGGCCACTCGCGCGCGAGTGCCTCGCGGCGCAGCGTCCGGTCGGGATTGACCGCGTGGGGGTGCCCGACGGACTCCAGCATCGGCAGGTCGGTCGCCGAGTCGCTGTAGGCGTAGCAGCGGGCCAGGTCGTACCCCTCGGACTCGGCCAGCTCCCGGATCGCCTCCGCCTTGGTCGGGCCGTACGCGTAGTACTCCACCTCTCCGGTGAAGCAGCCGTCGTCGCCCACGATCATGCGGGTGGCCACCACCCGGTCCGCGCCGAGCAGCTCGCCGATCGGCTCGACGACCTCGGCGCCCGACGTGGAGACGATCACGACGTCGCGGCCGGCGGTGTGGTGCTCCTCGATGAGGGAGGCGGCCTCGTCGTAGATGATCGGGTCGATCAGGTCGTGCAGCGTCTCGGCGACGAGTTCCTTGACCAGCTGGACGTTCCAGCCGCGGCACAGCGCGGACAGGTACTCGCGCATCCGCTCCATCTGGTCATGGTCGGCGCCGCCCGCGAGGAAGACGAACTGGGCATATGCGGTACGCAAGACAGCCCTGCGATTGATCAGCCCGCCCTGGTAGAACGACTTGCTGAACGTGAGCGTGCTCGACTTCGCAATGACCGTCTTGTCCAGGTCGAAGAAGGCTGCTGTGCGGGGCATGGAACGAGGCAAGGAGTGGTTTTCCACGACCCTGAGCATAGGGGGCGCCCATTCGGCGTATCGTGGGGCGCGTGGGTTTGCCTGAGAGGGCTCTCGGGTACACCATGGAAGTCACGGATCGTTCGCGACCGTGCTAACCCGGTCCGACTCCTCCCCCCCCGAGTCGGCCGTGGAGACGACCCCCGCTCTCCCCCCCGGCGGGGGTCGTCGCATGTCCGGGTGGGTTTTCCCCTTCTTCTCGCGGTTCAGTCCTCGATCCGGGGCGGCACGGATTGGTCGATTGGCATGCCCATGATTTGCCACGCTGTGTAGTCGTTGGACTGCTCTGCGGAAGTCGTACGCGGGGTGGAGCGGGACGGGGCGGCGCTCACCTGTTTGGGTGACGACGATATTCACAACCATCGAGTTGTCCACAGTTTTGGACCAAGATCCACACGATTTCCCGCATCGCTGCACCGTGATTCCCATGCGCCATGCGGCCGGGCCGCGCCGAGTTACGGCCGGCCCGTTTGCGCGACGTGCAGGGCTGGTTTCGACCGACGTTCAGTCGTCACGAGAAGCCCGAGAAGCCACGAGAGGTAAGAGAGCGAGAGGGGACGCGGTCATGACCGGAACCATCACCCACGATCCGCCGCCCGCCGCCGGAGGGCGGCAGGGCGGACCGTTGATCGTCACTGAGGACACCGAGCTGCTCGACGATCTGTTGCGCCTGTGCGCGGCGGCCGGAGCCACGCCTGAGGTGCACCACTCGGTGCCGGCGGTGCCGTCGGCGGCCGGGCATCGGGGCGGATGGGAGGCGGCGCCCCTCGTCCTGGTCGGCGACGACGCCGCGCGACGCGTGCGCGGAGCCGCGCGGAGGCGAGGCGTGGTGCTCGTGAGCCGCGACCAGGACGACTCGGAGATCTGGCAGCGGGCTGTCGAGATCGGTGCCGATCACGTCCTGATGCTGCCCGACGGCGAGCAATGGCTTGTCGACCGCATCGCCGACGTCGCCGAGGGCGTCGGCCGTCCCGCACTCACCGTCGGTGTCATCGGCGGCCGGGGCGGCGCCGGAGCATCCACCCTGGCCTGCGCCCTCGCCGTCACCTCGGCGCGGGAGGGAGTGCGCAGCCTGCTGGTGGACGCCGATGCGCTGGGCGGCGGCCTCGACGTCCTCCTCGGCGGCGAGACGGCCGAGGGACTGAGGTGGCCCGCGTTCGCGGCCTCGCGTGGGCGGGTGGGCGGTGGCGCTCTGGAGGAGTCGTTGCCCGAGCTGCATTCGCTGCGAGTGCTCAGCTGGGACCGGGGGGACTGCGTCGCGGTGCCGCCCCAGGCCGTACGGGCCGTGCTGGCCGCCGCCCGGCGCAGGGGCGGCACGGTCGTCGTCGACCTTCCGCGCCGCGTCGACGACGGTGTCGCCGAGATCCTCGCCCAGCTCGACGTCGGACTCCTCGTGGTCCCGGCCGAACTGCGGGCCGTCGCGGCGGCGGGCCGGGTGGCCGCCGCGGTCGGCATGGTCCTGCGCGACCTCCGGGTCGCGGTGCGGGGGCCGTACGTCTCCGGGCTCGACGGCCCGGAGGTGGCCCGGCTCCTCGGACTGCCCTTGGCGGGTGAAGTGCCCGTCGAGTCCGGGTTGTTGCGTGCCACCGAGAGCCGGCGCCCCCCGGGCGCGACCGCGCGCGGACCGTTGGCGCGCTTCTGCCGGGAGTTCTGGGAGCGGGCGCTGGTGGAGACGGGCGCGGGCGCGTGAGGGCGGCAATGAGCCACGAAAGGGCGGGTGAGGGCGTGCGGGCTTGTGCGATGCCTGATGCCGGTGGTGGTGCGGTGGTTGACGCGGTGTGTGGTGCGACGGGTGATGGCAGGCGGTTGGCGGTGTCCGGGGTGTCGGCGGCTCCGAAAATGTCTGCGGAGGTAGCGGGTGAAAGGGCCTCCGGGGTGGTCTCAGGGCAGTCGTCTGCAGGGGTGCCGGCGAGGACGGGGATCGGGCGGCCGGGGCAGATTCCTGGCGGGGCGCGGGTGCCGGGCACGGTGCCTACGGGGACGGCCTCCGGGTGGCCTGGAGGGGTCCCTGGCGTGGTCCCCGCAGTGGCCCCTGAAGCGGCGCTTGGAAGAGCAGCAGTCGGGACGGGCGCCGGGGTGGCCGGCGGCGTGGCTCCCGCCCGGCGTGCCGGGGAGCCTGCGGCGGGGACGGCCTCTCGGGTGACCGGGGGCTTGCGCCCCGAGAGGGTGACGGGGCCGGCCGCCGAACGGTCACCCGAACGGGCTTGCGGGATGTCCGCGGGATTGGCTCCCGGGGTGGTTTCGGGCCGGGACACCGACGAGCGACTGGCGTCGGCTTCGGCGGCCCGGGTGGTGCCCGGGTGGGCTTCCCGGACGTCGCGCGGGTCGGCCTCCCGGACGTCTTCGCGTCGGGTTTCCGGGCCGCCCCCGGGAGCGGACACCGGGAGGGGCCCGGGCCCGGTGTCCGGGATGCTCGACGGTGTGCGGCGGTGGCTCGCCGAGAGCGGCGCGGATCCGACGCCCGCGCGCGTGGCACAGGCCCTGCGGGAGCAGGGGCGGGTCCTCGGGGACGCCGAGATCCTCGGCGCCGCGGAGCAGCTGAGGTCGGAACTCGTCGGCAGCGGGCCGCTCGAGCCGCTGCTGGCCGACCCGTCGGTGACCGACGTACTGGTGTCCGCCCCGGACCGGGTCTGGGTGGACCGCGGCGGCGGCCTGGAGTTGACGTCCGTCTCCTTCCCGGACGCCGGGGCGGTACGGCGGCTCGCGCAGCGCCTCGCCACGGTCGCCGGACGCCGGCTCGACGACGCCCGGCCGTGGGTGGACGCCCGGCTGCCCGACGGCACCCGGCTGCACGCGGTGCTGCCTCCGGTCGCCGTCGGCTGCACGTGCCTGTCACTGCGCGTGGTACGGCCGCGTGCGTTCACACTCGACGAACTGGCGGCGGCGGGCACGGTGCCGCCCGGCGGTGACCGCGTGCTGCGCGCTCTGCTGCGGGCGCGGCTGTCCTTCCTCGTCAGCGGAGGCACCGGCAGCGGCAAGACGACGTTGCTGAGCGCGCTGCTCGGGCTCGTCGGAGCGGGGGAGCGGATCGTGCTCGCCGAGGACTCGGCGGAGCTGCGGCCGGATCATCCGCACGTCGTCCGTCTGGAGACCAGACCCGCCAACCAGGAGGCCGCGGGCCTGGTCACCCTGGAGGACCTGGTGCGGCAGGCGCTGCGCATGCGGCCGGACCGGCTGGTCGTCGGCGAAGTGCGCGGCCCCGAAGTGGTCCATCTGCTCGCGGCATTGAACACCGGTCACGAAGGCGGGTGCGGAACGGTGCACGCCAATGCCGCCGCCGATGTACCGGCCCGGCTGGAGGCGCTCGGCACGGCCGCCGGGCTGGACCGGGCGGCCCTGCACAGCCAGCTTGCCGCAGCCCTTTCGGTCGTCCTGCACCTGGTCCGCGACCGGTCCGGGCGGCGTCGGATCGCCGAGGTGCACGTACTGGAGCGGGACCCGTCGGGGCTGGTGCGGACGGTGCCGGCGCTGCGGTGGGGCGCGGAGGCCTTCGTGGCCGAACGTGGCTGGGAGCGACTGCGGGAGCTGCTGCGCGGAGACGGGCTCGAAGCGCGAGCCACAGGACGGGAGGCGTACAGGTGACCGGGACGGCTGGGCCCGCGACGGGCGTGGCCCTCGCGTGTCTGGGGGCGGCGGCGTGGCTGGCCGGGAGTGGATGGCACTCCGGAGTACGACGGGCGCGGCTGGTGCTCACCGGCTGCGGGGCGCCCGGGGCCGGGCCGCCCACGGCGCACCGGGTGACGGACGAACTGCGGCGAGTCCGGGGACGACTGAGGGCAGAGTGGTGGTCGCTGGCAGCCGGGCTGGCCTTGGCGGCACTGGCCGCCTCGGTGCTGCCGGTCGTCGCGGGGGCGGCCGGGGTGCCACTGCTGCGGCGGGCACGGCTGGCAGGCCGGGCGAGACGGGCCCGAGAGCGTCGCCAGGACGCGGTGATCGACCTGTGCGGGGCCCTCGCCGGGGAGGTGCGGGCGGGGCGGCAGCCGGGCGAGGCGCTGCTGTGCGCCGCGCACGACTCCGGAGGGCTCGGTGACGCGCGGGCGGCGGTGCTGGCGGCGGCCCGGTTCGGCGGGGACGTGCCGGGGGCGCTTGCGGCAGCGGCACGGCGACCGGGGGCCGAGGGGTTGCGGGGCCTCGCGGCCTGCTGGCGGGTCGCCGTAGACCAGGGTGCCGGGCTCGCGGCCGGGCTCGACCGGCTGGAGGGCGCGCTGCGCGCCGAACGGGATCAGCGCTCCGACCTGCGTGCGCAGTTGGCCGGCGCTCGCGCCACGGCGGTGATGCTCGCCGGCCTGCCGGTTCTGGGGCTCCTGCTCGGCGTCGCCCTCGGTTCCGACCCGTTGCACGTGCTGCTGCACACCGGGGCGGGGGTCGGCTGTCTGCTGGCCGGCGGAGTCCTGGAGGCCCTGGGGATGTGGTGGGTGACACGGATCGTGCGGGGTGCGGAGGCGGCGTCGTGACCGGGGAGGTTGTCCACAGGCTGGGGACAGTGCTGTCGGCGGTGCTGGTGGCCGGACGGCTGGCGCACGGCATCGGATCCATTCGGCGGGAGCGGACCGTACGCAGGCGGCTCGCCGCACTGCTGGCCCCGGAGCCGGAGCGCGTCGCACGGCGACGGGTCCAGGCGCTGGGCGCCGTCCGCGAATGGCTGCCCTTGGTGGGCACGGTGGGCGCCGGGTGGGCCCTGGTCGGGGGCGTGGCCGGTGCCGTGGTGGGGCTGGTGCTCGCGGCCGGGTTGTGGCGTTGGCGCGCAAGGCGGACTGCCGCCGGGACGGCTGCGACACAGGCCCTTGCCGCGGAAGCCACTCACCAACTGCCGCTCGCCGCCGACCTGCTGGCGGCCTGCATCGCGGCCGGCGCCGGCCCGGTGGCCGCTGCCCAGGCGGTGGGCGATGCCCTCGGCGGGCCCGTCGGGGACGCGCTGCGGCGTGGCGCCGCGGAAGTGAGGCTGGGTGGTGAACCGAGTGGCGCCTGGCGAGGGTTGGCCGCGATCCCGGGCGCTGGCTCCCTGGCGCGGTTGCTGGAACGGGCCGAGGTGACGGGTCTGCCCGCGGCCGGCCCGGTTGCCCGACTCGCCACGCAGGCCCGTGCCGACTGGGCGCGCGCCACGACGGCGAGGGCCCGCCGCGCGGCCGTCATGGTCACCGCACCGGTGGGGCTGTGCTTCCTGCCCGCGTTCATCGCGGTGGGCGTACTGCCGGTGGTGATCGGGCTCGCCGGCGGGGTGCTGGGAGCCGGGGGAGGTGGTGGCTGACGGAACGGGTCGGTGCGGCATCGGAGCCGGAACGTGAGTGACCCACGGAGCGCGACGGAAGCGCACGTGAGCAGACGAGCAAGTGAGCAACGGAAACGGACCTTACGGGGGTTGTGATGTATCAGGCGGTACGGGCGCGGCTGCGTGCTCTGGTGTGCGGGGCACGTGCGGCACGGCGGAGGCTGTCCGCGCGGAGGGACGCGGGAATGGTCACCTCCGAGTACGCGATGGGGATCGTCGCGGCGGTGGCGTTCGCCGTGGTCCTGTACAAGGTGGTGACGAGCGGGGCGGTCAGCGCGGAGCTGCAGGGCATCGTGAAGCGGGCACTCGATGCACGGATGTGAGCGGGCGGCGGGGACGGGGACCCTCGGGGAGCCCGGCAGCCGCTCCGGCGGTGGGTCCGACAGAGGGTTCGTGACGGCGGAGACGGCCGTGGTGCTGCCGGTGCTGGTGCTGTTCGCGACGGCGCTGGTGTGCGGGCTGCTGGCGATCGCCGCTCAGATCCAGTGCGTGGACGCGGCACGGACCGGCGCCCGTGCGGCCGCCCGCCAGGATCCGGACGACGCGGTCGTCGAGGTCACCCAGGAGGCGGCACCGCGCGGAGCGCGGGTCACGGTCAGCCGGGAGGAGGGCCAGGTCCGCGTGGTGGTGGTGGCCAGGCCACTGGGGTTGCACGGGCTGCCGTTCGAGGTACGGGAGGAAGCCGTGGCATCGGCGGAGCAGGCGGTGGCGGTGGGGGAGGAGCCATGAGACGCGGTCTCACGTTCCGCGCGGTGACTGACCGGGACTGCCGCCCCGAACGGGCGGCACTCCCCCTCCGGGTGGGACGCCTCGTCCGTGCGGGACACCCTGGGCAGGCTTCGGAGCCCGACCGGGGGTGGGGTGTCGACCGGACGGGGAGCGCCGCCCGGGCCTCCTGCGGCGTCCCGGACTCCGGCCCCGGACGTGGTCCGGGCTCCCACCGGGGTTTGGGCTCAGGACGGGCTCCGGGTCACCGCCGGGGTCCAGCCTTCGGCCGGGGAGCAGGCCCCGGCTGGGGTCCAGCCTTCGGCCGGGGTCCAGGTCCCGGCTGGGGTGCAGGCGTCGGCTGGGGTGCAGGCGTCGGCCGGGGACCGGGCTTCGGCCAGGGTTCGGGCTTCGGCCAGGGTTCGGGTCTCAGCCGGGGCGCCGGCTCCGGTCGTGGGCCAAGTCCCAGCCGGGGTCCGCGTTCGGATCGGAGCCCGGGTCCCTGCCCGGGGCCAGGCTTCGGCAGGGTCCCCGACTCCGACCGAGGGTCCGCCACGGTCTGGAGCGTCGGCGCCATCGCCGTGTTGTGCCTGGTGTTCGGCATCGTGCTGGCCCTGGGCCAGGCCGTCGTGGCCCGGCATCGCGCGGCCGGCGGCGCCGATCTGGCGGCGCTTGCGGCGGCGGACCACTGGGCACAGGGCGGCACGGTTGCCTGCGCTCGGGCGGATCGGATCGCCCGGGCGCAGGGGACGCGGTTGGTGCGGTGCGTACTCATCGGCCAGGTCTCGGACGTGACCGCGGCGTCGGGCCGGGGGCCGTTCGCGGCGGAGGTCCGGGCGCGGGCGGGCCCGGCGACGGGCGTACCGGTGGTCGTTGTCCCGCCGGCAGGGCTCACGGCCGGGGACCCGCGGACGGGCCTCGCGGCCGGGTTCCCGCGCGCCGCTCGGCCTCTGCAGCGAGACCTCGCTCCGCAGCTGTCTGCGCAGCGGCATCTGGCTCCGCCTCAGCCCCTGCCTCCGTACCGGGACCCGCCTCCGCCCCTGCCCCCGTACCCCGTCCTGCCTCCGCCGCGCCCCGTAGCAGCACCGTGAGCAGGCGTACGGCCCCTCGTTTGTGCAGTGGGTCGTTGCCGTTGCCGCACTTGGGGGACTGGATGCAGGACGGGCAGCCGGCGTCGCACTCGCAGGAGGCGATGGCCTCCCGGGTGGCCGTGAGCCAGTCACGGGCGGTGTGGAAGGCGCGCTCGGCGAAGCCCGCGCCGCCGGGGTGCCCGTCGTACACGAAGACCGTCGGCAGCAGCGTGTCCGGGTGCAGGGGGACGGACACGCCGCCGATGTCCCAGCGGTCGCAGGTCGCGAACAGGGGCAGCATGCCGATCGAGGCGTGCTCGGCGGCGTGCAGGGCGCCGCCGAGGATCTCCGGGTTGATCCGGGCCGCGTCCAGCTGGTCCTCGGTGACCGTCCACCACACCGCGCGCGTGCGCAGTGTCCGAGGAGGGAGGTCGAGCTTCGTCTCGCCCAGGACCTCGCCGGTGATCAGGCGCCGGCGCAGGAAGGAGACCACTTGGTTGGTGACCTCGACGGAGCCGTAGCACAGGCGTCCGTCACCCCACGGGACCTCGGTGTCGGTCTCCAGGACCGAGATGGCCGTCGTGTCGCGGGCGACCGTCGAGTAGGACGGCGTGGCCTGCTCGACCAGGGCGACGGAGTCCTCCAGGTCCAGGGAGCGGACGAGATAGGTGCGCCCCTGGTGGAGGTGGACGGCGCCCTCGTGGACCGTCGTGTGGGCGGCACCGGCGTCCACCGTGCCCAGCAGTCGGCCCGTACCGGCCTCGACGACCTGGACCGGGCGTCCGCCCTCCCCGCGGATGTCGGTCAGGTCGGCGGCCCGCTCACGGCGTGTCCAGTGCCACGCCCGGGTCCGGCGGCGCAGCAGCTTCGCCGCCTCCAGCTGGGGCAGCAGCTCCTCGCAGGCGGGGCCGAAGAGCTTCAGGTCCTCCTCCGTCAGGGGCAGCTCGGCCGCCGCCGCGCACAGGTGGGGAGCGAGGACGTACGGGTTGTCGGGGTCGAGGACCGTGGATTCCACGGGCTGGTCGAAGAGAGCCTGGGGGTGGTGGACGAGGAAGGTGTCCAGGGGGTCGTCCCGGGCCACCAGCACCGCCAGGGCTCCCTGCCCTGCCCGTCCCGCCCGGCCCGCCTGCTGCCACAGCGAAGCCCGGGTGCCCGGGTACCCGGCGATCACCACGGCGTCCAGGCCGGAGACGTCCAGGCCGAGCTCGAGGGCGTTCGTCGCCGCCAGGCCGAGGAGCTCACCGGAGTGCAGGGAGCGTTCCAGGGCGCGGCGTTCCTCGGGGAGGTAGCCGCCGCGGTACGCCGCCACGCGTCGGACCAGCGAGCGGTCGACCTCGGCCAGTCGCTCCTGGGCGATGACCGAGATCAGCTCGGCGCCGCGCCGGGACCGGACGAAGGTGATCGAACGCAGGCCCTGCACCGTGAGGTCGGTGAGCAGGTCGGCGGCCTCGGCGGTGGCGGTCCGGCGGACGGGCGCGCCCTTCTCGCCCTCCATCTCGGTCAGCGGGGGCTCCCAGAGGGCGAAAACGAGTTCACCGCGTGGGGAGGCGTCGTCGGCGACCTCCACCACCGGCAGCCCGGTGAGCCGGCGGGCCGCGACCGACGGCTCGGCGGCGGTCGCGGAGGCGAGCAGGAACACCGGCGACGCGCCGTAGCGAGCGCACAGTCGGCGCAGTCTGCGCAGCACCTGGGCGACATGGGAGCCGAAGACGCCGCGGTAGGTGTGGCACTCGTCGATGACGACGTACTTCAGCGACTTCAGGAAGGAGGACCAACGGGGGTGGGACGGCAGAATTCCGCGGTGCAGCATGTCCGGGTTGGTCAGCACGTAGGTGCCGTACTGGCGGATCCACTCGCGTTCCTCGAACGGCGTGTCGCCGTCGTACACGGCGGCTCGAACTGACGTGCCGAGAGGTTGTGAAAGTTCCTTCACGGACCGGCACTGGTCGGCGGCCAGCGCCTTGGTCGGAGCGAGGTAGAGGGCGGTGGCGCCACGCCCGTTCGGGGCCTCGGAACCGTCCAGAAGCGTGGACAGCACCGGCACCAGGTAGGCGAGGGACTTGCCGGACGCGGTGCCGGTGGCGACGACGACCGAGTCGCCGTCCAGGGCGTGCTCGGCCGCGCGTGCCTGGTGGGCCCAGGGGTGTTCGATGCCGGCGGCCTGCACCGCTGCGACGACCTCCGGCCGAATCCGGTCCGGCCAGACGGCATGACGGCCCGCGCGCGGGGGCAAGTGCTCCGTATGAGTGATGCGCGCAGCCCGGCTCGGTCCCGAGGCGAGCCGGCCCAGGATCGTGCCTGGTTCCGGCCGGGAGCCGGGCTCCGCCGGGGGTCGATCGGATCGGTGATTCTTGGCCATCGGCACCGAGTCTGTCACTGGCGTGACGGACAATGGGACCAAGGCGTCGTGCACGCCTGCCGGTAAGTGATTGAATGCCATCGCGGCTGGCGAACCGTCCTGGGGGCTTCAAGCCGAGGTGTCCCGAGGGACGACCGCTCGATAGCAAGGTGCTGGAGGATCCGTGGACCTGTCCCTGTCGACCCGTACCGTCGGCGATCGTACGGTCGTCGAGGTCGGTGGCGAAATTGACGTATACACCGCGCCCAAGCTGCGTGAGCAGCTGGTCGAGCTCGTGAACGACGGGAGTTTCCACCTCGTCGTCGACATGGAGGGCGTGGACTTCCTCGACTCCACCGGGCTCGGCGTGCTGGTCGGCGGACTGAAGCGGGTGCGTGCCCATGAGGGCTCGCTGCGCCTGGTCTGCAACCAGGAGCGCATTCTCAAGATCTTCCGTATCACCGGCCTCACCAAGGTGTTCCCCATTCACACCTCGGTCGAGGAAGCGGTGGCGGCCACCGACTGACGACCGGTCCCGGGCCCCGGGCCCGGGACGGCAGTAGAACGCAGGAGAACAAGGGGGTCCGGGCCGCGATTGCCCGGGCCCTCGACAAGCACGCCCGTAGTCCCGAGGGGGATGCATGGCCACCGTTGAACTCCGCTTCAGCGCGCTGCCCGAGCATGTCCGCACCGCCCGTCTCGTGGCGGCCGCGGTGGCACGCAGGGCCGGGGTGGACGAGGCCGTCCTCGACGAGGTCAGGCTCGCCGTCGGCGAGGCCTGCTCCCGGGCCGTGGGCCTGCATCAGCACGTCGGCATCACGGCGCCGGTCAAGGTGTCGCTGATCGAGGAGGAGAAGCAGTTCTCCATCGAGGTCGGGGACGAGGCGCCGCATGCGGTATCCGGGGCGGGAGCTTCGGGCGCCGCCGTCGACGACCAGGAGGCCGAGGAGGACGAGATGGGCCTGGCGGTCATCAGCGGGCTCGTCGACGACGTGGAGGTCTCGGCCGACGAGGACGGCGGACTGATCCGCATGACCTGGCCGACCGCGTCGACGGTGCTGCCGCCGGTCTGACCCATCCGCCTCTCCCTCAGTCACCCGAAGGGCCCTACCTCGTAGGGCCCTTCGTCATGTGCGGAAGACGAGGTCCACGCATACAGTGGTGCCGTGCGGGCGCCAAGTGAATTCATTCACGACCGCATTTGCGATCACGGAGATCACGGAATTAATGCCGGAAGGGCATTACTACTTCTGGGTCCCTTGTGGTTGACAGGGTAATTCCTTTTGTCGTGCACTGTTTTGATCAGGTTCCGGTACCTACAATCCCGTCCACATCTTGAGCTCAGCCCAAGCGTCAAGGAGGACGAATGGCGGAGCTTTCCACCCCTCATCAGTTGGGCGATCCCTCGACTCTCGCAGCCGCTGCGCTGACCGACGGCAACCGCGTCCTCGTCGCGGTCATCGCGGTCGTCGCACTGGCCGCGCTGGTCCTCGCGGGTGTCCTGGTGCGCCAGGTGCTCGCGGCGGGCGAGGGAACCGACAGCATGAAGAAGATCGCGGCGGCCGTCCAGGAAGGCGCGAACGCCTATCTGGCCCGGCAGCTTCGCACGCTCGGCGTATTCGCCGTCGTCGTGTTCTTTCTGCTCATGCTGCTGCCCGCGGACGACTGGAATCAACGGGCCGGACGATCGGTGTTCTTCCTGATCGGCGCGGCGTTCTCGGCGGCCACCGGCTACATCGGCATGTGGCTCGCCGTGCGCAGCAATGTGCGCGTCGCCGCGGCGGCGCGGGAAGCGACACCGGCCCCGGGCGAACCGGAAAAGGACCTCACTCTCGTCTCGCACAAAGCGACGAAGATCGCTTTTCGTACGGGCGGCGTGGTCGGCATGTTCACGGTGGGGCTCGGCCTGCTGGGCGCCTGCTGCGTGGTGCTGGTGTACGCGGCCGACGCGCCGAAGGTCCTGGAGGGATTCGGCCTCGGTGCCGCGCTGATCGCGATGTTCATGCGGGTCGGCGGCGGCATCTTCACCAAGGCCGCCGACGTCGGCGCCGACCTGGTCGGCAAGGTCGAGCAGGGCATCCCGGAGGACGATCCGCGCAATGCCGCGACCATCGCCGACAACGTGGGCGACAACGTCGGAGACTGCGCGGGCATGGCGGCCGACCTCTTCGAGTCGTACGCCGTGACCCTGGTGGCGGCGCTGATCCTCGGCAAGGTGGCCTTCGGCGACTCCGGACTGGCGTTCCCGCTGCTGGTGCCGGCGATCGGCGTGGTCACCGCCATGATCGGCATCTTCGCGGTGGCGCCCCGGCGGTCCGACCGCAGCGGCATGAGCGCGATCAACCGGGGATTCTTCGTCTCCGCGGTGATCTCGCTGGTGCTGGTGGCGGTGGCCGTCTTCGTCTATCTGCCCGGGAAGTACTCCGACCTCGACGGCGTCACCGACGCGGCGATCGCGGGCAAGGACGGCGACCCGCGGATCCTCGCGCTCGTCGCGGTGGCGATCGGCATCGTGCTCGCCGCCCTGATCCAGCAACTCACCGGATACTTCACCGAGACCACCCGTCGCCCCGTCAGGGACATCGGCAAGACCTCGCTCACCGGCCCCGCCACCGTCGTCCTCGCCGGTATCTCCATCGGCCTCGAATCCGCCGTCTACACCGCCCTGTTGATCGGCCTCGGCGTCTACGGGGCCTTCCTGCTCGGCGGTACGTCGATCATGCTGGCGCTGTTCGCGGTGGCGCTGGCCGGCACCGGCCTGCTCACCACCGTCGGTGTGATCGTCGCCATGGACACCTTCGGGCCGGTCTCCGACAACGCGCAGGGCATCGCCGAGATGTCCGGCGACGTCGAGGGCGCCGGTGCCCAGGTGCTCACCAACCTGGACGCGGTCGGCAACACCACCAAGGCCATCACCAAGGGCATCGCGATCGCCACCGCCGTCCTCGCGGCGTCGGCCCTGTTCGGTTCGTACCGCGACGCCATCACCACCGGCGCGGCGGACGTGGGCGAGAAACTCAGCGGTGAGGGTGCGCCGATGAGCCTGATGATGGACATCTCGCAGCCCAACAACCTCGTCGGGCTGATCGCGGGCGCGGCAGTCGTCTTCCTCTTCTCGGGGCTGGCGATCAACGCGGTGTCGCGGTCCGCGGGTTCGGTGGTCTTCGAGGTGCGGCGGCAGTTCCGGGAGAAGCCCGGGATCATGGACTACAGCGAGAAACCGGAGTACGGCAAGGTCGTCGACATCTGCACCAGGGACGCCCTGCGGGAACTCGCCACGCCCGGACTGCTCGCCGTGATGGCGCCCATCTTCATCGGCTTCACGCTCGGTGTCGGTGCGCTCGGCGCCTTCCTGGCCGGCGCGATCGGCGCGGGCACGCTCATGGCGGTGTTCCTCGCCAACTCCGGTGGTGCCTGGGACAACGCCAAGAAGCTCGTCGAGGACGGCAACCACGGCGGCAAGGGCAGCGAAGCGCACGAGGCCACCATCATCGGCGACACCGTCGGCGACCCCTTCAAGGACACCGCCGGACCGGCGATCAACCCGCTGCTGAAGGTCATGAACCTGGTGGCGCTGCTCATCGCGCCGGCGGTCATCAAGTTCTCCTACGGCGCGGACAAGAGCGTCGGCGTCCGGATCCTGATCGCCGTCGTCGCGTTCCTCGTCATCGCCGCGGCCGTCTACGTCTCCAAACGGCGCGGGATCGCGGTGGGTGACGAAGACAACGCCGACCGGGAACCCAAGTCGGCCGATCCGGCGGTGGTTTCATAGACCGCATCACGGGACCCCGTACAAGACGCAGCTCAACGAGTGGGCGGACGGCGCGTGTTGACGTGTCGTCCGCCCGTCGCGTGCGCGCACGCGCGCCCTCACCGTGAGCCTTCTCTCTCTTGGTGCAAATGGCTTCAATACGGTCATAATGGATGTTCGTCCTGCGGATGTCCCCCATCCGGCGTGTATGTTCCGGGGCCGAGAGCCATGGAAGGGACCAATCCGGTGAACAAGAAGCTCGCGGCCGCACTGTCCGGCGGTGCGGTACTGGCACTGGCGCTGACGGGATGCGGTGGCAGCGACGACAACGACAAGCTGGACGCCTGGGCGAAGGAGGTCTGCGACGCGGTACAGCCGCAGGCCAAGAAGATCGAGGCGGCCAACGCCGCGATCCAGAAGGAGACCTCGGACAACAGCACGCCGGCCGAGGTCCAGGAGACCGACGCGAAGGCGTTCCAGGACATGTCCGACGCCTACAAGGCGATGGGCAGCGCCGTCCAGAAGGCCGGGGCCCCGGACGTCGAGGACGGCGAGAAGAAGCAGAAGGACGCGGTCACCGAGCTCAACGGCCTCTCCTCCTCGTACGCCTCCCTGAGGAAGCAGGTGGAGGAGCTCGACACCAAGGACCAGGCGAAGTTCGCCGACGGCCTCAAGGACATCGCCACCGAGCTGAACCAGCTCAGCAAGAGCGGCAGCGACGCGCTGAAGACCCTGGAGGAGGGCGAGGTCGGCCAGGCGATGGCCAAGCAGGAGAGCTGCAAGTCGGCCTCGACGTCGCCGTCGGCCGCGGCAGGCTGACCTCCCGACGCGACGCGGGCGGGGGGCGGATCACCGGGCCACAATGGGGGTGTGAGTAACGCCAGCCTGTCCCCCCTGCCCTCCGCCGACCGCCCCGACGTCACCGCCCGGCTGCGGGACGCCCTGCTCGGGGCCTCCTTCACCGCCGACGGACTGCTGGAGCTGCTCGGCGCCCCCGCCTACGCGGCGCTGTCGCGCAGCGAGACCGTGCCCGCGCTCCGGGCCACCCGCGGCGACACGCCGCTGGAGCTTCTGGTCCGGCTGTTCCTGCTCCAGCAACCCGTCCTCCACGCGCGCGTGGAGGACGTCCTGCCCGTCGACGCCTGCCTGGACGGCGGGTGGCTCGTCCGCGTGGGCGACGACGAGGTGGCGGCCACCGTGGACGTACGGCCCTACGGCGGGCCCGACGGCGAGGACTGGTTCATCGTCTCCGACCTGGGCTGCGCGGTCGGTGGCGCCGGAGGGATCGGCAACCGCGCCGAGGGCGTCGTCCTCGGCGTCGGCGGCGCCTCCATGACGCTGGCCGGGCTCACCGTCCGTACGCCCGTCTCCGCCGCCCTCGACCTCGGTACCGGCTCCGGCATCCAGGCGCTGCACGCCGCCGTGCACGCCACGCGCGTGACGGCGACCGACGTCAACCCGCGCGCGCTGCACACCGCCGCGCTCACCCTCGCCCTGTCCGGGGCCCGGCCGGCCGATCTGCGCGAGGGCTCGCTCTACGCGCCGATCGACGACGACGAGACGTACGACCTGATCGTGTCCAACCCGCCGTTCGTCATCTCTCCGGGGGCCCGCCTCACCTACCGCGACGGCGGGATGGGCGGGGACGATCTGTGCCGCTCGCTCGTTCAGCAGACGGGGGAGCGCCTGAACGAGGGCGGGTTCGCGCACTTCCTCGCCAACTGGCAGCACGTGGAGGGGGAGGACTGGACGGACCGGCTGCGCTCCTGGGTGCCGCGCGGCTGCGACGCCTGGATCGTGCAGCGCGAGGTGCAGGACGTCACGCAGTACGCCGAGCTGTGGCTCAGGGACGCGGGTGACCACCGTGGTGACGCGGCCGAGTACCAGGCGCGGTACGACGCGTGGCTGGACGAGTTCGAGGCGCGCAAGGTCCGTGCCGTGGGCTTCGGATGGATCACGCTGCGCAGGACCGCGGCCGCCGAGCCCTCGATCACGGCCGAGGAATGGCCGCACCCGATCGAGCAGCCGCTCGGCGAGACGGTGCGGGCGCACTTCGACCGCGTCGACTACCTGCGCGCGCACGACGACGCGGCCCTGCTCGAAGCACACTTCCTGCTGGCCCCCGAGGTCGTGCAGGAGCAGGTCGGGCTGCCCGGCGCCGAGGACCCGGAGCACGTCGTCCTGCGCCAGAACCGCGGCATGCGCCGGGCCACCCGGGTCGACACCGTCGGCGCCGGTTTCGCGGGCGTCTGCGACGGCACCATGAGCGCCGGCCGCATCCTGGATGCCATCGCCCAGCTGGTGGGCGAGGATCCGGTGGCCCTGCGCGACCGTACGCCCGCGCAGATCCGCCTGCTGGTGGAGCAGGGGTTCCTCGAACCGGCGTAGCGGCGCGTCGGCGGCCGACGGTTTCTCGGTTTCGCCGCCAGAGGAATCGCGCCATGTGCACGCGCCCGGTGTACGCGCCCTGTGCAGGCGCTCCGTGGTCGTCGTCACGGGGAGGCGAACCCCGTGCGCAGGAGCCGTCGGTCCCCCGTTCACCTCGGGTTCGCCCGCCCGCCGCCCGCGCGTGCCAGCCTCCCGGAGGCTGGACACGCGCAGGCTGCAGAGAGGGGCACGGGGGCCATGGAGAGCGGGCCGGCGATCTTCGCGGGAATGGTGTTCGCCCTGTTCGGGGCCGGGCTGCTGGTGTGGACCACGACCAGGGTCCGGCACGGCCGACCCGTCGCGCACGGTGTGAGCCCTGTCGCATCGGCGGCTGTCGCGAGTGTCGCCGCGCTGGTCGCGCTCGCCCTCGGGGCGTGGTGCCTGACCCGCGTGTGAGCGGCCGGTTCCGGACGGGGGCCGCACCTCCGTCCAGGTAATCGGGAGGTTGCGCTCCGGATACGCGTCTCAGGGCCGATCAACACTCCGGGCGGCAGGAACAGGGTTCGTCGGGTTACCGTTCGAGTGGCCGTTGCGGGCTTTTCCCGTTTGACACGGGGGCGGGAGGTACCGTCACACTCCGCAGCGTCACGACCGAAAAGCAGACCCACCCGACCCCGGGACCACCGCCTGGGGAGGCCCCAGCGTCGACCGGAGAGAAGAGCGAAGTTGTCCCCGACCAGCGAGACCGCGAACGGCGGCCGCCGACTCGTCATCGTCGAGTCGCCTGCCAAGGCGAAGACGATCAAGGGCTATCTCGGCCCTGGCTACGTCGTCGAGGCGAGCGTCGGGCACATTCGCGACCTTCCCAACGGCGCCGCGGAGGTGCCGGAGAAGTACACCGGCGAGGTCCGCCGCCTCGGTGTGGACGTCGAACACGACTTCCAGCCGATCTATGTGGTCAACGCCGACAAGAAGGCGCAGGTCAAGAAGCTCAAGGACCTGATGAAGGACTCCGACGAGCTCTTCCTCGCCACCGATGAGGACCGCGAGGGCGAGGCCATCGCCTGGCACCTGCAGGAAGTCCTCAAGCCGAAGATCCCGGTCAAGCGCATGGTGTTCCACGAGATCACCAAGGACGCGATCCGGGCCGCCGTCGCCAACCCCCGCCAGCTCAACCAGAAGCTCGTCGACGCCCAGGAGACCCGCCGCATCCTCGACCGTCTCTACGGCTACGAGGTCTCGCCGGTCCTGTGGAAGAAGGTCATGCCGCGCCTGTCGGCCGGCCGTGTCCAGTCCGTCGCGACCCGGCTCGTGGTCGAGCGGGAACGCGAGCGCATGGCGTTCCGCTCCGCCGAGTACTGGGACCTGACGGGCACCTTCGCGACCGGCCGCGCGGGGGACGCCTCCGACCCGTCGTCGCTGGTGGCCCGCCTCCAGACGGTCGACGGCCGGCGCGTCGCCCAGGGCCGTGACTTCGACTCCCTGGGGCAGCTGAAGAGCGCGAACACCCTCCACCTCGACGAGGCGAACGCCCGCGCGCTCGCCGCCGCCCTGGAGAACACGCGGTTCGCGGTCCGCTCCGTCGAGTCCAAGCCGTACCGCCGCTCGCCGTACGCCCCGTTCCGTACGACGACGTTGCAGCAGGAGGCGAGCCGCAAGCTCGGCTTCGGCGCCAAGTCGACGATGCAGGTCGCCCAGAAGCTGTACGAGAACGGCTACATCACCTACATGCGTACGGACTCGACGACGCTGAGCGACACGGCGGTCGCCGCCGCCCGCGCCCAGGTCACGCAGCTGTACGGCGCCGACTACCTGCCCGCGCAGCCGCGGACGTACGCCGGCAAGGTCAAGAACGCTCAGGAGGCGCACGAGGCGATCCGTCCCTCCGGCGACCGCTTCCGCACGCCCGCCGAGACCGGACTGACCGGCGACCAGTTCAAGCTGTACGAGCTCATCTGGAAGCGGACCGTCGCCTCCCAGATGAAGGACGCCACCGGCAACAGCGTCACCGTCAAGATCGGCGGCGCCGCCGCCGACGGCCGGGACGTCGAGTTCAGCGCCTCCGGCAAGACGATCACCTTCCACGGCTTCCTCAAGGCCTACGTCGAGGGCGCCGACGACCCGAACGCCGAGCTGGACGACCGCGAGCGCCGGCTGCCGCAGGTCGCCGAGGGCGACGCGCTGACCGCCGACGAGATCACGGTCGACGGCCACGCCACCAAGCCCCCGGCCCGCTACACCGAGGCGTCGCTGGTCAAGGAACTGGAAGAGCGCGAGATCGGCCGCCCGTCGACGTACGCGTCGATCATCGGCACCATCCTGGACCGTGGCTACGTGTTCAAGAAGGGCACGGCGCTCGTCCCGTCCTTCCTGTCCTTCGCCGTGGTCAACCTCCTGGAGAAGCACTTCGGGCGGCTCGTCGACTACGACTTCACCGCCAAGATGGAGGACGACCTCGACGCCATCGCCCGCGGTGAGGCGCAGGCGGTGCCGTGGCTGCGGCGCTTCTACTTCGGTGAGGGCGGGGATGCCGGACGCGGCGGCGCCGCCGACGCGGGCAACGGCGACGGGGACCACCTCGGCGGCCTCAAGGAGCTGGTGACCGACCTCGGCGCGATCGACGCGCGCGAAGTGTCGTCCTTCCCCGTCGGCAACGACATCGTGCTGCGCGTCGGGCGCTACGGCCCGTACGTCGAGCGCGGTGAGAAGGACGCCGAGAACCACCAGCGTGCCGACGTCCCCGAGGACCTGGCGCCGGACGAGCTCTCCGTCGAGCTGGCGGAGGAGCTGCTCGCCAAGCCGAGCGGCGACTTCGAGCTGGGCACCGACCCGGCCACCGGCCACACCATCGTCGCCAAGGACGGCCGCTACGGCCCCTACGTCACCGAGGTGCTCCCCGAGGGCACCCCGAAGACCGGCAAGAACGCCGTGAAGCCGCGGACGGCCTCGCTGTTCAAGTCGATGGCGCTGGACACGGTCACCCTGGACGACGCCCTGAAGCTCATGTCGCTGCCGCGTGTCGTCGGCACCGACGCCGAGGGCGTGGAGATCACCGCGCAGAACGGCCGCTACGGCCCGTACCTGAAGAAGGGCACGGACTCGCGGTCCCTGACGTCCGAGGAGCAGCTCTTCACGATCACGCTGGAGGAGGCGCTGGCGATCTACGCCCAGCCCAAGCAGCGTGGCCGGGCCGCGGCCAAGCCGCCGCTGAAGGAGCTGGGCACCGACCCGGTCAGCGAGAAGCCGGTCGTCGTCAAGGACGGCCGCTTCGGCCCGTACGTCACCGACGGCGAGACCAACGCGACCCTGCGCTCCGGCGACAGCGTCGAGGAGATCACGCCGGAGCGCGGCTACGAGCTGCTCGCCGAGAAGCGCGCCAAGGGTCCGGCCAAGAAGACGGCGAAGAAGACCCCCGCGAAGAAGGCCCCGGCCAAGAAGGCGACGGCGAAGAAGACCGCGGCCAAGAAGACGACGGCCGCGAAGACGACGGCCGCGAAGAAGACCACGGCCAAGACCGCGGCGAAGAAGACGGCCACCAGGACGGCGGCCAAGAAGGCGACCGCGTCGGAGGACTGAGGCCTCCTCCGTCCTGTCTTCGCGTCTGTCTTCGCGAAACGAACGCCCCGGCATCATTTCGGTGTCGGGGCGTGCGTGCGTTCGGCCGGACCGGCCGGACTGTCGGCGACGACCGATAGGCTGAACGCATGACGCGAGCCGAGCAGCCAACGGCCCCTCACCCCGCCCCGGACGACGCCCTGGTCGCGGACTCCCGCGAGCGCGCCGTCCGCGCCCTGCTGCGCCGTCCGCAGCTGAGGCGGTTGTGGAGCGCACAGCTCGTGGGGGGTGTCGGCGACATCCTCGCCCTCCTGGTGCTGGTCCTCCTCGCCGTCCAGGCCGCGATCGGCGCGGGCTCCTTCGGCGGTGGTTACCGCGGAGTGGCGTTCGCAGTGGCGACCGTTTTCGGCGTACGCATCCTGGCGACGCTGCTCTTCGGCGCCGTACTGCTCGGTCCGCTCACCACACTCACCTCGCAGGACGGCCCGCTCGACCGCCGCTGGACCATGGTCGGCGCCGATGGTCTGCGGGCCGCGCTGCTGATCGTCGCACCGCTGTGGATCGACTGGACGCCGGACGACGCGCTCGCCGTCCTCCTGGTGACCGTCTTCGTCACCGGCGTCGCCGAGCGCTTCTGGACGGTGTGCCGGGAGAGCGCGGCCCCCGCGCTGCTGCCGGCCCCGCCCCTGGAGGGCGCGACGGTACGGCCGCTGCCGGACCACATGGACGCGCTGCGCCGCCTGTCCCTGCGGACGGGCTTCGTGGCGATTCCGCTCGCCGGGGCCGTGCTGGTCGTCGCGGGGCTGCTGAACAACCTGCTGGGCGCCGGCGTCGCATGGTTCGCCGAGCACCAGGCGGCACTCGGTTCGTACGTGGCGGCCGGGCTGTTCGCCGCCTCGCTCTCCGTGATGACCTTCCTGGAGCTGCCCGGCGTCCGCACCCCGCGCGCGCGGTCGCCGCTGGAGGGCATGCGCCGCCCCAAGAGCGGCTCGGGCGTCGACAAGGGCCGCACCGGCGCCCTGCCCCTGCTGGTGTTCGCCTGCGCGGCGGTCGCCGCGGTGGTGGCCGCCGCGGTCGCCGTGGCGGTGCTGCACGCCAAGGACCTGGGCGGCGGGCCGGTGCTGTACGGGCTGATGGTCGGCGCGCTGACCGGCGGTGTCGTCGTCGGCATCCGCACCGCCGGCGCCCTGCTGCCGTCCCTGTCGCGCCGACGGCTGCTGGCGCTGGCCATCGCCTTCGCCGGCGTCGCCCTGCTGGCCGCCGGGCTCGTCCCGGACGACACCACCGTGCTGCTGCTCCTCGCACTGGCCGGTGTCGGCGCCGGTGTGACCGCGAACACCGGGCACGCGCTGCTCGACCAGGAGACCGAGGACCACCGCCGGGCACGGACGACCGAGCACCTGCACGCGGTCGTCCGGGTCTACGTGGCGCTCGGCGTGGTGGTCGCGCCCGTGGTGGCGGCGGCGATCGGGCCGCACCGGCTGGAGAGCGGCAAGTTCGTCTTCGCGCACGGCGGCGCAGCGTTCGTCCTGATGCTGGTCGGCGCGCTGCTGCTGCCGGTGGCCGCGCTGGTGCTGGCCAAGGTCGACGACCGTTCCGGCGTGCCGCTGCGGCACGACCTGCGGGACGCGCTGCTCGGCGGCGACGACCCGGTGCCGACCCCGGCGGTGAACGGTTTCTTCATCGCCCTGGAAGGCGGTGACGGCGCCGGGAAGTCCACCCAGGCCGAGGCCCTCGCCGAGTGGATCCGCGGCAAGGGACACGAGGTCGTGCTCACCCGCGAGCCCGGGGCGACTCCGGTGGGCAAGCGGCTGCGGTCCATCCTGCTGGACGTCTCCAGTGCCGGGCTGTCGCACCGCGCGGAGGCGCTGCTGTACGCCGCCGACCGCGCGGAGCACGTCGACACGGTGGTCCGGCCCGCGCTGGAGCGCGGGGCCGTGGTCATCTCCGACCGCTACATCGACTCCTCCGTGGCCTACCAGGGCGCGGGGCGCGACCTGTCGCCGACCGAGATCGCCCGCATCAACCGCTGGGCGACCAACGGGCTCGTACCGCACCTGACCGTCCTGCTGGACGTCTCGCCGGAGGCCGCGCGCGAGCGGTTCACCGAGGCGCCCGACCGGCTGGAGTCCGAGCCCGCCGAGTTCCACGCGCGCGTGCGCTCCGGTTTCCTCGCCCTGGCCGCGGCCGACCCCGGGCGCTACCTCGTGGTGGACGCGGGCCAGGAGCCCGAGGCCGTCACCACCGTCGTACGCCACCGGCTCGACCGGGTGCTGCCGCTGTCCGAGGCCGAGATCAAGGCCCAGGAGGAGGCGCGGCGCAAGGCCGAGGAGGAAGCACGCCGCAAGGCGGAGGAGGAGGCCGCGCGCAAGGCCGAGGAGGAGCGCCTGGAGCGTGAGCGCCTCGAGCAGCTGGAGCGGCTGCGCGCCGAGGAGGAGGAGCGCAAGCGCCGCGAGCTGGAGGAGGCGCAGCGGCGCGAGGCCGAGCGGCAGGCGGAGGAGGCCCGGCAGCGGGCCGAGGAAGCACGCCGGAAGGCCGAGGAGGAGCGGGCACGGCTCCTCGCCGAGGAGAAGGCCCGGGCCGAGGAGGAGGCCCGTCGCCGGGCCGAGGAGGAACGGCGTCGCAAGCAGGCGGCGGAAGAGGAACGCCTGCGCGCCGAGGCCGAGGCCCGGCGTCTGGAGAAGCAGCGCAAGGCCGAGGAGGCCCTGATGCGGGCCGAGGAGGCACGCCGGGCGGCGGAGCAGGCGGCGGCCGCCGCCGCGGCCGGCCCCAGGCCGACGGCACCTCCCGCGGCGGACGCTCCCCGGCCGGCACCGGCCGATGAGGCCCCCTCGGACGCGGTGACCGTGCCGACACCGATCGTGACTCCGACGCACGCCCCCGGCGGTTCGGTGGAGGACACGACGGTGCTGCGGCCGGTGCGGGACGACGCCGACTCCGGCACCGACGCCGAGGCTGTGGGAGAGGCGACGTCCGGTGCGCCCGCCCCGTCCGAGTCGGAGGTGACGGCGGAGCTTCCGAAGCCGCCGGTCCCGCCGGGCGCGGCGGACGAGACGGCGGTCCTGCCCGCGGTGGATCCCGGGGCGGCCGACGAGACGGCGGTACTGCCGCCCGTGACACCGGGAGCCGCCGACGAGACGGCCGTGCTGCCGCCCGTACGCGGGGAGGACCCCGCCGATCGGGTCCCCGCGGACTACTTCCGCAAGGAGGAACCGGCCGCCCGGCCCGTCCGGTCCGACGAGGCGGAGGACCGCACGCGCGAGCTGCCCCAGATCGACCCCAAGCAGGCGGCGCCCCGCAGGCGACGCTCCGACTGGGCCGAGGAGACGCCGCTGGACGACCTGCCGACGCTCGCGGACGAGCTGCTCGGACCGCGTGACGACGGCCGGGACAGCGACGGAGGCACCGGGCGAGTCGGCGAGGGAGACGGCGGCCGTGACGACGACGGAGGGCGCCCGGGGAGGGGCCGGGGCCGGCGCTGACCGGCTCCGACACGCGCCCGGCTCCCGCGGGCCCGTCCCCCCGGGCCGGCGCCCGTTGTCAGTGGCGCCCTCCACAATGGAGGGCGCGGCGCAGAGTGCGGCGGAGTGTGACGGAAGGGCGGCGTGACCCATGACCGTGTGGGACGACCTCGTCGGGCAGGAGAGCGTGAGCGAGCGGCTCGCCACCGCCGCGCGGGACGCCGACGCCTTCGTCACCGCCGCCGCGGCCGACGGACCGCTCCCCGAGGCGTCGAGCATGACGCACGCCTGGCTGTTCACCGGGCCGCCCGGCGCGGGGGTGACGCAGACGGCACGGGCCTTCGCCGCCGCGCTCCAGTGCGTGAGCCCCGACCGCGCACTCGGCGGCGTCCCCGGCTGCGGCTTCTGCGACGGCTGCCACACGGCGCTCGTCGGCACCCACGCGGACGTCAGCACGGTGGCCGCCGTGGGCGCGGAGATCCGCGTCGGGGACATGCGCGACACCGTCCGCAAGTCGTTCACCTCGCCGGCGAACGGCCGCTGGCAGATCATCCTCGTCGAGGACGCCGAGCGGCTGAACGAGAGATCCGCCAACGCCGTCCTCAAGGCCGTGGAGGAGCCCGCGGCCCGCACGGTGTGGCTGCTGTGCGCCCCGTCCATCGAGGACGTCCTGCCCACCATCCGCTCCCGCTGCCGCCACCTGAACCTGCGTACGCCGTCGGTGGAGGCCGTCGCCGACATGCTCGTCCGGCGCGAGGGCATCGAGCCGGACGTCGCCGCAGCGGCGGCCCGTGCCACCCAGGGCCACGTCGAGCGGGCCCGCCGCCTGGCCACCGATCCCGCCGCGCGCGAGCGCCGGGCCGCCGTGCTCAAGCTGCCGTTGCGGGTGGACGACGTGGGGGGCGCGCTCAAGGCGGCACAGGAGCTGGTCGACGCGGCGGCGGCCGACGCCAAGGAACTCGCCGAGGAGCGGGACGCCAAGGAGACCGAGGAACTGAAGGCGGCGCTGGGCGCGGCCCAGGGCGGCCGGCTGCCGCGGGGCACGGCGGGCGTGATGAAGGACCTGGAGGACGACCAGAAGCGCCGCAGGAAGCGAACGCAGCGGGACAGCCTGGACCTGGCCCTGTCCGAGCTCACCGCCTTCTACCGCGACGTTCTCGCGCTCCAGCTCGGCTCCCGGGTGGCGATCGCCAACACCGATGCCGAGGACTCCCTGGAGCGTCTGGCCCGTGGCAGCTCACCGGAGTCCACGCTCCGCCGCATCGAGGCGATCGCCGCCTGTGGGGACGCCCTCGACCGCAATGTGCCGCCGCTGCTGGCGGTGGAGGCGATGACCATGGCGCTCAGATCGGGCTGAGCCCGCCTTGCCGCCCTGTCGCCCTGCCGCCGGGCAGGCGGTCCGGGAGGGCCGGATGCGGTGGACGGCGTAACTCGTACGAGGCACGTCGGCCACGCAAAGCACCTCAGTGATTGCGGAGAGTTACGCTCGCGGGATGCACACAAGGCGCACTCACCGTAGGACACGCATCGGCAGGATCCGCGCGGGAGCCACGCTCCTCGCCGCCGCACTGCTCGCCACCGCCTGCTCGGCCGGGGACGCGTCGACGTCCGCCGGTTCGGCGACGGAGGGGGCGCAGGCCGCCGGGTCGATGGAGGCTGCGAAGACGATCCTGGCCGCGCTACCCGAAGGCGCGCCCTCCGCGCTGACGCCGTACTACGAGCAGAAGCTGAGCTGGCGCGACTGCGGTGTCCCCGGCTTTCAGTGCGCCACCATGAAGGCTCCGCTGAACTACGAGAAACTGGCCGACGGGGACATCAGGCTCGCCGTGGCCCGCAAGAAGGCCACCGGCCCGGGCAAGCGGCTGGGGTCGTTGCTGGTGAACCCGGGCGGCCCCGGCGCCTCGGCGATCGGCTACCTCCAGCAGTACGCGGGCATCGGCTACCCGGCGGATGTCCGCGCCCAGTACGACATGGTGGCGGTCGACCCGCGGGGCGTGGCCCGCAGTGAGCCCGTGGAGTGCCTCGACGGCCGCGAGATGGACGCGTACACGAAGACGGACGTCACCCCGGACGACCAGCGCGAGACGGACGTGCTGGTCGACGCCTTCAAGAACTTCGCCGAGGGGTGCGGAGCGGACGCGCCCAAGCTGTTGCGTCACGTCTCGACCGTGGAGGCGGCCCGGGACATGGACATCCTGCGGGAGGTGCTGGGCGACAAGAAGCTGAACTACGTGGGCGCCTCGTACGGCACGTTCCTCGGGGCGACGTACGCCGGCCTGTTCCCGGACCGGGCGGGACGCCTGGTCCTGGACGGCGCCCTGGACCCGGCGCTGCCCGCCCGCCGGCTGAACCTGGAGCAGACGGCGGGCTTCGAGACGGCGTTCCGGTCCTTTGCGAAGGACTGCGTGCAGCAGCCCTGGTGTCCCCTGGGTGACCGGGGCACCTCTCCCGCCCAGGTCGGCAAGAATCTCAAGGCGTTCTTCGAGGACCTGGACGCCAAGCCCATTCCCGCCGGTGACGCCGACGGCCGCAGGCTCACCGAGTCCCTCGCCACCACCGGCGTGATCGCGGCGATGTACGACGAAGGTGCCTGGCCGCAGCTGCGCGAGTCGCTGACCGCGGCGATGCGGAAGGACGACGGCGCCGGACTGCTGGCCCTGTCCGACAGCTACTACGAGCGCGAGGCCGACGGCAGCTACAGCAACCTGATGTTCGCCAACGCCGCGGTGAACTGCCTCGACCTCCCCGCGGCCTTCTCCTCCCCGGACGAGGTGCGCGACGCCCTCCCCGCATTCGAGAAGGCGTCCCCCGTCTTCGGAGAGGGCCTTGCCTGGGCCTCCCTGAACTGCGGGTACTGGCCGGTGCGGCCCACGGGCGAGCCGCACCGCATCGAGGCCGCCGGCGCCACCCCGATCGTCGTGGTCGGCACCACCCGCGACCCGGCCACCCCGTACCGCTGGGCCGAGTCCATGGCCGGCCAGCTCTCCTCCGGCCGCCTCCTCACCTACGAGGGCGACGGCCACACCGCCTACGGCCGCGGCAGCGCCTGCATCGACTCCGCGATCAACACCTACCTGCTGCGCGGCACCCCGCCGACGGACGGCAAGCGCTGCTCGTGACCGGCCCCGCCCGCCCCGCCCCGGAGCACCGGAGTCCCGGCCTCCGGGGCGGGTACGAAGCACCCCCGGAAACTGTGTAGACTTACCGACGTTGCTGATCGCACCATGGGTGCACAGCGCGCCGCCTTAGCTCAGATGGCCAGAGCAACGCACTCGTAATGCGTAGGTCTCGGGTTCGAATCCCGAAGGCGGCTCCACTCGAAGCCCAGCCCAGGCAGCGCCTGAGCTGGGCTTTTTAGTTCAGCGGATGCGGCAACGGCGCCGGGCGCGCACGGGTGTCGGCGGTCTCACTTCTGGTCTCAGTGGGGCCCGGAATCGGGTCCGACATAGCCGTCGGCGGCGGCACGAAGAACTCATCCGCCGCATGGCGTCCTTGGACAGGTGGGACCGTCCCTTGACGTACCGCCGGGTCTGACTGATCTGCGTGTGCCGCAGGATCTCCATGATCGTGGGCATGTCGACGCCCAGCTCGTTCAGGATCGTGCCGGCGGTGTGGCGGCTCCCGTCGTACAGGCGGCGGTCCTCGATCTCGGCCTCCTTGAGTAGTTCCTTGAACTCCTCGTAGTCGACGCGCGGGTCCAGCGGCCGGCCGTCCGGCCGCGCGAACACGACATCGTGCTCCTGCCACGGCTCCCCGGCGGCTTCCCGTGTTGCTTCTTGCTGGGCCTTGTGGTCGAGCAAGAAGGGAACGAAGACGGGCGGGATCGGCACGGCGTTCCGGCTCTTCTTGGTCTTGGGTCGGGTGAAGGCGAGTCCACCGTCTTCACGCTCCGGGCAGGCACTCGCGTGCTTGGTGCAGGTCTTTGCGCACGGCTTCGGACAGCCACGCTTGTACCCCTTGTGGGTGGTGCAGTCTGGTGGGCACGGCTCGAAACGATGCAGGCGCCCCCCACAGGCGTGTGGGTCAGCGCAGCCGTGCCGCCACGTGAGCCGCTGAAGCTGCCACTCGGGGCGGAACAGCTCCGCTTCCGGGTCGACGTACGACCAGCGCAGCCCAAGCGTCTCGCCCTGTCGGAACCCCATGCCGACACCGACGATCCACCGCATGAAGGTAGGCCGCCGCGCCGCAGCTTCGAGGAAAGCCTTCGCCTCCTCCTTGGTGAAGGGGTTGGCCTCGGTCTCGTCAATGCTCGGCGGGTCTACGAGCGTGGCGACGTTCTCGGCCAGGCCGCCAGGGGCAGCGAGGGAGTACCCAGGGTGCCCCGACCGGGCTATGCCGACTCGGTCCATCCCTGTCGAGCTGACGGGCGCGATGTACTTCGCAACCGAATCCCCTGTGTGGGGAGGCGGTAGGGTCTTCTACGACCCACACGCAGACGGACGCGTACTCGCCAGGGCACACCTGGTGACTGCCCAACAGTTTGCCGATATTGCGGCTCAGGAGGTGTACAGGGAGCCTGGCACGGACCTTCATTTGGTCGATGTGCTGTCGCAGGGGCGTGCCGTGTTGGGCAAGGGCCGCTACGAAACGCTCGTGTGCGCTGGGCAGGTTGACGACATGCCCGTTCTGACCTTCACCGTCCCCTGGGGCATGGATGACGTCTCGTGGGTTAGCCCTTTCGCCGCCTACGTGCGTTCTCTAGCCTCTGGCCTATTGTCTGCCGGCGTTTGGGACGTGGAAGCCTTCGCCTCGTATGTCGCGGCCTGCCCTGGCGCGGTAGGCCACTGCTCGACTGAGGCCATCACGAATCTCTTGCTTGACGGAACGCCAACGCAGTGAGTGTCTGAGAGTGCCCAGCGCGGTGCACTCTCTCTACTCGATCAAGGTGGATTGCTCCGCTCACCTCGCAGGCCCGGCCCCCGGCCGGACCTGGGCTCCTTCCTTCGCCCTGCTCCATCCCGAGGCCCCTGCCTCGCGCTCAGCAAAACCGCCTGATGCCAGTAAGGGGTAAGTCGTGGCTGGGGCGGTCGGCTGCGCCCACGCCAGAGGGCTAGCCTGTAGTGCACCGGCGATGCTTGCTCGTGGACCAGCCCTTATGGTTCTTCATCATTGCTTCCCTGCCCCAACCGGCGGCGAATAGCGGCCCGCGGTGCGGTGGTGGGGTGGTCTGGTCCCAGTGCTGTTTCGGTGATTGTCAGCGCCCGTTCCTCCAGCGGCAGCGCCTCATCATCCCGGCCCAGCGCTGAGAGCGTTGCGGCGAGGTTGTTCAGCCGTAGTGCGGTGGTGGGGTGGTCTGGTCCCAGTGCCGCTTCGGTGATTGTCAGTGCCTGCTCTTCCAGCGGCAGCGCCTCACCGTGTCGGCCCAGGTCGAAGAGTGTTGCGGCGAGGTTGCCCAGTCGTAGTGCGGTATCGGGGTGGTCTGGTCCCAGTGCCGCTTCGGTGATTGTCAGCGCCTGTTCCTTCAGCGGCAGCGCCTCACCGTGTCGGCCCAGCGCTGAGAGTGTTTGAGCAAGATTGCCCAGCCGCACTGCGGTGGTGGGGTGGTCTGGTCCCAGTGCTGTTTCGGTGATTGTCAGTGCCCGTTCCTCCAGCGGCAGCGCCTCATCATCCCGGCCCAGCGCTGAGAGCGTTGCGGCGAGGTTGTTCAGTCGTAGTGCGGTGGTGGGGTGGTCTGGTCCCAGTGCTGTTTCGGTGATTGTCAGTGCCTGCTCTTCCAGCGGCAGCGCCTCACCGTGTCGGCCCAGGTCGAAGAGTGTTGCGGCGAGGTTGCCCAGTCGTAGTGCGGTATCGGGGTGGTCTGGTCCCAGTGCCGCTTCGGTGATTGTCAGCGCCTGTTCCTTCAGCGGCAGCGCCTCACCGTGTCGGCCCAGCGCTGAGAGCGTTGCGGCGAGGTTGTTCAGCCGTAGTGCGGTATCGGGGTGGTCTGGTCCCAGTGCTGTTTCGGTGATTGTCAGTGCCCGCTCTTCCAGCGGCAGCGCCTCACTATGCTGACCTAGGTCGGAGAGCGTTGCGGCGAGGTTGTCCAGTCGTAGTGCGGTATCGGGGTGGTCTGGTCCCAGCGTCGCTTCGGTGATCGCCAGCGCCCGTTCCTCCAGCGGCAGCGCCTCACTATGCTGACCTAGGTCGGAGAGCGCCCCGGCGAGGTTGCCCAGCCGTAGTGCGGTATCGGGGTGGTCTGGTCCCAGCGTCGCTTCGCTGATCGCCAGCGCCCGCTCCTTCAGCGCCAGCGACTCACCATGCCGACCCAGCTCGGAGAGCGTGGCGGCGAGGTTGCCCAGCGGCACCGCGGTGGTGGGGTGGTCTGGTCCCAGCGCCGCTTCGATGATTGTCAGCGCCCGCTCTTCCAGCGGCAGCGCCTCACCGTGTCGGCCCAGCTCGGAGAGCGTGACGGCGAGGTTGCCCAGTCGTAGTGCGGTATCGGGGTGGTCTGGTCCCAGTGCCGCTTCGCTGATCGCCAGCGCCCGCTCCTTCAGCGCCAGCGACTCGTCACGCCGGCCCAGCTCGGAGAGCGTGGCGGCGAGGTTGCCCAGCCGTACTGCGGTGGTGGGGTGGTCTGGTCCCAGTGCCGCTTCGGTGATTGTCAGCGCCCGCTCCTTCAGCGGCAGCGCCTCACCATGCCGGCCCAGCTCGGAGAGCGTCCCAGCGAGGTTGTTCAGCCGTAGTGCGGTGGTGGGGTGGTCTGGTCCCAGTGCCGCTTCGGTGATCGCCAGCGCCCGTTCCTCCAGCGGCAGCGCCTCACCATGCCGGCCCAGCGCTGAGAGCGTGGCGGCGAGGTTGTTCAGCCGTAGTGCGGTGGCGGGGTGGTCTGGTCCCAGCGTCGCTTCGGTGATCGCCAGCGCCCGCTCTTCCAGCGGCAGTGTCAAGGGTGCCTGGCCGCGGCTTCGGAGATAGACGGAGGTCTCTCCCAAGGCTGTAGCCAGCCCAAAATCCCTGCTGCCGTCAGAGTGATAAGCCATCACTGCCTGGAAGTGGGGGAGGAGACTGTCCCAGATGGGCCATCCTTTCACCTCTGCAGGACTGTCTGGCGGCATGGCGTCCAGCAGGAGGGCCAGGGCGGTGGTCAACGGTGCAGAAGATGCGGAGAGAGGACGCCTAAGCAGTCGGTGGACGAGACGCTGGCGGCGGGTGGGTGCTGCGGGGGCCGGTGGTGTGGTGATGCGGATGACGCTTTGGACAAGGCGGTGGGTGGTGACGGTCGAGTCCGTCAAAGTGATCATGCTGTAGGCGGCCAGTACGCCTAAGGCGTGATCAACGGCCCGGCGGGTGGGCAGGGCAGTGTCCAGGACGCTGCGCAAAAGGGGGTCCGAGCCCATGTGGGCCAGGATGCGCAGCAGATGCACCGCGTGCGGGTCGGCTACTTCCACTGCTTTGAGGGTGACGCTCCAAACCTGCAAGACAGTGCGCTGCTGGGTGTCGCCGGGGGGTGTGGTGGAGAGGATGTCGGCCGGGTCTTGACGGAGTTCGGTCAGGTAATTGCTGGCAGAGGTGCGGGTCTGTGCCAGATAGGCGCCGGCCTGCTGCAGGGCAAGAGGCAGGCAACCCAGTTCCTCGGCCAGTTCCTCGAATGCGGTGTCGTCGGCTCGGGGGCGGCCGGTGATGCCCTCCAGAACTGCCATAGCGGCGTCCGGAGTGAGGGTGTCTAGACACAGGGGCGCGCCGAAATTGCGCCAGGGCAGGTCTCGCCTGGTAGTGATCACGACTTGGCCGGTGGTCAGTCGACCGAGGTAAGGGGCCAGGTCTGCGGGGTCCTCGGCGTTGTCCAGTACCACCAGCCAGCCCGCACGACCCTGCAGCCATAGCAGTGCCCATTCCGCGGCTTCCTCCAACGGCAGGGCTGCGTGTACCGGGTTAAGGGCGGTGGCCAATCCCGCCAGCCCTGCCACGATGCCCGCTTCGGTCTCCGCGTCGATCCACCACACCGGACCGCCGCCGGTGGTGAGGAACGCCCGCGCGTGGTGGAGCACCAGCGTGGACTTGCCCACCCCGCCCAAACCGCGCACGCTCTGCGCCACCACTCCCGTGCCTGTCGAAGGGACGGCAGCCAGGACCTGCAGCTCCTTGTCTCGGCCCTCGAACACCGCGCTGCCGTAGGCAGGCAGGTTGTTCAGTTTCTCGATGGTTGCGCCGTCGAGCGCCGGCTGTATGGCGTCCGGCGGCAGCACAAGGGTGCGCTGCTCGATCCGGGCGTCATTTCCGGTGGCTATCACCCCCGGATTGTTGCTCGCGGACGCGGCCCGGATGCCGGAGATGGACGAGGGCGTGGGCTTGGCGTTCACCGCTGGATGTTGCCGTTGTCCCCGGTCACGATGATCCCCGAGTTGTCCCCCGTGGCCACCGACCGCTCACCCGACGCGGTGTTCCTGCTCCCCCCTCGGGGCGGAGACGGAGGATTGGAGCCGATCACAGACGATCCCCAAGCCACCAATACCGCGGCGAGCACTGCCCCCGCGCCCGCTCCCGCGCCGATCCGCTCAGGCCGATCCCACGGAAGTAACGCATCCCCCAGCCACACGCACAGCCCGAATACCACCAACGAACCGACAGCCAACAGCAGCCATCGCGCAGTCCGATTCAAGTGACGCCCCCTCAGACGAATCGCTGGGTCCCATCCTCCCACCGAAGTCTGTCTCGTGCTCGTCCCTCGCAGCACACCACATGAAACCAGGCAACTGCCCCTACAGCACAGGCGCGACAAGGCCACGGGCAGCCCTGACGCTACGGAAGACACACGACAGCGACTGCAGCTCACCCCGGGCTGTACCACTGGCATCTACCAGTGACATGGCCTGGCGGACGGCGGCGACAACCAGCGGCCGCGTGCGGCACCGGTGCACGAGGTGGCACCGCGCTGGGCCGGGTGGGGAACGAACTTGTAAGGCGAGGGCTCACGGACCGAAGTGAGGGCCGGGTCCTACCTGGTCGTGGGGAAGTGACGGTCTCAGTTCCAGTCTCAGTTACTGCCTACTCCACGGTGGTTTGCTCCTGTCCACTGTCGTCTGAGACGACCGGTGAGCAGGGGGACTGGCCCCGTGACGGACGCCTGTGGATGGTGTCGGAGCGAGGTCGGACAACTCGTAATGCGTAGGTCTCGGGTTCGAATCCCGAAGGCGGCTCCATATGAAGGCCAGGTCGCGGATCTCGTGACCTGGCCTTCAGTCGTGACCCGGTCAGGCGCCGTCGCCGGTGATCGCGGTGACGCGGATTTCGACGCGCATCCCTGGAGCGCCGAGGGCCGGGACGCCGAGCTCGGTCCAGATGGGTGCGCGATCACCCATGCGCTTGCGGAACTGGTCCACCATGACGCGGTTGTGGTCCTCTCCGATGGAGTCGGCGGCGGCCGGGACGTGGTAGGAGTCCACGGCGACGACGTCGCGCCAGGTGGCGCCGGCCTCGGCGAGGGTCCGCTCGACGTTCTCGAAGGCCTGGACGATCTCGTCCTCGAGGGAGTCGGGGAAGTTCCAGTCGTCGTCCCAGCCTCCTTGTCCTGAGGTCTCGATGCGGTCGCCGACTCGGACTGCCTGGTGGTAGTGCATGGTGGCGAGCTGTGTCGCGCCGTATCCGGGCGTGGCGAAGAACTCCGGCCTGGGCATGATCCTCCTTGGAAGTAACTTCACGCTTGAAGTCGACCTTACGTGATTTCACTTCACGCGTGAAGTCAAAACCGTTCGGTAGGGTGCCGTCATGGCCAATCCCGCGAACCCGAACCCCGGTGACGAGACCTCCGGTGACGCGCTGTGGCTGACCGCGGACGAGAAGGAGGCGTGGACCGGGCTGGTCTCGCTGGTCCTGCTGCTGCCGGGAAAGCTGGAGTCGCCGTTGCAGCAGGAGGCCGGGCTGACTCTCTTCGAGTACCTGGCCCTCAGCCACATCTCCGAGGCCCCGGAGCGCCGCCTGCGGATGAGCGAACTGGCCTACCTGGCCAGTGGCTCCCTCTCGCGCCTGTCCAACGTCGTCAAGCGGTTCGAGCAGCGGGGCTGGGTGGAGCGTTCGCCCGACCCCGACGACGGCCGGTACACCCTCGCCGCCCTCACGGACGCCGGCTACGACGTGGTCGTCGCCGCCGCGCCCACCCATGTGCGCTCGGTGCGGCAGCTCGTGCTCGATCCGCTCACCGCCGCCGACCAGAAGGCGCTCGCCCGCATCGCCGCCAAGCTGCGCGTACGGCCGGCCGATCTGGCCTAGACCCCTGGTGGCCTGGGCCCTTGGGCCCGGTCGCTCACTTGGCGTCCGCGTAGCACTCCACCACCGCCGTGGTGAACGGGAACCGCACCGGCGTCCGGCCGAACGTCAGCAGGCCCGCCAGCTCCGCCGCCTCCCGGATCGCGGCGACGACGGTGCCGGCCTCCTCCCGCGGGCAGTGCACGATCACCTCGTCGTGCTGGAAGAAGACCAGCTCCGCCGCCTTGTCCGCGCACGCCTGCCGCAGCGCGGCGAGCAGCAGCAGGGCCCAGTCGGCGGCGCTGCCCTGGACGACGAAGTTGCGGGCGAAACGGCCCCGCGCGCGGGCGTTGGTGGAGGCGTACCCGGGCACCCACTCCTGCGGGCCCGGGGCGCCGGCGGGGTCGTCCTGGGGCAGGCCCGCCTCCTCGGCGCCGTCGGCCGCCCCGGCCGCGGGCGGGCAGGTGCGCCCCAGCCAGGTCCGTACGAGCCGCCCCTCCTCGCCGGCGCGGGCCGCGTCGTCGACGTACGCCACCGCCCGGGGGAATCTGCGTCTGAGCGCGGCGAGGTTCTTCAGGCCGTCACCGGAGGTCTGGCCGTAGACCGCGCCGAGCACGGCGAGCTTGGCCTGGGCGCGGTCGCCGGAGAAGGCGCGGTCGGACACCGACTGGTAGAGGTCGGTCTCCCGGCCGGCCACCTCCATCAGCCCGGGGTCCCGGGAGATCGCCGCGAGCACGCGCGGCTCCATCTGGTCGGCGTCGGCGACGACCAGCACCCAGCCCGGGTCCGCGACGACGGCCCGCCGGATGACCTTGGGGATCTGCAGCCCGCCCCCGCCGTTGGTCACCCAGCGTCCGGTGACGGTGCCGCCGGCCAGGAACTCGGGGCGGAAGCGGCCCTCGCGCACCCAGTCCTGGAGCCAGGACCAGCCGTGGGCGACCCAGATCCGGTACAGCTTCTTGTACTCGATCAGCGGCTTCACGGCCGGGTGGTCGACCGACTCCAGCTCCCACCGGCGGGTGGAGCCGACCTTGATCCCGGCCTGTGCGAACGCCTTGACCACGTCCGCGGGCAGATCGGGCCGGACCCGGCGGCCGAACGCCGCGGACACCTCCTCGGCCAGCTCGGCCAGGCGGCGTGGCTCGCCCCCGCCCGCATACCGCTCGCCGAGCAGGTCGTGCAGCACCTCGCGGTGGACGTCGGCACGCCAGGGCAGCCCGGCGCGGTTCATCTCGGCGGCGACCAGCATCCCCGCCGACTCGGCGGCCGTCAGCAGCCGCATCCGGTCGGGGTGCGCGGACCGGTCGTGCCGGCGCTGCTGCTCGGCGTAGACGGCGAGCAGGTCGGCCAGGGGGAGGTGGGCGGCCTGGGGCTCGAAGAGCGGGGACTGCGCGCCGGGCTCGGCGGAGCGCTGCGGCGGATCGGGCGGTACGGCGTCGCCGCGCAGCCGGGCCAGGGCCGCGGCGGCGGAGCGTGGCTCCCCGTACCGCCCCTCGTGGCCGAGCAGGAGGGTCTCGGCGGCCTCCACGTCGTAGCACCGCGCCACTCGCACCCCCGCGGCGAGCAGGCGCGGGGCGATCTCGGCGGTGGACCGCCACACCCAGCGCGCGACGTCCGGCCTGCTCCGCACGGCCTCGGCGACGCCGGTCTCCCGCCGCACCGGTCCGGCGGGCAGCCCGTCGGGGCCGAGGGGGGCGACCTCCGCGCCGCCGTCCTCGGCCACCGCGAGTGCCCACCGGTCGGCCATGTCGCGAGTGTCGCAGGAGGGTCTGACAACGGCCCCGCCGTGACCCGGCCTCGGGCCGACCCTCATGCCCTGCGCAGGCCCGGCCTCAGCGCCTCAGCGCTCCTCCTGGCCGGCTTCCGTCTCCCCGGTCTTCTCGGTGACCGTGATGAACTCCGCCAGCACCTCGGTGACGTAGCGCTCGGTGGCCTCCTTGTCGAGGCCGAGCCCGCTGAGTACGCCCTCACCGTGCTCGTGCTCCAGCAGGGCGAGCAGGAGGTGCTCGGTGCCGATGTAGTTGTGGCCGAGGCGCAGGGCCTCGCGGAAGGTGAGTTCGAGGACCTTCTTGGCCGCCGGGCCGTAGGGCACCAGCTCGGGAACCTCCGCGGCGGCGGGCGGGAGCGCCGCGGTCGCCGCTTCGCGGACCGCGTCGAGGGTCACGCCCTGCGCGGCGATCGCCTTGGCGGAGAGGCTCTCCCGTTGAGTGAGCAGGCCGAGGACGAGGTGCTCGGGCAGGCCCTCGGCGTTTCCGGCGGTCTTGGCCGCGTTGTGGGCGGCCATCACGGCTTCGCGCGCGCGGGGCGTGTAGCGGCTGAAGCCCTGGCTCGCGTCCAGGTCGGCCGACTCCTTGGGCACGAAGCGTTTCTGCGCCGCCTGCCGGGTGACGCCCATGCTCTTGCCGATGTCCGTCCAGGAGGCTCCCGAACGCCGGGCCTGGTCCACGAAGTGTCCGATGAGGTGGTCGGCCACCTCGCCGAGGTGCTCGCCGGCGATGACGGCGTCCTGGAGCTGTTCGAGCGGCTCCGCGTGCACCTTCTTGATCGCGGTGATGAGTTCGTCGAGACGTACGGATGACGTGATGCCGGATGACGTGGTGCTCGGATTCGTCGTCATGTGTCAACCGTAGGTTGCGCTCTCGGGGGTGTCAACTGTCGGTTGACACCCCCGTGGCGGGCAGCCCGTACGGCTACTTCGGCGAAGCCACCACCAGCCGCACCGCCAGCCCCGTGAACACCGTTCCGGAGACGATGTTCAACCAGCGGTTCACCCGGGCGCTGCGCCTGAGGAGACTCGCCAGCCGGCCGGCCAGCAGCCCGACGCAGCCGTCCCACAGGAAGCCCATCACCACGAGCGTGCCGCCGAGCAGCAGCAACTGCCCGGGGACGTGCCCGAGCGAGGGGTCGACGAACTGCGGCAGGAACGCCACGTTGAAGAGGATCACCTTGGGATTGAGCAGGTTGGTGATCGCGCCCTGCCAGAAGGCGCGCCGCATTCCCGTGCCCCGGGGCGCCGCGTCGTCCTCGCCCGGCACCGACCGGTCCCGGAAGGCCTTCACCGCCAGGTAGAGCAGATAGGCGGCGCCCGCCCAGCGCAGTACGTGGTACAGCGTCGGCAGCGTCGTGAAGAGGGCCGAAAGACCGAGCGCCGCGGCGACCGCGTGCACCAGCATCGCGCAGGCCACCCCGAACGCGGCCATCACACCCGCCGTGGGGCCACCCCGCCCGCCCACCGCCACGATGAACATCATGTCGGGGCCGGGCGTGATGCACAGCGCGAAGGCGGCGACCAGGAACGCCGCGTAGAGACTCATGTCCACCATGCGTGCCATGCTCGACGGCGGATGGCGCGGCCCCGGCCGAATTCCGCGGAGTGAGACGGACCGGGGGAGCGTGGCACCATCGCCGGGTGAGCAAGCCCAGCACCGTCGACCGTGCCTTCGAGACCGCCCTGTACGACGCCGCAGACCACGCCCTCGACACCGCCGCCTCGCTGCTCGCGGCCGACCCGGGGGCGGACGCGGAACTGACCCGGCGCGGCGAGGAGTTCGTGGCCACGGCCTGGCGGCGTGGCTGGCAGCCCGCCGACCTCGTCCGCATCGTGCGGCGCGAGCTGGACGACGTCCACGTACGGCTGGTTGCGGCGCTCATCCGTTCCCAGGCCCCGCACGACCGCCCGCGCGGCCCCCGCTGGTCCGCGCAGCTCGCCGACGTGCCGGACCAGGCGCCGCCGCGCACGGACCGCTTCTCGCACGCCACCGCCGTACTCGAGCTGTACCGCCTGCTGCTGCGCCTGCCCGCGCTGGAACCCCTGGAGCAGGGGGCGCCGGGTGGGTCGGGTGAGGCGTCCCGCCGGGAGGGCCGGCCGGAGTCCCGCGCCCTCGCCCGCATCCGCGCGTTGCTCGCCAAGGCCGAGGCGACCGGGTATCCGGAGGAGGCGGAGGCGCTCAGCGCCAAGGCACAGGAGCTGATGGCCCGGCACAGCATCGACGAGGCGCTGCTGTCGGCCCAGGCGCCCTCGCCCGACGCCCCGGGCGCCTGCCGGATCGGGGTGGAGCCGCCGTACGAGCAGGCCAAGGCGGTGCTGTTGGACGCGGTGGCCGACGCCAACCACTGCCGGGCCGTGTGGAACGAATGCCTCGGCTTCTCCACCGTCGTCGGCTTCGAGGCCGATCTGGAGGCGGTCGAACTGCTCTACACCTCGCTGCTGGTGCAGGCCGAGGCCGCGATGACCAAGGCGGAGGCCGCCCAGCGTGCGGGCGGGCGCAAGCGGACCAAGACCTTCCGTCAGTCGTTCCTCGCCGCCTACGCCCACCGCGCGGGCACCCGGCTCCGGGCGGCGACGGAGGCGGCCACCGCCGAGACCGGCACGGCGGCCGACGTGGACCTCCTGCCGGTCCTGGCCTCCCGGGAGGTCGCGGTCGGCGAACACCTGGAGCGCATGTTCCCCGAGACGACCACGACGCGTCTGCGCGGTGCGGGCGACGCGGCGGGCTGGACGGAGGGCACCCGGGCGGCCGACCGCGCCCGGGTCGGGCACCGACGGCCGCTGCCCTAGGGGCTGGCCGCCGGGACAGGCCGTGGGTTCCGGGTGTGCGGTTCAGGGTGTGCGGGTCAGGGTGTGTGGTTCAGGGTGTGGGTTCCAGGTGTGCGGTTCAGGAACCGAGGCCGGTCGTCGGCAGGCCGGGGGGCAGCGAACCGCCCTCGGACTTCGTGTACGTCTCCGTCCCGAGGGCGCCCTGCCACTTCACCGTGAGCGACGTCCCGTCGACCGACTCCACCGTCCCGGTCGCCCGGTCCTCGCTGCCGTCGGTGCACGTGAGGCGGATCGTCCGGGTGCCGGCGTCCTCGCCGGCGGTGCCGCTGCACACCGTGCCGCCGGTGGCGAAGAGGGCGGCCTTGTCGCCGGTCACCATCAGCGCGACGGCGTCGCCACCGGTGGTGGCCAGCCAACTCCCCTCGATCTCACTGGCGGTGGCGGACGGCGACCCGCCGGTGCCGCCGCCCGGGTCCGCGCTCGCGGACGCGCTGGGAGCGGCCGAGGAGGTGTCGTCCTTGCCGGCGCCGTCGTCGGAGCCGCCGTCGTCGGTGCAGGCGGTCAGCGCCAGCGCACCCACCAGACCCACGGTCACGGCCGCCGCCCGGAAGGGCCGCCGCGCCCGGCGGCGCGGGCCGCCTCCGCCCGCTGCACGTGCAGTCGTACTCGTCACGCTCGCCGTGCTCGTCGTACTCTCCGCAGTCACCCACGTCACCGGAAGCTCCAAGCTGTAGCCGGACGGCCGGGTCGGCCCCAAGACAGCGCAAGCTACCAGGGCGACGTGCGAACCCCGGTTGTTGAATGTTCGGCGAATCTCGGGGCACAAGCGGGAACGAGTTCCTCGGAGTGGGCGTCAAAGAGGGCAGGGCTCGGTAAAGCGGTCGTCAAAGCTGTAACCGAGGGAGCACCGCGCGTGCACGTGCATTTGCTCATGCATCCGCACGTGAACAGGGTTATGATCCGGATCAGTTGACCACTGCATCAATGGCCACATCAGCCAGTGCACCACCGGGGAGCGACCTGTGGACCACGACGTGTACGACGTTGACGACGCGTCCGGCGTGTACAACGGCATGGCCGCCACACAGTTGCACGACGTGGCCTGGCAGAAGAGCCGGCACAGCAACTCGCAGGGCTCCTGCGTGGAATTCGCGCGGCTGCCCGACGGCGGCGTGGCGGTGCGCAACTCCCGCTTTCCCGACGGGCCCGCGCTCGTCTACACGCGCGCCGAGATCGAGGCCATGCTCCTGGGCGTCAAGGACGGCGAGTTCGACCACCTGATCGCGAGCTGATCGCTTCACACGCGTAGCGCCGCAGCCGTGCCGCGGTGAAGCGGCGCGGCTGCGGCGCGGTTCCACGCGGGTCAGGGCCGGTTCGTCCGATTCACCCGCTGTGTCGTCCGTCGCCACGCTGCAGCCGGAACAACGCCCAGACCACCTTGCCGTTGAGCGTGCCGGCGAGCGGGTGCCAGCCCCAGCTGTCGCTGAAGGAGTCGACGAGGAACAGGCCCCGGCCCGACTCCGCCGAGAAGTCGTCCGTCTCGCGGGCCACCGGGCTGTCGTGGCTGGGGTCGCGCACCGCGCACACCAACCGCTCCGTCCAGCGCATCAGATGCAGCCGGACGGGGCCGTTCTGGTCCGCGTGCCGGGGGGTGTCCGCGGGCAGCGCGTGCCGCAGGGCGTTGGTGACGAGTTCGGAGACCACCAGGCACACGTCGTCGAAACGGTCGCCCGTGTCCCAGCCGTCGAGTGTCCTACGGGTGAACCGCCGGGCCTCGCGCACCGCTTCGTAACGGGGTGGCAGGGCACAGGAGGCGGCGTTGGACACGGCCGCGGGGTCGAGTGGTGGAAGGCCCTGCCGTAACGGCTCGAGCATGGTCGATCCATTCGTCCCCATGCGAGGCACTCCCGGGAATTCGCGGTCGTAGCGATGCGGCGCGGTGGTGCGGGACCATGGTTTCGGATGCGTACCGCAGATGCAAGGGCAGATGCACGTGCACGTGACCGAAATGGACCTGCCCGTACCGCTTGTTGGTCAATTTTTCCGTCATCTTCGCCGCCCCTTCATCTCACCGGGTGACCACTTTCCGCCCCGTCGGTGCACGATCCTGCGCGCTTCCGTTGGCTCGATTCCGTTTCCGTAACCGGACGAGTACTGCTCGGAGTGTTTTAGTGGCAGACTTCGGCCCCTGAAGACGGTTGGGGAGGCTGGCGAACGTGAGCGCGGGAGAGCCCGGATCGGTGGTGCGGCGCATGCTGCTCGGATCACAACTCAGGCGACTGCGTGAGACACGGGGGATCACGCGCGAGGCGGCGGGCTACTCGATCCGCGCCTCGGAATCGAAGATCAGCCGGATGGAGCTGGGCCGGGTGAGCTTCAAGACGAGGGACGTCGAGGACCTGCTGACGCTGTACGGCATCACGGACGAGCAGGAGCGCGCCTCCCTGCTCTCCCTGGCCAAGGAGGCCAATGTCGCCGGCTGGTGGCACAGCTACTCCGACGTGCTGCCCAGCTGGTTCCCCACCTATGTGGGCCTGGAGGGCGCGGCCTCGCTGATCCGTGTCTACGAGGTGCAGTTCGTGCACGGCCTGCTGCAGACCGAGGAGTACGCGCGCGCGGTCGTCCGGCGCGGCATGAAGGGCGCCGGCGAGGCGGACGTCGAGCGGCGGGTGGCGCTGCGCCTGGAGCGGCAGAAGCACCTCGTCGCCGAGAACGCGCCCGAGTTCCACATCGTCCTCGACGAGGCCGCGCTGCGCCGCCCGTACGGCGACCGCGCGGTCATGCGGGGCCAGCTCCAGCACCTGATCGAGATGTCCGAACGCCCCAACGTGCGGCTGCAGGTCATGCCGTTCGGCTTCGGCGGGCACTCCGGCGAAAGTGGCGCGTTCACGATCCTGAGCTTCCCCGAGTCCGACCTGTCGGACGTCGTCTACGTGGAGCAGCTCACCAGTGCGCTGTACCTGGACAAGCGCGAGGACGTCACCCAGTACGAGACGGCGCTGAAGGAACTCCAGCAGGACAGCCCGGGGCCGGACGAGAGCCGGGACCTCCTGCGGGGTCTGCTCCAGCTCTCCTGACCGAACTCGCCAGAAACAACTCGCCTGAAACATAAGTACGATGACGCTCAATCAGGCCGGCTAGGGGATTGAGGGATCACATGTCGTCGTACTTCACCGACCTCGCCCAGCAGTACATCGACGGTGAGTGGCGCCCGGGCACCGGTTCCTGGGACATCATCGACTTCAACCCGTACGACAACGACAAGCTGGCCTCGATCACGATAGCCACGGTCGACGAGGTCGACGCCGCGTTCCGGGCGGCCGAGCGCGCGCAGAAGCAGTGGGCGACGACGAACCCGTACGCGCGCCGCGCGGTGTTCGAGAAGGCGCTGCGGCTCGTCGAGGAGCGCGAGGCGGAGATCAGCGACGCGATCGTCGCCGAGCTCGGCGGCACCCGCCTGAAGGCCGCCTTCGAACTGCACCTCGCCAAGGAGTTCCTGCGCGAGGCGGTCCACCTGGCGCTGGCGCCCGAGGGCCGGATCATCCCCTCGCCGGTCGACGGCAAGGAGAACCGCGTCTACCGGGTGCCGGTCGGCGTGGTGGGCGTCATCAGCCCCTTCAACTTCCCCTTCCTCCTCTCCCTCAAGTCGGTCGCCCCGGCGCTCGCCCTCGGCAACGGCGTCGTCCTCAAGCCGCACCAGAACACGCCGATCGTCGGCGGCACCCTGGTCGCCAAGATCCTCGAGGACGCCGGCCTGCCGGGCGGTCTGCTCAACGTCGTGGTCACCGACATCGCGGAGATAGGCGACGCCTTCCTGGAGCACCCGGTCCCGAAGGTGATCTCCTTCACCGGCTCCGACCAGGTCGGCCGCCACGTGGCCACGGTGTGCGCCGCCCACTTCAAGCGCTCCGTCCTGGAACTCGGTGGCAACAGCGCCCTGGTGGTCCTCGACGACGCCGACATCGACTACGCGGTCGACGCCGCGGTCTTCAGCCGGTACGTCCATCAGGGCCAGGTCTGCATGGCCGCCAACCGCGTCCTGGTCGACCGCTCGGTCGCCGACGAGTTCACCGAGAAGTTCGTCGCCAAGGTCCGCACCCTCAAGGCCGGTGACCCGCGCGACCCGTCGACCGTGATCGGCCCGGTGATCAACTCCTCGCAGGCGGACGCGATCTCCGCCGTCGTCGAGCAGGCGCTCGCCGAGGGCGCGACCGCCCTGGTGCGCGGCGCGACCACCGACAACCTGGTCGAGCCGTCCGTCCTGACGGGTCTGCCCGCCGACTCCGCGCTGCTCAAGCAGGAGGTCTTCGGGCCGGTCGCCTTCCTGGTCCCGTTCGACGGCGAGGAGGAGGCCGTACGCCTGGTCAACGACACCCCGTACGGGCTGAGCGGCGCCGTGCACACCGGCGACATCGAGCGGGGCGTGAACTTCGCCAAGCAGATCGACACCGGCATGTTCCACGTCAACGACGGCACCGTGCACGACGAGCCGATCGTCCCCTTCGGCGGCGAGAAGCACTCCGGCATCGGCCGCCTGAACGGCGACACCATGCTGGACGCCTTCACCACGCAGAAGTGGATCTCGGTGCAGCACGGCCGGAGCGGGTTCCCGTTCTAGGTCTCCCCGGATCTCCTCGCCCGAGATCTCCTTGCTTGTCGCGGGTCCTTGCGGACAGGAGTTGACCGCAAGGGCCCGTAGCTTCGTCGGTGCAGGGGAAAGCCCCCCGCAGCGGCGAAAGGCGGCCGGTCATGGTCACTCACGTGCGAGCCGAAGCGCAGGGCGACGAGCGCGGAGCGCTCCTGTCCTTCATCGACGAGCAGCGCGGCGGCATCCGCCGGTCGGTGCTGGGTCTGACGGACGAGCAGGCGTCGTCCCGGCCCAGCGCCGGCGAACTGTCCCTGGCCGGACTGATCAAGCACGTCGCCGAGGTCGAGCAGGGCTGGATCGCCCGTGCCAAGCAGGAGCCGCCGGCCGTCGCGCGGGACGAGTCGAACTGGCACGAGTGCTTCCGGCTGGTGGGCGACGAGACGGTCGCCTCGCAGCTGGAGTACTGGGAGAAGGTCGCCGCGGAGACGGAGGCGTTCATCCGCTCCGTGCCCAGCCTGGACGACACCTTCCCCCTGCCGAACGAGCCCTGGTTCCCACCGGAGGAGCGGGTGTCGATGCGCTGGCTGTGCCTGCACCTGATCCGCGAGACGGCCCGGCACGCCGGCCACGCCGACATCGTCCGCGAGTCCCTGGACGGCGCCTCAGCCTGGGACCTGGTGGCGAGGGAACAGGGCGCCCAGGCCTGAAGGGCCTGCCTGACAGGCCCTAACCTGGACCGCATGTCAGTGATCCGTCTCCTGGTGCTCGGCGCGGTCCGTCAGCACGGGCGGGCCCACGGCTACCAGGTGCGCAACGACCTGGAGTACTGGGGCGCGCACGAGTGGTCCAACGCCAAGCCCGGCTCGATCTACCACGCGCTGAAGCAGATGGCCAAACAGGGCCTGCTGCACGCGCACGAGATCGCGCCGTCCACCGCGGGCGGCCCGCCGCGCACCGAGTACGAGATCACCGAGCAGGGCACGGCGGAGTACTTCTCCCTGCTCCGGGAGTCCCTCACCGCCTACGACCAGAAGCCGGACGTGCTCGCCGCCGGGCTCGGCCTGATGGTGGACCTCCCACGCCAGGAGGTCCTCACCCTCCTGGAGGAGCGGATCCGGGCCATCCGGGAGTGGCGCGTGGCCGTCACCGAGTACTACACGCCCGAGGACGGCCCGGGGCAGCTCGGCCACATCGGCGAGATCATGAACATGTGGGTGCACTCCGCCGACACCGGCGCCGAGTGGACCCGGGCGCTCATCGAGCGCATCCGCGGCGGCGCGTACACGTTCGCCGGGGAGGGCGAGCCGTTCGTCGGCGTCCTGGCGGAGGGCGAGGAGAACCCCTTCGCGACGGGGAAGCGACCCCCCGAGGACCGCTGCTGATCGATCACAGCTAATCAAGTTTGACCAGACTGTCTGGTGGGGATACGCTCCGGAGCAAGTAGTCAAGTTTGACTAATTAAGGAGTGCCAGTGGCCGACGCGGCGATCACCGTCGAAGGGGCACACAAGAAGTACGGCGGCAAGAACGCTTTGGACGGGCTCGACCTGACCGTCACACGAGGCACGGTGCACGGCGTCCTGGGCCCGAACGGCGCGGGCAAGACCACCCTGGTCCGCATCCTTTCCACCCTGCTGCGGCCGGACGCCGGCCGGATCGAGGTGGCGGGCCACGACGCCGTCACCGACGCGTACGCGGTGCGCCTGCGCATCGGTCTGCTAGGCCAGCACGCGGCGCTCGACGAGGAGCTCGACGGCCGGCAGAACCTGGAGATGTTCGGCCGCCTGCACCACCTGGGCGCCCGGCGGGCACGCGCGCGTGCCGACGAACTCCTGGCGCGCTTCGACCTCACCGACACCGGACGCAAACCGGTCCGCGCCTACAGCGGCGGCATGCGGCGCCGCCTGGACCTCGCCGCGTCCCTGATCACCGAGCCGGAGGTGCTCTTCCTGGACGAACCGACCACGGGCCTCGACCCGCGCGGCCGCGCCGAGGTGTGGGACTCGGTCCGCTCCCTGGTGGGCGGCGGTACGACGGTCCTGCTCACCACCCAGTACCTGGAGGAGGCCGACCAGCTCGCCGACCGCATCTCGGTGGTCGACGCGGGCCGGGTCGTCGCCGACGGCACGGCCGACGAGCTGAAGGCGGCCACCGGCGGCGACCGCGTCGACGTCGTCCTGCGGGACGCGGGGCAGCTCGGTGCCGCGGTCGCCCTGCTGCCGCTCACCGGCGTCCGCGTCGACCCCGACCGCCGGCTGATCAGCGCCCCGGTCACCGACCGGATGGCGGCGCTCTCCGGCGTCGTACGGGCGCTGGAGGAGGCCGGCCTGGAGGCGGAGGACGTGGCTCTGCGCCGCCCGACCCTGGACGAGGTCTTCCTGCACCTCACCGACCGCACCAAGGAGGCCGTGTGACCACCTACGCCCTGACCGACTCCTGGACCATGACCCGCCGTGAGCTGGCCCGCTGGGCGCGGCAGCCGGTCGCGGTCGTCGTCAACCTGGTCTTCCCCGTCATGCTGCTGCTGATGTTCGGCTACCTGGTCGGCGGCGGCCGCGGCGTGAGCGGCGACTACGTCGACTACCTGGTCCCCGGGATGCTGGCGCTCACCATGGCCTTCGGCCTGGAGGGCACGATGATCGCCGTCACCCAGGACCTCAACAAGGGCGTCGTCGACCGATTCCGTTCCCTGCCGATGACCAATGGCGCGGTACTGGTGGGCCGTTCCGCCGCCGACATGCTCCAGTCGGCGCTCGGTCTCACGGTGCTGATCGCCGTCGGGTACGCGCTCGGCTGGCGGACCCACGGCGGCCCGGGCGCATTCCTGGGCGCGGTGGGCCTGCTCCTGCTCTTCCGGTTCGCGATGCTGTGGATCGGCATCTTCCTGGCCCTGGTGGCGGGCAGGCCGGAACTGGTGCAGGCGGTGCAGATCCTGGTCTGGCCGGTCGGCTTCCTGTCCAACGCCTTCGCCACACCCGACTCGATGCCCGGCTGGCTCGGCACGGTCGTCCAGTGGAACCCCCTGTCCCAGACCGCCACGGCCGTACGTGACCTGTTCGGCGGCCCCGGCGGGGAGCCGGGTCATGTGTGGGCGGCCGTCGTGTGGCCGCTGGCACTGCTCGCGGTGTTCTTCCCGCTGGCGGTACGGAGGTTCGCCCGCCTCAGCCGCTAGGGCCCAGGCCCTGGGCGGGCTTCACGGTTCCGCCCAAGTGGTGGAACCCGGTCGCCGTACCCCTGTCGCCGGTCAGCGGGTACGGCTGCCGGCGCAGCTCGGGCAGGAGCCGCTCCAGGTCCTCCAGGAGCAGGTCCGCCAGGTCGGCCGAGAAGCCGTTGCGGCACACCACGCGCAGCACGGACAGGTCCTCGCGGTGCGGCGGGAAGGTGTACGCGGGCACCAGCCAGCCGCACTCCCGCAGCCGCCGGGAGACGTCGAAGACGTCGTACGCCGTCACGTCGTCCGCCGTGGTGAAGGCGAAGACCGGCAGCTGGTCGCCCCGCGTCAGCAGCCGGAAGTCGCCGAGCGCCTCCACCCGCACGGCGAGGCTCCGGGCGATGTCGCGTGCGGTCTGCTGCACGACCCGGTAGCCCTCGCGGCCCAGCCGCAGGAAGGTGTAGTACTGCGCGGCCACCTGCGCCCCGGGCCGGGAGAAGTTCAGCGCGAAGGTCGGCATGTCGCCGCCCAGGTAGTTCACCCGGAAGACCAGCTCCTCCGGCAGGGCGTCGGCGTCCCGCCACAGCGCCCAGCCGACGCCGGGGTAGACGAGCCCGTACTTGTGGCCCGAGGTGTTGATGGAGGCGACCCGCGGCAGCCGGAAGTCCCACACCAGGTCCTCGTCCAGGAACGGCGCGACCATGCCCCCCGACGCCCCGTCGACGTGCACGGGGATGTCGAGGCCGGTCCGCTCCTGGAGGGCGTCCAGGGCGGCGCACAGCTCGGCGACCGGCTCGTAGGAACCGTCGAAGGTGGAGCCGAGGATGCCGACGACCCCGATGGTGTTCTCGTCGCACAGCTCTGCGGCGGCCTGCGGGTCCAGGTGGAAGCGGTCGCCCTCCATGGGGACCTGCCGGGCCTCCACCTCCCAGAAGGTGCAGAACTTCTCCCAGCAGACCTGGACGTTCACGCCCATGACGAGGTTCGGCCGGGCCGTGGCCGGGTACCGGTCGCCGTTGCGCAGCGCCCAGCGCCGCTTCAGCGCCATCCCGGCCAGCATGCAGGCCTCGCTCGACCCGGTCGTCGAACAGCCCACCGCCGCCGACGGATCGGGCGCGTGCCACAGGTCGGCGAGCATCGCCACGCAGCGCCGCTCCAGCTCGGCGGTGCGCGGGTACTCGTCCTTGTCGATCATGTTCTTGTCCCGGCACTCGCTCATCAGCACCCCGGCCTGCGGCTCCATCCAGGTGGTGACGAAGGTGGCCAGGTTCAGCCGGGCGTTGCCGTCCAGCATCAGCTCGTCGTGGACCAGCCGGTACGCCGTCGAGGGCGGCAGGGGCGCGTCGGGGAGGCGCTGTGCGGGCGGGGCCTCGGTCATGCCGCCGACGGGGTTCGCCGAGCCGTGGAACGGGTTAACGGCGAGCCGCCGCCGGTCGGTGTCGTCGTACCGGGGCGGGTGGTGCCCGTGGTGCAGTGGCATGCGTCCGACGGTAGGCGGGGGCACCCCGCCCCGCACCCGGGCTTGCACCTCACGTCGCGTGAGGAGGCAGCGTGGAGCGCGTCAGAGAAGGGAGCGGAAGTGAGCTACTCCGTGGGACAGGTCGCCGGCTTCGCCGGAGTGACGGTGCGCACCCTGCACCACTACGACGACATCGGCCTGCTCGTACCGAGCGAGCGCAGCCACGCGGGCCACCGGCGCTACAGCGACGCCGACCTCGACCGGCTGCAGCAGATCCTGTTCTACCGGGAGCTGGGCTTCCCGCTCGACGAGGTCGCCGCCCTGCTCGACGACCCGGACGCGGACCCGCGCGCACACCTGCGCCGCCAGCACGAGCTGCTGACCGCCCGGATCGAGAAGCTGCAGAAGATGGCGGCGGCCGTGGAGCACGCCATGGAGGCACGCAGTATGGGGATCAACCTCACGCCCGAGGAGAAGTTCGAGGTCTTCGGCGACTTCGACCCCGACCAGTACCAGGAGGAGGTCCAGGAACGCTGGGGCGACACCGACGCCTACCGCCAGTCGCAGCAGAAGACCGCCTCTTACACCAAGGAGGACTGGCAGCGCATCCAGGACGAGGCCGACGAACTCACCCGGCGCTTCGTCGCCCTGATGGACGCCGGGGAGCCCGCCGACTCCGAGGCGGCCATGGACGCCGCCGAGGACCACCGGCAGGGGATCGCCCGCAACCACTACGACTGCGGGTACGAGATGCACACCTGCCTGGGCGAGATGTACGTCTCGGACGAACGTTTCACGCGAAACATCGACGCCGCCAAGCCGGGCCTCGCGGCCTACATGCGCGACGCGATCCTCGCCAACGCCGTCCGGCACACCTCCTGAGCGGTGGTCGTGGCCCGGGACCCGCTCCCGGGGCTCACTCCCGGGTCACGACCACCGCCGTCCCGTACGCGCACACCTCGGTGCCCACGTCCGCCGCCTCCGTCACGTCGAAGCGGAAGGACAGCACCGCGTTGGCCCCCCGCGCGCGTGCCTGCTCGACGAGCCGCTCCATCGCCTGGTTGCGGGTCTCGACCAGCGTCTTGGTGAGTCCGCGCAGCTCACCGCCGACCAGCGACTTCAGCCCGGCCCCGATCTGGCTTCCCAGATGCCGGGAGCGCACGGTCAGCCCGAAGACCTCCCCGAGCACCTCCTGCACCCGGTGGCCCGGCAGATCGTTCGTCGTCACGACGAGCACCTCGGGCTGCGGGCCCTGGCCGCCGCCGTATTCTTCAATACCCATGGTTCTCAGGTTTCCCCGGGCAACGTCACAGCGCACCCCCAGGGCCCCCGTGGAACCTGGGACGACACGGCTGCGTTGTACGTTTGGGCAGTCAGGTCCAGCCCGCCTCCCCCAGCAGCAGGAGCCACAATCCCGTGACCACCCTCGCGCTCGGCCCCGAGTGGATCAGCCCGGATTATCTGATCGAGACCTTCGCTCTGCCCGGCATCCTGCTCATCGTCTTCGCCGAGTCCGGACTCTTCGCGTTCCTGCCCGGCGACTCACTGCTGTTCACCGCGGGCCTCTTCGTCGCCCAGGGCGAGTACATCAGCCAGCCGCTGTGGCTGGTGTGCACCCTGATCGTGCTGGCCGCCGTCATCGGTGACCAAGTGGGCTACATGATCGGCAAATTCCTCGGTCCCAAGCTCTTCAACCGCCCCAACTCCAAGCTCTTCAAACAGGAGAACCTGGACAAGGCGCATGAATTCATGGAGAAGTACGGTCCCAAGGCGATCGTCCTGGCCCGTTTCGTGCCGATCGTGCGCACCTTCGCCCCCATCGTGGCGGGCGCGGGCCGCATGCAGTACCGCACCTTCCTCACGTACAACGTCATCGGCGGCGTGGCCTGGGGCACGGGCGTCACCCTCGCGGGCTACTGGCTCGGACAGATCGAGTTCATCCGGACCAACGTCGAGCCGATCCTGGTCCTGATCGTCGTCGTCTCGGTCGTCCCGATCGCCATCGAGTACCTCCGCGAGCGCGGCAAGAAGAAGCACGCCGCCGCGACCGCCCCCCAGCCGCCGGCGGCCCAGCAGCAGCCCCAGTACCCGGTCATGGACGACGCCACGACCCAGCTCCGCCGCGTGGACCCCTACCAGCAGCCGCAGCCGCCCCAGCAGCAGTACGACCAGGGCTACGGAGACCAGTCCTACGGCCAGCAGCAGCCGTACGCCCAGCCGTACCCGCAGGGGTACGGACAGCAGCCTTACGGCGACCAGCAGGGCGGACAGTACCCCTACAACCAGGGACGCTAGTACTTCCCAGGGGCGCGGGGCCGTATCGATGTGCGGCTCCGCCGCGTGGGCGCGACCGGCCACAACGAGCCCGAAGCCGCCCGGGAACAGCACAACCCGAGCTCGTAGGCACCTCGCGCTAGAAGCCCCGCGTCCGCTTCGCCGCCCGCCGGCCGGCGGCACTCGCCGCCCCCGGCACCTTCAGGAACAGCCGCGAGATCTCCCCACCGAGGTTCACCCCGATCGCGATGGCCATCGCCAGCGCCACCGCCTTCGACAGCGACAGCAACCCCTCGTCGAGCTCGCTCTGCGCGATCGCCAGCAGCCCGAAGTACGTCGCCGAACCGGGCAGCAGCGGCCCGATCGCCGCGGTCGTGTACGGCAGCGCCGACGCGAACCGGTACCGGGACATCAGCTGCCCGAACAGGCCCACCAGCCCCGCCGCGGCGGCCGTGGAGGCCACCGGCGAGATGTCGCCGGCGTAGTGCATGGCGCCGTACACGCACCAGGCGACGCCCCCGTTCAGGGTCACCGCCAGCACGGTGGATCGTTCCTGCTGGAGCAGGATCGCGAAGGCCAGCGACAGCAGCATCGACGCGATGATCTGCACGACCGGCTCGTCACCGGTGCCCAGCTGGGCGTCCGGGTTGAGCTTGGCGCCCAGTTGGACGCCGAAGTACAGCACCACCAGCACCCCGGCGACGATGCTGACGAAGAAGTACATGACCTCCAGCAGGCGCGCGGCGGCGGTGATGTAGAAGCCGGTCAGGCCGTCCTGCACCCCTGCGACCAGCGCCCGCCCCGGCAGCAGCGCGAAGAGGCCACCGGTGATGACCGCGGACGCCTTCACCTCCACGTGCGTCAGGGTCAGCATGATGCCGATCGCGGCCGGCGGCATCGCGGCCACCGCGAACTGGTAGAACTCCGGCAGCCCGCGCCCCGCGCACAGCCACGCCAGCCGGTCGCCGAGCATCGCACCGATCAGGGCGGCGAAGAACACGATCACGTCACCGCCCACGAGCAGCGAGGCCGCGCCCGCGAGCAGTCCGCTCGCCGTGGTCAGCACCCAGGTGGGGTACGGGTGCCGGTTGCGGCGGATCTCGGCGAGGCGCCGGTAGGCCTCCTCCAGCGAGATGTGCGTCTCCGGGTCGCTGAGGTCGTCCACCAGTTGGAAGACGGCCGCGAGCCGCGTGTAGTCGGTGCCCCGGCGGCGCACCGTCCGCGACGCCGTCACCGGGTCGTCCACCAGGGACGGCTGGTGGGAGATCGACAGCAGGGTGAAGGTGACGTTCGGCTCGCAGCGGTCCAGGCCGTAGGACCGGCAGACGGCGAACATCGCCGCCTCCACGTCCTCCGCGCCCTCACCGCCGGCGAGCAGCAGTTCCCCGATACGCAGCGTCAGGTCGAGCACGCGCGGCACCGCGGGGCCCGTCTCGTCGTCGTGCCGGTGGACCGTCTCGGGCGCGGGCCGCTCGGCCACCGGCATGCGCAGCATCGCGCGCATCCGGTCCTGCCAGGGCACGTCCTTGGTCAGGCTCACCATCGGGATGCCGCTCGCCGGCGTGAACGCGGTCGGCGCGGTCCAGGCGCTGTACGTGCTCGGCGTGCTGAACGCCGACCCCTCGGCCTCGGCGGCCGGCGCCGCGGGCGCGTCCAGCCCTTCGGGCAGCGCGAACTCCGAGGTCGTCTCGGACTCCGTGCCGGTGTGCCGCGGGACGGCCAGCCCCTGCGGGATCTCGAACTCGGACGTCGTCGACGACTCACCGTCGGCCGGCGTCGCGACCCCACTGGGCTGTCGGAAGGCACTGCGGGCCTCGTCCGACTGCGGCTTGCGGTCCTCCGCCTCCGTCACTTGCGCAACGCTCCCTGGGCCCTCGTAGACACAGCCTCCTGTAGCCCTCAGTATGCGCACCCAAACGTGAACGGGCCGCACGCGTGCGCGTGCGGCCCGTTACAGGAGTGGACTGGAGGGACGGAGCCGCTCAGTGGCCGCCCTGCTCCTTGAAGCGCTTGTACGACCGCTCGATCTCGATCTCGGCGTCGGTGCGGCCCACCCAGTTGGCGCCCTCGACGGACTTGCCGGGCTCCAGGTCCTTGTAGACCTCGAAGAAGTGCTGGATCTCCAGGCGGTCGAACTCCGACACGTGGTGGATGTCCCGCAGGTGCTCCACGCGCGGGTCGGTCGACGGCACGCACAGCAGCTTGTCGTCGCCGCCGGCCTCGTCCGTCATCCGGAACATGCCGATCGCGCGGCAGCGGATGAGGCAGCCCGGGAAGGTCGGCTCGTCCAGGATGACCAGCGCGTCCAGCGGGTCGCCGTCCTCGCCGAGGGTGTTCTCGACGAAGCCGTAGTCGGTCGGGTAGGCGGTCGAGGTGAACAGGCGGCGGTCCAGGCGGATACGACCGGTCTCGTGGTCCACCTCGTACTTGTTCCGCGAACCCTTCGGGATCTCGATCGTGACGTCGAACTCCACCGGACGCTCCTCCATGATCAGCACATAGTTCTGGTGGTTAAGTGTCCCTCACGCAGGTGTGTGATCGCGAAAGGGGCTGGTGGTAGTGCCAGAGCTGAGGCCTTGGCGGGCCGCGAGGCCGCACGTGGTGCGGGCCGCGGGCGCCGTACGTCCGCGTCTCGCACGCGTCGCGCGGGCCGCCGGACCGCACCTCGGGCGGTTCGCACGGGCCGCGACACCGCAGCTCGCACGGATCACGAGGCCGAAGACCTGGCAGTACACCGCCGGTGCCGCCACCGCCGGGCTGGCACTGGCCGCCGGTGTGGTGACCGCCGCCGGCCCCTGGGACTCCACGGGTCAGCGTACGGCCGAGCGGGACCGGGCCGTCGCCCAGGAGCACACGGGTGGCGCAGATCACGGTCGCGGATCCGGGGGCTCCGGTACGACGTCCGGGGCGCCCCGGCCCGCGCCCAGCGCCGCCGCCGTGCTGGCCGGCCTGGGCGGCGCCTCCGGTGCCGAGCCGGGCGGCGTCAAGGCGGCCCCGGGCGGAAAGGACCTGGCAGGCGCCCTCGGGCCGCTCCTGAAGGACCCGGCGCTCGGCGACCGCCGCGGGGCGGCCGTCGTCGACCTCACCACCGGCAGACGCCTCTACGGCCTCGGCGCCGACGTCCCCCTCACCCCCGCCTCCACCACCAAGATCGCCACCGCGGTCGCGGCCCTCACCGCCCTCGGCCCCGACCACCGCCTCACCACCCGCACCGCCCTGGAGGCCGACACCGGCGAACTCGTCCTGGTCGGCGGCGGCGACCCCACCCTCACCGCACGCGAGGACGCCCGGGGCCTCGCGAGCCTCCGCAACCTCGCCGAGGAGACCGCCGCGGCCCTGAAGAAGCGGGACGTGCGCAAGGTGACGCTGTCGTACGACACGACGCTCTACGCCGGTGACGAAATGCACCCGATCGGGGAGAACGAGAACCTCGCCCGTGTCACCGCCCTGATGGCCGACGAGGCCCGCACGGACGACTCCACCAGCGGTCCCGTGCCCCGCGTGCCCGACCCGGCCGCCGACGCCGCCCGTACCTTCGCCGGCTTCCTGGAGTCGCACGGCATCACCGCATCAGCCCCCGGGCCCTCCAAGGCCACGGACCGTGCCGACACCCTCGCCACCGTCTCCTCGCCCCCGCTGTCGGCCCTGGTCGAGCGGATGCTGACCAACAGCGACAACGACCTCGCCGAGGCCCTGGCCCGCCACACCGCCGTGGCCTCGGGCAAGCCCGCCGACTTCGACGGGGTCTCCGCGGCCGTCAAGGCCCGCCTGCAACAGCTGGGCCTGCCGGTGCGCGGCGCCCGCTTCCACGACGGCAGCGGCCTCGACCGCACCGACCGGATCACCGCCGACCTCCTCACCGCACTGCTCGCCAAGGCCGCCGACCCGGCCCGTCCCGAGCTCCGTTCCGCCCTCACCGGCCTCCCCGTCGCCGGCTTCACCGGCACGCTGGCCGGCCGCTACACGGACGGCGCGGCCGGCGTCGTCCGCGCCAAGACCGGCACCCTGACGGGCGTCAACACCCTCGCCGGCACGGTGGTCACCACCGACGGCCACCTCCTGGCCTTCGCCTTTCTGGCCTCCGACACGACGGACGCGGGAGCGGCCCAGCGAGCCCTGGACGAGGCGGCAACGACCCTGGCGTCGTAGCCGTCGTAGCCGCCGTAGCTGCGGGCGGTCGTGCCGCTGGGGCGGCACGGGTGGGCGCAGCGGCACCCCGCAGCGCCGGGCTGCGCACTCCGCCCGTCCCGCACCAACGCCGGTCACCCGTACAGCTGCCCCACCCCGGCGCCCCGCACAGCCTGCCCCCAGCGGCAGCGCTCACGTACCGTTGTTGCATGACGAGCATCGGCGCATCTTCCGGCATGGTCGACTGGAATCTCGCGGTGGCGACCGCGACCCGGCTCGTACGGCCGGGCCCCGAGGTGAGCCGCGACGAGGCCAGGGCCGTCGTCGCGGAACTTCGCCGCCATGCCAGGGCCTCGGAGGAACACGTCCGGGGCTTCACTCGTATGGCCACCGACGAGGCCCACGACACCCCCGTCCTCGTCGTCGACCGGCCGGGCTGGGTCCGGGCGAACGTCTCCGGGTTCCGGGAGCTGCTCAAGCCCCTGCTGGAGAAGATGCAGGAGCGGCGCGGCGGCGGCGCGGGCAACGCGGTCCTCGGCGCCGTCGGCGGCAAGGTCACCGGCGTGGAGCTCGGCATGCTGCTGTCGTTCCTGTCCTCCCGCGTCCTCGGCCAGTACGAGACCTTCGCCCCGGCCACCCGCGAGCTGCCCGCCGGGGCCAACGGCGGCGGACGGCTCCTGCTCGTCGCGCCGAACATCGTGCACGTGGAGCGCGAGCTCGACGTCGAGCCGCACGACTTCCGGCTGTGGGTGTGCCTGCACGAGGAGACGCACCGCACGCAGTTCACCGCGGTGCCCTGGCTGCGCGACCACCTCGAGGGCGAAATCCAGTCGTTCCTCGCGGAGACCGACGTCGACCCCATGACCGTGCTGGAGCGGATCCGCGAGGCCGCCCAGACCCTCGCCGGGGGACGGCCCGAGGGGGAGGAGGACGACGGCGGCCGGTCGCTCGTCGAGCTGGTGCAGACTCCGGCCCAGCGGGAGGTCCTCGGCCGGCTCACCGCCGTGATGTCCCTCCTGGAGGGACACGCCGACTTCGTGATGGACGGCGTCGGCCCGGCGATCGTGCCGAGCGTCGGGGAGATCCGCGAGAAGTTCCAGCAGCGCCGCGCCAAGGGTGCCTCGCGCCTCGACCTGGCGCTGCGCAAGCTGCTCGGCCTGGACGCCAAGCTCCGTCAGTACCGGGACGGCGAACGCTTCGTACGGGCCGTCGTCGACGAGTGCGGCATGGACGGCTTCAACCGCGTCTGGACCTCGCCCAACACCCTCCCCACCAAGTCGGAGATCGCCAAACCGGCGGACTGGATCGCGCGGGTGCACCGCAAGCCGGAGTCGTGAGCCCCGCGGACGGGGTGTGAACGAATCCGGCCGACGGCAGGCGAACGCCCCTCCAATCACCCGTCCGAGGGACCGTGAGCCTTCCGTAGGCGTGCGATGCTCAGGGAACGGCCCGTTTCTGTCACCATCTACACACTCTGCGTGACCGAGCCTCGGGCTCACCCCCCGAAACTTCATGAAGGGCACCGGACATGGGTCCCCATCCTGCGGTCGCGGCGATACGCCTGGCGGTCCGCCGCGTCCTCCACGACATCCTCACCGAACTGAACATCCCGGCCGGCGTCCCCGCCGCGACGGTCGCCGAGCGTGCGCCGGGGCTTCCGACGGCCCCGCTCGTGCTCGTGGCGTGCTCCGGCGGCGCCGACTCCATGGCGCTCGCCTCCGCCCTCGCCTTCGAGGCCCCCCGGCTCGGCGTCCGCGCCGGCGGCGTCACCGTCGACCACGGTCTGCAGAGCGGCTCCGACCTGCGCGCCGAAGAGGTCGTCCTGCGTCTGCGCCAGCTCGGCCTGGACCCCGTCGAGTCCACCGCCGTGACCGTCGGCCGAGAGGGAGGACCCGAAGCCGCCGCCCGTGACGCACGCTACGCCGCGCTGGACGACGCCGCAGCCCGCCACGGCGCCGCCGCCGTCCTGCTCGGCCACACCCGCGACGACCAGGCCGAGACCGTCCTGCTGGGCCTCGCCCGCGGCTCCGGCATCCGCTCCCTGTCGGGCATGGCCGCGGTCTCGGGGGCCGGCGGCCGTTACCGGCGTCCCTTCCTCCAGGTCGACCGGCAGACCGCCCGCAAGGCCTGCATGGTCCAGTCCCTCCCCGTCTGGGACGACCCGCACAACGCCGACCCGGCGTACACCCGCTCCCGGCTGCGCCACGAGGGCCTGCCCGCCCTGGAGAAGGCCCTCGGCAAGGGAGTCGTCGAGGCCCTCGCCCGTACGGCCCAACTCTCCCGGGACGACGCCGACGCCCTCGACACCTGGGCCCGCCAGGCCGAGGCCGGCGTCCGCGACGCCACCGGCGTACTGGAGTGCGCGGGACTCTACGCCCTGCCGCCCGCCGTACGCCGACGGATCCTGCGCCGCGCCGCCATCGAGGCCGGTGCTCCGGCCGGCGCGCTGTTCGCCCGCCACATCGAGGAAGTCGACCGGCTGATCACCGGCTGGCGCGGTCAGGGGGCCATCAACCTCCCCGGCAAAGTCGTCGCCCGGCGCCAGGGTGGCAGACTGGTGATTCGGCAAGGCTGAATCCGGCCGGTGGGACGACCGAAAGTGATGCGGGTGGACGCGAACGACATGGGTGCCGACCTCGAGAAGGTACTCATCACCAAGGAAGAGATCGACGCGAAGCTGGCCGAGCTGGCCGCGAAGATCGACGCGGAGTACGCGGGCAAGGACCTGCTCATCGTCGGTGTGCTCAAGGGCGCCGTGATGGTCATGGCCGACCTCGCACGGGCGCTGTCCACCCCGGTCACCATGGACTGGATGGCCGTGTCCTCGTACGGGGCGGGCACCCAGTCCTCCGGCGTGGTGCGGATCCTCAAGGACCTCGACACCGACATCAAGGGCAGGCACGTCCTGATCGTCGAGGACATCATCGACTCCGGCCTGACCCTGTCCTGGCTGATCTCCAACCTCGGCTCGCGCGAGCCCGCCTCCCTGAAGGTGTGCACGCTGCTGCGCAAGCCCGACGCCGCGAAGGTCGCCATCGACGTGGAGTGGGTCGGATTCGACATCCCCAACGAGTTCGTCGTCGGCTACGGCCTCGACTACGCCGAGAAGTACCGCAACCTGCCCTTCGTCGGCACGCTCGCGCCCCACGTCTACGGCGGCTGACACGCCTGTGTAACGGGCTTCACGGCGTTCCGCGGGGCCTGCCGGGAACCCCGGAGGCCCTCGCGCCGTTGGAGCATGCAGACGGGACGCCGGCTGCCCGTGCGGCTGAGGGCCGCCAGGCTGGGGTACCGTCAGAAGAACTGTCTTATCAAACTCACTATGGCAGGAGGGACGGGGCGGCACCGCTCCGTGTGGATGGACGTGAAGCGATACTTCCGTGGGCCGGTCATGTGGATCGTGCTGGCCGTCCTTGCCGTGGTCGTGTTGATGCAGGTCGTCGGCTCGTCCGGCGGCTACAAGACGGTGGACACTGGCCAGGTCGTCCAGGCGATCAACGACAACAGGGTCGAGTCGGCCAAGCTGACCACCGGTGACGAGCAGACCATCAAGGTCCAGCTCAAGGACGGCGAGAAGGTCAAGGGCAGCTCGAAGATCCAGGCGAGCTACATCGGCGACCAGGGCGTGACCCTCGCCAACACACTTCAGAACAAGTACCAGGACAAGCAGATCCCCGACGGCTACACCGTGTCGCCGTCGAAGCAGAACCCGTTCGTCGGCATTCTGCTCTCCCTGCTGCCGTTCGTCCTGATCGTGGTCGTCTTCCTGTTCCTGATGAATCAGATGCAGGGCGGCGGCTCCCGGGTCATGAACTTCGGCAAGTCCAAGGCCAAGCTCATCACCAAGGACACCCCGAAGACGACGTTCTCGGACGTCGCCGGGTCGGACGAGGCCGTCGAGGAGCTCCACGAGATCAAGGAGTTCCTCCAGGAGCCGGCCAAGTTCCAGGCCGTCGGCGCCAAGATCCCCAAGGGCGTGCTGCTGTACGGCCCGCCCGGTACCGGCAAGACCCTGCTCGCGCGTGCCGTCGCGGGCGAGGCGGGCGTGCCGTTCTACTCGATCTCCGGTTCCGACTTCGTCGAGATGTTCGTCGGTGTCGGTGCCTCCCGGGTCCGTGACCTGTTCGAGCAGGCCAAGGCGAACGCTCCCGCCATCGTCTTCGTCGACGAGATCGACGCGGTCGGCCGCCACCGCGGCGCCGGCCTCGGCGGTGGTCACGACGAGCGCGAGCAGACGCTGAACCAGCTGCTCGTCGAGATGGACGGCTTCGACGTCAAGGGCGGCGTGATCCTCATCGCCGCGACGAACCGGCCCGACATCCTCGACCCGGCGCTGCTGCGCCCCGGCCGCTTCGACCGGCAGATCGCCGTCGACCGCCCGGACATGCAGGGCCGTCTGGAGATCCTCAAGGTCCACCAGAAGGGCAAGCCGGTCGCCCCCGACGTCGACCTGTCGGCCGTCGCCCGCCGTACGCCCGGCATGACCGGTGCCGATCTGGCCAACGTGCTGAACGAGGCCGCCCTGCTGACGGCCCGCAGCGACCAGAAGCTGATCGACAACCACATGCTGGACGAGGCGATCGACCGTGTGGTCGCGGGCCCGCAGAAGCGGACCCGGATCATGTCGGACAAGGAGAAGAAGATCACCGCGTACCACGAGGGCGGACACGCCCTGGTCGCGGCGGCCTCACCGAACTCCGACCCCGTCCACAAGATCACCATCCTCTCCCGTGGCCGCGCCCTCGGTTACACGATGGTGCTCCCGGACGAGGACAAGTACTCGACCACGCGCAACGAGATGCTCGACCAGCTCGCCTACATGCTGGGTGGCCGCGCGGCCGAGGAACTGGTCTTCCACGACCCGACGACGGGCGCCGCCAACGACATCGAGAAGGCCACCGGCCTCGCTCGTGCGATGGTCACGCAGTACGGCATGACCGAGCGCCTCGGCGCGATCAAGTTCGGTGGCGACAACACCGAGCCGTTCCTCGGGCGCGAGATGGCCCACCAGCGCGACTACTCGGAAGAGGTCGCCGCGCTGGTCGACGAGGAGGTCAAGAAGCTCATCGAGACGGCGCACAACGAGGCCTGGGAGATCCTGGTCGAGAACCGCGACGTGCTCGACAACCTCGTCCTCGCCCTGCTGGAGAAGGAGACGCTCGGCAAGGAGGAGATCGCCGAGATCTTCTCCCAGATCGTCAAGCGCCCGGCCCGGCCCGCCTGGACCGGCTCCTCCCGCCGTACGCCCTCCACCCGCCCGCCGGTGCTCTCCCCCAAGGAGCTCGCTCTGACGAACGGGGCGAACGGCGCGACGGCGGCGATCTCCACCGCCAAGAGCACCACGATGGAGCCCGCCCCGGCACCGGAACGAGCCCCGGAGGACCGTCCGGAGAGCTGACCCGGCTCCTCCCGGCGGCCCCACCAGGCCCGGAATGTAAGCCGCGCCCCCCAGGTTCTAGCCTTGGGGGGCGCGGCGTTTTTCGTCTGCCGTGCGCAGACAGGACAGGAACGAGGCACCAGATGACCGACCCCGTGACGCTGGACGGCGAGGGCCAGATCGGCGAGTTCGACGAGAAGCGGGCCGAGAACGCCGTACGCGAACTGCTCATCGCGGTCGGTGAGGACCCGGACCGCGAGGGCCTGAGGGAGACGCCCGCGCGGGTGGCACGGGCGTACAAGGAGATATTCGCCGGTCTGTGGCAGGAGCCGCAGGACGTGCTGACGACGACGTTCGACCTCGGGCACGACGAGATGGTCCTGGTGAAGGACATCGAGGTGTTCTCGACGTGCGAGCACCACCTGGTGCCGTTCCGGGGCGTCGCGCACGTCGGCTACATCCCGTCCAGCAGCGGCAAGATCACCGGCCTGTCCAAGCTCGCCCGCCTCGTGGACGTCTACGCGCGGCGCCCGCAGGTGCAGGAACGTCTCACCACGCAGATCGCGGACTCCCTGATGGAGATCCTGGAGCCCCGCGGTGTGATCGTCGTGGTCGAGTGCGAGCACATGTGCATGTCGATGCGGGGCATCCGCAAGCCGGGCGCGAAGACCCTCACCTCGGCGGTGCGCGGTCAGCTGCGGGACGTCGCCACGCGCAACGAGGCGATGAGTCTGATCATGGCGAGCTGACTGCGGGCCGACGACAGGCCGGCGGCAGGATCTGGCGCCGGGCGCAGTGGGGGCGCGCGGGCGTCGGCGGGTCAGGCCGCTGTGGCCGCGCCCGGGTGGTCGTCGTCCTCGTCCTCCGGGAGCTTGCAGACCCGCTCCATGAAGACCGCGGCCGCTATGACGGCGATGCCCGCCACGACCGAGAAGCCGGCGTAGAAGGCCTGGTCGCGGCGGGCCGGAACGTCGAGGTACTCCAGCAGGAAGACGCCCGTGCCGCCGTACATGCCGGCGACGAGGGCGGCCACCAGGGCGCTCGCCTGGCCGAAGACGACCGCGCGGGCCGCCATCATCGGGTCGACGCCCTTGGCGCCGGGGACGCGGTCCCGCTGTGCCTTCAGGCGGGCGCGGATCGAGAGCGCCGTGGCCAGGATGATCACGGCGATCAGGGCGAGGACGATCGGGGCGGCCAGGGGGACGCTCGGGAGGCTCCCGACCGAGTTCCACAGGCGGGCGCCCGCCCAGGACAGGATCGCGGCGACGAAGAACACGCCGGCCAGCACCCTGATGCGCAACTCTTTCACGGTGTCCCGTGTCCCTTCGGTCCCCTGCGTGATCGTCCGACCCTGTCGACCTTAACGACTACTCGGGCAGCCGGAGTTCCAGGTCGGTGCGGGGCGCGATGCCGTCACGGGGGACGGTGGCCAGGAGAGCGCCGACCGGGCCGTGTCCGGGCAGCTGGGCGTCGGGGTCGACGTCGTGCCAGGGGGCGAGGACGAAGGCGCGTTCGTGGGCGCGCGGGTGGGGGAGGGTGAGCTGCGGGTCGTCGGAGACGACGTCGGCGTAGGCGACGATGTCGACGTCGAGGGTGCGCGGCCCCCAGCGCTCGTCCCTGACGCGGTGGAAGGCCTCCTCGACCGCGTGCGCCCGCTCCAGCAGGGAGGACGGGGGCAGGGTGGTCTTGAGGACCACGACCGCGTTGAAGTACGACGGCTGGCTGCCGGGGTCGACGCCCCACGGCTCCGTCTCGTACACCGGTGAGACCCCCTTGACGCGCACGCCGGGGGTGTCCTCCAGGGCGTCGATGGCGCCCTGGAGGGTCTCCAGGCGGTTGCCGAGGTTGGCACCGAGGGCGATCACCGCGCGCTTGGGGTTGGACAGCGTGCTGTCCGCGGCGTCGACCTGCTCGACGACGGAGGCGGGCACCGGCTGTACGGTCGGGTCGCTGGGACCCTTGGTGAAGGGGGCGCTCATACACGGCTCCGGATGATGGTGACGGTCACGTCGTCGAAGGGGACGGTGATCGGTGCGTCCGGCTTGTGGACGCAGACCTCGACCTCCTCGACCCCTTCGTGTTTGAGGCAGACCTGGGCGATGCGCTCGGCGAGCGTCTCGACCAGGTTGACGGGCTCGCCCTCGACCACGGCCACGACCTCCTCGGCCACGATGCCGTAGTGCACGGTCTTCGCCAGGTCGTCGTCGGCCGCGGCCGGTCGGGTGTCCAGGCCAAGGACGATGTCCACGAGGAAGGTCTGGCCGTCCTCGCGTTCCTTGGGGAACACACCGTGGTGCCCGCGGGCCTTGAGGCCGCGCAGCGCGACACGATCCACGCGAATCACTCCTGCAGTCGTCGGTCTCGGCCGGTCCGCACCGCGTGCGGGCGGTGCGTCGGCCTCAGTCGAATCTACCCGCGCGGACCGACAGTGCCGGGCCGCGGGGTGTGGGGGGCCGGGGGGCCGCCATGAGGTTTCACCGGGTGTTTTCCCTGGCTGCCCCGGCTGATCACGGGTTGGTGGCCGCTCATACCCGGCCGGTCGTGATTCCAACCACTTCTTCGATTCCCACCACTTCTTCGCCCTCCGGGTTCAGGGAAGGGTGTCAGGGAGGTGGTTCAGGTCGGGGTGGTGGTTCAGGGAGGTGTGTCATTGCCCTCCTCGTCCTCGTTCTCCTCTGCCAGTACGGGCGAGGCGTGGTGCGACCAGAGCTTCCAGCCGGAGGGCGTGCGCCGGAACGTGTTCGTGGCGACCACGAGCTGTCCGACGAGGGGGCCGAGCTCGTCGCCGCCCTTGGGGGCGGGGCCGCCGCTGAGGATGTTCTCGGTGCAGGTCACCAGGGCGGTGTCGCCGGTCACGGAGACGTGCACGTCGGTGAGGAAGAACTGGATGTAGTCGGTGTTCGCCATGATCAGCGCGTAGGAGCGCAGGACCTCGCCGCGACCGGTGAGGACCGGCCAGCCGGGGTGCACGCAGGAGACCACGCCGACGTCGGCCGGGTCGTGGTACGACTCGTCGACGCCCAGGTCGGAGGGGGTGAGCCAGAGCTCCGACACCTGTTCGAAGTCGCCCTGCTCCAGTGCCTCGTAGAAGGCGGTGTTGGTGGCCTCGACCTGTTCGACGTCGAGGTGAGGGGCGTTCACCGGGCTCCTTCCGGGCCCTTGTCCGCGGCCCGGGCGCCCTCGACGGCGCGTGCGACCCGTACGGCGTCCGCGGTGGCGCGTACCTCGTGGACGCGGACGGCCCACGCTCCGGCGTGCGCCGCGAGTGCGGAGACGGCGGCGGTGGCCGCGTCGCGCTCGCGCGCGGGGGGCGGGGCGGCCTGGGGGCCGGCGAGCACCCGGCCCAGGAACCGCTTGCGGGAGGCGGCCACGAGCAGCGGGTGGCCGAGGGCCAGCAGGCGGTCCAGGTGGGCCAGGAGGACGAGGTCGTGCTCGGCGTCCTTGGAGAAGCCGAGGCCGGGGTCCACGACGATGCGGTCGGGGGCGATGCCGCCCTCGAGAACGGCCTCCACGCGTGCGTGGAGCTCGTTCACGACCTCGGTGACGACGTCGTCGTAGGCGCCCCTGACGTTGGCGCCCTCCAGGAGGCCGCGCCAGTGCATGACGACGAAGGGGGCGTCGGCGTCGGCGACGACCGGGATCATGCGGGGGTCGGAGAGGCCGCCGCTGACGTCGTTGACGAGGGCGGCGCCGGCGGCGAGGGCCTGTTCGGCGACGGAGGCGCGCATCGTGTCGACGGAGATGGTGACGCCCTCGGAGGCCAGGCCGCGCACGACCGGGACGACGCGGCGGAGTTCTTCGTCCTCGTCGACGCGGGTCGCGCCGGGGCGGGTGGACTCGCCGCCCACGTCCACCAGGTCGGCACCCTGGGCCACCAGGTCGAGGCCGTGCTTGATGGCGGCCGTGGTGTCGAAGAAGCGACCGCCGTCGGAGAAGGAGTCGGGGGTCACGTTGACGACCCCCATGACCGCGCAGCGGTCCCATGCGGTCAGTCCCGCCAAGTGGTGGCGGCGGCGGCCGGTCTGCTTGCTCATGTGTTCAGCGTAGGCCCGTGCCTCGGGTGGTGGTGTGGGGGTGCGGTGCCTGCGGCGGCCTGTGCGGGGTGGGTGGGGGTGCGCGTTGCGCGGTGCGTGGTTCTGTGGGTCGGGGCCGCGCCGGGGGGTGTCCGTCCTCGGAACGGCGCGGAATCGGTCGGTCACAGAAGTGACCTCCGTTGACGCGCCAACCGCTGCGGGCGGACCCCCCCGACACGTCCCCTTCTCGCCGTACGCGGCTATCCGTCCCACGTGGCGGGGGCGTGCCGCGCAGCCTGCGGGCAGTCGTGCCTCCCCCAGTGCCTGAACGGCCTGGGTGGTACCCCCCGGGCGGCACGGGTGGGCGCAGGCGGCACCCCGCAGCGCCGGGCCGCGGCACCCACGCCCGCCGCGCAGCGAGCCGTCAGGCCGCCCTGGCCTCCCGCTCGGTCACCCCGTGCGCGCAAGGGCGACGTACGGGCGTCCGGCGGCGCAGGAAGCGCGGCAGCGGCAGGCCGAGGGTGACGAAGCCCTCGGCCTGCATCGCGGCGAAGCCGATGCGGGGCAGGTCGGCGGAGGCGCGGTAGACGACGAAGCGCGGCTCCCAGCGGGGGCGGAACTTGGCGTTGAACTTGTACAGGGACTCGATCTGGAACCAGCGGGAGAGGAACACCAGCAGACCTCGCCAGGCACGGAGGACCGGGCCCGCGCCGATCTTCTCGCCCCGGGCGAGCGCCGCGCGGAACATCGCGAAGTTCAGGGAGACCCGCTCGATGCCGAACTTCGGGGCGGCCTGGAGCGCGGCCACGATCAGGAGCTCGTTCATGCCGGGGTCGGCCGCGCGGTCGCGGCGCATGAGGTCCAGGGACACGCCGTCGGTGCCCCAGGGGACGAAGTGCAGGATCGCCTTCAGGTCGCCGTACTCGCCGGGCTCGGCGTCCTGCTTGTGCGCGGTCGCGATCAGGCAGTCCTGGTCGGCCCCGTCGCCGATGCGGCCCAGCGCCATGGAGAAGCCGCGTTCGGTGTCCGTGCCCCGCCAGTCGTCGGCGGCGCGGCGGATGCGGTCCAGCTCGGTGGCGCCGAGGTCAGCCACGCGCCGTACGCGGGTCTCGTAACCGGCGCGCTCGATGCGTTTGACCATCTGGCGCACGTTGCGCATCGCGCGGCCGGCGAGGGAGAAATCCGCGACGTCCACCACCGCCTCGTCGCCCAGTTCGAGGGCGTCGAGCCCCGTCTCGCGGGTCCACACCTCGCCGCCGGTCTCGGAGCAGCCCATGACGGCGGGCGTCCAGGAGTGGGCGCGGGCCTCGTCCATGAAGCGTTCGATGGCGCCGGGCCAGGCCTCCACGTCGCCGATCGGGTCGCCGCTGGCGAGCATCACCCCGGAGACGACGCGGTAGGTGACCGCGGCCTTGCCGCTGGGGGAGAAGACGACGGCCTTGTCGCGGCGCAGCGCGAAGTGGCCGAGGGAGTCCCGGCCGCCGTGCTTGGCCAGCAGGGCGCGCAGCTTCACCTCGTCGTCCTCCGTGAGGCGGGCCGCCGGGTGTTCGGGGCGGAAGGCCAGGTAGACGGTGGTGATGGCGGTGAGCAGACCGAGGGCGCCGAGGGAGAAGGCGACCGTCCAGGAGGTGTTGCCCCGGTAGTCGACCGGGCCCTCGACACCGAACAGGCCGTACAGGACGTGGGTGAGGCGGTCGGCCAGGCTCGGGTCGCCGACCATGCGGTGCGGGTGGGCGTTGACCACGAGGAGGCCGAGGGCCAGGGAACCGGCGCCCATGAGAACGAAGTTGGCGAGCGCCCTCCAGCGGCTGCGCGGGTCGGGCAGCGCCGCGAACTGGTCCCGGTGGCGCAGCAGGGGCGCGAGGAGCGCGAGGGAGATCAGTACTCCGGCCAGGGAGTGCCGGTACGTGAACTGTGCGACGGCACCGAGCGGGAGCAGCGCCACCGCCGCCCGCCACGCCCTGCGCTTGCGGCGTTTGAGGCCGTGGGCGAGGAGGAGGAGCAGGACGCCGGCGCTGAGCGAGAGAGCCGCCGCGAACGGGCCGAACGCGCCGGGCAGTACCTCGGCGACGGCGTGCATACGGCTGTGCCTGAAGCGCGGGAAGACGCCGGCGGCGATGTCCAGCAGGCCGACGAGCGCGCAGGCGCGGCCGACGAGGAGGGGGACGTTCTCCGGGCGGGGGCCGCGCAGCACCCTGCGTACGCTGGTGAACCTGGTCGGAACCCCACCCGACATTTCCTCATCTGTCCTGACAGACATCGCACCTGTAGTTCTGCGAGAGACCGTGGATCCGGGCCCGTCCTTCGGGGCATCCGGCGACATTGCGCCCTCTAGGACGGTGTCTCGGAGGGAGAGGTTCACTCACCTCCGGATCAAGCCCGGACGGACGGTCCGGACGCACGCGACGAAAGCGCAGGCAGGTAACAACCCATGGGTCTCACAAGCGACAAGGTGCTGGCGCTGGCGGTCCTGTCCGGCGTACTGCTGTTCGCCGGCACGGTGTGGCTCTGGCCGCGGCTGGCCGGACGGGGACTGCGGGCCGTCGCCGGACGGGTCGGCCTGCTGTTCGCCACGCAGTTGGCGGTCTTCGCCGCCGTCGGCCTCGCCGCGAACCAGTCCTTCGGGTTCTACGCCAGCTGGGCGGACCTGTTCGGCCGGGAGACCGGTCAGGGCGTGGTCGTGGACCACTCGGCCGGCGCCGACGGGCCGCTGCTGGTCGTCGGAGAGCGGCGGGTGACTGCGGTGGGCGGGTCGCGGCCCGAGGTCGGCGGCCGGATCGAGGAGATACGGGTCGTCGGGCGCACGACGCGCATCGCCTCGCCCGCGTACGTCTATTTGCCGCCGGAGTACTTTCAAACCCGCCACAGCGCCCGGAAGTTTCCCGCGGCCGTCGTCCTGACCGGTTACCCCGGGACGGCCGAGGCGCTGGTCGACAAACTCCGCTATCCGCGTACGGCACTGGAGCTGGCCAAGGCCGGCCGCATGCGGCCGATGATCCTCGTGATGCTGCGGCCCACGGTGGCGCCGCCGCGCGACACGGAGTGCGTGGACATCCCGGGCGGGCCGCAGACGGAGTCGTTCTTCGCGAAGGACCTCCCGGAGGCCGTGGGTGCCCATTACCGCGTGGGCGGGGGGCCGCGCAGCTGGGGCATCGTCGGCAACTCGACCGGCGGTTACTGCGCCCTGAAGCTCGCCGTGCACCACCCCGGGACGTACGCCGCCGGTGCCGGCCTGTCCGCGTACTACGACGCGCCCAACGACCCCACGACAGGCGATCTCTTCCAGGGGGACAAGGAGCGGAAGAACCGGGCCGACCTGCGGTGGTATCTCAAGAACCTGCCCGCGCCCGACACTTCACTGCTCGTCACCAGCAGCAAGTCCGGCGAGAGCAACTACAAGGACACGCTGAAGTTCATTGAGCAGGTGAAGGGCAAGAAGCCGACGCGGATCTCGTCGATCATCCTGGAAAGCGGCGGACACAACTTCAATACCTGGCGGCGCGAGATTCCCGCGACGCTGCAGTGGCTCAGCGAGCGGCTCGACGGCGGGAACGCCTGAAATGATCTTGAATTGATTTCCGATGCCCTGTGAACGCGTCGCGGATGGCTGGGTTTTTACGGGGCGGGGCGCCAAGATTCGCCTACGCGCGGTAAGTTTCTGGCCATGCCACGTGGACGTCACCGCCATTCCCCGCCTCTGCACAGGCTGCTTCCTCCGTCGGCGATCGCAGGCGTCTCCGTCGTCTGCGCCCTCGGCCCCTGGGTGTTCAGCGAGACGATGATCCTGCGCTCCCTGGCCGCGGCCGCCGCGGTGACGACGGTCGTCGGCGCGTTCGTCATGCGCCATTGGGACGCGCAGGCGGGCAAGCGCGTCGCCGACCTCACGCGCGCGCGGGCGAGCGACGAGTGGCGTTACGAGGAACGCGTCGCGGAACTCGAGTCCGACCTGGAGGAGTCACGCGAGCTGCGCGTGAAGCTGGAGCACCGGCTCCGTGCGAAGCGCACCGAGCTGGCGGGGCTGCGCAACGAGCACGCCTCCCTGTTGCGCCGCTACGCGACGGCGGAGACCGAGCGTGCCAGCGCGCTGGAGGGGCGCCGCCTGCTGGAGATCGAGGCCGTGCCCCAGGTGCCCGCGCTGCCCGCGGCGCGACCGGCGCCGGAGGCGGACGCGGTCGTGGCGGAGACGGCGGTCGAGGACGCCGGGGCCGCCGAGGAGGCTCCCGCCGTCTTCTCTCCCGCGGGCTCCCGGCTGTTCCTGCGCGCGAACGCGGCACTGGCCCGGTTCGACGAGGCGGCACCCGCCGGGCCGGACGGTGGTGACCACGACCGCACCAGCACCACCGGTGCCGGCGCTCCCGACAGCGGCGACGACGGGGACGGCGGTGGCGAGAACGCGACGGCCGGGCCCGCCCAGGAGGACGAGGCGCCGGGGCAGCCCGAGGCGGCCGACGGGCACGAGCGCACCGCCGCCGCCACCCCGACGCCCCCGTCCGACGAGCGGCCCGCGCAGCCCACCCAGCCCACCCAGCCCACCCGGCAGGCCACCGGGCACTTCACGGTGCCGACCGCGGTGGCCGTCGTACCGCCCGCGCACACCCGGCGTCCGGTGGTCGAGGGCAGCTTCGACTTCTTCGGCACGAAGAACGCCGAGGGCGGGGCTTCGTCGCCCGACACCCTGGAGGCCGTCCAGAACGAGGACCTCGCCGACGTGGTCGGCCAGGAGGCCCTCGCCCTGCACAAGGCCGAGGCGGAAGCCGGCTTCAAGCAGGCCGGTGAGGAGTCCCGGGGCGTGGGCCAGGTGATCGACCTGACGGCCCACGACGAGACGGAGCAGATCGACGTACAGGGGCTGCGCAGCGCGGTGTCCTGACCCGTGCGCGGTGTCCTGACCCGTCGGCGTTTCAGGCCATCCATCGGTCCGGCAGCGCGTCGCGCCGGCCGGTCCGGGACCGTTCGGCCTGGGCGCGCAGCAGCTCCGCCGCCTCGCCGGCGTCCCGCAGCCGCGCGGTCACGGTCTTGTTCGCCCCCGTGTCCACCCGTACGTCGGCCAGCCCCAGCGCCCGCTGCCACGGCCCCTGCGTACGGCGGACGCTCTGCACCTTGGCGTGCGGCACCAGCGCCAGGCTGCGGCGCAGCAGCCCGTACCGGGCGGCGAAGACCGCGTCGGTGACCGCGAGCCCGTAGCCGCGCCACCACACCGGCCTGCACCGCGCCGCGCGCCGCGGCGGGCGCGACAGCGACGCGCCCGCCGGCACGGTCACCCCGGGCAGCACGCGCGCGACGACCGACTCGGCGATCTCGCGCGGGGCGACCGGCAGCAGCACGGAGTTCGACGAACCCGCCACGTCCAGCTCGACCCGCACCCAGCCGCGCCGCCGCCACAGCAGCGGCTCCACGATCCGCACGGTCTGCACCCGGCCCGGCGGCACCGTCTCGTGGGCGCGGTCCAGCAGCCCGTGGTCGGTCCGGAGCCCGTCCGGGGACTCGGCCACCGTCCAGTCGTACTCCGCGACGAACCGGCCCGCGCTGCTCGCGCCCGCCGCGCCCAGCAGCGGCAGGGCGGTCGCCAGTACGGTCCACAGGTTGTGGGTGGCCAGCCACAGCAGCGTCGGTACGGTGACGGCGGCGACCAGCGTGCCCCAGGTCGCGCCGGTCAGCAGCAGCGAGACGGCGAGCACGCCGGGCGGCACGCGCAGCAGCTGTGTGGAGGGGGCCTCACCGACCTCGTGCGCGGTCTCCGGCGCGAAGCCGGCCGCGCGCGCGAGCAGCTCGGCCCGCAGCGCACGCGCCTCGTCCGCGCCGAGGAAGGCCAGTTCGTCCTTCTTGCCGGTGCCTATGACGTCGAGCTTCAGCTTGGCGACCCCCGCGACCCGGGCGAGCAGGGGCTGGGTGACGTCGATGGCCTGGATCCGTTCCAGCCGGATGTGCGCGGTGCGGCGGAACAGCAGGCCGGTGCGGATGCGCAGTTCTGTGTCCGTCACCGCGAAGTGGGTGAACCACCAGGTCAGGAAGCCGTACAGGGCGGCGGCCGGGATCAGCACGGCGAGGCCGATCAGCAGCGTGGTCGTGGTCAGCCGTTCCAGCTGGCGCTGCGCCTGGTCGGGGTCGTGCACGGCCCACCCGACGACCACGGCGACCGGCGCCCACGCCCGCCGCAACGGTGTGACGGGGTGCAACCGCCGCTCGACGAGACCCTCGGGGGCGCTCTCCGCGCCTTCGGCGGTCCCGCCCGTGCCGTCGGTAATCCCACCCGTGCCGTCCCCCGCCCCGGCCCCGGTCACAGCCCCGCCGATCGGGCCTCGCCCAGTTCGGTCAGGCGGTCGCGGAGGCGCTCCGCCTCGGTCGGGTCGAGGCCCGGGATGGTCGCGTCGGTCGCGGCGGCGGCCGTGTGGAGCTGCACACTGGCCAGGCCGAAGTGGCGCTCGACCGGGCCGGAGGTCACCTCGACCAGTTGCATCCGCCCGTACGGGACGACGGTCTCCTCCCGCCACAGCACGCCCCGGCTGATCAGCAGGTCGTCGGCGCGCTCGGCGTACCGCCAGGAGCGCCAGTTGCGCTCCAGCATCACCCAGCCCCACACCATGAGGGCCAGCGGGAGCAGGGCCAGGGCCGCCCAGAAGGGGCCCAGGAACAGCCCGGGCAGCAGCCCCGCGGCGAGCGTGAGCAGGCCCAGCCACACCACCAGCAACAGGCGCCGCATCCGTAGCAGTCCAGGCGGCAGCCCGGTCCACACCGGCTCGTCCCCCGACGTGTCTTCCGCCGTGTCCACGGCCTTGGCCGCCCGCGCCGCGCCCGTGTCGTCAGGGCTCCCCGTCTCCATGAGGCCAGCGTACGTAGGGGAGACTGGGTCCATGACTCCCAAGACGGAGACCATGGTCGGCATCGGCGGCGCCGCGGAGAGCACCGACATGGTGCTCAACATCGGGCCCCAGCACCCCTCCACGCACGGTGTGCTGCGGCTCAAGCTGGTCCTGGACGGAGAGCGCATCACGAGCGCGGAGCCCGTGATCGGCTACATGCACCGTGGTGCGGAGAAGCTGTTCGAGGCCCGTGACTACCGTCAGATCATCGTGCTCGCCAACCGCCACGACTGGCTGTCGGCGTTCTCGAACGAGCTGGGCGTGGTCCTCGCCGTGGAGCGCATGCTCGGCATGGAGGTGCCCACGCGTGCGGTGTGGACGCGGACGCTGCTGGCGGAGCTGAACCGTGTGCTCAACCACCTGATGTTCCTGGGGTCGTACCCGCTGGAGCTGGGCGGCATCACCCCGGTCTTCTACGCGTTCCGGGAGCGGGAGGTCCTCCAGAACGTCATGGAGGAGGTCTCCGGCGGGCGCATGCACTACATGTTCAACCGCGTCGGCGGTCTCAAGGAGGACCTGCCGGCCGGCTGGGCCGCACGCGCGCGCGGTGCCGTCGCCGCCGTGCGCTCGCGCATGGACGTCTTCGACGACCTGGTGCTCGGCAACGAGATCTTCCGGGGGCGTACGCGCGGGGTGGGCGCCCTGACCCCCGAGGCCGTGCACGCCTACGGCGTCAGCGGCCCGATCGCCCGCGCCTCCGGCGTCGACTTCGACCTGCGCCGCGACGAGCCGTACCTGGCCTACGGCGAGCTCCAGGACACCCTGAAGGTCGTCACCCGCACCGAGGGCGACTGCCTCGCCCGCTTCGAATGCCTCCTGGAGCAGACGCACAACGCCCTCGACCTCGCCGACGCCTGCCTGGACCGCCTCGCCGAGCTGCCGCCCGGGCCGGTCAACCAGCGGCTCCCGAAGGTGCTGAAGGCACCCGAGGGCCACACCTACGCCTGGACCGAGAACCCGCTCGGCATCAACGGCTACTACCTGGTCAGCAAGGGCGAGAAGACCCCGTACCGGCTGAAGCTGCGCTCGGCCTCGTACAACAACATCCAGGCGCTCACCGAGCTGCTGCCCGGGACGCTGGTCGCAGACATGGTGGCGATCCTCGGTTCACTGTTCTTCGTGGTCGGGGACATCGACAAGTAGGGCCTCGGCGTCGACGGGCCCGACCGGCTGGAGCAGCCACTGGAAGTCGCCGAGCCCGCCCGCCGCGATCAGCTCCGCGGCCTGGGAGGCACCCGCGAGGGCGCGTACGTACGCCGCAGGGTCGGTGGAGGCCAGCGCGAGCGGGGGGCGTGCGCCGGTGACACCGAGGGCGCGCAGCGCCTCGCGCTGGGGGCGTAGAAGGGCTCTCGGGGGCGTGCACTCCGGAGCGCACCTCGCGGCGTGGGCCGCCGCGCACGCGTCCAGCGCGACGTGCGCGGTGAGGTCGCACGACCCGTCTGGCACCGGCGCCGTCTCCCGGCCCTCCCGGAAGCCGGTGAGCGTCCCGAACGGCGGGCGGGCGCCCGCCGTGTGCGCGTAGTCGGCGGCCACGGCGAGCCCCGCGTCCAGTGCCGACACGGCCGATGCCCAGGCGGCGTCCCGGGGGAGCCCGATCTCGGCCCGCAGGCCCTCCTCGCCCGGCAGGGGCCACCACCGCGCCAGCCACTCGGCCTCCGCCCCGTCCACCGGTTCTCCGAGCCGCTCGGCCCCGTCGTCCCGGACGAGCACCCGCCGCGCCACGCCCGCGGCGTCCACCTCCGCCACCTCCACCGGTACGTTGTCCAGCCACTCGTTGGCGAACAGCAGCCCCGTAAGGCCGCGCGGCGGCTCCGCGAGCCACTCGATGCAGGGGGCCAGCCCCTCCGGGCGGTCGGCGACCTCGACGGCGTACGCGCGCGTGCGGGCGGCCACGTCGGCGGGCAGCGCGGCCAGCACCCCGGTGACCAGCTCGCCGCGCCCGGCCGCCATGTCCACGAAGTCCAGCCGCGCGGGCCGCCCCAGCGCCTCGTCCACCCGGCACAGCAGCCCTGCCACCGCGCCGGCGAACAGCGGCGACGCGTGGACGGATGTTCGAAAGTGGCCGGCCGGCCCCTCGGCCCCGCGGTAGAACCCGGCCGCTCCGTAGAGGGCGTCCTGCGCGGCGTCCCGCCAGCCACGCCATCGCGGCCCATGCGTCCCTGAGGCCTCTCCAGCCCCTGAGGTCTCCTCAGCCCCTGATGTCCCTTGTGTCACAGACCCAGGCTAGGGGCACAGGAGAGCGGAGCCTCCACCTTGCGGAGTATGCGCGGGCGATGCGGATCGGCCCTCCGGTTGACCCCTGCACCTATCCCACTTCCCTACGCTGGGTTACGTGCAGCGCCTCTACGACTTCCTCCGCAGACACCCGACCGGGGTCGACTGTTTCTGGGCCCTCGTCCTGCTCGGGATTTCCGTCATGTCCGTGGCCCCGCAGCAGGAGGCCCGGGGGACGGACGTCACGGCGCTGATCATTCCCTTCGTCCTGCTGCTGTGCGTGGTGATCGCGCTGCGCCGGATCATGCCGGAGAAGATGCTGCTGCTGGCTGCCGCACTGGGCCTGGGGCAGCTGGCGCTGGACGTGTCGACGATGCCGGCCGACTTCGCCCTCCTGGTGATCGTCTACACCGTGGCCGCGACCGGCGCCCGCTGGGCCTCCCGGACCGCGCTGGTCATGGGGCTGTGCGCCGCACCCGTCGCCCAGCTGCGCTGGCCCATGGAAGAGGCCGGCGCGGGGGGCAACATCGCCATAACGGTCTTCCAGGCGGTGCCGTTCGCCCTCGCCTGGGTGCTCGGCGACTCCATCCGCACCCGCCGCGCCTACTTCGCGCAGCTGGAGGAGCGGGCCGCCCGGCTGGAGAAGGAGCGCGAGGCGCAGGCCAAGGTCGCGGTCGCCGCCGAGCGCGCCCGGATCGCACGCGAGCTGCACGACGTCGTCGCGCACAACGTCTCCGTGATGGTGGTGCAGGCCGACGGCGCCGCCTACGTCCTGGACGCGGCCCCCGACCAGGCCAAGAAGGCCCTGGAGACCATCTCCTCCACCGGCCGCCAGGCGCTCGCGGAGATGCGCCGCCTGCTCGGGGTGCTGCGCACCGGCGAGCACCAGGAGGCCGGCGAGTACGTCCCGCAGCCCGACGTCCAGCAGATCGAGGACCTCGTCGAGAAGTGCCGGAGTTCCGGCCTGCCCGTCGACTTCAAGGTCGAGGGCACTCCGCGCGCGCTGCCCAGCGGCGTCGAGCTCACCGCGTACCGCATCGTGCAGGAAGCGCTCACCAACACCCGCAAGCACGGCGGACCCAACGCCGGCGCGAGTGTGCGCCTGGTCTACTTCGACGACGGCCTCGGGCTGCTCGTCGAGGACGACGGCAAGGGCGCTCCGCACGAGCTGTACGAGGAGGGCGGCCTGGACGGCCAGGGCCACGGCCTGATCGGCATGCGCGAGCGGGTCGGCATGGTCGGCGGCACCCTGGACGCGGGTCCGCGCCAGGGCGGAGGATTCCGCATCAGTGCGCTGCTGCCGCTGAAACCCGCACACTGACCACCGCGCCCGTACGCATGTACCGCGTTGACACCTGTAAGGAAGAGGCCCCGATGGCGATCCGCGTAATGCTCGTCGACGACCAGGTGCTGCTGCGCACCGGGTTCCGGATGGTGCTGGCGGCCCAGCCGGACATGGAGGTCGTCGCGGAGGCGGGCGACGGCGTCGAGGCCCTCCAGGTGCTGCGCTCCACCGCCGTGGACGTCGTCCTGATGGACGTCCGCATGCCCAAGCTCGACGGTGTCGAGACCACCAGCCGGATCTGCGCCGACCCGGACGCGCCGAAGGTGCTGATCCTGACCACCTTCGACCTCGACGAGTACGCCTTCTCGGGGCTGAAGGCGGGCGCCTCCGGCTTCATGCTCAAGGACGTGCCGCCCGGTGAGCTGCTCGCCGCGATCCGCTCCGTGCACAGCGGCGACGCGGTGGTCGCCCCCTCGACCACCCGCCGGCTCCTGGACCGCTTCGCACCGATGCTGCCGGCCACCAGCCAGGAGCCCCGGCACAAGGAGCTCCAGCGCCTCACCGACCGGGAGCGCGAGGTGATGGTCCTGGTCGCGCAGGGCCTGTCCAACGGGGAGATCGCGGCCCGGCTCGTGCTGTCCGAGGCGACCGTCAAGACGCACGTGGGACGCATCCTGACCAAGCTCGGTCTCCGTGACCGGGTGCAGGTGGTGGTCCTCGCCTACGAGACCGGTCTGGTGCGGGCGGGCGGCGGGCAGGGCTGACCGACCGCACACCCGCGGGCCGACGGGGTCGGCGGAGGCCGGCGGCGGTCAGCGGAGTATCCCCTCCAGGAAGTCGCTGCCCAGCCGGGCGACCACCGTCACGTCCAGCTGGTGCAGGACGTACCGCCCCCGGCGGCGTGTGGTGATCAGGCCCGCCTTCTTCAGCACGCCCAGGTGGCGGGATATCTCCGGGGCCGTCATGCCGTGCACCTGCACCAGCTCGCTCGTGGTGTAGGCGCTGCGCGCCAGGTGGCGGCAGATGCGCATCCGGACCGGGTGGGACAGCGCGGTCATCCGCAGGGTGAGCTGCTCGACCGAGGGCGGTGAGGCCGGCTCGGGGGAGCCGACCGGGTAGTGCAGCACCGGCTGCCAGCCGTGGCGGTGCAGGACCATGAGGTGCGGCCAACCCAGGCTGGTGGGGACCAGCAGGAGCCCGCCGTCCGCCGTCGCCGAGCGGCCGTCGCCCAGCTTGTCGACCGTGATCCGCGCGGCGGCCTCGTCCAGCGTCACCGCCGGGGACACCGAGGTCAGCGCCTCGGCCAGACCCTTGCGACGCAGCAGATCGGTCTTGAGGCGGGCGTCCGCCGCGAGCTGGTGGCGCACCCGGGACCAGGTCTCCGCGAAGAACGCCTCGTCGCAGTCCTGCGCGAACTGCCTGAGCCAGGCCCGGATCCGCGGCGGATCGGCGAGCAACCGCTCGCTGAAGCGCAGCTGCTGGGGCCCGCGCGCGGCGGCCAGATCCAGCGCGCGCCGGCGCACCGCCGCGTCCGTGAGCGCGGAGACCCCGGCGGTGCCGTACGGCAGCGCGCAGGTGAACTCCAGGGCCGCGTCCACGAACTGCTCGTCGGACAGCTTGTCGAGCAGGTCCAGGTCCTCGGAGAGGGTGGCCCCGGGCAGTGTGCTGCGGCCCGGGACACCGGCGAACGGCATGAACAGGTCCGAGAACGTCGTCCGCCACAGGAAGTCGGCCTCGCACATCCGGTCGGCCAGATGCGAGTCGAGCCGCGCGGTCACGCCCGTCGCCCAGCCCTGCAGGCCCGGGTGGTGCGCCGGCTCGGACAGCGCGTGCAGGGCCATGCCCAGCTCGGCCAGGGGCGACGGCACGACGGCGACCCTCTCCGGCCGCAGCCCCGCGATGTCGATGCGCACGCTCATGTCCCCATGGTGCACGCCGCCACTGACAACGCCGCCGCCGGTCGATCGCCGTTCAGCGCTCCAGGCGGGCCGCGAAGTCGGCGACCGCCGCCTTCACGTCCTCGGCCGTCCAGTCCAGGCCCGCCTCGTCCACCGAGACCTCGGTGACGGCCATCCCCGGGCCGGGTGTGTCCCACGCCCGGGAGAAGAGCAGGGTCCCGGTCTCCTCGCCGTGCCGGACCGCAGCCTCGCCGACGACATCGGCGTCGTAGGGCAGCCAGACCTGGAACTCGTGGGTGTGCGGCACCTCGGGGTGCACCCGCGCCCACGGCAGCCCGGCCGCCGCGAAGCCCTCCCGCAGCGCGGCGGCCACCACGCGCGCGTGGGCCACGTACTCCGGCAGCCTGGGCAGCTCGCGCTCCAGGCCGGCCAGCGCCGACAGCACCGTGGGGAACTGCTGGAACACCTGACCGCCGTACCGGTGCCGCCAGGCCCTGGCCTCCTCGACCAGCGTCCGGGGGCCGGCCAGGGCGGCACCGCCGTAGCCCTTGAGGGACTTGTAGAACGAGACGTACACGCTGTCCGCGAGGCCGGCGATCTCGGCCAGGGGGCGGTCGAAGTGGACTGTGGACTCCCACAGGCGGGCCCCGTCGAAGTGGACCACGGCGTCGCGTTCCCGGGCGGCCTCGACGACCTCGGTGAGCTCCTCCCAGGTGGGCAGCGCGAAACCGGCCTCCCTGAGCGGCAGCTCCAGCATCAGCGCCCCGAACGGCTCCTCGAAGTCGCGCACCTCGTCGGCGGTCGGCAGCCGGGGCTCGTCGGTCACCCGCACCGGGTGCAGCCCGCTGACCCGGCTGAAGGCGTTGCGCTCGTGCCTCTCGGGGTGGCTGAGCCCGTGCAGGGCGACGACCGGGTTGCCCGTGCGGGCCGCCCAGCAGCGCAGTGCCACCTGCTGGGCCATGGTGCCGGTCGGGAAGAACGCGGCGGCCTCGGTGCCGAGCAGGGCGGCGACCTTGTCCTCCAGGGCCTCCACGACGCCGTTGCCGTACAGGTCGGACGGTTCGTCGAGGTCGTACAGCTCGTCCGCCCCGTCCAGCAGGGCGAGGCGCTCGCGCAGGGTCGTGCTGAAACCGGGGCTCGCGAGCACGCGCCGCGCGCCGCGGTGGGCGGCCACGCGGCGCTCACGGAGCCGCCTGCGCCGCTCGGCTGCCGGTTCCTGCACCTGTTCTGCTTCCGTCTGCTCCGTCTGTGCCGCCGTATCGCTCATGCGGGGATCATGCCGCCCGGGTGCCGCCGTGGGCACCCGGGTTTCCCCCACGTTCCGACACGTGACCCCACGCGCGCGTGGGGGTGTGCCCCGCCGTCGCACGGAAACCCACAGCCTGTGGACAACCGGACGTCCCCCGGACCGATCGCGTTAACATGACGAGAAATCGTCCGGTACCCCGAGCGGACTGGAACGGGAAGGCCGCCGTCGCGTGAACACAACCCCACAGCCAGACCCCAAGGACCGTCCCGCGCGGCTCACCGTAGGCGTCGTCGGCGCCGGACGCGTGGGCCCCGCGCTGGCCGCGTCCCTCCAGCTCGCCGGGCACCGCCCGGTGGCCGTCTCCGGGGTCTCCGACGCCTCCAGGCGCCGCGCCGCGGCACTCCTGCCCGACGTGCCGCTCATGGCGCCCGCCGAGGTCCTCCAGCACGCCGAGCTGGTGCTGCTGACCGTTCCCGACGACGCCCTGCCCGACCTGGTCACCGGGCTCGCCGAGACCGGCGCCGTACGGCCGGGCCAGTTGCTCGTGCACACCTCCGGGAGGTACGGCGCGAAGGTCCTGGACCCGGCGTTGCGGGCCGGTGCCCTGCCGCTGGCCCTGCACCCGGCGATGACCTTCACCGGCACCCCCGTGGACGTCCAGCGCCTGGCGGGCTGCTCCTTCGGCGTCACCGCCCCCGAGGAGCTGCGGCTGGCCGCCGAGGCCCTGGTCATCGAGATGGGCGGCGAGCCCGAGTGGATCGCCGAGGACAAGCGCCCGCTCTACCACGCGGCCCTCGCGCTCGGCGCCAACCACCTGGTCACCCTGGTCGCCCAGTCCATGGAGCTGCTGCGCGGCGCCGGCGTCGGCGCCCCCGACCGGATGCTCGGCCCGCTGCTGGGCGCCGCCCTCGACAACGCCCTGCGCTCCGGCGACGCGGCCCTCACCGGCCCCGTCGCGCGCGGCGACGCGGGCACGGTCGCCGCGCACATCGTGGAGCTGCGCGACCATGCCCCGCAGGCCGTGGCCGGCTACCTGGCGATGGCCCGGGCGACCGCCGACCGGGCGCTGGCCTCCGGGCTCCTCAAGCCCGAACTCGCCGAGGACCTCCTCGGGGTACTCGCCGACGCCACCGCCGGAACCGGCGCCACCGGCGGCACCCCCGGAACCGGCGGCACCGATGGCACCGACGGCACGACCGGCACCGAGGGAGACGCCCGATGACCACCGCCCAGCCCGCCCTGCTGCACACCGCGGACGAGCTGCACGCGCGCGTGCGTCCCGGCCGCCGGGCGGTCGTGATGACCATGGGCGCCCTGCACGAGGGCCACGCCACTCTGATCCGCACCGCGCGCGGGATCGCCGGCCCGGACGGCGAGGTCGTGGTCACCGTCTTCGTCAACCCGCTGCAGTTCGGCGCGGGCGAGGACCTCGACCGCTACCCCCGCACCCTGGACGCCGACCTGAGGATCGCCGGACAGGCGGGCGCGGACGCCGTCTTCGCCCCCTCCGTCGACGAGGTCTACCCGGGCGGCGAGCCCCAGGTCCGCGTCACCGCGGGCCCCATGGGCGAACGCCTGGAGGGCGCCTCCCGCCCCGGCCACTTCGACGGCATGCTCACCGTCGTCGCCAAGCTGCTCCACCTCACCCGCCCCGACCTCGCCCTCTACGGCCAGAAGGACGCCCAGCAGCTCGCCCTGATCCGCCGCATGGTCCGTGACCTGAACTTCGGCGTGGAGATCGTCGGCGTCCCCACCGTGCGCGAGGAGGACGGCCTGGCCCTGTCCAGCCGCAACCGCTACCTCTCGCCCCGGGAGCGCCGCACGGCCCTCGCGCTCTCCCAGGCCCTGTTCGCGGGCCTGGACCGGCACGCCGCCCAGGAGGCGCTGCGCGCGCGGGCGCGGGTGGTGCCCGCCAGCCACGCGCGCGCGGAGGCGCTCAACGCGCTGGGCGAGTCCCGCGCGGCGGCCGACGCCCACGCCGTCTCGCACGCGGTCCCGGGCAGCCCCGCCGCCGTCCGGGCCGCCGCCCGCCTGGTCCTGGACGACGCCGCCCGCCTCGACCCGCCGCTGGAGCTGGACTACCTCGCCCTGGTCGACCCGTCCGACTTCACCGAGGTCGACGACGACCACACCGGCGAGGCCGTCCTCGCCGTCGCCGCCCGGGTCGGCGCGACCCGGCTGATCGACAACGTCCCCCTCACCTTCGGAGCCGCCTCGTGACCAGCACAGGCATACGACTGCACGCCCCCGCGCCCGGCTGGGCCATCGCCGCGGACGTGGTGGTCGTCGGCTCCGGCGTCGCCGGCCTCACCGCGGCCCTGCGCTGCGAGGCGGCCGGCCTGAAGACGGTCGTCGTCACCAAGGCCCGCCTCGACGACGGCTCCACCCGCTGGGCGCAGGGCGGCATCGCCGCGGCCCTCGGGGAGGGCGACACGCCCGAGCAGCACCTGGACGACACCCTGGTCGCCGGTGCGGGCCTGTGCGACGAGGAGGCGGTGCGCATCCTGGTCACCGAGGGCCCCGACGCCGTACGCCGCCTCATCGCCACCGGGGCGCACTTCGACGAGTCCGCCGAGGGCGGCCTGGCCCTCACCCGCGAGGGCGGCCACCACCGCCGCCGCATCGCCCACGCCGGCGGCGACGCCACGGGTGCGGAGATCTCCCGGGCCCTGGTGGAGGCGGTACGCGCGCGGGGGATGCGCACGATCGAGAACGCCCTCGTCCTCGACCTCCTCACGGACGCCGAGGGCCGCACCGCCGGCGTCACCCTGCACGTCATGGGCGAGGGCCAGCACGACGGCGTCGGCGCGGTCCACGCCCCCGCCGTGGTCCTGGCGACCGGCGGCATGGGCCAGGTCTTCTCGGCGACGACGAACCCGTCCGTCTCCACGGGCGACGGCGTGGCGCTCGCCCTCCGCGCGGGCGCCGAGGTGAGCGACCTCGAGTTCGTCCAGTTCCACCCCACGGTCCTCTTCCTCGGCCCGGACGCCGAGGGCCAGCAGCCCCTGGTCTCGGAGGCGGTGCGCGGCGAGGGCGCCCACCTGGTGGACGCCGACGGCGTGCGCTTCATGCAGGGCCGGCACGAACTCGCCGAACTCGCCCCCCGGGACATCGTCGCCAAGGGCATCACGCGCCGCATGCAGGAGCTCGGCGCCGAGCACATGTACCTGGACGCCCGCCACTTCGGCCCGGCGATGTGGGAGCAGCGCTTCCCCACGATCCTCGCCGCCTGCCGTGCGCACGGCATCGACCCGGTCACCGAGCCGATCCCGGTCGCCCCGGCCGCCCACTACGCCTCCGGCGGTGTCCGCACCGACGCCCACGGCCGTACGACGGTCCCGGGCCTGTACGCGTGCGGCGAGGTCGCCTGCACGGGCGTGCACGGCGCCAACCGCCTGGCCTCCAACTCCCTCCTCGAAGGCCTGGTCTACGCGGAGCGCATCGCCGCGGACGTGGCGGCCGGCCATGTGCAGGGCGACCTCCACGCGCGCGTGCCGGCACCCGTCACGCACCCGGAGCACCCGGAGCACCCCCTCCTCCCGCCCGAGGCCCGCCTCGCGATCCAGCGGATCATGACCGAGGGCGCGGGTGTCCTGCGCTCGGCGGACTCCCTCACCCGGGCGGCCGACCGCCTCCACCACCTCCACACCGAGGCCCGTGACGCCCTGCACGAGAACGGCAAGACGTCCGAGCCCGGCGTCGACACCTGGGAGGCCACCAACCTCCTGTGCGTGGCCCGCGTCCTGGTGGCCGCGGCGGCCCGGCGCGAGGAGACCCGCGGCTGCCACTGGCGCGAGGACCGGCCGGACCGCGACGACACGGCCTGGCGCCGCCACATCGTCGTACGCCTGAACCCTGACCGCTCCCTCGCCGTGCACACCACGGACACGCCAGAATTCCCCCCGACCACCCTCAGCGACCAGCCGACGCAGCGTCCCCAGGAGCAGTGAGAGCAGTGAACACCCCCGACCTTCCCCTCGCCTCCGCCGGAGGGTGCGGCGACGGCTGCGCCTGCGGCGCGGAATCCGACGAAGAGACGTACATGGAGTGCGGCCTCGACCCCGCACTCGCGGCACTCCTGCTGGACTCGGGACTCGACCCGGTCGAGGTCGAGGACATCGCGAACGTCGCCATCCAGGAGGACCTGGCGGGCGGCGTGGACGTGACGACGGTCGCGACCATCCCCGAGGACGCCGTGGCCACCGCCGACTTCACCGCGCGGGAGGCGGGTGTGGTCGCGGGCCTCAGGGTCGCCGAGGCGGTGATGTCGGTCGTCTGCACGGACGAGTTCGAGGTGGAACGCCATGTCGAGGACGGCGACCGCGTCGAGGAGGGCCAGAAGCTCCTCTCCGTCACCACCCGCACCCGCGACATCCTGACCGCGGAGCGCAGCGCCCTGAACCTGCTGTGCCGCATGTCGGGCATCGCGACGGCCACGCGCGCGTGGGCGGACGTCCTGGACGGCACGAAGGCCAAGGTCCGTGACACCCGCAAGACGACCCCCGGCCTGCGCGGCCTGGAGAAGTTCGCGGTCCGCTGCGGCGGCGGCGTCAACCACCGCATGTCCCTCTCGGACGCGGCCCTGGTCAAGGACAACCACGTGGTGGCCGCCGGCGGTGTGGCAGCGGCCTTCCAGGCCGTCCGCGAGCGCTTCCCCGACGTCCCCATCGAGGTCGAGGTCGACACCCTGCACCAGCTCCGCGAGGTCGTCGACGCGGGCGCGGACCTGATCCTGCTGGACAACTTCACGCCGGGCGAGTGCGAGGAGGCGGTGTCCCTCGTCGCCGGCCGCGCCGCCCTGGAGGCCTCGGGCCGCCTGACCCTCACCAACGCCAAGGCGTACGCCGACACGGGCGTCGACTACCTGGCCGTGGGGGCCCTCACCCACAGCTCCCCGATCCTGGACATCGGCCTGGACCTGCGAGCGGCGGAGTAGAACCCATGCTGCTGACGATCGACGTAGGCAACACCCACACCGTCCTGGGCCTCTTCGACGGCGAGGACATCGTCGAACACTGGCGCATCTCCACGGACTCGCGCCGCACGGCCGACGAGCTTGCGGTCCTCCTCCAGGGCCTGATGGGCATGCACCCCCTCCTCGGCGACGAGCTGGGCGACGGCATCGACGGCATCGCCATCTGCGCGACCGTCCCCTCGGTCCTGCACGAACTGCGCGAGGTCACCCGCCGCTACTACGGCGACGTCCCCGCGGTCCTGGTCGAACCGGGCGTCAAGACCGGCGTCCCGATCCTCACCGACCACCCCAAGGAGGTCGGCGCGGACCGCATCATCAACGCGGTCGCAGCCGTGGAGCTCTACGGCGGCCCGGCGATCGTCGTGGACTTCGGCACGGCGACGACGTTCGACGCGGTCAGCGCGCGGGGGGAGTACATCGGCGGGGTCATCGCCCCCGGCATCGAGATCTCGGTCGAGGCGCTCGGCGTGAAGGGCGCCCAGCTCCGCAAGATCGAGGTCGCGCGCCCGCGCAGCGTGATCGGCAAGAACACGGTGGAGGCGATGCAGTCCGGCATCGTGTACGGCTTCGCCGGCCAGGTCGACGGGGTCGTCAACCGCATGTCCCGCGAGCTGGCCGACGACCCGGACGACGTCACGGTCATCGCGACGGGCGGACTCGCGCCGATGGTCCTGGGCGAGTCCTCGGTCATCGACGAACACGAGCCGTGGCTGACGCTGATGGGACTCCGCCTGGTGTACGAACGGAACGTGTCCCGCATGTAGGTGGGCCGGGGTGGGTGACGCGGCCCGGCGCGACGGGGTGCCTCCCCCACTCTCGGCATCGCTCGGACGAGGGGACCCCCCCACCGCCCACCCGTGCCGCCCCGGGGGGTACCTCCCAGGCCGTTCAGGCACTGGGGGAGGCACGACTGCCCGCAGCTGGGGCACCGCACCCCCGCCCCAACCGCCGGAGGCCCCCGCATCCGGGTGGCACCCCGCGCCACACCCACCCGTTATGCCGAGTTTGTCTGATTAGCGCGTATCGTCGCCGCCATGCCCACGCCCTACGGACCCCGCGGCGGCATGGCGTTCGGCGCTCAGGAGCTGCGTGTGCTCCGGCGTGCCCTCGCCCTCGCCCTGAACCCCAGCCCCGTCTCGGCCGAGGAGGCCCGGGACTGCCTCCACCTCGCGGAGTCGCTCGACGAGGCGCTGCGGGAGAGCGCCCGGCTGCGCGCCTTCCTGGTGGCCGACCTGGCCCGGTACCGCGCCGCCCTCCCCGGCACCGCCACCGGCTACCTCAGGCTCCTGGACGAGGCGCTGGGCGCCGGACACCGCCCGGACGCGGACGACCTGGCCGCCCTCGGCGCCCTGCGCGGCAACCCCGCCGCGGCCGCCCTCCTGGCCCGCTACGGACCCACGCCGCCCGCGACGCCCACGGTCACGCTCCCCGCCGCCCGCACCCCCCACCTCCACGCCCTCCCCGGAGGCCGGCAGCCCGACAAGAAACCCCCGCAGAAACCGGCCGAGAAACCGGCCCCCCATCCCGACCCGGCCACCCCCAAGCGCCCCGTCCCGACCCCGGGCGAGGTCTTCCCGCGCCGCAAGCCGTCCCCGCCCGTCCCCGGCTCCCGGCACCACCTCGCGGCCGGCTGACACGGCCTGGCTACCCTGGATCCATGGACTACGTCTCCGCGCTCCTGCCCCCGGCCGTCATGGCCGTGTTCTTCATCGGCGTGATCAGGGTGATCGTGAAGACCCAGGGCGGCGCCAACAAGGCCAAGGAGGACGCGGCCGTGGACGCCGCCCTCGCGCGAGCGGAGGGCGCCCGCCGGCCGTCCGCGCACCCCGAGGCCTGACAAGCCGCAGCTGCACCAGGCACCGCACCACCCACGCACACCCCGGCGTACGACTCCGCGCGCACACCGCAAGGAGCCGTACGCCCTTTTTGTGCCCGTTTGCCCGCGAAAACGCACGTCCGGCACGCCATCGCCGGGATCTCCCACTATCGTTCGAAGCGTGCCTCGCCCATTGGGAGAACTCGAAGACGCGGTCATGACGAGGGTGTGGAAGTGGAACCGCCCGGTGACCGTTCGAGAAGTCCTGGAAGATCTGCAACAGGAGCGGTCGATCGCCTACACCACGGTGATGACCGTTTTGGACAATCTCCATCAGAAGGGCTGGGTGCGCCGCGAGGCGGAAGGCCGGGCCTATCGATATGAGGCGGTCTCCACCCGCGCCGCCTACGCCGCCGCGCTGATGAACGACGCCTGGTCCCAGAGCGACAACCCCACCGCCGCCCTCATCGCCTTCTTCGGCATGATGAGCGAGGAACAGCGTCAGGCACTGGGAGACGCCATCCGCATCGTGCGCGGACCGGAAACCCCCACCTCCAACCCCGGCTCGGTACCGGACGAGGGCGAGCGATAGCGTCCCCCCATGTCAAAAGCCATCACCGTCCGGCGGGCCCGCACCAGCGATGTCCCGGACGTACGCCGGCTCCTCGACGCGTACGTCCGTGACCGCATCCTGCTCGACAAAGCGATGGTGACGCTTTACGAGAGCATCCAGGAGTTCTGGGTCGCGGAACGCGACGACAACGCCGAGGTGGTCGGCTGCGGTGCCCTGCACGTGATGTGGGAAGACCTCGCGGAAGTACGCACTCTCGCGGTGAAGCCCGGCCTGAAGGGCGTCGGCGTCGGGCACCAGTTGCTGGAGAAGTTGCTGGAGACGGCACGCTGGCTCGGTGTTCGCCGCGTTTTCTGTCTGACCTTCGAAGTGGACTTCTTCACCAAGCACGGCTTCGTGGAGATCGGGGAGACGCCCGTCGACACGGACGTGTACGCGGAGCTGCTGCGTTCCTATGACGAGGGTGTCGCGGAGTTCTTGGGTCTCGAACGAGTGAAACCGAACACCTTGGGCAACAGCCGGATGCTTCTGCATCTGTGATCGCCGCCCCGGCCGACATCCGCAACCCTTCGCCAGGTTTATTCCGTCGACGACATCGAGACGACATCGAACGGAGACCGGCGGACACCGACTTGGACCCGGCGCCGGTTCCCTATGTCCGAAACGCGCATCTTTCCCGCCCGGAGGCGGGCTACCGGTTCCTGCCGGGGGTTTGTGTTTTCCCGGCAAAAGCGGTTTGCTTTCCGGCGTACTGCAGTACTGCATATAACAAGGGACGGCGATACGGCGGATGCCGGCGGACCTCCGGCCCTCAAGTTATCGATGAAAGGAAATCCGGTGGCACAGAAGGTTCAGGTCCTTCTTGTCGACGACCTCGACGGTGGCGAGGCAGACGAGACCGTGACGTTCGCGCTGGACGGCAAGACGTACGAGATCGATCTCACCACCGACAATGCGGACAAGCTCCGCGGCCTTCTCGAGCCTTACGTGAAGGGTGGTCGTCGCACCGGGGGCCGTGCTTCGGGCGGACGCGGCAAGGCGCGTGCTGCCTCCGGCGGCAGCCAGGACACCGCGGCGATCCGCGCCTGGGCGAAGGAGAACGGTTACGAGGTCAACGACCGCGGCCGCGTTCCCGCCATCATTCGCGAGGCCTACGAGAAGGCCAACGGCTGATCACCCGACCCGCGCCGCACACTCCGTCCCGACGCGTCGCCGGGAGAGCCGGAGCCGGTGGCACTGCGTCGCCAGAGTGTGGACCAGCCGTGCGAGGTCGAGGGCGGTCCCAGCGCCCCCCAGGGCCGACAGCGTCGGCAGCGAGGCCTCGGCCTCACCCCCCGGCTCCGGGGGCCGCAGCCATACGGCGGCCCCCTGTGAGTCGTCGTGACCCCGGGTGCGAGGCGGGAGGCCGACCGGGCCGGCGGCACCGGGGACGGGGGCCGGGGGCGCGTCCATGAGACCGCCCGCGCCGGTCGCCCTCAGGTCGAGCGCCAGCGAGCCCCACTCCAGCCACTCCAGCAGTCCCGGCAGCTCGTCCGCGCCGCCCGCCGCCACGAGGAGCAGCATCCGCCCGCCCCGGACCGCCACCGGGAAGCCGGGGCCGGTGCCCTGCGATGCGGTGCCGAGCCGCCCCAGGGTCGCGTGCCCGGCCGCGGCCGGAACGTCCAGGACGTCGAAGCGGACGCCGACGCGCAGTCGCAGCGGAGTCCCGGGCGCCGTCGGCCAGCCGAGCACGGTCTCGTACCACCACCGCACCCGCTCCTCGTTCCACCCAGACGCGCCGCCCGGCCCCGGCGGGTGACGGGGGCACGGCACGGTGGGAACCGAGGAGTCCGAGGGCGAGGCGCCGACCATGCCCCGTGCAACAGTCCGAAGAGCGCCGGAGTTACGCTGTGTACTGGAAAGAACGCACAGAGTGCTGGAAGTGGGGGCGCGTGGGGGTGCGGGGAGGCGCAAGGTTGTTCGCCCGTAGCGGAGGGAACCGGTGCGCGCGGCATGGAGTGTCAGTCCCTGCGGGTAAGACATCCCTAGTGGGAGGGGGCGATACGCAGAATGGGCCGTCTCACGTTCGCCATCGGCGTACTGGTGAGTGGGGTAAGTGCCTGGCCTGCGGGAACATCGTCTCGCACCATCGGGTTGTGGCAGATGTCGGCGTCAGGGGTCAGGAGGCCATCGACGGTGTCGGCAGTTGGAATGAGCGGTCCCCGCTTGCGGGACTAAGCTGCGGAAGGACAGGGAGGGGAAGTTCCCCTTACTGCCTGACCGCTCTGAGGAGCGATTAACGATGTTCGAGAGGTTCACCGACCGCGCGCGGCGGGTTGTCGTCCTGGCTCAGGAAGAAGCCCGGATGCTCAACCACAACTACATCGGCACCGAGCACATCCTCCTGGGCCTGATCCACGAGGGTGAGGGTGTCGCCGCCAAGGCCCTTGAGAGCCTCGGGATTTCGCTCGAGGCGGTCCGCCAGCAGGTGGAGGAGATCATCGGGCAGGGCCAGCAGGCCCCGTCGGGTCACATCCCCTTCACCCCCCGTGCCAAGAAGGTCCTGGAGCTGTCGCTCCGCGAGGCCCTCCAGCTCGGTCACAACTACATCGGCACGGAGCACATCCTGCTCGGCCTGATCCGTGAGGGCGAGGGCGTCGCCGCCCAGGTCCTGGTCAAGCTGGGTGCCGATCTCAACCGGGTGCGGCAGCAGGTCATCCAGCTGCTCTCCGGTTACCAGGGCAAGGAGACCGCCGCCGCCGGCGGTCCCGCCGAGGGCACGCCCTCCACGTCCCTGGTCCTCGACCAGTTCGGCCGGAATCTCACCCAGGCCGCTCGTGAGTCCAAGCTCGACCCGGTCATCGGGCGCGAGAAGGAGATCGAGCGGGTCATGCAGGTGCTGTCCCGCCGTACCAAGAACAACCCGGTGCTCATCGGTGAGCCCGGCGTCGGCAAGACCGCCGTCGTCGAGGGCCTCGCGCAGGCCATCGTCAAGGGCGAGGTGCCCGAGACCCTCAAGGACAAGCACCTCTACACCCTGGACCTCGGTGCGCTGGTCGCCGGCTCCCGCTACCGCGGTGACTTCGAGGAGCGCCTGAAGAAGGTCCTCAAGGAGATCCGCACCCGCGGCGACATCATCCTGTTCATCGACGAGCTGCACACGCTGGTCGGTGCGGGTGCCGCCGAGGGCGCCATCGACGCCGCGAGCATCCTCAAGCCGATGCTGGCCCGTGGTGAGCTGCAGACCATCGGCGCCACCACGCTGGACGAGTACCGCAAGCACCTGGAGAAGGACGCGGCCCTCGAGCGCCGCTTCCAGCCGATCCAGGTCGCGGAGCCGTCGCTGCCGCACACGATCGAGATCCTCAAGGGCCTGCGCGACCGGTACGAGGCGCACCACCGCGTCTCCATCACGGACGAGGCCCTGGTCCAGGCGGCGACGCTCGCCGACCGCTACATCTCGGACCGCTTCCTGCCGGACAAGGCGATCGACCTGATCGACGAGGCCGGCTCCCGGATGCGCATCCGCCGGATGACCGCGCCGCCGGACCTGCGCGAGTTCGACGAGAAGATCGCCGGCGTCCGCCGCGACAAGGAGTCCGCGATCGACTCGCAGGACTTCGAGAAGGCCGCCTCCCTGCGCGACAAGGAGAAGCAGCTCCTGGCCGCCAAGGCCAAGCGGGAGAAGGAGTGGAAGGCCGGCGACATGGACGTCGTCGCCGAGGTCGACGGCGAGCTGATCGCCGAGGTCCTCGCCACGGCGACGGGCATCCCGGTCTTCAAGCTCACGGAGGAGGAGTCGTCCCGCCTGCTGCGCATGGAGGACGAGCTCCACAAGCGGGTCATCGGCCAGGTCGACGCCGTCAAGGCGCTGTCCAAGGCGATCCGCCGCACGCGTGCCGGTCTGAAGGACCCGAAGCGTCCGGGTGGCTCGTTCATCTTCGCCGGCCCGTCCGGTGTCGGTAAGACCGAGCTGTCCAAGGCGCTCGCGGAGTTCCTCTTCGGTGACGAGGACGCGCTGATCTCCCTCGACATGTCGGAGTTCAGCGAGAAGCACACGGTGTCGCGTCTCTTCGGTTCGCCCCCCGGCTACGTGGGCTACGAAGAGGGCGGCCAGCTGACCGAGAAGGTCCGCCGCAAGCCGTTCTCCGTCGTCCTCTTCGACGAGGTCGAGAAGGCCCACCCGGACATCTTCAACTCGCTGCTGCAGATCCTGGAGGACGGTCGCCTGACCGACTCCCAGGGCCGGGTCGTGGACTTCAAGAACACGGTCATCATCATGACGACCAACCTCGGCACCCGGGACATCTCCAAGGGCTTCAACCTCGGCTTCGCCGCCGCGGGTGACACGAAGACCAACTACGAGCGCATGAAGAACAAGGTCCAGGACGAGCTCAAGCAGCACTTCCGGCCCGAGTTCCTCAACCGCGTCGACGACGTGGTCGTCTTCCCGCAGCTCAGCCAGGCCGACATCCTGCGGATCGTCGACCTGATGATCGGCAAGGTCGACGAGCGCCTCAAGGACCGGGACATGGGCATCGAGCTCTCCCAGTCCGCCAAGGAGCTGCTGTCCAAGAAGGGCTACGACCCGGTGCTGGGCGCACGTCCGCTGCGTCGCACCATCCAGCGCGAGGTCGAGGACACGCTGTCGGAGAAGATCCTCTTCGGCGAGCTGCGTCCCGGTCACATCGTGGTCGTGGACACCGAGGGCGAGGGCGAGAACCAGACCTTCACCTTCCGCGGTGAGGAGAAGTCGGCTCTGCCCGACGTCCCGCCGATCGAGCAGGCGGCCGGCGGTGCCGGGCCGAACCTGAGCAAGGAGGCGTAGCCCTCCGCGGGTGAGCCGAGAAAGGGGCTGGCCCGGGACTTCGGTCCCGGGCCAGCCCCTTTCTTCTTGCCGCGTCAGCGTTGCTCCAGGGTCACTTCGGCGTCGGGGAAGAGCGACTGGAAGTCGGAGACGGGGAACGAGTGTCCACTCCTGTTCCAGAGGCGCACCGAATGCAGTCCAGGAAGCCTGGAGGCCAGTGCGGCCAGATGCTCGGTGCCCTCCATCGCGGGGACCGCGAGTGCCTCGACACCAGGAAGCACGGGCATGCGGCCGATGGAGGCCGGCAGGTCCCGGATGATCGCCGCGTTCACGTACAGGTGGGTGAGTGCGGGCAGCGTGGCGACCTCTCGCCAGTCGGCCGTCGTCAGCTCCGTGGTCAGCGGTCCGAGGCTGAGTGTGTGCAGTGTCTTCCAGTGACCCAGCCCCCGCAGGCCGGTCGTGTCGGTGCTGTGGCGGCCCAGGAAGAGGAAGCCCAGCGGGGCGTCGGTCGGCAGGGCCTCGGTGAGAGCGGTGCCGGGCAGTTCCTGGGTCAGGGAGAGCACGGTCAGTTTCGACAGTGACCGCAGGCCTGTCAGGTCGGCGACAGGGTCGAGGACGAGTTCGGTGAGGGGCAGCGGAGCCAGCCGGTCCAGGCCCGCCACGTTCGGGGACTCGTGGTGCGACAACCTGTTCAGCGAGGAGAGACGCAGCAGGGCGTCCAGCTCCGTCAGCAGCGGGTTGTCGCTGATGTGGAGGGTGGTCACCCCTTCCGGTTCCGGCACGGCGGCCACCATGTCCTCGGCGCGGTGCGGGCCCGAGACGTGCAGTGCGGCCCACGGGGCCATGCCGGCGAGGGCGGCGAGCTGGGCGGGCGTCTCGCAGTCGAGGTAGAGGTCCGTGCGGTCGAGGTGGTCCAGGACCTCGCGCGCGTACTCCTCGGCGTCGAACCGGTGCCAGGTGCCGGCGAGCTGCCGCCGCACGTCGAGGTCGGGGTGGTCCCGGAAGCGGCGCAGCACCGCCAGCGCCCCGTCGGGCTCCTCCCGGCCCAGGACCGAGGCGGTGACGCCGACGCCGAGTGCCTCCTGGGCGGTCAGCCTCTCGGGCCCAGGCAGCAGCTCCAGCACCAGGGGACCGGCGCCCGCGAGTTCCCGTGCCGCCTCGGTCGTGCGCGGCGGGATCAGCTCGGCGGCCCGGGCCTCCACCTCCGCCCGCACCACCGGGTCCAGTGCCGCCGTGTGCTCCAGGCAGGCCAGAGCCAGCAGCGTGAGCCGGGGCGCCTCCTTGGCCAGCAGCTCTCTCAGCACCAGGGCCCGTTCGCCGGGCCGGGCGTGTGCCACGGCCATGCGGATGACGTCCTCCCACTGGGTGTCGTCGGCGTGGCTGGTGAGCACGCCGAGGTGCCCCTCCTCCACGGCGTACCGGGCTGCCAGGTAGTCCTGGAAGGTGCGGTGGACGAACTCCACGACCCCCTCGGCCGGGTGACGCAGCACACCGCTGCGCAGCAGCAGGGTCCGCAGGATCTCCGGGGCGTCCGTCCGCCCGACGGCCGATGCCAGGGTGGGCAGCGCCCGCTCCACGATTCCCTCGGCCGTCTCCAACGGCATCTCGTTCCGGCCGCTCAGCACCAGGGCGTAGGCGATGCGCTGCAGGAGTTCGAGCTGCGCCTCCTCGCCCATCTCGGGGCCGTCGACCGTCCCCATGCCGCGCTCCCGGTCGCGGCGGGCGAGCAGCATGGTGAGGGCGGCGTCGTACAACTCCTTGCGGCCGGTGGGCAGGTAGCCGCGGCGCTCGCGGTGCAGGGCGCAGATCAGCCCGCACATCAGCGGGTTGGTGACCAGGCGGGACAGATCACGCTTGGTGCGCAGGGAGTCCAGCAGCGGCTGCTCGTACTCCGGCGCGCCCGCTGCCGCGTGCCAGCGGTGCACGAACGTGGCGACCTCCGCCCGGCCCATCGGTGCCAGGGACAGTTCCCAGAAGCCCTCCTGTGACAGCCAGTCGGCGCGTACGGCGGTGGGGCGGGTGGTCAGCAGCCAGCGGTTGCCCGGGTAGGCGTGGATGAGGCCGCGCAGCCAGGCCCGGGTGGCGTGGCGGTCGGCTGCCGGGACCTCGTCCAGGCCGTCGACGAGGACCAGCCCTCTGCCCGCTCCCAGCACCCGTTCCGCCCAGCCGTCCGGTGGCGACAGCGGGCAGGCGACGGCGCTCAGGAAGGCGGCGGGGGCGGGCAGCGGACCGGTGCGGATCAGGGTGCGCAGCGGGAGGATGTACGGGACGTGCGTACCCTCGCGTGCCGCGGTCACCGCCAGCCACTGCACCAGGGTCGTCTTGCCGGAGCCCGCCTCACCGCGCAGCAGCACCCTGGATTCCCTGTCCAGGGTTTCGTCGGCGGGCATCCGCCTGGTGCGGGCCGACGCCCCCTCGCCGGGAACGGCGTCCCGATCGGGCTCCTGGTTCACGGTCGCCTCGAGCGTCAGGTAGGCGACCTCGAGGGGCCACTGGTCCGGGGAGTCGCGCAGGTCGATGCCGTAGATGGTGAGGTGGTTGTGCCGCTCGGCGACGTGGGACAGATACCGGCGTTCGAAGGCCGTGTCCCGTGCGTCCGGGCGCGGGACGCGGGTGATCAGCTCGTCGACCTTCGCGATCAGCTCGGCCTGGCCGCGGGTCTGGGCCACCAGGGTCCGGGCGACGAAGGTGGAGCGCCGGGTGAAGAACTCCAGGATGTGCAGGCAGGCCCACTCGGTCGCGGAGTCGAGGAAGTAACAGGCGTCCGCGGACAGCCCGGTGGCGGTCGTGGGCGCCCCGTACCGGAGCCGCTCGGCCAGTTCCCGGTGCCCCAGCCGGACCGCCTGGACGTCGTCCATGTCCAGGTCGCCGAGGGCGAGCAGCCGGGCGGCCAGGGCGTCGGCCACGGCGGTCTCCTCGTCGCGGGGGAAGGGCGGCTCGCCGGGGGAGTCCAGGGAGTCCCCGACCAGCCGCCCCGCGAGCCTGCGCACCTCCTTCTCGCCGAGGGCGCGCTGCTCGCCCCGGAAGGCGACGAGGTGGGTGAGCCGGACCGGTTTGTCGACCAGTCCGGCGCCGGGGCCGCCCGTCACGAAGAGTTTCTTCACCAGCGGGGCGACCAGGCTGGACGCCAACTTCCCGCCGAGTACCGCCGGTTCCATGCGCCACCCCCGTGGTTGATCGACGAGGGGAGCCTACCGAGCGTCAGGACAGTTGGCCGTCGTAGTCCGGGAGCTTGAACGTCTTCTCGGCGTGGCCGCCCGACAGGTCGGTGGGGCTGTTGCCGATGTTGGCGATGATCGTGTAGCCCTGCGACTCGATGTGGGCGCGCTGTGCGGTCTTGTACGCGGCGACGTCCTTGAACAGGTCGAGGAAGCCGCGGACGTAGAGGCCCGAGGACTCGTAGCCGGCGTGGTCGAGGTTCCACTCGGTGGGGGCCTCGATGATGCCCGGGCGGGCGGTCACGAAGAACAGGGCGACGCCGTGCTCCTGCGCGTACTGGGCGGCCTCGAGGACCGGCAGGTTGGCGGGCTGCGGGTAGCTGAAGCCGAAGTCGGTCTCCAGGGAGGTGTTGTCGATGTCGAGGACGATCGCCTGCTTCTCGCCGGGTCCGGCGTCGCCGATCCGCTCCTTCAGGTACGGCAGCGCCTGGTCCATCACGGCCCGGCAGTCCCGCTGCCAGGTGTCGTAGTCGACGTCGGCTGCCGCGGCGGTCACCGCGGCGCGCGGCGCTTCGGCCGGGGCGGCGACGGCCGGCGTGATCGTCGCGGTGAGCGCCGCCGCGGTGACGGCGGCCGTGCCGACGGTGCGCTTCCAGGTGCCCCCGGCCTGTCCGGCCCGTCCGGCCCGGCCGGTCTGTTCCGTCTGTTCGGTCATGGGGGGTGGGGTCCTCTCATGCCTGCGCGGATGCCTGACGGCAAAGTTGTCGCGTGCATGCTCGCCCCGGCAAGTGGCCGGACGGCAACGATTGGGTTACTGGGCAGTAGTCGGCGCGGTGACGTGGGCCACGCTCCGAGCCCGGTGAACCCCCTTGTGCGGGGGGCGGGTTGGCAGGGACGGGAGTAGCCCGGGTCACATTCGGGGGCCCTTTGATCATGGTCGCCGGTGATGTGCCGCACAGGCCGTTTGGCCGGTACTACGCGGAATAGTGGAAGCCCCAAGAACTACGAAATCGGACATACCGGTGCGCCGGGATGGCTGATTTACGGGTCTCTGACCTGGTTTTGTCCGGAATGGGGGCTCTGTCAAGAGTCGGGAAGTATCGCGCTCAAGTACTAAATAACGTCGTAGGTCACACCTTTGTGCGGTTCGGGCCCCCCGGGTTACCAATGTGGAGCCCGCCCGGTGAGCGCCTCTGCGTCACGCCGGAGGGGCGTTCCTTTGCTCCCGTCCCCATGAGGTTCGAATGTTCTCGCGTGTCACGTCCCTGTCTTCCCGTACGACCGTCCGCACTCGCGCCGCGGTGATGGCCGCCGGCCTCGGAGCCTCGGTCGCACTGGGAGCCGGGGTCGCGGCCGCCACCGGCACCACGGCGGCTTCCACCACCTCCACCGTCGCGAGCGCCGTCGAGGCGCAGGCCGCGGCGCAGGCCAAGGCGGCCAAGGCCGAGAAGGCCGCGAGCACGAAGACCGTCCACGCCAAGAAGACGGCCACCAAGAAGAAGGCCGCCTCCTGGGTGGACCCGGTGAAGAAGTACACCCTCACCGCCAGCTTCGCCCAGAACGGCGGCATGTGGGCCCACAAGCACAGCGGCCAGGACTTCGCCGTGCCGATCGGCACCAACGTCGTTGCCGCCCACGGCGGCACCGTCGTCAAGGCCGGCGGCAACGGCGCCGGTGACGGCCCCGCCTACGGCAACGCGATCGTCATCAAGCACGGCAACGGCACGTACTCCCAGTACGCGCACCTGTCCCAGGTCAACGTGAAGATCGGCCAGGTCGTGAAGACCGGCCAGTCCATCGCGAAGTCCGGCAACACCGGTAACTCGAGCGGGCCGCACCTGCACTTCGAGATCCGTACGACCCCGAACTACGGCTCGGCGATCGACCCGGTCTCCTTCCTGCGCTCCAAGGGCGTGGCCGTCTAAGGAGCGGGTGTCACGTGCCCTGGGCGCCCCGGTGCGCCTGGGTCACCAGATCGGTGGCGACCTCGAGAACAGCCGCGCGCTGTTCCTCGGGGTCGCCTTCCAGATCCCGCAGGACGAACATCCCGGCGTGCAGCGTGAAAAGCGCACTGACACAGCGGACCTGGTCGACCAGGTCCGCTTCCGGGTCCATGAGGATGTCGCGCAGGCCGAGCATGCGGGTCTTGAACATCTCGCCGATGCGCAGGTCCCGCACCGTCGCCTGGTTCTCCTGCATGAAGCGGAACAGGGGCGCCGCGCCCGCCAGCGCCTCGCTGTAACGGCGGATGATCTCCTGCTTCGTCTCCAGGGTGTGCGGCTGCTCCCGCCCCCAGGCGACCAGCTCCTCCATCGGCCGGGAGAGATCCTCGAAGATGCCGACCAGGATCTCTTCCTTGGTCTTGAAGTGGTAGTAGAGCGCGGCCTTGGTGACGTCCAGGCGCTCGGCGATCTCGCGCAGCGAGGTCTTCTCGTACCCCTGCTCGGCGAAGAGCTCGAGTGCCACGTCCTGGATGCGCTGGCGGGTGTCCCCGCGGCGTCGCTGCTGCCTGGTGCCGTTCATCGTGCCGCCCATCCTCCTACGCACCTCCTGCTCTGCGCACTCTGCCCGCTCCCTGCACTCTCCGAAAAACTTACTTGACGCCCGGCTAGTTACGCGTCTACCTTCCCGAGTGTAGTCAACTTGCCGGGCGGCAAGTAAGTAGGCGGATGCGCAGCGGTAGCTGGGGGAGTGAAGGTCATGGCGGACATACCGGCGGCAGGGGCCGACGAGGCCGTGGAGGGCAAGCAACCGAAGAGCGTGCGGGTGGTCCTGCTCGCACTCATGATCGCGATGATGCTCGCGATGCTCGACAACATGATCATCGGCACCGCGATGCCGACGATCGTCGGCGAGCTGGGCGGCCTGGAGCACCTCTCCTGGGTGGTCACCGCCTACACCCTCGCGACCGCCGCCTCCACCCCGCTGTGGGGCAAGCTCGGCGACATGTACGGGCGCAAGGGCTCGTTCATGACGTCGATCGTGATCTTCCTGATCGGCTCCGCGCTCAGCGGCATGGCCCAGGACATGGGCCAGCTCATCGGCTTCCGCGCCGTCCAGGGCCTGGGCGCCGGCGGTCTGATGGTCGGCGTCATGGCGATCATCGGCGACCTGATACCGCCCCGGGAGCGCGGCAAGTACCAGGGCATGATGGCCGGCGTCATGGCGCTGGCGATGATCGGCGGACCGCTGGTCGGCGGCACCATCACCGACCACTGGGGCTGGCGCTGGTCCTTCTACATCAACCTGCCGCTCGGCGCGGTCGCCCTGGTCGCCATCAGCGCCGTACTGCACCTGCCGAAGAAGCGCAGCCAGGCCCGGATCGACTATCTGGGCGCCGCGCTGCTCACCGTCGGCATCACCGCCATCGTGCTCGTCACCACCTGGGGCGGCACCGAGTACGCCTGGACCTCCACGCGGATCATGGAGCTGATCGCCATCGGCGTCGCCGCGCTGGTCGGGTTCGTGTTCTGGCAGACGAAGGCCGCCGAGCCGATCGTGCCGCTGCACATCTTCCGCAGCCGCAACTTCACGCTGATGTCCCTCATCGGCTTCATCGTCGGCTTCGTGATGTTCGGCGCGACCCTCTTCCTGCCGCTGTACCAGCAGTCGGTGCAGGGCGCCTCGGCCACCAACTCCGGGCTGCTGCTCCTGCCGATGCTGGGCGCGATGCTCGTCACGTCGATGGTCGCGGGCCGGGTCACCACGAACACCGGCCGCTACAAGATCTTCCCGGTGGCGGGCGGCGCGCTGATGACCGTCGGCCTGTATCTGCTCTCCCTGATGGACACCGACACCAGCCGCTTCACCTCCGGCGTGTACATGGCCGTGGTCGGTCTCGGCATGGGCTGTCTGATGCAGATCACCATGCTGGTGGCGCAGAACAGCGTGGAGATGAAGGACATGGGCGTCGCGTCCTCGTCCACCACCCTCTTCCGTACCCTCGGCTCGTCCTTCGGTGTCGCGATCATGGGGGCCCTGTTCAACCACCGCGTCCAGGACGTCATGGCCGAGAAGGCCGGAGCGGTGGGCTCCCAGGTGACCGAGCAGTCGGCGCAGCTGGACGCGGCGAGCCTGGCCAAGCTGCCGGAGGTGGCGCGCGAGGCCTACCAGCACGCGGTGTCCTCCGGTACTCACGGTGCGTTCCTGCTCGGCGCCGCGGTGGCCGTCCTCGCCCTGGTCGCGGCGGTCTTCGTGAAGGAGGTGCCGCTGAAGGGGGCGGGCCCCAAGACGGCGGACGGCCCGGCCGACGGGGACGACGGCACGGCTACGGCGAAGGCACCGGTGACCGAGGCGGTGTGAGCGCCTGCGCCGCCTGTGCCAAGGCCCCTGGGTGGTTCCGGCCACCCGGGGGCCTTCGTCGTGGCCCGGTCAGTCGCGACCGCACTCGAACCACACCGTCTTGCCCTGCCCGTCGGCGTACGGCGTGACGCCCCACCGGTCGGTCACCGCCCCGACGATCGCGAGCCCGCGCCCGCCCTCGCCCAGCGCGTCGGCCTCTGCTGTCACCGGCAGCTCCGGGCAGCCGTCGGCGACCTCCACGCGCACTCCGCCGGGGTGCAGCAGGAAGCACACCCGGCAGCGGCGTCCGGGCACGTGCCGTACGACGTTGGCGACCAGCTCCGTGAGTGCCAGCTCGGCGGCGTCGGCCACGTCCCACAGGCCCGAGCGGACGAGGTAGAGCCGCAGTACGCGGCGCAGATGGCGGGCCGAGTGCGCGCCCATGGCGAACTCGGCGCGGTACTGGCTCTCAACGTCCGCCGCCTGCGGACCGGTTGCGTGGTTCACGCCACAAGGCTGCGACGCACTGCGTACGCTCGACTACGCACAGAAACGAACGCCGTGAGGTGTTGCCGTCCGCAGCCCCGGAGTGAGGTGCCGCAGTGGCCCACGTCCAGTCCCTCGACCCGACCGCTTCCCCGCTCGACTACTACGGCTGGGAACTGCGCCGCCAGCGCGAGGCTCACGGCCTCAAGCAGGGCCAGCTCGGCGAGATCATCTTCTGTACCGGCTCGCTGGTGGGCCAGATCGAGACGACGAAGAAGGTCCCGACGCGGGACTTCTCCGAGCGGGTGGACGCCGCGCTGGGCACGGACGGCTTGTTCTCGCGGCTGATCGGGCTGGTGCTGCGCAGCCAACTGCCCACGTGGTTCCAGCCGTACGCGGAGATGGAGGCGAAGGCGGCGTACATCTCGACGTACCAGGCGCAGTTGGTCTACGGGCTGCTGCAGACGGAGGAGTATGCGCGGGCGGTGCTCGCCACCGGCATGCCGGACGACTTGGAAGGTCTGCTGGCGGCTCGGATGGAACGCCAGCGCATTCTGGAGCGTGAGCGGCCACCGCTGGCCTGGGTGGTACTGGACGAAGCCGTACTGCACCGGCCGATCGGTGGCCCCGGGGTCATGCGGCGGCAACTGGCCCGGCTGTTGGAGTTCGCCGGTCACCGCTGGATGCATGTCCAGGTGTTGCCGAACGAGGCGGGGGCCCACGCCAGCCTCGCTGGTTCGTTCAACTTCCTGCGCTTTGACGACAACCCGGACATCGTCTACACAGAGGACATCATCTCCGGTCACATGACGGCCAATCCGGAGACCGTCAGAGAAGCCGCTCTCCGTTACGCTCGCTTGCAGGCTGCCGCCCTCTCCGTGGAGGATTCGGCCGACCTGATCATCCGCGTGATGGAGGAACGCTATGGACACCGCTCCCAGCCAGAGGAACACCCAGTGGCGTAAGTCCAGTTACAGCGGAAACACCGGCGGCGACTGTGTCGAAGTTGCCGACAGCTGCCCCACCGGCTCCGTCCCCGTACGTGACAGCAAGAACCCGTCCGGCCCGGTCGTCACCGTCGGCGTGGATGCATGGCAGGCGTTCGTCGACGGCCTGCGGTAGCGAAGGAGCTCACCCGGAACGATGACCACGCGGACTGACGACGTCGACCACGAGCTCATCGAGGCGGCGGCCCACGTCGCCCGCACCCGCTGCCGTGGCGACAACCACACCATGGCCGCCGCGGCCCGTGCCCGGGACGGCCGGATCGTCACCGCGGTGAACGCCTACCACTTCACGGGCGGCCCCTGCGCCGAACTGGTCGTCATCGGCGCGGCGGCGGCCCAGGGCGCATACGAGCTGGACACGATCGTCGCGGTGGGCGACCGCGACCGGGGCGTCGTCCCCCCGTGCGGCCGGTGCCGCCAGGTCCTCCTCGACTACTTCCCGTCCCTCCAGGTCATCGTCGGCAGGAACGACGCCCTCCGCACCGTCCCCGTCACCGACCTGCTGCCGGAGACCTACGTCTGGGCCGACCACCAACTCGACGCCGAGTAGAGCGCCCCGCGGTGCCTCCCCGTCGGAGTCGGCTCGGCCTCGTCCTGCGCAGCCAACGGGCTGCCGCGCACGGTCGAGGTCGGCTCGCGCACCATGAACACGTCCACCGGGTCCTCGGTCTCCACCGTGAACCCGTGCCGTTCGTAGAGCCGCCGGGCCGGACTGCCCCGCAGCACGTTCAGCCGGACCAGAGCGCCCTCGCGGTCGCACCGCTCCAGCAGCCCGCGCAGCACGGCCGTACCGATGCCGCTGCCCTGCACCTGGGGGGCCAGATAGAAGTGCTCCAGCCAGTGGACGCCGTCGGCCGGCCGCAGCGAGACGCATCCGGCGAAGGCGCCGCCCACCTCGATCACGCGCGTGTGCGCCGGGACGAACCCGTCCCGCAGTCGCTGCCGCACCCGCTGCTCGTCGTACCGCCCGAGCCGCTCCAGATCCGGCCGCAGCACCAGGGCCCGCAACTCGGCCACCGCCTCGACGTCCGCCGCCGAAGCCGGCCGCGTTCCCCAGTCCGCCATGATCGTCAGGCTACTGCGCCAAGCCCCGGCCTGGTCTTCGGCCGGTGCGGCGGGGCCGTGGGGGCCGGTCGGTGTCAGTGCCCCGTGTCACCATCGGCCCCATGGACAAGTTGCGGCAGTTGCGGCTGGCGAAGGACGCCATGGACCGTGACTGGGCCGACCCGGCGCTCGACCTCGACGCGGTGGCCGCGCACGCCGGGTACTCCCGGTTTCATTTCCTGCGCGCCTTCAAGGAGGCGTACGGCGAGACGCCCGGCCAGTACCTCACCCGCCGCCGCATCGAGCGCGCCGAGGACATGCTGCGCACCGCCAACCTGTCCGTGACCGAGATCTGCCACCTGGTCGGCTTCAGCAGCCTGGGCACCTTCTCCACCCGGTTCAAGGCGCGGACCGGCCTGACCCCGAGCGAGTACCGGACCCGGCACGTGGGCCGGGGCACCGCTCTCATCCCGGGCTGTTACGTCATGCACTGGGCGGGCGGGGCGCGGCGCAATTCCGGAGAAGCGGACTGAGGCCGCCCCTGCCTACCGTGACAGGGCAAGCGGAAACGGCCGCGCAACAGCGGAAACGGCAGGAGCACACCATGATCAAAGGCCTCGCCATCTCGACCGTCTGGGTCCTCGACCAGGACCGGGCCAAGGAGTTCTACACCGAGAAGCTGGGCCTGGAGGTCCGCACCGACATGACGATGGGCGAGGGCGGCATGCGCTGGCTCACCGTCGGCTCCCCGGACCAGCCCGGCGTCGAACTGACGCTGATGGTCCCGAGCGGACCCTCGATGGACCCCGAGTCCGCCGAGATGATCAAGAAGCTGGTGGCGAAGGGCGCGCTCGGCGCCGGCGTGCTCACCACCGACGACATCCACGGCGACTACAAGAAGCTCAAGGACCGCGGGGTCGAGTTCCTCCAGGAGCCGCAGGAGCGTCCGTACGGCACCGAGGCCCTCTTCCGCGACGACTCCGGCAACTGGTTCTCCTTCACCCAGCCCCGCGAGGGCGGCCTCGACATGAGCCAGGACTTCGCCTGCTAGGACGTCTCCCGGGAGGCGGCCGCCCCGCCGGCCACGCGGTCCGGCAGCATCGGGTAGCTCCCGGTGTTCGTCGGTGCGTGCTCCGGCAGCCACAGCACGGCGACCGCGCCCTCGGCCGGTACGTGCGCGGGGGCGCCGGCCGGGCGGACGTTGCGGAAGGTGAGCCGCGCGCCCAGCACCCGCGCCTGCCCGGCCGCGATGGTCAGGCCCAGCCCGTGACCGCGCCCGGCCCGGTCCGTGCTGCCGGTCCGGAAGCGGCTCGGGCCGTCGGCGAGCAGGTCCTCGGGGAAACCGGTGCCGTGGTCGCGGACCCGGATCACCCGGCCCTCGACGCTGACCTCGACGGGCGAGCGGCCGTGCCGGGCGGCGTTGGCGAGCAGGTTGAACAGCACGCGCTCCAGGCGACGCGGGTCGGTCGTGACCTCCGACTCGTGGATCACCCGGACCTCCGCGTCCGGGTCCTTGGCCGCCACCCGCCGGGTCACGAAGTCGCCCAGCATGATGTCCTGCAGCTCGGCCCGCTCCGAGGCCCCGTCCAGCCGGGCCACCTCCAGGACGTCCTCCACCAGCGTGCGCATCGCCTTCGCCCGGTCCAGCACCAGCTCGGTGGGCCGGCCCGGCGGCAGCAGCTCGGCGGCCGTGAGCAGACCGGTCACCGGGGTGCGCAGCTCGTGCGCGATGTCCGCGGTGACCCGGCGCTCGGCGTCCAGCCGCTGCTGCAACGCGTCCGCCATCGCGTCGACGGCGCTCGCGAGGTCGTCGGTCTCGTCCCGGACGACTCCGCCGATGGCGTCCCGCACGCGGACGTCCGGCTCGCCCTTGGCGACCTCGTGCGCGGCGGCGGCGGCCTTGCGGAGCCGGCGCGAGAGCTGACCCCCGATGAGCACGCCCAGCGCGCTGCCGCCGAGGACGACGGCGATGGAGCCGATGACCAGGGCCTGGTCGAGATCCTTGAGGATGTCGGCACTGCGGTCGGTGAACCCGGAGTGCAGCGACATCACGTGCCCGTCCTTGAGCGGCACGGCCGCCCAGATGTCCGTCACCCCGTTCGGCCGCTCGGCCACGTACGTCGCCCGCCGCCCGGCCTCCATCTTCCGGCGCAGCTCCGCCGGCAGCTCGGGGTCGTCGATCTGGGCGTTCGGGAAGTTCAGCCGCCCGGACAGCTCGTAGTTGCGCTGGGCGATCAGGACCCGGTCGTCCGCGAGGTCGCGGGCGTTGTCCAGCATCGACACCCGGGCCGCGTTGTGCACGACCAGGCTCAGGGCGACCGCGACCAGCGCCCCGACCAGTGCGATGGCCGCGCTGAGCTTCCATCGCAGCCCCGTACGGATGCCCGTGCGCCGCAGTGGCGTGGCGGTCAGGCGTCGCAGGATTCCCCGCGCGGCTCTGCAGAACCCCCGCATATCCCTGTATCCGTATCCCTGTTTCCGTGTCCCTGTGTCCCTGTGTCCCGAGCCCCGTGTCCGCTCAGGCCTTCAGCTTGTAGCCGAAGCCGCGGACCGTCTCGATCCGGTCCTGACCGATCTTGGTGCGCAGCCGCTGCACATGGACGTCGACGACCCGGGTGTCACCGCCCCAGCCGTAGTCCCACACGCGCTCCAGGAGCTTGTCGCGCGAGAGCACCGTGCCCGGCGCGGAGGAGAACTCCAGGAGCAGCCGCATCTCGGTCGGGGTGAGCGCCACCGGCCGCCCGGCCCGGCGCACCTCCATGCCCTCGGTGTCGACCTCCAGCTCGCCGAAGGTCAGCACCCCGCCGTCGTCCGCGGCGAGGCCCGCGTCGGCCCGGTCGCCACCGCCCGCGTGGCCGAAGCGGCGCAGCACCGCGCGGATACGGGCGACCAGCACGGCCCCGTCGAAGGGCTTGGTGACGTAGTCGTCGGCGCCGGCCTCCAGGCCCAGGACGACGTCGATGGAGTCCGCCCGCGCCGACAGCATGATCACCGGCACGGTGGACTCGTCCCGGATTCTGCGGCACAGGCTGACGCCGTCGAGGCCGGGGACCATGACGTCCAGGAGCGCGATGTCGGGGCGGTTGCTCCGGAACGCCTCGAGCCCCGACAACCCGTCGGGCATCGCGGTGACCGCGAAGCCGACCCGCTCCAGGGCGAGCTGCGTGGCCTCGCGGATGACGTCGTCGTCCTCGACGAACAGGACGTGGGTCTGGTCTGCCATCCCGGTGCTCTCAGTCCTCGTGTGCGGTCACTCGTCAGACGAGGGGATCGCGCGCCGCGTTCCTTCCCGTCGCCGCCCGACTTCCCCGTCGCTTCCCCGATGCTTCTCCGATGGTGCTCCGTCGCTTCCTCATCTCCTCATCGGAGCGAACGGCCCGATCGGTTCACGTGTCGTGTGCGTCAGCTCTCCGGGACCGGCGTCGGCACGTTCCCGGCCGCGTTGCTGTAGTCGTTGTGCGTGCGGTACGCCTCGGTGAACCGGTCGGAGGACCAGCGGTACGTGATCACGTTCGTGCCGGACGGACTCGACACCGGGTCGCCCTTCTCGTAGACCTGTTTGCTCACCACCAGGTCGCCGCGGTCGATCTCCGCGTAGACCGGGGGCTCCTCGGCCTTGAACACATTCTGGTACGCGCCGCCTTTCTCGCGGTACACGTAGCTGCCCACACCCACCCCGTCACTGCACGTCAGCACGTTGACGACGACGTCCTCGGCGGTTCCTCCGGTCAGCTCCCCGTACGACACGTCGACGGGATACTCGTCGGCGACGCACGGCTTCAGCTCGCGCTTGACCTCCGCGGACACCTTGGGGTCCGCCTTGACGAGCCGGACCGCGTCCACCCGGTCGGGGACCTTCGACGGGGAGGCCACGGGCGAGGAGGAGGCGGCGCCGCCCACCGCGTCCGCGTGGGCCGGCCCCTCGTCCCGGGCGCCGGTACCGCCGGCGCCGCAGCCGGAGAGGGAAACGCCGAGGGCGACGAACACGGCCACCGCTGTACTCGTCGCCTGCACGCTCTTCCGGGTCACCCCGGGTGTCCGACCGTCGGTCAGGCCGCGCAACGCTCCCGCTCCTCACGCTCCAGCGCCCGTGCGTCCAGATCGCGGGCGACCAGCTCCTCGCGGAGCCGGGCGAGCGCCCGGTGCAGCGTGCTCTTGACCGTTCCGGCCGACATGCCGAGGGCGGCGGCCGTCTCCTCCGTTGACATCTGCTCCCAGTGTCGCAGCACCACGACGCTGCGCTGCTTCGGGGCGAGCACCTTCATGACGTCCATCAGCAGGGCGCGGTCGGCGTGCTGCTCGGTGGCGTCGTCCACGCAGGACTCCGGGAGCTGCTCGGTCGGCACCTCCTCCAGCTTCCGCGCCCGCCACCACTCGGTCCGCGTGTTGATCATCACCCGGCGCAGGTAGGCGTCCGCCAGCCGCTTGTCCTCGATGGTCGACCAGCGGCGGTACGTCCGCGCCAGCGCGGTCTGCAGCAGGTCCTGGGCGTCCACCGGGTCCGGGACCAGGCGCCGGGCGCTGCGCAGCAGCGCGTCCTGCCGGGTGCGGACGTACTCCTCGAACTCGAGCACCTCGCCCTGCGCCATGGTCAACCGCCTTCCGATCCCCGTTTTACGACGGTGTGATCACCGCCGGCCCACTGCCTGTGGTCCGTAGTCGTGCTGTGCCTGCCGGGCACGGAAACGAAGTTAGGGAAGCGTTGTCACGGCGCTGTGCGAGGAAGCCTGCGGCAAACACTCGGCTGTCCGTCGGTTGTGTAACGGACGGCGGAAGGGGGCGATTCGCTGGGCTGCTTGATGGCGGTAAGAGTGATTTGTCCAGTGGTGCCCCTGTGACGGAAGTCGTCACAGGGGCACTCCGCCGCTGGGTTCCGGCTGTGTGTCAGCCCAGGGGCAGCCGGTACAACCCGTCCGCCAGCGGTTCCACCAGCCCGTCGGCGACGAGGCCGTCCAGGGCGCGGGCGCGCTGGACCGGTTCCTGCCACACCTGGTCGAGGGCCGCCTGCGGCACCGGCCCGGACGACTCCCGCAGCACCGCGAGCAGCCGGCCGCGCACCTGCCGGTCGGTGCCCGCGTACGTCTGCCCGCGGCGCGGCGGCCCGTCGTGCGCGGGCTTGCCCGCCAGCCGCCAGGCGCACTGGCCGGCGATCGGGCAGCGGTGACACGACTCGTTCTTCGCCGTGCAGACGAGTGCGCCCAGCTCCATGGAGGCGGCGGCCCAGCGGGCGGCACCCGCCTCGTCCTGAGGCAGCAGGGCGCGCGCCAGCTTCCGCTCGGCGGCGGTGGTGGCGTTCGGCGGGTACTGCACCCCGGTGACCGCGCGGGCGAAGACCCGGCGGACGTTGGTGTCCAGCACGGGGTGCCGCTGGCCGTAGGCGAAGGAGGCGACCGCGGCGGCCGTGTACTCGCCGATGCCGGGCAGCGCCAGCAGCTGGGCGTGGTCCGCCGGTACGTCGCCGCCGTGCCGTTCCGTTATGGCCGCGGCGGCGCCGTGCAGACGCAGGGCGCGGCGTGGGTAGCCGAGCCGCCCCCACGCGCGGACCGCCTCGCCGGGTGCCTCGGCGGCGAGGTCGGCGGGGCGGGGCCAGCGGGCCAGCCACTGTTCGTAGACGGGCAGGACGCGGCTCACCGGCGTCTGCTGGAGCATGAACTCACTGACCATCACGCCCCAGGCGCCGGCCTCCGCGCGCCGCCACGGCAGATCGCGGGCGTGCTCGTCGAACCAGTCGATGACGGGGGCGTGCAACTGCACACCGGACACGGCCGGCCCACCGGCCGACGCCTGACCGGTGGCGGTGCCTGCCGGGCCGGTGGCGAGGGCGGCGGGGGCCGGGGGCGCGGCGGGGTCGGAGGCCGGGGGCGCGGCGGGGTCGGAGGGGCCGTGGTGCGAGGGCTTCGTGGGCGCAGTCATGACCCTCCGATCCTGCCACGGGAGGACCACCGCACGGGCGCACCGCCACCCGGTGAAGGCCACGACACCTGACGATCGGCAGGGGCGCCGGTGTGCCCACCGCTTGTAGCGTCGGCCGCATGGAAGGTACCCGTTCGGCCGGTGCGGCCGGGACCGATGGGGGCGCGGCGCGCGGCGAGGGCGCCGGTACCGACGCCACCACCGCCGGCCGTCCCGCCCCCGTCCCTGCCGTCGGCAGTCGCACGGCCCCCGGCACCGCCTCCGCGCCCGGCGCCGGCCCTGGCCCCGATCCTGGTGCGGCCCCCAGCACTGCTTGCGGGCCCGGCGCCACCTCTGGCCCCACGCCCCGCGCGCGCACTGGCCCCGCCCCCGCGTCCGGCACCAGCGCCGCCCCCATCCCTGCCCCCGCCCCCGGCACCGCCCCCACCCCCGCCCTCACGACCGCCCCCGTCGTCGGTCCGCGTACCGGCGCAGGTGCCACAGGGCTCGCCGCCCTGGGCAGAAGTGCCCTGCTCTGGGTGGGCCTCGGCCTCCCGGCGGTCACCGCCGACCGGCTCGGGATGAACGAGCCGCGGCCCCTGTGGCAGCAGCTGGCCGGCCTGGGTGTGCTCGGCCTGGCGGTCGCCCTCGCCCGGCGGCAGCCCCTCGGCGCCTTCCTGGTGACGGCCGGCCTGGGGCTGGCCGCCACCCCGGCCCTGTTCAGCGTGTCCTACGGCCCGGCACTCGGCGTCTTCGCCGTACTGCTCGGCCTGCGCGCGGAGCGTGCGCGCCCCGCGATGGTCGGCTTCGTCGCCGTCGCCACGGTCGGCACGGTGCGGATCGCGCTCGTAGGAGTCGACCCGCCCCCCGAGTGCCTGGTCCTGACCACCATGCTGCTCTTCGGCTGCGTCTTCCCCTGGCTCGGCGGACGCTACTGGCGGCAGAGCCGCGCGCTGGCCGAGGCCGGCTGGCTCCGGGCGGCCCGGCTGGAGGACGAGCAGCGACACACCGAGGAACGGGCCCGGCTGCGGGAACGGGCCAGGATCGCCCAGGACATGCACGACTCCCTGGGCCACGAACTGAGCCTGCTCGCCCTGCGCGCCGCCGCCCTCCAGGTCGCCCCGGGGCTCGCCGAGGACCATCGGTCCGCCGCGGCCGATCTGCGCGCCGCCGCCGCCGACGCCACCGACCGCCTGCACCGCATCATCGGCGTCCTGCGCGAGGACGACGAGCCCGTCCCGCTGACCCCGGCGGGCGAGAGCGTCGAGGAACTCGTCGCCCGGGCCGCCGAGTCGGGACTCCCCGTCCGCTGGGAGCCGCAGGGCACCGCCACCCCGGCCCCGACGCCCGGCGGCGTCGCCGATCGGCTGCTGCACCGGATCGTCCGCGAGGCGCTGACCAACGCGGCCCGGCACGCACCGGGCGCCTCGGTCGTCGTGGCCGTCACCGGGCAGAGCCGGGGAACCACGGTCACCGTCACCAACGGACCGGCCACCGAGGAGGCGCCCCCGTCGTGCGGCGGTTCGGGCCTGATCGGGCTGCGCGCCGCCGTCGCCTCGGTCGGCGGAGACTTCCGGGCCGGCCCGCACGGGGAGGGTTTCCGGGTGCGGGCCCACGTACCGGCACAGCAGAGCCCCGCCCCCGTGCTGCCTCCCGCCCCCACGGCGCCGTTCACCCGCGCCCGCCGCCGCGTCGCCCTCGGCCTGGGCGCCGCCGCCGGTGTCGGCGTCGTGCTCGTCGGCGCGGCCTTCGGCTGGTACGCGTACACGGAGACACGATCGGTGCTCACCCCGAGCGCGTACGCGAAGCTGCGCACGGGCGCTCCGTACGACGAGGTCGCGCCCTCACTGCCGGACCGCGAGGCCCACGACCCACCCGTCGAACGCGCTTCCTCACCGCCGCCGTCGGACACCGACTGCCGGTACTACCGGGCGAGCGGCGAACTCCTGGTCTCCATCGACCACTTCCGGCTCTGCTTCGACGAGCAGGGACGGCTAGCCACCAAGGACGTCATCCCCGGCGTCGGCCGGCCCGACAAGGAGTACAGGGAGCACGACGAATACGAGGAACACGAGGAACACGAGGAGTCCGCACGGTGATCCGGGTACTGCTGGCCGACGACGAGGCGATGGTGCGGGCGGGTGTCCGCGCCATCCTGGCGAGCGGCGGTGAGAGCGAGGTCGTCGCGGAGGCGGGCGACGGCCGCGAGGCGGTCGAACTGGCCCGTGCCCACCGCCCCGACGTGGCCCTGCTGGACATCCGTATGCCCCGCCTCGACGGCCTCACCGCGGCCGAGGAGATCGTACGCACCGCCCCCGGCACCGCCGTCGCCATGCTGACCACGTTCTCCGAACAGGCCTACGTGGCCCGCGCCCTGGCCGCCGGCGCCACCGGCTTCCTCCTCAAGTCGGGGGACCCCTACGAACTGATGGCGGGCGTACGGGCCGTGGCGGAGGGCGCCGCGTTCCTGTCCCCGAAGGTCGCCCGGTACGTCATCGAGGACCTGGGCAGGGGCGGGGGCGGGGGCCGGCTCGCCCGCGAGGAACAGGCACGCGCGCGTGTGGCGCGGCTGAGCCCCCGCGAACGCGAGGTGCTCGGCCTCGTCGGCGCCGGCCTGTCCAACCCGGAGATCGCCGCCCGCCTGCACCTCGTCGAGGGCACGGTGAAGGCGTACGTGAGCGCGGTCCTCGACCGGCTCGGGGTGCGCAACCGGGTGCAGGCGGCGATCGTGGCGTACGAGGCGGGACTGGTCGGCACGGACACCTGAGGCTCCTCAACCGCGCCGGTGCGAAGCGACGTACGCCGTCACGGGCGCCGCGGCCGGGCCCGGCCCGGACAGCCACCGCACCGCGGGCGCCGACGACGCACGCATCGCCTCGGCCAGCCGCGTCACCGGCCCCGTGCCCAGGCGTACGGCCGCCGCGGCGACGAGGGCGCCGAGCAGCAGCCCGGCGGCGACGTCGTGCGGGTAGTGGACGCCGACGAAGACGCGGGAGAAGGCCATCAGGAGGGCGAGCGGGGCCGTCAGCCAGATGACCGCCCGCCGGACCAGGGCCAGGGTGACGGCCGAGGCGCCCGCTATCGTCGCGTGGTTGCTCGGGAAGGACCAGTCGCCGGTCGGTGGGCACTCGGCCAGGGACGGCACCGCCCCGGCGACCGCCCGGCACGGACGGTCCTGCGTGAAACCGGACTTGAGCAGCTCACTGCACACGTACGCCACAGCCGTGGCCACAGGTGCAAGGGCCGCGATCGCGAATGCCCGGGGGCTGCCGCGGCGCGCGCGCCACCAGGCGGCGACGAACAGCGCGCCGAACAACAGGATGCCCGCCTCCGTCCACACCTCCACAGCGTGCTGTACCCACGTGGGGGTGTCCTGGGCGAAGCCGGTGATGTCGCGGTAGAGCTCGTCGTCCTCGAAGGTCATGGTCACAGACAGTAGGCAACGGCGCGATACGGTCACACCCCGCGATCGTCAGGTGCGGCACCTGACGATCGACAGGGGTGCCGGCCCGGTCTCCAGGATGATGATCCGTAAAAGTTGCCGCCCCGAACGGCGGGTAGGACAAGGGAACGCGCCGATCTCTCGTACAGTTTGCGCCGTGGGATCTCTGCGCAATCCGGTCGGGCCGCTTCCCTCCTCCATCTACTGGCGACGGAGGGCTGTACTGCTGTCCCTCCTCGCCCTGTTGGCGCTGCTGATCACGTGGGTCGTGGTCTCCGGCGGCGGAGGCGGCGGGAAGGGCCACGAGGACGGCGCCAACGGCAAGAACCCTGCGCCTTCGATCACTCCAGGACCGTCGGGCTCAGGGCCGGCGATCAGTCAGGCCCCGGGCGGGCGCGACGAGTCGGGCAGCTCGGACTCCGGCGGATCGGGCTCGGGCTCCGGGGCGGGCGGCGACGGCTCCGGTGACGGATCCGGCTCCGGTGACGGGGAGTCCGGAGGCGGCGACGGGTCCGGCGGCAGCGGCGGAAGTGGCTCCGCGGGGGGTGCGGCGACCGGTGTCGGCGCGGGTGACGCGCTGCCCGCCGGATCGAGCCTGCCCAACTGCACCCCGGGCGCGGTCAAGTTGAGCCTGCGCAGCGTCCGCAACACCTACTCGCCCGGCCAGACGCCTACCTTCGAACTGACCGCGCGGAACACCTCCGGCAGCGACTGCAAGGTCGATCTCGGCCCGAAGCACGCGGTGTTGGCGATCACGCCGGCCACCGGAGACGACGCGTACTGGTCCTCCGACGACTGCGTCGAGGGCACGGGCAGCCTGCGGTACCGGGTGGCCGCCGGCAGCGGCATCACCTACACCGTGAAGTGGGACCGCAAGCCGAGCGCCCCCGAGTGCGGGACGCCTCCGGCGGGGTCGGCCGGGGCGGGCACGTACCTGGTGGAGGCCAAGGCGGCGGGCTTCGGGAAGGTCCAGACCTCGTTCGTGCTGAAGAGCGACTGAGACCTCAGCCGCTCCACCCGCAGCGCTCCCGCACCGTAACGCTCCCGCCGCGGCGCTCCCGGCGTAACGCTCTAGACGTAACGCTCCAGGATCGACGACTCCGCCAGTCGTGACAGCCCCTCCCGCACGCTGCGCGCGCGGGCCTCGCCGACGCCGTCCACCGTCTGGAGATCGTCCACGCTGGCGGCGAGCAGCTTCTGCAGGCCGCCGAAGTGCTCCACCAGGCGGTCGATGATCGCGCCCGGCAGCCGCGGCACCTTCGCCAGCAGCCGGAAGCCGCGCGGCGACACGGCGGAGTCCAGGGTCTCGGGGGAGCCGGTGTAGCCCAAGGCACGGGCCACCGTGGTCAGTTCGAGCAGCTCGGCGTGGCTGAGCTTGTCCAGCTCGGCGAGCGCCTCGTCGACGGTGCGGGAACGCTTGGCCGTCGGCTCGGGCACGTAGTCCCGCACCACCAGTTCACGCTCGGGCTCGACACCGGCGATCAACTCGTCGAGCTGGAGCGCCAGCAGGCGTCCGTCCGTGCCCAGCTCCACCACGTACTCGGCGATCTCGGTGGCGATGCGGCGCACCATCTCCAGCCGCTGGGAGACCGCCGAGACGTCCCGGACGGTGACCAGGTCCTCGATCTCCAGCGCCGACAGGGTGCCCGCGACCTCGTCGAGGCGGAGCTTGTAGCGCTCCAGGGTGGCCAGGGCCTGGTTGGCGCGGGAGAGGATCGCCGCGGAGTCCTCCAGGACGCGACGCTGACCGTCGACGTAGAGGGCGATGAGCCGCATCGACTGGGAGACGGAGACGACGGGGAAGCCGACCTGCTTGCTGACCCGGTCCGCCGTGCGGTGCCGGGTGCCGGTCTCCTCGGTGGGGATCGTGGGGTCGGGGAGCAGCTGCACACCCGCCCGCAGGATCTTCGACAGGTCCGAGGAGAGCACGATGCCGCCGTCCAGCTTGCACAGCTCGCGCAGCCGGGTCGCGGTGAACTCGACGTCCAGCACGAAGCCGCCCGTGCACATCGACTCGACGGTCTTGTCGGAGCCCAGCACGATCAGTCCACCGGTGTTGCCGCGAAGGACCCGCTCCAGGCCGTCCCTCAGGAGCGTGCCGGGCGCCACGGCGCTCAGCGAGGCGCGCATCAGGCCATCGGCACCGGCACTCCCACCGGACTTTCCGGGAGCTGCTGCCCGGTCGTTGGCTGCCACTGCACTCCTCCGGTCGCAGGTTCTGGGCGCCCCCGTTTCGCGTACTCGGTTCGTACGGACGGGCGAGACCAGGGCAAAGTCTACCGGCGGTCCTCCTCCTCCCGTGGGGCCTCTCGCCGACGCGAGCGCGGAAGCACCCGCAGAGCATCGCCCATGTCCGCGACCTCCAGGACCTTCATGCCGTCAGGGACCCTGCCCGGATCGGTCGGCACCAGGGCGTGCGTGAAGCCCAGGCGGTGCGCCTCGGCGAGCCTGCGCTGCACGCCCGTGACCCGTCTCACCTCACCGGCGAGTCCGACCTCACCGATCGCGACGAGGTTCTTGGGCAGCGGGGTGTCGCTCGCCGCACTGGCCAGCGCGAGCGCGACGGCGAGGTCGGCGGCCGGCTCGGAGAGCTTCACACCGCCGACCGTCGCGGAGTAGATGTCCCTCTTTCCCAGGGCGCTGATGCGTCCGCGCTGCTCCAGGACGGCCAGCATCATGGACACGCGGGACGTCTCCAGGCCGGACGTCGTGCGCCGTGGGGACGGGATCTGGGAGTCGACGGTGAGCGCCTGCACCTCGGCCACCAGGGGGCGGCGGCCCTCCAGGGTGACGGTCAGACAGGTGCCGGGCACGGGCTCGGCGCGGCGGGTGAGGAACAGCCCGCTGGGGTCGGCCAGGCCCGTGATGCCCTCGTCGTGCAGCTCGAAACAGCCGACCTCGTCGGTGGTGCCGTAGCGGTTCTTGACGCCGCGCACCAGCCTGAGGCGCGCGTGGCGGTCGCCCTCGAAGTGCAGGACGACGTCCACGAGGTGTTCGAGCAGCCGGGGGCCGGCGATGGCCCCGTCCTTGGTGACATGGCCCACGAGCAGGGTGGACATGCCGCGCTCCTTGGAGGCGCGGATCAGGGCGCCCGCCACCTCCCGCACCTGCGCCATGCCGCCGGGGGCGCCGTCGATCTCGGGGGACGCCACCGTCTGCACGGAGTCCATGATCAGCAGGGACGGCTTGACCGCGTCCAGGTGGCCGAGGACCGCCGCGAGGTCGGTCTCGGCGGCGAGGTACAGATGGTCGTCGATCGCGTGGATGCGGTCGGCGCGCAGCCGCACCTGACTCGCCGACTCCTCGCCCGTGACGTAAAGGGTCTTGTGTTCCTCACTGGCCGACTTGGCCGCCACGTCCAGCAGCAGCGTGGACTTGCCGACGCCGGGCTCGCCCGCGACCAGCACCACGGCGCCGGGCACCAGTCCGCCGCCGAGCACCCGGTCCAGCTCGGGCACGCCGGTGGAGCGGGCGGTCGCCTGCCGGCCGTCGACCTGGCCGATGGGCAGCGCGGAGGTGGTGACGCGCCCCGGCGTCGTCGTACGGACCGCGGGCGCGCCGTACTCCTCGACCGTGCCCCAGGCCTGGCACTCGGGGCAGCGGCCGAGCCACTTGGCCGTCTGCCAGCCGCACTCGGTGCAGCGATAGGACGGCCGGTCCTTGGTGGTCTTCGTACGGGCAGCCATGCACGAAACCGTAACCGCCCCCACTGACAACGCGTCCCGCCCAGCCGTACGAAGCGAGCCCCCGCACCCGCCCCGCACCCGTCCCGCGCCCGTCCCGCCCCCTCGTCGCACCCCGAACGGGCCACCTGCACCCTGAACCGGACACGGAGCGACGGCTTCGTGTCCCCTTATGAGGGATCGTTTCACCCGTACGGATTAAAACGGCCCAATGCGCCAGTCCGCGCCACCCATGGCCGCCTACGGTCGCCGGGTGATGAGGAGCAGTCCGGAGACCATGACCCGCACGACCGGCGCGCACCGGACGGACCGGGAGGCGCGTGACCGCGCCGCGGCGCGCACGCTGGCGCAGCGGCCGCCCGCGCGCTACGACGCGTATCTGGACGGCCTGTTCACGTACTGCCTGTCGGTGCTCTGCGACCACGAGGCCGCGACCGCCGCCCTGGGCGACGTCCTCGTGCTGGCCGAGCGCCGAGGTCACCGTGGGCCCGTGTCCGCCGCGGACCGCAGGGCCTGGCTGTACGCGCTGGCCCGCTGGGCATGCCTGCGCAGGCTGGCCGAGGCCAAGCAGAAACGTCCGAGCAGCCACGCCGCCGGCCGCACCGGACCCGCCGCGAAGCCGACGGCCGCCGCTCCCGCCCCTCCCGCCGACACCGACGAAACCCACCGGCGCCACCGCAGTGAACTGGCCCGGCTCGCCTGGCCGGAGGCCGCCGGCACCACCCCGGAGCAGCGCGAGGCCCTTGAACTCGCCGTGCGTCACCACCTCGCCCCCCACGAGGTCGCCGCCGTCCTCGCCATGGAGCCGGCCGCCGCCCGGGAGCTGCTCGCCTCCGCCGCCTGCGAGGTCGAGCGCACCCGCGCCGCCCTCGCCGTCGTCGAGACCGGCACCTGCCCGGGCGTCGCCCGCCTCACCGGCGACAACCAGTACGTGCTGAGCGCCGCCCTGCGCCGCGAGCTGGTCCGGCACGTCGACGACTGCCCCCGCTGCCGCCGCGGCGCCGAGCGGGCGATCCCCGGCCGCTGGCCCGGCACGAGCGTGACGCCGGCCGAGCTGCCCGTCCTGGAGGCACCCCGCGCGGCGCTGCACCTCGCCATGGCACACACCCCGCGCGCGCGGGGCGCGGCCCCCCGCTTCGACCGGCGCGGCTTCCCCATGGACCCCAAGGACCGCGCCGCCCGACGGGACCGTCTACGCGCGCGTGCTGTCACGACGACCGTCGTGGCCACCGTCATCGCCGCCCCCGTGCTCGCCCTGTGGGCGGCCTACCGCGGCACCCCGGTCGTCGAGGGCGAGGACGGCCGCTCGGCCAGCGCCACCGAGGCGCAGGGCCCCGACGGCCTGGAAGGCGAGTCGGCGGGCGGCGGCTACGGCTACGAGAACGCCGGCAACGCGAGCACCACACCCGGCCCCCGCTTCGGCAAGGACGGCAAGGCCGACGTCTCCGTGGAGGTCGTCAGCGTCTCCGGCGCCGGCGAGAAGGGCGCCGGCCACCTGGACGTGACGGCCGGCCACGACGGCGACACCACGCTGATCACCCTGACCGCGACCGGCGACACACCGGTGCGCTGGTCCGCGTCCGCCGGCGCCCACTGGCTCTACCTGAGCCAGTCCTCCGGCACCCTGCGCCCCGGCGAGGCACTGACCATCAGGGTCTACGTCGACCATCTGCGCGAGCCCTCCGGCCACTGGAGCGCAAGCGTGGCCGTCTCGCCCGCCGGTGCCGTCGTCTCCATCGAGGGCTACGGCACCGCGCCCGGCCCCTCCCACCCGGACCCGCGCCCCAGCACACCGGACGACTCCCCGTCCCCGTCCGACCCGGGCCCGGACCCGTCCCCGACGACCTCGGTGCCGCCGCCCGACCCCACGCCCACCGACGACCCGTCGCCCACCTCGCCGGACCCGGACCCGACGCCCACCGACCCCTCCCCGACCGACGGCGCGGGCGGCTCCACACCGCCGCCGACCGGCGGCGGCGACCCGAGCCCGGCCACTTCCTAGGCCTCGTCGTCCGGCGCCGGGCCGGAGGGTCGGCGGGCGGACCGTCAGCGGGCCGGGTCCGCCGGGTGCGGTGCCAGCAGCGGCAGCTGGGAGGCCAGCCGCTCCTCGCACAGCTCGGCCAGTCGGTCGTAGCCCGCCTTGCCCATCAGCTCGATCAGCTCCGGCCGGTACGAGACGTACACCGGCTCGCCCGCGCCGTGCGCCGAGGTCGCGGAGGTGCACCACCAGTGCAGGTCGTGCCCGCCCGGCCCCCAGCCGCGCCGGTCGTACTCACCGATCGACACCTGGAGCACGCGGGTGTCGTCGGGCCGGTCGATCCACTCGTACGTCCGCCGCACCGGGAGCTGCCAGCACACGTCCGGCTTGGTCTCCAGCGGCTCGCGGCCCTCCTTCAGGGCCAGGATGTGCAGCGAGCAGCCCGCACCACCCGCGAAACCGGGCCGGTTCTGGAAGATGCACGAGCCCTGGAACGGGCGGGTCTGCCGGGAGCCCTCGTCGTCCTCGGAGATCCAGCCGTTCCGCGTGCCCTCGGCGTGGTGCTGCCAGATGTCCGGCGTGAGCCGCGCCACATGCCCGGCGACCCGTTTCTCGTCGTCCTCGTCGGAGAAGTGGGCGCCCAGCGAGCAGCACCCGTCGTCCGCGCGGCCCGCCTGGATGCCCTGGCAGCCGCTGCCGAAGATGCAGTTCCAACGGGAGGTCAGCCATGTCAGATCGCACCGGAAGACCTGCTCGTCGTCCGCCGGATCCGGAAACTCCACCCACGCGCGTGCGAAGTCGAGCCCCTTCTCGTCGCCCATTTCGTGCTTCTTGTCCCTCTTGGTCGACTTTGCGTCCTTCGCCTTTTTCGTCTTTGGCACGGCTCCAGGGTAAGTCGCCCGAGTGGGAGGACGGGACCGCCGCCCTCCCCGCTGGCAGTAGCGTTCCGTACATGAGACTCGGTGTCCTCGACGTGGGTTCGAACACGGTGCATCTGCTGGTGGTGGATGCACACCCGGGCGCGCGCCCGCTGCCCGCCCACTCGCACAAGGCGGAACTGCGCCTCGCCCAGCTCCTCGACGAGGACGGCGCGATCGGCCCCGACGGCGTCGACCGGCTGGTCGCGGTCGTCCGGGACGCGCTCCAGGCCGCCGAGGACAAGGGCGTCGAGGACCTCCTGCCGTTCGCCACCTCCGCGGTGCGCGAGGCGACCAACGCCGACGACGTCCTCGCGCGCGTGCGTGCCGAGACCGGCGTCGAGCTGGCGGTCCTCACCGGCGCCGAGGAGGCCCGGCTCACCTTCCTCGCCGCCCGCCGCTGGTTCGGCTGGTCCGCGGGCCGGCTGCTGGTCCTGGACATCGGCGGCGGCTCCCTGGAGATGGCCTACGGCATCGACGAGGAGCCCGACACCGCCGTGTCGCTGCCGCTCGGCGCCGGCCGGCTGACCTCCTCCTGGCTGCCCGGCGACCCGCCCGACCCGGACGACGTCAGGGCGCTGCGCCGCCACGTCCGTACGGAGATCGCCCGCACGGTCGGCGACTTCAGCCGCTTCGGGGCCCCCGACCACGTGGTCGCCACCTCCAAGACCTTCCGACAACTGGCCCGCATCGCCGGCGCCGCCCGCTCCGCCGACGGCCTCTACGTCCAGCGCGAGCTCAAGCGGGCCTCCCTGGAGGCCTGGGTGCCCCGCCTGGCCGCCATGACCGCCACCGAGCGCGCCGAACTCCCCGGCGTCTCCGAGGGCCGAGCGAACCAGCTCCTGGCCGGCGCCCTGGTGGCGGAGGCCGCGATGGACCTCCTCCGCGTGGAGAACCTGGAAATCTGCCCGTGGGCCCTGAGAGAGGGCGTGATCCTCCGCCGCCTCGACCACATGGGCCAGGGATGACGCGCCCCGAAAGGGGCGCGGGGCTGGAGTGATGCGCGGCTCCGCCGCGTGGGCGTGAGCAACCACAACGCATCCGCACCCGACAGGTATGGCCCTCACCACAACGGCGATGAGGCACCCCGCACCTGCCGACCCCCACCCCGTAACCTGACCCCCGTGCCAAAACCAAGGGACGTAGCCCGCATCCCGGACGCGAAGGTCGCCCTGTCGACCGCCTCCGTCTACCCGGAGTCGACGGCGACGGCCTTCGAGATCGCCGCACGCCTCGGCTACGACGGCGTCGAGGTCATGGTCTGGACCGACCCGGTCAGCCAGGACACCGACGCGCTGCGCAGACTCAGCGACTACCACCGCATGCCGATCCTGGCCGTGCACGCCCCCTGCCTGCTCATCACGCAGCGCGTCTGGTCCACCGACCCCTGGGTCAAGCTCCAGCGCGCCCGCGCCGCCGCCGAGAAACTCGGCGCGAGCACCGTGGTGGTCCACCCCCCGTTCCGCTGGCAGCGCCAGTACGCCCGGGACTTCGTCAGCGGCATCTGGCGGATGGCGGACGAGACGGACGTACGGTTCGCGGTCGAGAACATGTACCCCTGGCGCTACCGCGACCGCGAGATGCAGGCGTACGCCCCCGACTGGGACGTGACGAGGGACGACTACCGGCACTTCACGATCGACCTCAGTCACGCCGCCACCTCCCGCACCGACACCCTCGACATGCTCGACCGCATGAGCGACCGCCTCGGCCACGTCCACCTCGCCGACGGCAAGGGCTCCGCCAAGGACGAGCACCTCGTCCCGGGCCGCGGCAACCAGCCCTGCGCCGAGGTGCTGGAGCGCCTCGCGCACATCGGCTTCGACGGCCATGTCGTCATCGAGGTCAACACCCGTCGCGCCATGTCCGGCGCCGAACGTGAGGCCGATCTCGCCGAGGCCCTGGCCTTCGCCCGCCAGCACCTGGCGTCGTCGTCGGCCGCCGCGGGGAAGGCGCACCGACGGTGAGCGAGGCCGGCGGGGGGACCCGCCGCCGCGGCCGCCCCCCGCGCACGGAATCGGCCGGCACCCGCGACCGCATCCTCACCGCGGCCCGCGAGGAGTTCTCCGAGCGCGGCTACGAGAAGGCGTCCGTACGCGGCATCGCCAAGGCGGCCGGCGTGGACCCGGCGCTCGTGCACCACTACTTCGGCACCAAGGAGCAGGTCTTCGAGGCGGCGATCGAGGTCGCCTTCGCGCCCGCCCTCAGGGCCCCCGACGCGATCGCCGACGGCTCCCCGGACGAGGTCGGCGAGCGGCTCACCCGCTTCGTCCTCGGCGTCTGGGAGAACCCCGCCACCCGCACACCGCTGCTGGCCATCGTCCGCTCCGCCGTGAACAACGAGACGGCCGCCGCCGTCTTCCGCCGTCTGATCGCCGCCCAGCTGCTGCGCCGCATCGCCGCCCAGCTGGACCTGCCGGACGCGGAGCTGCGTGCGGAACTGGCGGCGGCACAGTTGGTGGGGTGCGCGCTGCTCCGGTACGTCATCAAGGTGGAGCCGCTGGCCTCGGCGGACCTGGAGTGGATCATCGCCCGCGTGGCGCCGGTCGTACAGGGCCACCTCACCGGCCCCTGAGCCCGCCTGCCCGACGCCCCGCGGCGAGACACGCGTCCCGCATTCCGGACACCCTGTCCCGGCCCGTGGATGACCGGCGTACGCTCGACGACAGTCATAACTCTCCGAAGGAGCGAGCGACGATGCCCGAACTGAGGTCCCGCACAGTCACCCACGGCCGCAACATGGCGGGCGCCCGCGCCCTTATGCGCGCCTCCGGTGTACCCGGCGCGGACATCGGGCGGAAGCCGATCATCGCCGTCGCCAACAGCTTCACGGAGTTCGTGCCGGGCCACACGCACCTGGCGCCCGTCGGCCGGATCGTCAGCGAGGCGGTCGTCGCGGCCGGCGGCATCCCGCGCGAGTTCAACACGATCGCCGTCGACGACGGCATCGCCATGGGCCACGGCGGCATGCTGTACAGCCTGCCCTCCCGCGACCTGATCGCGGACAGCGTGGAGTACATGGTCGAGGCCCACTGCGCCGACGCCCTGATCTGCATCTCCAACTGCGACAAGATCACCCCGGGCATGCTCAACGCGGCGCTCCGCCTGAACATCCCGACGGTCTTCGTCTCCGGTGGCCCCATGGAGTCCGGGCGCGCCACCCTGGTCGACGGCACGGTCCGCACCCTGGACCTGGTCGACGCGATGTCGGAAGCGGTCAACGAGAAGATCTCCGACGCGGACATCCTCCGCATCGAGGAGAACGCCTGTCCCACCTGTGGCTCCTGCTCCGGCATGTTCACCGCCAACTCGATGAACTGCCTGACCGAGGCGATCGGCCTCTCCCTCCCCGGCAACGGCTCGGTGCTGGCCACCCACACCGCCCGCAAGGCGCTCTACGAGAACGCCGCCCGCACGGTCCTGGACCTGACCCGCCGCTACTACGAGCAGGACGACGACTCCGTCCTGCCCCGCAACATCGCCACCCCCGCGGCCTTCGAGAACGCCATGGCGCTCGACATCGCGATGGGCGGCTCCACCAACACGATCCTGCACCTGCTGGCCGCCGCCCAGGAGGCGGAGGTCGCCTACGGCCTCACCGAGATGGACGCCCTCTCGCGCCACGTCCCCTGCCTGGCCAAGGTCGCGCCGAACGTCGCCAAGGACCGCACGTACTACATGGAGGACGTGCACCGCGCGGGCGGCATCCCGGCCCTCCTCGGCGAACTGCACCGCGGCGGCCTGCTCAACGAGGACGTGCACTCCGTCCACAGCCCGTCCCTGGCCGACTGGCTGAAGACCTGGGACGTGCGCGGCGGCTCCCCCTCCCAGGAGGCCGTCGAGCTGTGGCACGCGGCCCCCGGCTGCGTCCGCTCCGCCGAGGCCTTCTCCCAGTCCGAGCGCTGGGACTCCCTGGACGAGGACGCCGAGGGCGGCTGCATCCGCTCCGTCGAGCACGCCTACTCCAAGGACGGCGGCCTCGCGGTCCTGCGCGGCAACCTCGCCGTGGACGGCTGCGTGGTCAAGACGGCGGGCGTCGACGAATCGATCTGGACCTTCGAGGGCCCGGCGGTCGTCTGCGAGTCGCAGGAGGAGGCCGTCCAGAAGATCCTCACCCAGCAGGTCAAGGAGGGCGACGTCGTCGTCATCCGCTACGAGGGCCCCAAGGGCGGCCCCGGCATGCAGGAGATGCTCTACCCGACCTCGTACCTCAAGGGCCGCGGTCTCGGAAAGGCCTGCGCGCTGGTCACCGACGGCCGCTTCTCCGGCGGCACCTCGGGCCTGTCCATCGGCCACGCCTCGCCCGAAGCGGCGGCCGGCGGCACCATCGCCCTCGTCGAGGACGGCGACCGCATCCGCATCGACATCCCGAACCGCTCCATCGAGCTCCTGGTCGACGACGCCGAGCTGGCCCGCCGCGAGCAGGCCCTGAACGGCGTGTACGCCCCGAAGAACCGCGACCGCAAGGTCTCCGCGGCGCTGAGGGCCTACGCCGCGATGGCGACGAGCGCGGACAAGGGCGCGGTGCGCGACGTGAGCAAGCTGGGCTGACCCCCCGCACGACCGCCCGACGGGGTCACCAGGCGGCGGGGTCCCGCCCCGCCACGCCGAACACGGTCCCGTCGGGCGCCGCGGCGTAGACGTGACCGCCCGCGAGCAGGGGCGCGGGCAACGACGCGGGGACGCGGTCGGAGTCGGCACCGAGCCGCGGCCGGGTCTGCCCGAGGAGCCTGCCCTTCAGGGCGTCCACGCCGAGCAGCCGCCCGTCGGGAGCGGTGACGTACACGTGCCGGCCGTCGGAGACGGGCGCCGAGCCCCGGCTCATCCCCGTCTCCAGCCGCCACCGCTGCTCTCCCGCGGCCGTGTCGACGGCGACCAGTGAGCCGCCCGCACCCATGAGGTACACGGTGTCCCCGCGCACGCCGGCCACCGCCTGCTCGACCGGCACGGGCAGCGTCACCCGGCGGGTGGTCCCGGTGCCGGGCGTATGACGGACCACGGCCTTCGCGTCCCCGTGGACGGCGCCGCCGACGAGGAAGTACACCGACCCGTCCGCCGAGCCCACGGGCGTGAGCGACCCCTCCAGGTCGGCGGCCCACCGCACGTCGCCCGTCGCCGGGTCCACCGCGGTGACGTGCGTGCTCGACCCGTCCTCGGACTCGGTCGTCGCGTACGCCGTCGGGTCCCCGGCGAACGAGGTGAAGTACGGCACGGCCTGCCCCGGGATCCGGTGGGCCCACTCGGTCCGGCCCGAGGCGCTGTCCACGCCGGTGACCATCCCGTCGGCGCGGGTGAGCAGGAGCATGTCGCCGACGCACCGCAGTCCGTCGTAGTCCGGCATCTCCTCCTGCCACGCCGCCTTGCCCGTGGCCGGGTCGAGCGCCTCCAGATCACCGATCAGACCGACGGTGGGCTGCACGAGGCCGCCCGACAGCACCGGCGGATCGCTCCGGGTCGCCTCGGTGACCTCGTGCCGCCACAGGGTGCGGCCGTCGGCCGGATCGAGGGCGAAGACCAGGCCGGGCCGCGCGCACAGCAGCCGCTCGGCCCCGTACGAGCACTGGGGCATGCCGCCGCCCTCCGCGGCGGCCACCGTCTCCCACGTGCCGAAGCCGCCCGACGTGTTCTGCGTGGCGGCGGTCCTGCGCGCCGGTTCGGTGTCGCCGAGCACCTGGACCGAGGCGAGGCCACCGGTCACGGCGAGACCGAGCGCCCCGGCCACCAGCGCCGCCCGCGTGCCGAGGCGCCGTGCGGACCGTCCGGCGGGAGCGACGGCGCGGGGTTCCGGCAGCGGCTCGGGCGAGTCCTGCGGCAGGGGTGCGGGCGAGCCGCCCACCCGGTGTTCCGGGGCGTCCTCGTCCCGCCCCCGCTGAGCCGGTATGAACACCTGCGTGTCGTACGCCGCCGCCGCCGACCGCAGCTCCCGCATCAGCTCGTCCGGCGTGGGCCGGTCGTCCGGCTCCTTGGCGAGACACCGCAGCACCAGCGGTGCGAGCGTCGCCGGCACGCCGGTCAGGTCGGGCTCGTCGTGCACCACCTGGTAGGCGACGACATACGGACTGTCGGAGTCGAAGGGCCCGCGTCCGGTCGCCGCGTGCACCATCAGCGACCCGAGCGCGAAGACGTCGGCCGCGGGGCCCACCTCCCGGGGCCGCCGGAACTGCTCGGGCGCCATGAACGGCGGCGTACCGATCAACTTGCCGGTCTCGGTCCGCAGTTCGCTGTCCTTCGGCCGGGAGATGCCGAAGTCGATGACCTTCGGCCCGTCCTCGGCGAGCAGCACGTTGCTCGGCTTCAGGTCCCGGTGGACGACCCCGACCCGGTGGATGTCGCGCAGCGCCTCCGCCAGCCCGGCCATCAGGCGGCGCAACTGGTCCGGATCCATGGGCCCGTTCCGCTTCACCTGCTCCGAAAGCGTCGGCCCGGGAATGAACAGCGTGGCCATCCAGGGCCGTTCGGCATCCGGGTCGGCGTCGACGACCGGCGCCGTGAAGGCCCCGCTCACCCGCCGGGCCGCCGCCACCTCCTGCCGGAAACGGCCCCTGAACTCGGGGTCCCTGGCATACGGGGCGTGTACGACCTTCACCGCGACGCGCATCCCGGAGGTGCTCCTGGCCAGGTGTACGACCCCCATGCCACCCGAGCCCAGGCAGGACTCCAGGTGGTAGTGACCGGCGTACTGCGGAAGTTCCGCTTCCGTGCCCGCTCCGGCGTTCTCCTGTGGCGCCATGGGACCACCCCCGTGCTGTTCCGTAGCGCGCGCGACGCTCGGAGCCTAGTCGATGCGTCGTACGGGGCCGAGGCGGCTTGCTAGCCTCCGCGTGCGAGTTGCGAACTCGTGTTTCGTTGCACGCTTCAGGGGAATCAACGTGGCCCCATGGCACTCGTGGGGTTCAACGGGGGAGGACTTCTCATGTCTGTCGACCAGATGACGCACGCCGGGGGCGGGGACGGGGACGCGACCGCGGAGGCCGTCACCACGGCGGCCGCCACGGCCCAGCGCTCCTACCCGGTCGCGCCGGGCTACCGGCTCAACGTCCGCAGCGGTCCCGGCACCGGCTACGCCGTCGTACGGGTCCTGCCCGAGGGCTCCCAGGTCGTGATCCACTGCCAGACGCCGGGCACCCGGGTGTCGGGCCCGTACGGCACGTCGTCCATCTGGGACCGGATCGGCACCGGCCAGTACGTCTCCGACACCTACATCCGCACGGGCAGCGACGGCTACGTCGCTCCTCGCTGCTCGTAGGGCCTGTCGACGGGCCCCAGGCCCTGTCGCAGGACCGAACCGGCCGCGGGCCCACCCGGAGCCCGCGGCACCCCCGGCGCCATAATCGACCCGTGAGCGCAGAGAACGGCACGAACGGCACCCCGGACACCCCCGCGGGCCCCCGCCCCGAACCCCTTCGGTTCTACGGCACGACCTGGGTGAACCACGACAACGGCTACACCGCCCGCCGGGCCGGCCTCGCCGTCGGCTCCCTCCTCGCGGCGGCCGCCGGCTGCTTCGTCCTCCGCATCGCCTACCAGGGCCTCCAGATCGCCGACATCGGCAGCTTCGTCACCCTGCTGATGGTCGTGATGTTCGCGATCTGCAGCGCCCTGGCCTTCCGGCACACCTGGTCGGGCTTCACCAGCCGCCCCGACCCCGACCGCCAGGCCTCCCTGCGCGGCCTGCTGGCCATCGGCTTCATCGGCTCGCTCCTGGCCTACTTCTTCCGCACCTTCACCGAGGCCCCGGGCGAGAAACTCCACCGCGCCGAGTACGACCGGGCCCGCGAGGAGTACGAGAAGCGCACCACCCGCCGCTCGGGCAACCCGTCCAAGAAGCGCCGCCGCCGCTAGCCGTACCGGTAATGACCCACGCCGCCGATGCACCTCCGAAGTGATCGGTCGTCGGCCGTTACCGGAGCCGCGGCGCCGGTTCGACGCCAACGTCTGGCATGTCCCGCTCGCCGGCACCGTGCTGCTGTCTGCCTCGGCGTACCTGGTGCCGGCGGTCGTCCGGTACCGGAACGGCGCGGGCGAGTCACCGGCATGGTTCGCCACGTTCCGCCTGGCCTCGACCAGCCCCTGGCAACCGTCGGCGACACCGGCCACGGCACAGAGGGAACCGAGCCGCCCGTCGGCAGACTCCTCACACTCGTGGAGCAGACACGCCGGGCCGTCCAGGAGGCCCCGACCAAGCCGATCAGGGTCCTGATCTGCGACGACCAGATGCTGGTCCGCACCGGTCTCGCGACGATCGTCGATGCCCAGCCCGACCTGGAGGTGGTCGGCGCGTGCGGGGACGGCCGGACCGGGGTCGATCTTGCCCGCGAACTGCGCCCGGACGTCGTGGTGATGGACATCCGCATGCCGGTGCTCGACGGCCTGGAGGCCACCCGCCGGCTGGCCGGTGCCGGGGTGGAGCACCCCGTCAAGGTGCTCGTGGTGACGACGTTCAACCTCGACGAGTACGTCTACGAGGCGCTGCGTGCGGGCGCGAGCGGCTTCCTGCTCAAGGACGCCCCGCCGGACCGGCTGCTCCACGGCATCCGCACCGTGGCAACGGGCGCGGCACTGCTCGACCCCGAGGTGACGCGCCGGCTCGTGGGCAGATATGCCGCCCGGATCCGGCCCACCGACGACACCCCGCGCGACATTCCGCTGACCCCCCGCGAACTGGAGGTCCTCCGGCTCATCGCGGACGGCCGCTCCAACGGTGAGATCGCCGCGACCCTCGTGATCAGCCAGGAGACCGTCAAGACCTTCGTCTCCCGCATCCTCGCCAAGCTCCAGCTCCGCGACCGCGTCCAGGCCGTCGTCTACGCCTACCGCCAGGGCCTGGTGACCTGACACGCCTGGACGGCGACCCCGGGCTCGTCGACGTGGATGTAGTGCTCGCTGTTCGTCGCGGTGCCCAGCCTGCTGTTGCCGGACAGCGCCGGCACTTGCGCCGGCCCCCGGCAGCCCGCCTGCACGCGCGAGGCGCCGACGTCGTCGCCGTCGAGCCCGGCCCCGGCATGGCCGGCACTCCGCGTCGGTGACGTGGCGTCCATCAGGACCAGCCCCTTGCCCCTGTCCTCGTGGTCGGGTGCGTACCGGCCGGCGATAGCCCGCCCAGCGAGTGCCCGGCCAGGACGACCGGCGTCGGCCGCCCGGCGAGTGCCCGGCCAGGACGACCGGCGTCGGCCGCCCGGCGCACGGGAAAGATCCCGTTTCCGGCCCCCGCATTCCCTCCACCCGACCACCATGGCCGTATGACCACACCCGTGCCCCCCGAGCCCGCCCACGCCGCCCGAGCCCACTCCTTCAACACCGCCGCCGCCCAGTACGCCGCCAACCGCCCCTCCTACCCGCCCGCCCTCTTCGACACGCTGGAGGAGCTGGCCGGCCGCCCCCTCGCCGGCTCCCGCGTCGTGGACGTAGGCGCCGGTACGGGCATCGCCACCGCACGCCTGCACGCGCGCGGCGCCGACGTCGTCGCCGTCGAGCCCGGCCCCGGCATGGTCGCCGAGTTCCGCCGCACCCTGCCCGACGTGCCGGTGGTCCAGGGCAACGGCAACGCCCTCCCGCTCACCACCCACTGCGCCGACCTCCTCACCTACGCCCAGGCCTGGCACTGGACCGACCCCGCCCGCGCGGTCCCGGAGGCGCTGCGCGTGCTGCGGCCGGGCGGCGCGCTCGCACTGTGGTGGAACACGAACGCCCTCGACGTGCCGTGGATCGCCGCCGCGGCCGAGCGCGTCCGGCGCCACTTCTCCGTGGACGTCGCCGCCGAGAAGCGGAACATCGACCCCCGCGCAGCCGACCCCACCGGCCGCCTCGACTTCACCCGGCGCGAGATCCGCTGGAGCCGCCGCGTCCCCCTCGACACCCACCTGGCCAACCTCGGCAGCCACTCGGTCTTCCTGACCCACGCCCCGGACCGCAGTGCGGCCTTCCTGGCCGAGGAGCGGGACCACCTCCTGGCCGTCTTCCCGGACGGCACGGTCGAGGAGACGTACGACGTCCTGCTCCTGCTGGCGAGGACCCCCGAGACCGCTTGACGACACCCGGGCGGCGGAGGAGTATTCATCACATGATGAATTACTCCCCCCGCCCACCCGCCCCCCCAGGAAACCCTGCCCCCCGACAAGCCCCAGACCGCCAGGAAACCCCGCCCACCCCCAGCCCCACCCCCGCCGTCCACGCGGCGAACCTCACCGTCGTCCGCGGCCCCCGCACCGTCCTGCGCGCCCTCGACTTCACCGTCCCGCGCGGCCGGATCACCGGCCTCCTCGGCCCCTCCGGCTGCGGCAAGTCGACCCTGATGCGCGCGATCGCCGGCACCCAGGCCAAGGTCACCGGCACCCTCCAGGTCCTGGGCCACCCGGCCGGCCACCCCACCCTCCGCACCCGCATCGGCTACGTCACCCAGGCCCCGTCCGTCTTCGACGACCTGACTGTCCGCCAGAACCTCGACTACTTCGCCGCGATGCTCGACCCGGGCCGAGCCGCCTCCGACCGCCGCCGCGAGACCGTCACCCGCGCCATCGCCGACGTCGACCTCACCAGCCACGCCGACGCCCTGGCCGGCAACCTCTCGGGCGGCCAGCGCAGCCGTGTCTCCCTCGCCGTGGCCCTTCTGGGCACCCCCGAGCTCCTGGTCCTCGACGAACCGACGGTCGGTCTGGACCCCGTCCTCCGCCGCGACCTGTGGGCCCTCTTCCACTCCCTCGCCGCCGACCGCGACACCACCCTCCTCGTCTCCTCCCACGTCATGGACGAGGCCGAGCGCTGCCACCGCCTCCTCCTGATGCGCGACGGCGAGATCCTCGCCGAGGACACCCCCGACGCCCTGCGCACCCGCACGGACAGCGAGACGGTCGAGGAGGCCTTCCTCCACCTGGTCGACGAGGTGACCGCAGCAGCCCGCACGAAGGAGACCACCCCATGACCTCCACCACCCCCACCGCGGCCCAGGCCGCCCCCGCCGCACGGCACCCCGCCGCCACCCCCCGCCCCCTCAACCTCTCCCGCACCACAGCCACCGCGACCCGCGTCCTGCGCCAGCTGAGCCACGACCCCCGCACCATCGCCCTGCTGGTGCTGATCCCCTGCGTGATGCTGTTCCTGCTGCGCTACGTCTTCGACGGCAGCGCCCGTACCTTCGACAGCATCGGCGCCTCCCTCCTCGGCATCTTCCCGCTGATCACGATGTTCCTGGTCACGTCCATCGCCACCCTGCGCGAACGCACCTCCGGCACCCTCGAACGCCTCCTCGCCATGCCCCTGGGCAAGGGCGACCTCATCGCGGGCTACGCCCTCGCCTTCGGGACCCTGGCGATCGTCCAGTCGGCCCTCGCGACCGGCCTGGCGGTCTGGTTCCTGGGCCTGGACGTGACGGGCAGCCCCTGGCTCCTCCTCCTGGTCGCCCTGCTCGACGCCCTCCTCGGCACCGCGCTCGGCCTCTTCGTCTCGGCCTTCGCCGCCTCCGAGTTCCAGGCGGTCCAGTTCATGCCGGCCGTGATCTTCCCCCAGCTCCTCCTCTGCGGCCTCTTCACCCCGCGCGACACCATGCACCCGGCCCTGGAGGCCGTCTCGAACGTCCTGCCCATGTCCTACGCGGTCGACGGCATGAACGAGGTCCTCCGCCACACCGACATGACCGCCACCTTCGTCCGGGACGTCCTGATCGTGGCCGGCTGCGCCCTCCTGGTCCTCGCCCTGGGCGCGGCCACCCTCAAACGCCGGACGCCATAGCCGCCCGCCCGGCACATCCCGCCCACTGGACGCCCCGCTCCCACCCGTCCCCGGGATGCGAGGATGACGAAGACGGACGACGCACCCCCAGAGGGCACCGGAGGGCACCGAAAGCCATGACCCAGAAAGTCGCAGTCCTCGGCACCGGCAAGATCGGCGAAGCCCTGCTCAGCGGCATGATCGGAGCCGGCTGGTCGCCCGCCGACCTCCTGGTCACCGCCCGCCGCCAGGAACGGGCCGACGAGCTCCGCACCCGCTACGGAGTCACCCCGGTCACCAACGCCGAGGCCGCCAAGACCGCCGACACCCTGATCCTCACGGTCAAGCCGCAGGACATGGGCACCCTCCTCGACGAGCTCGCTCCGCACGTCCCCGCCGACCGCCTGGTCATCAGCGGCGCCGCGGGCGTCCCGACCTCCTTCTTCGAGGAACGCCTTGCCCCCGGCACCCCGGTGGTCCGCGTCATGACGAACACCCCCGCCCTCGTCGACGAGGCCATGTCCGTCATCTCCGCCGGCACCCACGCCACCGCCGACCATCTCGCCCACACCGAGGAGATCTTCGGCGCCGTCGGCAAGACGCTCCGCGTCCCCGAGTCCCAGCAGGACGCCTGCACCGCCCTCTCAGGCTCCGGCCCGGCCTACTTCTTCTACCTGGTCGAAGCCATGACCGACGCCGGCATCCTCCTCGGCCTCCCCCGCGACAAGGCCCACGACCTGATCGTCCAGTCCGCGATCGGCGCCGCCAAGATGCTCCGCGACAGCGGCGAACACCCGGTCAAGCTCCGGGAGAACGTCACGTCCCCCGCTGGCACCACCATCAACGCCATCCGCGAACTGGAGAACCACGGCGTCCGCGCCGCCCTCATCGCCGCCCTGGAAGCAGCCCGCGACCGCAGCCGCGAACTGGCCTCCGGCACCAAGGACTGAGGGCAGCCCGGACCGCGCGCCTACCGGGCCGAGTCCACGGGCGGCAACAGCCCGATCGCCCGGTAGGCGGCATCCACCGTCGGCCGCGCCATCGCCCGAGCCTTCTCGGCCCCCGCCCGCAGCACGCCCTCCACATACCCGGGATCCGCGCACAACTCCTTGTGCCGCTCCTGCACGGGCCGCAACACCTCGACGACGGCCTCGGCGGTGTCCTTCTTCAAGGCGCCGTACGAGTCGTACCCACCCGCCAGATCCGCCGGCTCCCCACCCGTGCAGGCAGCGAGAATCTCCAGCAGATTCGCGAGCCCCGCCCGCTCCTCCCGGTCGTACACCACGTCACGCCCGCTGTCGGTCACGGCCCGCATGACCTTCTTCCGCACCACGTCCGGTTCGTCCAGCAGATAGACGATCCCCGGCCCGACGTCGTCGCTCTTCCCCATCTTCGACGTCGGCTCCTGCAGATTCATCACCCGAGCCGCCACCGCCGGACCGGTCGCCCGCGGCACCACGAACGTGTGCCCGTACCGCTGGTTGAACCGCACCGCCAGATCCCGCGCCAGCTCCACGTGCTGCGTCTGGTCGTTCCCGACCGGCACCTCGTCCGTCCCGTACGCCAGGATGTCGGCGGCCATCAGCACGGGATACGTCAGCAGCGACAGCCGCACACTCCCGCCCCGCTCCCGCTCCCGCGCCGCCTTCTCCTTGTACTGGATCATGCGCCGCATCTCCCCGTCGGTGGCGACGCACTCCAGTACGTACGACAGCCGGGCGTGTTCGTCCACATGACTCTGCACGAACACGGTGCACAGCTCCGGGTCCAGCCCGGCCGCCAGCAACAGCGACGCCGCCTGCCGGCTCAGTCTGCGCACCCGCGCCGGATCGTGGTCCACGGTCAGCGCGTGCAGGTCGACGACGCAGAACAGCGCGTCCGACCGGTGCTGGTCCACCGCGGCCCACTGCCGCATGGCGCCCAGATAGTTCCCCAGCGTCAGGTGCCCGGTCGGCTTGACCCCACTGAAGACCCGTGTCATCTCTCCACCTCCTGGTCAGGACCGCCGCCACCGGCCGGCCGCCCCTCCTGGAGGGAGATACGAGAACGGCCGCCGAAGCGGCGGCCGTTGAGTGCATACGTGAGTACGGCCGCCGTCAGGCGGCCCACCAGAACTGGGTGCACGTACGCGTAGTCACGCGCTCCAGACTACGCCCCCAGCGGTCCCACCGCCCGGAAGTTGACACGCCGGTCCCACCCTCGTAGTGTTCTCCGAGTTGTCCGACGTGAGCGCCGACTCCGGTCGGTCCCCGGACAGCGATTCCGCAAGTACCACCCACTTCTCGACGAGCAGTCGTACTGTTCGGCGTCGTCGTGGCATTGGCGCGCGTATTCACGGAATGAGGAATCCACGTCCGAAAGGACGCGGCCCCCGATTAGCTCGGGAGCCGGGAATCCGCTAGAGTCTCACCTCGTCGGAACGGCCCAACAGCCGGGAAGGCAACCCCCTCTGACGGGGAATCAGGGCCCGAAAGGATCTGATAGAGTCGGAACCGCCGGAAAGGGAA